>BTQY01000017.1:0-43658 GCA_036986115.1 Gammaproteobacteria bacterium | reverse complement strand
TGATGTGGCAGGGTCATTTCTGTGTTTGCTGGCATATCGATATATTAAGGAACCTTAAGGTTCGTTAAGCTGTTTATGCTCCTGACAGCAATAATAGTCGTCGCCACAGCGGATAGCTTCCTGTTCCGGAATATGCAGGTCACAGACCTTGCATTTTACCATGGTGTCAATTTGTGCTGGCGGTTGTTTCGCCACGGTCTTCTTCGCCAGATAGTTTCTGAGCATGCGGATAATTATCCACACCACCAGAAACACCACTATCAAACGTATCAGATTCATCTATATTTCACCTATATTTAGGCTCAGATCCAGGGGAGTTATGACATCCGCATTATTTTGGCTAAACTCATAACAGCATACCCCGCTTTGCGTAAATCATCCATTTCCGACAAAATGACCGATTGCGGGCTACACTTCAAGAAAATACACCAGGAAAATACCAAATAACAGACAAATGAATCTGCATGAATATCAAGCAAAGGGCCTGTTTAAGGCCGCAGGCATCCCGGTTCCCGACGGGGATGTCGCCAGCAGTGCCGCAGAGGCCGTGACCAGCAGCAGGGCGCTAGGAGGCTCCAGCTGGATGATCAAGGCCCAGGTGCATGCCGGTGGCCGGGGCAAGGGCGGCGGGATCAAACGAGCAGAAAATGAACAGGATGTCTCCGCCATTGCACAACAAATGTTAGGCAGCCAGCTGGTGACGCCACAGACCGGACCCGGGGGTCTCCCCGTGAATCAGTTATTACTGGAAATCCCGTGCGATATCGCCCGCGAGTTCTATGTTGGTGTGGTCATCGATCGCGCCAGGGAACGGGTTAGTTTTATGGTGTCATCTGAAGGCGGCATGGAAATTGAAGCGGTTGCCGCCAGCAACCCGGAAAAGATCCATACCCTTGATATTGACCCGGCTGCCGGGCTTCAGCCTTATCAATGCCGTCGTGCAGGATTCGCGCTGGGACTGGAGGCAAAACAGGTGGGGGCATTTGCCCGGATCATGCAGGCCCTGTACCAGTGTTTTCTGGACAATGATGCCAGTCTGATTGAAATCAACCCGCTGGTGCTGACCTCATCCGGTGAATTCCTGGCACTGGATGCCAAGATCAACCTGGATGACAATGCCGTATTCCGTCACCCGGATCTGCTGGCGCTAAGAGATATAAGTCAGGAAGATGCCAAGGAGGCAGCGGCCAGGGAATTCGACCTGAATTACATTACCCTGGATGGCAACATCGCCTGTATGGTGAATGGAGCCGGACTGGCCATGGCCACGATGGACATCATCAAACTGAATGGTGGTGAGCCGGCAAACTTTCTGGATGTCGGCGGTGGCACCACCGCAGAAAAAGTTACCGAGGCCTTTAAGCTGATCGTGTCTGACGAAAAGGTCAGGGCGATCCTGGTGAATATTTTCGGTGGCATCGTACGCTGCGATCTGATAGCCGAAGGCATTATCAATGCCGTCAAGGAAGTGGCTATCGACATTCCGGTGGTAGTACGTCTGGAAGGTACCAACGTCGACAAGGGAATAGAAATGCTGGATAACAGCAGTTTCGATATCATTGGTGCAGAGGATCTTGGCGAGGCGGCCCGCAAGGTTGTTGAGGCCGCGCACCTGGAAGGTAACACATGAGTATCCTGGTAAATAAACAGACGCGGGTAATCTGTCAGGGCTTTACCGGTAAGCAGGGCACGTTCCACTCTGAGCAGGCGATTGCCTATGGCACCAATATGGTCGGTGGTGTGACACCGGGCAAGGGTGGCCAGACGCACCTTGACCTGCCGGTATTCAATACCGTGTATGACGCAGTCGAGGCCACCGGTGCCGAGGCCAGTATGATTTATGTGCCGGCCGCATTTGCGGCGGACGCGATCCTTGAAGCGGCCACTGCCGGTATCAAGGTGATCGTATGTATCACCGAAGGAATTCCGGTGCTGGATATGCTGAAGGTCAAGGCGGCACTGAAGGGTATCGATACCCGCCTCATTGGTCCTAACTGTCCGGGTATTATTACCCCCGGTGAATGCAAGATCGGTATTATGCCGGGGGCCATCCACCAACCAGGACGTATCGGTATCGTGTCCCGATCCGGTACGCTGACCTATGAGGCGGTGCACCAGACCACATTAAAAGGGCTCGGCCAGAGTACCTGTGTCGGTATTGGTGGTGATCCTGTCCATGGGATGAACTTTATCGATTGTCTTGAGATGTTTGAACAGGATCCGCTTACCGAAGGGATCATAATGGTTGGCGAAATTGGTGGAACTGCCGAAGAAAATGCCGCCGAATACATCAAGGCCAACGTTAGCAAACCGGTGGTTGCCTATATTGCCGGCGTGACAGCACCTCCAGGCAAACGCATGGGACACGCCGGTGCCATTATTTCCGGTGGCAAGGGTACTGCGGAAGAAAAATTTAATGCGCTTGAAGGCGCCGGGGTCAGCATTTCCCGCTCACCGGCCGAATTGGGTGAACACATGGAACAGGCCCTGAAGCACTGAATATGTGTTCTGAATTCCTGACCTCGATGGATGCAACCACCTTTAAGGTGGGAATGCCGGCAGGACAGCAGAATCCAGCTGTGCCTGTTTCAAGTGGCCAGGAATTCGGAACGCGTATTTAGTACGAGATTTCAATGTCAGCCTCTTTACGTATCGTAATGGCACAATTGAACCTGCTGGTGGGTGATGTTGCCGGTAATGCGGGCAAGATCGTCAATGCCATTGAGACGGCCCGTGATGAGCTAATGGGCGATGTGCTGGTCACCCCCGAGCTGGCGCTTAGCGGGTATCCTCCGGAAGATTTGTTGTTTCGCCCGGACTTCAATGAACATATTCGGCAGGGACTGGATACCATCAGGCAACACACCAGTGGAATAGATGTGGTGGTGGGTTATCCGCAGCAGACAGAGAGTGGTTACTTTAATGCTGTCAGCGTCATCCGAAATGGAGACATCATTGCTACCTACCATAAGCAATACCTTCCCAACTACAGCGTGTTTGACGAGAAACGTTATTTTACGGCCGGTGACTCAGTGTGTCTGGTTGATATTAAAGGTATCAGGGTGGCGTTGAGTATCTGCGAGGATGTGTGGATGTCAGGACCAGTGACCGACGCGGCGCAGGCCGGGGCGCAGCTGATATTGAACCTGAATGCCTCCCCGTACCATGTAGACAAGGATCTGGAAAGACAGGAGCAACTGCGACTGCGGGTCAAACAGGCAAATATTCCGATCGTATATGTCAATCTGGTAGGGGGGCAGGACGAACTGGTGTTTGATGGTGCGTCCATGGTAATGGATGGCTCGGGTAATGTTTCTCAAATTGCACCAGCCTTTGAAGAGGGGCTATACGTGGCCGAATTTGGCGTGCAGGATGGGCATTTGTTTGCGTACGCACAACCTGAAATGGAGGCGGCATCGCAGGAGCAACAGGTCTACAGGGCCCTGGTACTGGGGGTACAGGATTATATTGAGAAAAACAGATTCTCAGGTGTGGTTATCGGATTATCAGGTGGTATAGATTCGGCCTTGACGCTGGCAGTGGCCGTCGATGCCATAGGCACACAACGTGTCGAGGCGGTTTCGATGCCATCAAGGTATACCGCCGATATGAGTATCGAAGATGCCAGGGCCGAGGCGGATGCCCTGGGGGTCAATTTCAGCGTGTTGCCGATTGAGGCCCCGTTTGAAACTTTCCTGGAAACTTTGTCAGAGGAATTTTCCGGTCTTGAGGTGGATGTTACCGAGGAAAATCTTCAGGCCCGTTGTCGGGGTGTCATACTGATGGCTATTGCGAATAAAAAATGCAAAATCGTACTGACCACGGGTAACAAGAGTGAGATGGCGGTTGGCTATGCAACCTTGTATGGCGATATGGCCGGCGGGTTTGCGGTGCTTAAGGACGTGCCTAAAACACTGGTATATCGCCTGGCCAGATATCGCAATTCAATTGCTGATATTATTCCAGAGCGGGTAATAACACGACCACCGTCGGCAGAGCTGGCTGTGGATCAAAAAGATGAGGATAGCCTGCCGCCTTATGATGTGCTGGATCCGATACTGGAAATGTACGTGGAACAGGACCTCAGTGTGGAGGATATCGTGACGAAAGGCTATGATTCAGAGGTGGTCAGGCGCGTTATCTCGATGGTTGAGCGAAACGAATACAAACGTCGCCAGGCAGCACCGGGGGTTCGTATCAGCAGAAGGGCCTTTGGCAGGGATCGGCGTTACCCGATAACGTCCGGATACATAGTGACCTGACAAATGCCTGTCAGGCAACCACAGGCAATGAAGAATTTTATTCGCTAGTTTAGTTATAATTACGGAGTCAGGAGGTTAAAAATGAAGAAAATCGAAGCAATCATCAAGCCTTTTAAACTCGACGAAGTTCGCGAAGCATTATCTGATATTGGTATTACCGGTATGACGGCTATCGATGTGAAGGGCTTTGGTCGCCAGAAAGGTCACACTGAACTGTATCGTGGCGCTGAATATGTCGTCGATTTTCTTCCCAAGGTCAGAATTGAAATTGTGGTTGGTGAAGCGAATGTCGAACAATGCATCGAAGTCATTACCAATGCTGCCCGTACCGGCAAGATCGGTGATGGTAAAATCTTCGTATCATCAGTGGAACAGGTTATTCGCATCCGTACCGGTGAGACGGGAGAAGAAGCGATCTAGGAGCCTGTCGGACCTGGAAAGAACCTACTGTGAGGGAGTAATTACCACATCATCCAGGCGTCGGCGTGGAGTTAGTTCCGGTATCTCGGTCGGATAACCGATGCTCAGCATCGCGACGGGCTATGGAGTGGCCATCTCTTTGGAAAGAACTGTTTTAACATTTAATTCGAATATCTTCTGCAATATTAGCTATAATCTCGTCCCACTTTCCATGCTGCTGTTGTCTATAAAGACGTATTGATGGATACCAGGGAATCTGTTCACCTTGTTCCAGATACCGCCATTCGGGACTATATGGTACCAACACATTAGCGTGCAGGCCTAATGCCCCACTTAAGTGTACCAGTGCTGTCTGGATACTTACGACCCGATCCAATGCGCAGAGCAATGCGGCCGTTTCAGCAGAATCGTCAATAGCTTCTTGCCAGTGATGCACATCCACCCCGTATTTATCCTGGATCTCAGCAAGCTCATCATCACACTTTGTATATTGCAAACTGACAAAATGTATTCCTGGCAAAGTAAGTATAGGCTTCCAGTCAACTAGTGGAATTGAACGTAGAAATCCACGTGTCATTGCTGTTCCACCTCGCCATGATATCCCGACTTTTATACCATCACCTAATCCATTAAGTCGGTTCTTCCAAAAGTCAACTCGTTCTGAATCGGCCTTAAGATATCCACTGTGCTCAGGAAAATCTTCCAGCCTATTCCGAAAAAATCCTGGTAAAGCACCGATTGCAACCTGAAAGTCTATCGGTTCCAGTTCTTCCAACCAATCAAGCGTTTCTGTTCTTTTCCCATTCTCCAAGCTAGCTGAACACCCATGGATCACAGCGTCGGGAAAAGATTGGTTATATAGGTTAACTAGCTTTATATTACATTCAATCACAATACTCTCGCTTCGATCGATAATTTCTTGTATACATGAAGCAAACAATATCTCATCGCCTATACCCTGCTCGGCATAGATAAGCACCCGTTTACCTGTCAGATCTTCACCACGCCATTCAGGATACGAAAACTGACGTTTTATATTTGTATATACATCCCACCGGTAATGATATTCACTCCAGCCTTTTTTGAAATTCCCATTCTTTAGGTTTAGTAACGCTCTGTTTAAATGTATTGCAGCACAGTCAGTACAAGAATTTAATGCTATATTGAAATGCTTTAATGATTCTTCATAATTCCCTAAATCTTCATTCAAAAGGCCCAGGTTATTTTGTATTTCCACTGAGTCAGGATCAATTTCGACCGCTTTATTCATATAATCAATTGCTCTCGAAAAGTCACCGCGCCCCCGATAAAACATTCCAATTGCATCATTTACAATAGCATTATATGGATCTCTTTTGATTGCTTCGATATATCTTGCCTCTGCCAACTCATGATTCCCGTCCTGCAAATAGGCGTTGGCGAGATGTACCAGTAGATCAGATGAATCTGGATCCAGTTCAAGTCCATTCTGGTAACATTCAATAGCCTCGCTGGAATGCCCGCTATTCATGTACAAATCGCCCATATACAACAAGGCCGGATAACAGCCAGGCTCAATGGTTAGTATCTTGGTATATATGGACTTTGCCTTTGTATGTTCACCCTGACCCTCTAGTTGTTTACCTATTTTAAACAGATTCTCGGTCGTATTTACATTATTTCTCAGGGCTTGTAAAAATGCGGCTATGGCCTTGTCAATCTCTTTTAATTGCAAATAGACATTACCTAACTCTAGATAAGCTTCAGCAAAATCGTCGTGTATGTTGATCGCCTTGTTAAGCAGCTGCTCTGCCTCGTCCAGTTTTCCCTTTTGTCCTAGCAACCTGGCTAATAAGTAGTAAACGGCGACGTTATCTGGCTGCAGTTTCCTTGCATGACGGTAGACAGCCTCAGCTTCATTAAGATTGCCATCTTTTTGTAACTGATAGGCTGAACCGAGCAAATCATCAATTGACCCATTCGAGGTATGTAATTTGGCCTGATCACCACTGTCATTGGTCTCTTTTACACTCAAAAAGATCTTTTGCAACAGCTGCTTCAGCATCGCTCTTGTAATTCCTGCATTATACCAGTTAAACAGGTGTCCATTCTCCTTGTTTTCTGCTATCGATGCAATTTTATTAATAGCATTTTGAGATGATAATTATGATGTTTTCAAAACAAGAAAAAGATGACTTTTTAAACTCGACGAAGTTCGCGAAGCATTATCTGATATTGGTATTACCGGTATGACGGCTATCGATGTGAAGGGCTTTGGTCGCCAGAAAGGTCACACTGAACTGTATCGTGGCGCTGAATATGTCGTCGATTTTCTTCCCAAGGTCAAAATTGAAATTGTGGTTGGCGAAGCGGATGTCGAACAATGCATCGAAGTCATTACCAATGCTGCCCGTACCGGCAAGATCGGTGACGGTAAAATCTTCGTATCATCAGTGGAACAGGTTATTCGCATCCGTACCGGGGAGGCGGGAGAAGAAGCGATCTAGGTGCCTGCCGGACCTGGAAAGAACCTACTGTGAGGGAGTAATTACCACATCATCCAGTCGTCGGCGAGGAGTTAGCTCTGGTAACTCAGCCGGATAACCGATGCTCAACATTGCGACAGGTGTTAATCCATCATCCAGTTGAATGATGTCAATGACAGCCTGTTCATCGAACCGGCCTATCCAGGTGGAGCCCATGCCAGCGGCAACAACGGCCAGTTGGGCATAACTTGCAGCGATGGTGGCGTCCTGGATAGCAAACAGGCATTTTCCCCGTTCGCCGTATTTTGCTTCAGCACGCTTGACGTCACTGCAAAAGATCAGGCAGACAGGCGCCTCGGAAACAAATTCCTGGTCACCGGCTGCTTTTCTTAATGCCTTACGTTGCCCTCCATCCGTTACTACAACAATACGATATGATTGCAGATCGCCTGCTGACGGAGCAGAACAGGCGGTCTCGAGCACGGCGTGGAGTTTCTCCTGTTCAACGGGCAGGTCTGCCTGATATTTACGAATTGAATGACGATGTCTTACCGTTTCAAAAAAATCCCACATAGGTGTTCCCCCGACTAATTACTTCTCTGGACAGTCTGGTATTCAGGATAGTTTGTCTGCATGACCCGGCGAGCATCGGTAGCAAGGTCATCAAGACCAAGTTTATCATAGGCCTGTATCATGACGTCAAGTGCACCGGGTACAGCAGGCGTTTTCTGGTAATGCTCCAGTACGTATTTACTGCGGTTTGCTGCCGCAATATAGGCACCACGTTTCATATAATAGTTGGCCACGTGGACCTCGTACTGGGCCAGGTTGTTACGCAGAAACAGCATGCGTTGTCTGGCATCTCTGGAATACTTGCTGTTCGGGAATTTTTTGGTCAACACAGAAAAATCATCAAACGCCTGACGCGTTGCCCCCGGATCACGTTGGGTAGGATCCTGGGGCAAGTACCTGGCAATGAGATCTTTGCCGCGATTGAAATTGACCAGGCCTTTCAGGTAATACACGTAATCGATATTAGGATGGCGTGGATAGGTCTTGATAAAACGATCCGCCCCGGCGAGCGCTGACTCAGGTTCATCGTATTTGTAGTACGTATAGACGAGCTCAACCTGTGCCTGTTGTGCAAAACGACCAAACGGATAACGCGCCAGCAACATTTCATAATATTTGATGGCATCTTCGTAATCTGTGGCGGCCAGGGAAGACTTGGCTTCGGAATAGAACTTACTGGCAGACCACTTATCAGTTTCCTCTGTTTGCTTTGGCAGCAGCGAACAGGCACTACTGAACATAAGTACAGAGAGAATCAGGAAAATAGTATAAATTTTGTTTCTTGGGGTCATCATTGTGTCAATATAACGCTTTCGAGATAGTTATGGTGAAGGGATATTATATAGGAATTGGCACTCATTACCCGGGTTTTCAGCAGCGACGATGACAAATATTGAGCCGATTATCGCCACGATCCCTGCAGAATTGGCAGGGAAAAGACTGGATCAGGCGCTTGCCGCGCTATTTCCGGACTATTCCCGCAGCCGCCTGAAACAATGGATACTGGCCGGCCAGGTCCTGGTGGACGGTAATACTCGACGTCCACGGGATGCGGTTACCGAAGGCGAGGTATTACGGGTATCCCCGATACTCAAGCAGGAAGTCAGTCATCATCCAGAGCCGATCCCGCTGGAAATACTCCATGAAGATGAACATATACTGGTGTTAAACAAGCAGGCCGGGCAGGTGGTTCACCCCGCGGCGGGCCATCACTCTGGTACATTGCTCAATGCCCTGTTACACCACGCGCCGGTGCTGGAAAATATACCCAGAGCAGGAATTGTTCACCGTCTCGACAAGGACACCAGTGGCCTGATGGTGGTTGCCAAGAGCCTCAGCGCCCAGAAGCACCTGGTGGAACAGATGCAGGCCCGTGATATTACCCGGGAATATCTGGCCATCACGGTCGCGGTGATGACCGCAGGTGGAACTGTAGATGCACCAATAGGGCGCCATCCACGCCAACGCAAGCAAATGGCCGTGACTGAAAAGGGCAAACACGCGATTAGCCACTACCGGGTTATAGAGCGCTTCGGCGCACATAGCCTGATCCGGGTGAAACTGGAGACTGGCCGTACTCATCAGATCCGGGTCCACATGGCACACATTAATTACCCGTTACTGGGTGACCCCGTTTATGCTGGCAGACTGCGAATACCACCTGGTAGCAGTGAGGATTTTGCGAATATTCTGCGTGGCTTCAGGCGTCAGGCATTACATGCGACCCGACTGTTACTGGTGCACCCGGAAAGCAATGAGGAGATCAGTTGGGAAGTCCCTGTCCCGGAAGATATGGCACATTTACTGGAAGCGTTACGTGAAGACCTCAGGGCGCGCGATCAATGAGCATTGAGATCATTACTCCCGACTGGCCCGCAAGTCCGAATATTAAGGTGGCCAGCACTACCCGAGCAGGTGGTGTCAGTGTATCGCCTTATGACAGTTTCAATCTGGCGGATCACGTTGGTGATGATCCTGCCGCTGTTGAAACTAACCGCCAGCTGCTTGTTAATACCTTGTCTCTGCCGAGTTCGCCGGTATGGCTTAAGCAGGTCCATGGTAATGCGGTGATCGATGTCGGTAGCCATCCTGATAATGAAACAGTGTATGAAGCGGATGCAAGTTACACTACCCGGGCGGGAGTGGTTTGTGCAGTGATGACGGCCGATTGTTTGCCGGTGCTTATGTGCGATCGGCAAGGCAGTCAGGTAGCCGCTGTTCATGCCGGCTGGCGCGGCCTGACAGCAGGTGTTATCGAGGCAACAGTCCGCTCGCTGACATGTGCAGCGGCTGATTTGCTGGTGTGGCTGGGCCCCGCGATTGGTCAACAGCATTTTGCAGTGGGTGATGAGGTCCGCGAGCTATTTGTGGCCCATGACAGCACTGCAGAGGTGGCATTTACGTCCCGTGGTGATGCTAAATGGCTGGCCGATATTCATCAACTGGCATGGCAGCGACTCGTCTCTATCGGGGTTGAGAATATATTCGGCGGTGGTGAGTGCAGCTACGAAAATACCGGCAAATTTTATTCATACAGACGCGATGGCCCTACTGGCCGTATGGCCAGTTTAATCTGGATGGACTAGTACGCCTTCAAAGTGATATTGTCGGATGCTTATATTTCGTAACCTGAAAGTAAAATGAACCTGCTGTTTCTTATCATTATATTTAGTGTCCTGGGCGGTGTACTGAGTGTGCTGGCCGCCTCTGCGTATCTGCTGTTATCTGAAGAGGCAAGAAGTAAACTAATGCCCCATCTTGTCAGTTTTGCGACCGGCAGTCTGCTTGGGACCGCTTTCCTTACCTTGTTGCCACATGCCATGGAAGGGGCAGGAATCACTAGTGTACACAACATCACAACGACGGTCTTGCTGGGCATCATGGGATTCTTTCTGTTAGAGAAGATGGTGCTGTGGAGACATTGTCATCATGAAGAATGTGAGGTGCACGGCACCGAACATGATCATGACCATGAGCCCACCAAGCCTGCCGGGATGATGATACTTATCGGTGATGGCATGCATAATTTTGTCGACGGTATATTGATTGCAGCTGCCTTTATGACTGATGTACACGTCGGTATTGTCGTTAGTCTGGCAGTGGCGGCGCACGAGATCCCCCAGGAAGTGGGCGATTTTGCAATCTTGCTGCATAGCGGTTACAGCCGCAGCAAGGCGCTGCTTTATAATATTCTGGCCAGCCTGACCACGGTAGTGGGCGGGGTGCTGGCTTATTATAGTCTTGCCAGTATGGAGTTAGCGATTCCGTATGTGCTGGCAGTGGCGGCAGCCAGTTTTATTTATATTGCCGTGGCAGATCTGATTCCCACGTTACACCAGCGATCCGAAATCAGGGTAACAATTCAGCAAATTTTACTGATCTCATCTGGTGTCATTATTATATACATTACACACTCAAGCTTGCATTGATTAGCTTTCCCTGGATGAATCGGTGTCAGGTTTCAGGGCTTAAATACGGAGGCGGCGCAATGAATCATTGGTACATGCTGACAGTAGTTGGCGAGGATCGACCAGGGATTGTGGCAAAAATCACACATGCCCTGTATGAGGGTGGCTGTAACATGGGAGAGGCCTCAATGATGAGGCTGGGCGGAAATTTCAGCATTATGCTGATGGTCGGCAGCGACACCAAACGCAGGGATATAGAGAATATGGTAGAGCCGGTTGCTGATTCACTGGGACTGCATGTTCATGTTGACACCATTGAGGGCAGTCTTCACAAACATGTCATACCGGATGTCAGGATTTCCGTTAGCGGTGCTGACAGGCCGGGTATTGTTGCCGACGTGACTAATGCGTTGGCAGAAGCCGGCCTGAATATACTGGATCTGGAATCTGATGTCGTCGGGACCGAGTCATCGCCTATCTATATCATGCACGTGGAAGGTATCGCGACCGAAGGAATAGGAAGCCTTGAGGCCGTCATTAAACTGTTTTCCGATCAGGGCATAGATATCAGTATCCAGCCTGTCGACACTGTTATCGGCTAGTTCAGTCAGGTATCCATTCCATGGCAGTACTTGAAATTCTTAGTTACCCCGATGAACGGCTCAGGCGGATGGCAGAGCCGGTAGAAATCTTTGACGACGAACTGCGGAGCTTTATAAATGATCTTGAAGAGACGATGGGAACCGGCCCTGGTGCGGTGGGGATTGCCGCGCCACAGGTGGGACATTTGCAGCGGATTTTTATTGTTGATATTTCGAGCAAACCAAAACACAAAAATAGTGGCCGCATGATACTTGTGAATCCCGAGATAACAGAATGGAGTGGTATGGCAGTTGGTCGTGAGGGCTGTTTGTCAGTACCTGATTACACCGGCAACGTCATCCGTGCCAGCAAGCTGACCCTTGAAGCAAAAGACAAGTATGGGGAACCATGTTCATTTCATTGTGATGGGTTTGAGGCGCGCGCCGTTCAGCATGAGCTTGATCACCTGGATGGCATCCTGTTTGTGGATCGTGTCGTCAGCAGGCGGAATGATCTGTTTGTCAGGAAGGTCTATAAATAGGAATAGGACCTGTATTGCAAGATAGCTCACCATTATGTTGATAGTCATTGTTATTATAATTGCCGCTCTGTTTTTCCTTTTGTGGCGTTTTGAACGGCTCTGTCTGGCCAGTAGTGAGGTGGACTGGGGTAGCCCGTTTATGAACAGAATCGACGGGTTTAATCGTCTGCTTTGTTCCCGGTTTCATCATATGGACATTACCGGCGTGTCTCTGCCTGAAACAGGCTGCGCACTGGTGGCATGTAATCATATTTCCGGACTGGATCCTTTTTTACTGGTTGCCGCGAATAAGCGCAAACTGCATTTTTTAATCGCAAGGGAGGAATATGAACGCTTCGGCCTGACCTGGTTGTTTCGTGCCGCCGGGTGTATTCCAGTGGATCGTGGCGGCAAGCCGGAAGTGGCCTTTCGTGATGCCAAGCGAGTGCTTGAACAGGGAGGGGTCGTCGCCATATTCCCGCATGGCAAGATTCATCTGGATTCCGATCCACCGCTAAAGCTCAAGGCCGGGGTGGTCAAGCTGGCCCAGTATGCCGGCTGTCCTATTTATCCTTTCTACCTGCAGGGCGTGCGTGGCCAGGGCCATGTGATCCGGGCAGTGTTTATTCCCAGTCATGTCCAAATCACTGGCTATGAGCCTGTCAGCTGCGATCTGGCACATCCGGTACCGGAGCTGCTGGAAACACTCTCCGGCTATTTCAAAGGCAGTCCTGAGGACGGGCCTGCCGATACCACCGGTAGCAATTCCAAAATGTCTTGAAAACTGGCAGAACATCCCCATTAAGGCTTTAATAGTCTAGAGGCAAAATTGGAGTCGAAGCCGTGCGGATGGATAAATTCACCAGCAAGTTTCAAATAGCCCTGGCAGATGCCCAGAGTCTGGCCGTGGGTCGGGATCACCAGTTTATCGAACCTGTCCACCTGATGCTGGCACTGCTTGATCAGGAAGGCGGTTCCGTGCGCCACTTGCTGGCCAGGGCTGACATGAATGTTAACTGGCTGCGCTCCCAGCTGGGTGAGGCCCTTGAGCGCCTGCCCCAGGTTCAGGGCACAGACGGCGATCTGCATATCTCACAGGATCTTGGCAGGTTGTTAAATATCTGTGACAAGCTGGCGCAGCAACGCAAAGACCAGTACATCTCAAGTGAACTGTTTATACTGGCAAGTCTTGAAGACAAGGGTGTGCTCGGTGAACTGGTGCGCAAGGCCGGTGCCGCCAGGGACAGCCTGGAGAAAAGCATCGATGATTTACGCGGTGGGCAAAGTGTTGATGACCCTAACGCAGAAGAACAGCGTCAATCACTGGAAAAATATACCATCGATCTCACTGAACGTGCCGAGCAGGGAAAACTTGATCCGGTTATTGGTCGTGACGATGAAATCCGTCGTACTATTCAGGTCCTGCAACGACGCACCAAAAACAACCCGGTACTTATCGGTGAACCCGGCGTAGGTAAGACGGCGATCCTGGAAGGACTTGCCCAGCGTATCGTCAATGGCGAGGTTCCCGAGGGCCTGAAACATAAACGCGTACTCTCTCTGGATCTCGGATCACTACTGGCAGGGGCCAAATATCGCGGTGAATTTGAAGAACGCCTGAAGGCCCTGCTGAATGATCTTGCCAAACAGGAGGGCCAGATCATCCTGTTTATCGACGAGTTACATACCATGGTCGGTGCCGGCAAGGCGGAAGGTGCCATGGATGCTGGTAATATGTTAAAGCCGGCACTGGCACGTGGTGAGCTCCACTGCGTCGGTGCAACCACACTGGATGAGTACCGCGAACACATCGAAAAAGATGCGGCACTGGAACGGCGCTTCCAGAGGATCCTGGTGGATGAACCCAGTGTAGAGGACACCATTGCCATCCTCCGTGGACTCAAGGAAAAATATGAAGTCCATCATGGCGTGGAAATAACCGATCCTGCCATTGTGGCTGCAGCAACATTGTCTCATCGTTATATCAGTGATCGTAATTTGCCGGATAAGGCCATTGACCTTATCGATGAATCTGGCAGTCGGATCCGCATGGAAATTGATTCGAAACCTGAGCAGATGGACCGCATGGATCGACGGTTAATACAGTTAAAGATCGAACGTGAGGCACTGAACAAGGAAAACGACAGCGCATCAAAGAAACGTCTGCAGGTTTTGCAGTCAGAGATCGACAGTCTTGAAAGAGAATATGCGGACCTTGAGGAGATCTGGAAGGCAGAGAAGGCTGCCCTTCAGGGGACCCAGCATATTAAAGAAGAGCTGGAGCGTGCCCGGGTCGAACTTGAAACGGCAAGACGTGCCGGTGACCTGGCGAGGATGTCCGAGTTGCAATACGGGCGTATACCGGAACTTGAGAAACAACTGGATATGGCTGCTCAGGCTGAGATGCATGACACCAGGTTGTTGCGCAACAGGGTCAGTGAAGAAGAAATTGCTGAAGTTGTATCCAAATGGACGGGTATCCCGGTCTCCAAGATGCTGGAAGGGGAGCGCGATAAACTGTTGCGCATGGAAAACGAGCTTGGCAGGCGGGTCATTGGTCAGGCAGAGGCCGTTGAGGCTGTGTCCAATGCAATTCGACGTTCCCGGGCAGGCCTTGCAGATCCTGACCGGCCGAATGGCTCCTTCCTGTTGCTGGGACCAACGGGTGTTGGCAAGACCGAGCTGACCAAGGCCCTGGCAGAATTCCTGTTTGACACGGAAGAGGCCATCGTGCGTGTTGATATGTCAGAGTTCATGGAAAAGCATTCCGTGGCCAGATTGATCGGTGCCCCTCCTGGCTATGTAGGTTACGAGGAAGGTGGTTATCTTACTGAGGCAGTACGACGCAGGCCTTATTCAGTGGTGTTGCTGGATGAAGTCGAGAAGGCCCACCCGGATGTCTTTAGCGTGTTGTTGCAGGTACTGGATGACGGACGGCTCACCGATGGTCACGGGCGTACTGTGGATTTCCGCAATACCGTCATCATCATGACCTCGAACCTCGGTTCCGAGACCATTCAGGAAATGGCCGGAGAGGAACACTACAGGGAAATAAAGGCAGTGGTAATGGATGCTGTCAGCGGACACTTCCGGCCTGAATTTATTAATCGCATTGATGAAGTGGTGGTGTTCCATCCACTTGGCAAGGATCAAATTCGCGCGATTACTGAAATTCAGGTTAAATACCTGCGTAAGCGACTGCTTGAACGCGAGATGGATCTGGAATTATCAGATAGTGTATTGTCACAATTGAGTGAATCCGGTTTTGATCCTGTCTATGGGGCGAGACCACTTAAGCGGGAGATACAGCAACAACTGGAAAACCCACTCGCACAGGAAATCCTGGCGGGCAAGTATGCTCCTGGTGACCTCATACATGCAGATATTAAAAATGGTGAGGTAAAATTCAGCAAGACAGTTCGTAAAGTATCTGCTGCCTGATTGATCGTGTTCCTTAATCACTGTACTAACCTTTCAATATCATAAGCAGGAAAGTACACAGTGGAAGAAAATGAAGCCGATACACTAAGACGTTTTCTATTTGAGAAAATGGAAATCAGGGGTGAGATTGTACATCTTGATGCATCGTGGCGTGCTGTTTTGTCACGCCACAATTACCCGAAACCATTGCAAATAATTCTGGGCGAGATAATTGCCGCTGCTGTCCTGTTGTCTGCAACCATTAAATTAGATGGCAAGCTGATTATTCAGGCCCAGGGCGATGGTAAGGTAAAGCTGGTTGTTGTTGAATGTAGCGGTGATGGCACCCTCAGAGCCATGGCCCGGTATACTGACGGGATTGATGAAACGAACCTGCAGAATTTGCTGGGTAATGGTCGACTGGTTATTACCATAGAACCACAGGAAGGTAGTGAGCGATACCAGGGGATTGTTTCTCTCGAAGGTGAGAATATCGCTGCCATGCTGAAGAATTATCTGGCCACATCGGAACAACTTGACACCGAATTATATCTGGCAGCGGATGGTTCATGTGCTGCTGGTATGCTGCTGCAAAAAATTCCTGCCAGGGGAACAGAAGAGGATGATGATGCCTGGAACCGGGTCATAACTCTTGGCTCAACTGTCAAGAGTGAAGAACTTCTTCGCCTGTCTGCATCAGAGCTCATTCACCGGCTGTTTCATGAAGAGGACATCAGGGTATTTGAGACTGAAATATACAGTTTCCGTTGTCCCTGTTCGAAGGATCGTGTTACCAATGCACTGAAGTTTCTTAGTTATGATGAAGTAAAGGATATATTGGACGAGAAAAAAATAATTCGTGTGAATTGCGAGTTCTGTAATCAGCGTTATGAATTTGATGCCGTGGATGCAGAACAGATATTTGCATCAGGCGTCAGCCCTGATACCCATGGCAGCACACATTAAATTATTTCACTCGACGGTATTCTTTCTTTTTTCCGGCGATATCGATTAATGTCAGGCTGCCTCCGGATATGCTGATTTCAAACACCGAGGCACCGGGCCCGGAAATGGCTTCTGCCAGATCCATTATTCCCTTGACGATTCCCTGATACTCGAACTTGACGTGGTTTTCGTCAACAAATTCGTACGTTCCGCCAATATTCACACCATTAGTGGTCTAACAACTTCGTATTGATGGATTCAGTTGGTCTGTCAGCGTTCATGGCAAGGCGTGCCTCGCAGCGAATGGCCTTAGTCCTTCGCAAGAGGCGGAACGCGGCCATGGATGCTGACAGACCAACCCTTCGGGCGCTCCTGTGTTGTCCCGCAGCAGCGTTGCCGTGCTTGACAAGGACCGGGCCATTGCCTGCGCACGGCGCCTTGCTGCGAAACACCACAGGAGCGCTGAACTCATCAATACGAAGTTGTTAGACCACTGACATTGATCACAAGGCGGCCATCTTTTCTGAATGTGATGGTATTGTCGCTGTTGATTTGTTGCCAGCTACCAATGATGTCCGCCTGTGGATTGCTGCAGGCACTCAGTATAATCACGCCGGTCAACACCAGCCACAGGGAATAATTTTTGATTGAATAGATTCTCATCTGTTTACCCGTCTGCTTGTCAGTCGTGGAGAAACGAATCCTACTACTGAATGATTGCTCATCGCAAATATCAAAACCTTTTATCGCTAAATTCCTACCGTTCAGCCTGATGTGATATTGCGGGACAATTAAAAGTGTTACCTCTGTCACAAAACCGAACATTACATTGGGGGATTAGTCAAAAGCGACCGATACTATGAGTGAGACTATATGCAACCGAACAGGTCAAACAAGTATGGCTTCTGACAACCTACAGGACTTTCTGCACAGCCGGGACATTCAATATACGCTTATTGAAGCGCTGCCCTGGGTAAGCCTGGATTATGCCCTGACCAGTGCCTGGGTCTCCCGGGAGCAGCTTGCCAGGACAACCATTCTCAGTGACGGGTTGATGCTCTACCTGGTAGTCCATCCGTCCAGTCGAAAATTGCAACCTGAGCTGGTGGGGCGGAAATTGAGGTGCCAGTTACGCCTGGCTACCATAGAGGAAATCAGGCGGCGTCTGCCTGCCTCGCTGGTCCCGGCGTGCCCGCCGATTGCACAGTTGTGCGGGATCACGGTCATCGTTGATCGTTTATTCGATGGCATACAGGAGGTGTATTTCCCGGCCGGGAGTCGCCATCGGGTGGTGAGGGTCAGCGGCGCAGACTTTATGCAGCTTCAGCAAGATGCCATTTATCTCGACGGCATATCGTCTTATATGAACAGCAGCACGGAAACAAACAGGAGGATGAAGCAGTGTCAGTAAAGACCTTTAGACAGCTCGTCGAGAGTATCAATGAGCTTCCTGCAATGCCGCGAGTCGCACAGGAGCTGCTTTTGTTACGTACCAACGTCGATGCCAATGCCTCTGATCTGGCGCGCATTATAAAGATGGATCCGAGTCTCTCTGCGCAGGTGGTTCGATATGCAAATTCTCCGCTGTATCGCTATCAGGGAGAAATCCGCAATATTCAGGATGCCATTGCCAGGGTCCTCGGACACGGGGTGGTGATGGACATGGCGATTGGTGTCTCCCTGGGAAGGACCCTGCAGATGCCAGACAGTGGACCATTGGGTTTATCCGGTTTCTGGCAAAATGCGGTTTATACGGCCGTACTGACGCAACGACTGGGCAAATTGATGGAGCCGGTCAAACAACCGCAGGCAGGGCTGGCGTATCTTTGTGGGCTATTGCATAATTTTGGCTTCCTGGTGCTCGGGCATATGTTCCGAAACCAGTTTAATGTACTCGGCAAGGCAGTGATGAGTAATCCCGATGTCCCTGTCAACGATGTCGAAAAACATGTGCTTGGCATGACGCATATGGAAATAGGCGAATGGATCCTGGCCGCCTGGCAATTACCTGTTGAAGTACTCACTGTGGTTCGCGAACATCATATGCCAGATTATGATGGCGAATATTACAAGTATGCCAACCTGGTGTTATTGGCAGATCGACTGCAGGGCGGTTACGACATCATTGGCAGGATGCAGCAGCAAATACCGGAGGCAGTGACTGAGCGGCTTGGTCTTGACGTGGAAAAGGTCATGCAGGTGTTTGCTGATACGAGAGAAGAACGCACCGCAATGGATACCCTGGCCGTACAAATGGCTGCCTGAAATATCCGTATATAGAATCCTCCCCCGCTAAATACGTGTTCCGAATTCCTGACTACCTGAAAAACGTGCACAGTTAAATTTATCTGTTGTGCAAGAGGAGAGCTGCCTTTGGCCTCTGGCAAGACACGCCGTAAATACGTCCCTGTAGGCTCGAAGGCCGCGGTCGCTTCGGGCATCCTGCCCTCTCGCGACACTGGCACGTCCATGTGCGGCGTCCATGCGGCCCACGGTCTTGCCAGAGGCTAAAGACATCTCTATCTGAGAGATTGGTCAGCCGTTATGGCCAGGAATTCGGAACACGTATTTAGACAAAATCACGCAACGAAAGTCCCCAGACAGGGAACTGTTGTGGCTGATAATCACGTTTTGCATGCGGCTCGTGTTAGCATGCCGGCAATGAATTCTGACAAGACAACAAATCCGACTGGACCTGTCGATGCTGTCATGGTGTCGGGGCCGGGTTGTCCGCACTGTGCCAGCGTTCGACAGGTGCTTGCTACATTGATCAGTGAAGGTATCATCGGCAAGATGCAACTGATCAATATAGAAGTGGAGGCCGAAGAGGCTACCGGGCTGGGAGTGACCACGGTCCCCTGGGTAAGACTTGGAAATATTGAATTACTGGGTGCCCACAGTGAAGCAGAGATAAGGCACTGGGCCGCCAGGGCAGCCTCTGTCGATGGTTTACGTGAACATTTCGAATCCCTGCTGAATGAAGGAAATCGGGTCCAGGTGAGTGCCCGGATACAACGCTACCCGGATGAATTATCGGTGCTGATCGGTGTGTTGGGTGATCCGCAGGCGCCAATGAACTCGCGACTGGGCGTCGCCGCCATCCTTGAGGATCTTGAGGGCAGCGATTTGCTTGCCGCCAGTGTCGATGAGCTGGCTAACCTGTGTTCTCATGCGGATCCCAGGATCCGTATTGATGCCTGTCATTACTTGTCATATATCCATTCTTCCCGGGCGCGTGAATATCTGCTTCTGCATCGTGCTGACGATGACCATGGGGTCCGTGAAGAAGTTGAAGATGCCCTGATACGATTTGCGAGCCTGGGGATTCACTAGTGCCCTGTCACCTTGATAAGGCATCAGGCCACAACCACATTTTAAGTATGTAATATCATTAATGACGCTGGTTTTATCAGTGGCAGAGACCCTCTGCGCCGTTTGACAGCCTGTTCCTACCCCTTGTCTGGAAACAGTAGGTTATAAATACCGTCCGGTATAAAGTTTGGCTGCATGCTGCCGTTATTTCACTAAACGAAGTAGTGGTTTACCTGGGGGAAAGGAGGTTATACAGCATGACCCTGATGGGCTCAGTCGAGACGTACTTACAGCGCATGGGCGTCAGTTTCCGTGTGCACCCCTACCTGGGGGATTTTGATATCAGTGCCATCGCCGGGCATCATCAGATCCCGATGGGCAATATTGCCCGTGCCAGCCTGGTGCGCGATACCCAGGGGCTTATCATGGTCATCTATCCAGCTGGCAGTGAACTGGATATCCTGATGCTGCGTAAGCAGCTGCAGCGTGATTTCAGCATTATCCCGGACAAGGAATTATCCAGATTATTTGGGGACGAAAACGGGGCGGCATTGCCGCCTCTGTGTGATATGTATGGTCTGCCGGCAATTGTGGATACCTTGCTGGACGAACTGGACGAGGTATATTTTTTTGTCGGCGATCAGAACAGCCTTTTCCAGGTTCGTGGTGGAGATTTTCATGAGCTGCAATCCACCGCGTGGCATGGATCCAGTTTTACCCGGCCGTTGCCGATGTCACACAGTGAGACAGAACAGATACTAACCCAGGGGATGCCTGGCCACGTAATGCAGTGTCTGGAAAAGGTCGACAAGCTGCCGGCGATGCCAGAGATGGCCGAGAAGTTATTGCTGCTGAGAAGTAATAAATTTGCCGGCGCCAAGGAATTGGCTGAGATCGTGGAAATTGATCCCAGTCTGTGTGCGCAGTTAATTCGTTATGCTCAATCACCTATGTATGGTTTCCTGGGCAAGATCAAATCTATTCGTGAGGTTATTTCGATCATTCTTGGTTATGATCTGGTGCTGGATATCGCCCTGGGGGTTTCGCTGGGGCAGACCTTGCGGGTCCCCGCCAACGGTCCGCTGGGCCTGAATGCCTTCTGGAAGCACTCGGTGTATTGTGCGTCTCTTGCCCAGCAACTGGCCGGGGTCGTGAATACGTCAGCAGCAAGCAAACCGGAGCCAGGTTTGGCCTATCTGGCAGGCTTGTTACACAATTTTGGTTTCCTGCTGACCGGGCACCTGTTTCCGGATGCATACAGACAAATGAACCATCGTTACCAGGATAATCCTCATATGCCGGTTCGAACCCTGGAGAAAGAGATCTTGGGTGAGGATCATACGCATATCGGTGCCTGGTTGATGGAGAGCTGGAATTTGCCCGGGGAAATCGTTGCCGCGGCCCGAAATCACCATGATGAGACAAGCCAGGGGGAATATGCGGTGTATGCCAAACTGGTGCTGATCGCCAATCGGCTGTTAAAAAGTTACGACATTGGCGATGCGGAGACCGAAGAGATCCCTGATGAGCTGCTTGAGGAGCTTGGTCTCACTTACGAAAAACTTGAGATCGTATTGCATACCCTGACCGAACAGGGGCGGGAAACACTGAATTCAATGGCGCTACAACTGGCTGCCTGATATGAATAGCTATTAAGTATCAACGCTATTTACGCCAACCTGCCTGGCAGTTCATAATATCTGCCCAGGAACCAGGGCACGCCCACGCCGCAACGCCAGCCTGCCACCCAGCCCGTTATTGTCATCGCCAGTCTTGTGGCTGTCGCAGGATACAGTGGTCGGCCGTGATAGTGGGTTATTTACACTATTTTAATAGGGATTTTATCGGGGTGAGCGGAAAAGATGGGGAAATCATGAAATTCAGTCGCCAGATGGGTGTACTATGTACCAGGGCAGGAGAGGCAAGCGAGAGACAAAACTGTGTCATTGAGCATTCTTCAGCCACTTTATTGATTGATCCCGGTGCCCGTTGGCGTGGGTTATACCCGGCACCACATAATGCAGAGGCGCCAGGCAAGTCGTTTCTGAAGATAAGACAGCATTACGGAGCAGGGCATGAATAAGCTGGCAAGTCGCCTGATATTAATATTGCTGTTAATCCCTGCAGGGATCCTGAATGCAGGAAGTACCGAACTTGCCCCGCTGGTTGTCGAAGACGCATGGCTTCGTGAAGCCCTGCCAAATGCGCAGGTACTTGTCGGGTATATGTCGGTTGAAAACATGTCCAGGAAGGGTATGATCATCAACAGCCTGAAAAGTAATGATTTTGCTGCAATCATGATCCATGATACCAATATGCAAGATGGCATGACGCGTATGCGCGAAAAAGATAATCTGAAGATAGAAGGCCGAATGCGCATTGAACTAATGCCTGGTGGAATACATCTGATGTTTATGTCACCGAAACGAGAACTGAAGGAAGGAGATAAAGTAGAGGTAGAAATGCGTTTTGATAATGGTACCAATGTACCAGTCACTTTTGTAGTCAAACGGGGAACTGCAAATTAATAATCGTCACACCTTGTTAGCGAAGAATAATAAATAATCTGCCAGGGTACTTATAAAAGTTTTTCGATAAAATGACTATTGACACGAATGTTGACCCAGGGACAGGGATTATCACCTATAGTGTGACAGGATGTCCTAGTTATGAAGAATTCCTGGCAGCCATTGCAAGCCGTTTTGAACATCCGGATTTTCGGCTAGATATGAATGTGCTCTGGGACCTTCGTGAGGCGAATTTTACGACCCTGGAAACCAGCACACTCCGGCAAATTGCCGAATTTATAAAACTAAAATACGATTCCCATTACGCTGAACACAAGGCAGCCCTGGTTGCCTCGAAAAACCTGGAATACGGGCTCTGCAGGGTCTACGCAGTGTATGCCAATATCCTCCCGAGCCAGATACGGGTTTTCAGAACACTGGAAGATGCGCATGGCTGGTTTGGTATTTCTCAGGAAGGATGACTCTTCCCGGATCCGGCAGACTCCTAGGCCCCGGCCTTTTTGAGTACCCAGTCCATCGCCCGGTACGGAAGTATATGACGCAGGAAGGCAAACAGGTAGGTCGGGAAGGTAACATAGTATCGAACCCTTGGCCTGTCGCTCTCCAGTGAATGGATCACCTTGTTCAGTACTGCCTCGGGTCCCTGCGTAAACAGTACTGCCGGTCCTTTCTTCGTCAGTCTCGCCTCCATCACCGCATAGATCTCTTTATGATGGCTGTTTTGCCTATCGATATTTTTCATAAAAGCAGCCATGGCATTGCTGCGAAACCTGCTGGTAATCGGGCCAGGTTCGATGATAGAAATATGGATACCGGTATTTTCAAGTTCCATGCGGAGTGTGTCACACAACCCTTCCATGGCGAACTTGCTGGCATTGTAGGCACCGCGGTATCGCATTGCAGCAAAACCGAGGACTGAACTGTTGAATATCAGACGCCCATGTCCCTGCTTTCGCATGACCGGGATGATGCGGTTGGTTAAATCAAAGGTACCGAAGAAATTCGTTTCAAATTGTTCACGAAGTATATTTCCTGGTAAATCCTCTACTGCGCCTGGCTGTCCATAACCGGCATTATTAAATAATGCGTACAGCCTGTTTTCGGTGCGTAAGAGAATCTCATCGACGGCCTGATTGATGGATTTGCTATCCCGGATGTCCAGCTGCAGGGCCTCATGGCCATTGGCTGTGAGTCTGTCCACATCATCTGGATTGCGCGCGGTAGCAAAGACGCGATAGCCACGTTGTTTCAGCCCATCAGCAACACATAATCCTATGCCGCTGGAGCAACCGGTGACGAGTATGGGTTTTTCAGACATAGATATTCATCCCAGGCCCGACTGCCTCCCGGGCAGTCAGGTATTAAGTAATCGCAATTCTGCTTCTTCCAGGTGTTGTTTGTGGTCGCGTACTTTTTGCTGGAGTTCCCACATTGTGGCATATACACCTTTCTTTTCCAGAAGTTCATGATGGTTACCCTGCTCCATGATATGACCCTGTTCCATGACCAGAATTTGATCGGCATCAATTACCGTGGACAGTCGGTGGGCAATAACGAAGGTGGTGTGATTCACGGCCACTTCCTTCAGGGCGTCGAGTATGGCTTGCTCGGATTTTGAATCCAGGCTGGAGGTGGCCTCATCGAAAACAAGGATGCGGGGATTCTTCAGGACAGTGCGCGCTATTGCTACCCGTTGTTTTTCACCGCCAGACAGTTTCAGCCCCCGTTCACCGACGACAGTTTCGTAACCTTGTGGCAAGGAGTCTATGAAATCATGGATGTGGGCAAGCCGCGCCGCATTCACCACCTCATCCTTGCTGGCACCCGGTTTTGCATAGGCTATGTTATACAGGATGCTGTCATTAAACAGAACGGTGTCCTGTGGCACGATGCCGATGGATGCGCGCAAACTGTGCTGGGTGACATCACGAATATCCTGGCCATTAACACAGATACGACCGCTGTCTACATCGTAGAAACGGAACAATAATCTGACCAGAGTGGACTTGCCAGAGCCGCTGGTGCCGACGACGGCGATCTTTTCCCCGGCCTTAACTGTGAACGATACATCATGCAGAATCTGGCGTTCAGGCTGATAGGAAAAATTTACACGCTCAAAATGGATTTCTCCATCGCCGACATCCAGTGGCCGGGCCCCCGGGGTGTCGATTATTTCAATATCTTCCTCCAGCAGCGTGAACATATGCTGCATATCAGAGAGGGCGTGTTTCAGCTGGCTGTAAACAACACCAAGGAAGCCTAAAGGTAAAAACAACTGCAACAGAAAGGCATTCACCAGAACCAGGTCACCCAGTGTCATGCTGCCTTCAACGACCCCCTGGCTGGCCAGTATCATGATACCCGTGACACCCAGTGCAATGATTCCACCCTGGCCAGCATTGAGCGCCGACATGGAGGTCTGACTCTTTATTGCCGCCGCTTCCCAACCGGTCAGGCTGCTGTCATAACGATGGATTTCATGCTCTTCATTGCAAAAGTATTTGACCGTTTCATAGTTCAGCAGGCTATCAACGGCCTGGGTATTGGCCGCTGAGTCGAAGATATTCATGGTGACCCTGAACTTCATGCGCCACTCAGTAATAATAAGGGTAAATAGGACATAGAGTGCGACTGTTACAAACGTAATGATGGCGAACCAGGCGTTGTATTTGTTCAGCAGGATCAGTGAGACCAGGATGATCTCGACAAAAATCGGAATTATGCTGAATACCAGGTAGTTCAGCATGGAGCTGACACTGCGGGTACCGCGTTCCATATCGCGGGTGATCCCGCCGGTCTTGCGTTCGAGGTGAAAGCGCAGTGACAATTGGTGCAGATGCTGTAATACGCGGACCGAAATCTTGCGCATGGCGCCATGGCGAACCTTGGCATAGACGGAATCACGTAACTCGTTGAACAGGGAACTACTCAGTCGCAGTACGCCATACAATAATAACATCGCCAGCGGCAGTACCAGCCGTGGGTGGTTGCTGCCATCCAGGGCGTCGACGATCTCCTTCAGTACCAGTGGCACAAACACGGTTGCAATCTTGGCCAGGATTAAAAAGCCAATGCCAAGTAATACCCGGCCGCGGTATTCCCATAAAAATGGCAACAACGAACGTACTGTTGCCCAGTCATTGCGTTGCTCGGTGGGCAGTTCGGTCTGGGCCATGTGACCTGCGGACATTGTTGGTTTTCCCCGGGGTGTATTATCGGTTGAGGGCAATCAGGCTGGCATTATAGCGGCAATATATGCTCGATAGTGATAATGCCCCCCGGCACGTGGCTGACGCGTTGTTAAATTTCCATGATTGTTATACGGCCCTGGAAAAGGTCTTTGAACTTGCGTATGAGTAACATCTCTTTATTTATCAATAACTTAATTAAATAATCCCGGTAGGGCCAGGGCACACACCGCAGCAGTCGGGCAACTATATTTGTGGTTTTGATGACATGGGGATATTGAGCAATGTTAGAATAGTGGCTGCCTGAAGGATGGCCTGGCCCAGCGATCCTGGGTAGAGATGTGGGCTAAGCACTTGAATAACACACAGATCGCCCCCATTATGTCGGGGGATGATGAGTGATTTAGGAACCTGGTGATGCCGATCTACGAATACGAATGCGAAGCCTGTGGCCACCGCAAGGAGGCCCTGCAAAAAATATCCGATGAACCGTTAACCGATTGCCCGGAGTGTGGCCAGGACGAGTTGCGTAAACTGGTGTCTGCCCCGAGTTTTCGTTTAAAGGGCAATGGCTGGTATGAGACCGACTTCAAGGATGGCAGCAAGAAAAATCAGACCGATAGTGGCAAGTCAACCGATGCCGACGCCAGCGCCAAAACGACTGCCAGCGATTCGGCATGCTGTGGTAGCGGTAAGGGCTGCAGTCATTGATCCATCGGCTGTGGTTAGCATCGCTGCGGTCGACGGCCCTTCGTTAATTCCCTCATCAAATAGAGTGACCCAATGGAGTTATTACCAATGGAGTTATTAATGGATGCTTCGTAAATACCTGATCGCAGGTCTGCTGGTGTGGTTACCTCTGATTATCACGGGACTGGTGATCAGTATTCTGGTCGATGTACTGCGCTGGTTTGATCAATTTATTCCCAAATCCTACCAGCTCCAGAGCTTGCTGGAGTTCCCCCTCCCGGGGATTGATGTCGGCGTGACCCTGGCAATTGTCATCCTGGTACTGTTTGTTACCGGGCTGGTTGCGGCCAACCTGTTTGGTCGTAAGATAGTCAGGGCCTGGGAATCACTGCTGGGGCGGATCCCGCTGGTCAGAACAGTGTATAGCAGCGCCAAGCAGGTCGCCGAGACCATCTTTTCGGATTCTGGCAAGTCATTTCATAAAGTCATGCTAATAGAGTACCCGCGCAAAGGCTTGTGGACCGTGTGTTTTCTGACGGGCAGCAGCGCCGCCGAGGTACAGAACAAGACCGGTGAGGAGGTCCTGACGGTATTTGTTCCGACCACCCCGAACCCGACCTCGGGCTTTATTATCTTCGTGCCGAAACAAGATGCCATCGAGCTGGATATGAACGTCGATGAAGCGCTGAAAATGGTGATTTCCCTGGGTGTTATCGAACCTGTCTGGGCCAGTCAGGCGCAGGCGAAACTGCCCCTGAATCCTCCGGATGAAGTTGCATAAGCGCTCACCACACCTTAATATTGCCGGCCATTTCATAATTTCAAAATAATCTGATGCGGACTCATTATTGCGGACAAGTTACTGAGCAGGATATCGATCGTGAGGTCGAGGTATGCGGCTGGGTGCATCGTCGCCGTGACCACGGTGGTGTCATTTTTATCGATCTGCGGGACCGTGAAGGTCTGCTGCAGGTGGTGTTCGACCCGGATACCGAGGCGGCCTTTGCTCTGGCCGAGCGGGTCCGCAGCGAATACGTACTGAAGGTCAAGGGCAAGGTCCGCCATCGTCCAGAGGGCACCGTCAATGAAGACCTGACCACCGGCAAGATTGAGATCCTGGGGAAGGAACTGCTTATCCTGAACACGGCCAGGACGCCTCCCTTCCCACTGGATGAAGAAAGCGATGTCTCGGAAGATGTGCGCCTGCGTTACCGTTATATCGACCTGCGTCGTCCGGATATGCTGGCCAGGCTCAAGTTACGCTGCGAAGTTACCCGTGCCCTGCGCAGCTACCTGGACGAGCGTGGATTTATGGATATCGAAACCCCGATGCTGACCCGTGCCACTCCGGAAGGTGCGCGGGATTATCTGGTTCCCAGTCGTACTCATGATGGTGAATTTTTTGCGCTTCCGCAGTCACCGCAATTATTCAAGCAATTGCTGATGATGTCCGGTATGGATCGTTATTATCAGATCGTACGCTGTTTCCGTGATGAAGACCTGCGTGCCGACCGTCAGCCCGAGTTTACCCAGCTGGATATCGAAACCTCATTCATGGATGAGGTGCAGATCCGTGGTATGGCCGAGGAGATGATACGCGTTGCCTTTGACAAGGTGCTGGATGTCCAGTTACCCAATCCATTTCCGCTCATGACCTATGCCGAGGCCATGAGGCGTTTTGGCTCAGATAAGCCAGACCTGCGTATTCCGCTGGAGCTGGTAGATGTTGCCGACCTGATGGATGGCGTGGAATTCAAGGTGTTTGCCGGTCCCGCCAGGGATCCGGATGGCCGGGTCACTGCGCTGCGATTGCCAAAAGGCTGCGAGCTGACACGTAAAGAAATCGATGGCTACACCCAGTACGTTAGTATTTATGGCGCCAGGGGCCTGGCATATATCAAGGTCAATGAAGTCAAGGCCGGACGCGATGGCCTGCAATCACCGATTCTGAAATTCCTTCCCGATGAGACCATCGCTGGCATCATGCAGCGTACCGGTGCCGAGGATGGTGACCTGGTGTTTTTTGGTGCGGACAAGGCACATATCGTCAATGAAGCGCTGGGCGCATTGCGCGTCAAGCTGGGCCTTGATCGCAACTTATTGAACTCCGAGTGGCAACCATTGTGGGTGGTGGAATTCCCGATGTTCGAACGTGATGACAAGGCAGACCGCTGGATCGCACTTCACCATCCGTTTACATCGCCCAGTACGGATAGTCCCGAGGCACTGCAGGCGGACCCTCATGGCGTACTGTCCCGTGCCTATGACATGGTGCTGAATGGTAGCGAGGTCGGTGGTGGCTCAGAGCGTATTCATGACAGCAAGATGCAGCAGGCTGTTTTGTCTTTACTTGGCATCAGTGAGCAGGAGGCCCGTGACAAGTTTGGATTCCTGCTGGACGCACTCGAATATGGTTGTCCACCACACGGCGGGATCGCCTTTGGTCTGGATCGACTGGTGATGCTGATGGCGGGCGCCAGCAGTATCCGTGAAGTCATGGCATTCCCGAAGACCCAGACGGCAAATTGCCTGTTGACCCAGGCACCCAGCCCGGTCTCCGAGGCACAGCTGCGTGAGCTGGGTATTCGTCTGCGCAAGCCCCAGCAACAAGAATCGCAACAAGAATCGCAGCAAGAATCACAACAAGGGACACCAGTAGCGGATCCGTGAATAGCGGTGTTGTCTGCAGTTCGATAGCGTGCAGCAGAATAACCCGAGCGATATCAGGTCTTAACACAAACAAATACACACAAATACAGGTTATTTGCCCGGGTTTTAAGTAATATGCTTACTCTCTACAGACAGTGTTCCAGGTCGCGATAACGCAGCGCCGAAGATGGATGCAGTATGACAGCATTGGCAATACAAGAGTTTTCCACCCTATCAGAGGCCGATTGCCAGAAACGCCTGAAGTCGGCCAGGGCCCTACTTGGGGATCGACTGGTGTTGCTTGCGCACCACTACCAGCGTGAGGAAGTTTTCCGACATGCCGACTTTAGTGGCGACTCGCTGAAGCTGTCGCGACAGGCGGCGGCCTCTGATGCCGAGTACATTGTATTTTGCGGTGTGCACTTCATGGCCGAGGTGGCGGATATACTCACCAGTGATAGCCAGATTGCCATTTTGCCGGATCTGGGTGCCGGTTGTTCGATGGCCGACATGGCCAGCCTGGCCAGCGTGGAGCGTGCCTGGCGCGAACTGGCGGAAGTCCTGGATCCTGATGAACAGATAACGCCAGTCACTTACATTAATTCCTCTGCCGACCTGAAGGCCTTTTGTGGCCGTCATGGTGGTCTGGTGTGTACCTCGACCAATGCCCGTCACGTTCTGCAGTGGTCATTTGGGCAACGCGACAAGGTGTTGTTTTTCCCCGATCAACATCTGGGCAGGAATACCGGTTTTCAGATGGATATTGCACTGGATGAAATGGTGGTATGGGATTTTGATCAGCCGATGGGAGGGCTGAGCCACGAGCAAATTGAACAGGCGCGGATCATTTTATGGAAAGGCTTTTGTTCAGTACATCAGATGTTCGAGCCGCAGCAGATAGATGACTTCAAGCAGAAATATCCAGACGCGAAAATTATTTCTCATCCTGAATCGTCTTTTGAGGTATGTCAGAAGTCTGATTATGTCGGTTCAACAGAATTTATTATCAATACGATCCGCGACTCCAAACCCGGTACTCGCTGGCTGGTCGGCACCGAGCTCAATCTGGTCAACCGTCTTCATGAGCAGTTCAGGCATGAAGGCAAGTCGGTGCATTTTATGTCGCCCACGGTATGTATGTGTTCAACCATGTTTCGTATTGACCCGCAGCATTTACTCTGGGTACTGGAGAATCTTGTCAAGGGTAACGTGGTTAACCAGATCAAGGTAGATGCAACGGAAGCCAGGCAGGCACGGCTGGCCCTGGACCGGATGCTGGAAGTGTCGGTCTAGGAGTTATTATTGATGGCTTGTCGTGTTTACAGATGCAAACAATTCCGGACATAACGTTTGCAAGGCTTGCATCACCTCAGGTATAGAAATACGGTAGTCGTAATTCAATTCAAGCTTATCAGGATCCGGGCTGGCAGTAATATCTGAGGATACCAATGTTTTAATTTGTTGTTTCAATTGTTGGGCAATGAATCGAAAATCATTCATGTGTGCGATATTCGTGCTGGTGATTTCTATTATAATGGCACCTGGCGGGGCAAAAATTATATTGGTCATGCCTGCCCCATGAGCAGCAACGATCACCTTTGCCTTCGACATGGCATTAATCTGATCTTTCACCGATAGCTCACCGGTGACTACTGTGCTAAACCCCAATTCACCCAGGGCATCTGCCAGTTCTATATTATTCACCAGTGATCGAAGGGCTGTATCCCGTCGAGACAAGTACACCAGGTCATTCGCTTCTTCCGGCGCAGCAATCAGGCTGGATAAGCGGCCCCGCAACCAGTTAATTCCTTTGTGCATGTCGGGATGGCCGCGCAGAATTGTAGGCACTACCAGTTGTTGACAATGAATAATGGCATTTCTCGGTACCTTGATCAGGCGAGATTCCGGGATCCCCAGTAATTCAAGATATTCACGCTGGTAAGATCTGAGGTCCTCATTAATCAAGAATGGCAAATTATCTGTTGCAGGGTGATCCTCCAATAGCACTAGTTTGATTAAGTTTCTCGTCAACCAGTGCGAATAATTATCATCGCCCCCCAGAAAGATACATGGCGTATCGATGTGTTGTATGTTGTCGGGGATCGCGTAGATAAATTCGTTGCCATCGGGGGTCATACGGCCATACACAAACTGACCGTTGACGATCGTTCGGCCATGGGTTTCACGGGCGTAGACACGATCGCTGTCCAGGATCGACCAGTATTCGGTATCGACCAGAACATCATTCAGGGTCGTAACATAGGGTATTCCTCGATTGGCCTTATCCTGATCCATCAAGGCATTTCTGTATACACGTAGTATGGGAGTTTTCCCCGTTGTTAAGCGCATATGCTCGGTGAACAATGCTGCCGCTGTCTCTGTTTTACCCAGGTTCAGGTTAAAAATCGCCAGATTGCGTATCAGCATGGTGTTTTGGGGATCCTGCTCAAGCAGACGTTCACTCAGACGAATGGATTCCGGGAGATCATTCATGGCAATAGAGAGTGCCAATAGCTCGTGCATTGCCTGTTTATCAGCAGTGATAGCGATCCAGATCTTTAACAGCCGCTGTGCTGCACCAGGGGCATTCATCCGATTTAGTATTTTAAGGGGATATAGAATCAGATTCATTTTTTATATGACTGGTATCAAGTTTCCATGGTGGTCATAAAAAATAGTATACCTTGTCGGTGGTTGGATATAAAACGCCAGGATCGGGCGCACTATCATGGAATGCAATTTGTGTGCACCCCTTGTGTCCATTTAAGATACTACCCATGCAACATGTTGTCTTCGTTCACGGTCTGTGGATGCCAGGTTCGTCAATGCTCTGGTTGCGCCGGCATGTGGGTAAATGCGGGTTTATCTGTCACCAGTTTCATTATCCCACGGTCAGGAATACGCTCGCGAGCAACGCCTTGCTGTTGAGTCAGTTTGTCGATGCGATTGATGCCGAGACACTGCATTTCGTTGGTCATAGCCTCGGCGGGCTGGTGATACGCCAGTTGTTTTGTGATTTCCCCGGGCAGCGGCCGGGCCGGGTAGTGACCCTGGGCACGCCTCACCAGGGCAGCGAATACGCCCGTCATTTATCTCGCTTTGCCTTCTGGCGCTGGGCCCTGGGCGCCAGTATTGATGGCGGTTTGCTGGGAGAAAGGCTGCCAGCCTGGCGAGGGACACATGATTTTGGCGTCATCGCCGGCGGCCGAAATGTTGGCACGGGCCTGCTGCTGCCGGCGCTGCGCGAGCAAGGCGGTGACGGTGTGGTCGGCCTGGCAGAGTCGCATTTAGCCGGTGAGACCGACTATACCGTGGTCCGGGCCGTCCATACTCAGCTGCTGGTCTCCAGTCGGGTTCACCAGCAAATCTGCAGGTTCCTGAAAAGCGGGCATTTTCTCATATAATTGCAAAAATGCCGGGCTGTGAGTGCAGTGCCGGTGATGATACAATTTAGACCAATATTCAAAATGTTAGGGGTTTCCAGCAGACATGGCGGGACATAGTAAATGGGCCAATATCAAGCATCGTAAGGCGGCCCAGGATGCCAGGCGTGGCAAGATCTTTACCAAGCTGATCCGCGAGATCACCGTGGCGGCAAAACTGGGTGGAGCTGACGTCGATAGCAACCCCCGATTGCGTGCGGTGGTCGATAAGTCATTAACGGCAAATATGACCCGGGACACCATTGATCGCGCCATCAAACGCGGTGCGGGCGCTGCCGATGACGATAATTATGATGAAATCCGTTATGAAGGTTATGGCCCAAACGGGGTGGCCATCATCGTTGATTGTCTGACGGATAACATCAATCGTACCGTGTCGGAAGTCCGTCATGCTTTTACCAAGTCTGGTGGCAATCTCGGCACCGATGGCTCCGTCGCCTACCTGTTTACCAAGCAGGGCACGATTTCCTACCCGCAAGGCTGTGATGAAGATGCCATCATTGAGGTGGCAGTGGATGCCGGTGCGGAAGATGTGTTGAGTAATGATGACGGTAGCGTCGATGTGGTGACCGCGTGGGAAGCACTCTCCGAGGTCAAGCAGGCCATGATGGATGCCGGCCTTGAACCGGAAGTCGTGGATATCACTATGACAGCTTCCACCAGTGTGGATCTGGAACTGGATGAGGCGCAAAAGGTCATGCGCCTGGTCGATATGCTGGAAGACCTGGATGATGTGCAAAATGTATATTCCAATGCGGATTTCTCAGAGGAGGTCATGGCGCAACTGTAATCGTATGCTGATCAAGGAAACGGCAGCAGCAGCTAACACAATATGACAATAATACTCGGCATAGACCCAGGCTCCCGAATTACCGGATACGGCGTTATCGAATCTGATGGTAATCGCAGTGTCTATATTGCCAGTGGCTGTGTACATACCAAATCAGACTTCCTGCCAGAACGTCTCAGGATTATCTTTGAATCCGTGCGACAATTAGTCGATGAACACCAGCCACATACCATGGCCATCGAACAGGTGTTCGTGTCACACAACCCGGATTCTGCACTGAAGCTGGGGCAGGCACGTGGTGCGGCCATTTGTGCCGGTGTCAGTCGCGGTGTTGCGATAGGTGAATATTCACCGCGGACTATCAAGCAGGCCGTGGTCGGTACCGGCAGGGCGGACAAGGCCCAGGTACAGCAAATGGTCAAGGTATTACTGAATCTTTCCGGGATCCCGCCCAGCGATGCGGCCGATGCGCTGGCGGTGGCGCTCTGCCATAGTCACACCAGCAAGATCCAGCAGCATATCGATGCGCAAACTGGCGCGCCGGAGTGCCTGACATGATAGGCCGTGTTCGGGGCGTGCTGATAGAAAAGCATCCACCGCAGTTATTGCTGGAGGTCGGCGGGCTCGGTTATGAAATACAGGCACCAATGTCCACTTTTTATCAATTATCTGAGGTGGGCAACGAGGTTACTCTGTTGACCCACCTGGTGGTGCGTGAGGATGCGCATACCCTGTATGGTTTTGACAGCGCGGTCGAACGGCAGTTGTTCCGTGACCTGATCAAGATCAGCGGGGTCGGTCCCAAGCTGGCATTGACCATCCTGTCGGGTGCCTCGGTGGCGGATTTTACCCGCTGCGTAATGGAAGGGGATGCGGCCACGTTGACCAAATTACCAGGGGTCGGTAAAAAGACTGCCGAGCGACTGGTGGTGGAGATGCGCGATCGTTTGAAGAAGGACTATCAGCAGTCTGATGTTCAGGCCACTGCCCATGCGGCTGCCGGGGTACTGGCCTCCAGCCCGGTCAGTGACGCGGTCAATGCGTTGATCGCCCTTGGCTATAAGGCCAGCGATGCCAGCCGCATGGTGCGTCAAATCGATGTCAAGGGCTTGCAAAGTGAAGACATCATCAGGCAGGCGCTGAAGGCGATTGTTAAATAAGCCCTAATCAAGTATGGCATAGGTCAGCAGAATGATAGAAACCGATCGTCTGATTACAGCAAACAGTTCCCCCGAGGATGATTCGGTGGAGCGTGCCATACGCCCTGCAAGTCTCAGTGAGTATGTCGGTCAGGATAAGGCACGCGAGCAGCTGCAAATCTTTATCAGTGCGGCCCGCGGGCGCAATGACCCGCTGGATCATACCCTGGTATTCGGCCCCCCGGGCCTGGGGAAGACGACTATCGCCCATATCATCGCCAATGAGATGGGCGTCAACATGCGGCATACCTCGGGGCCTGTGCTGGAACGCCCGGGAGATCTGGTGGCATTGCTGACCAACCTGGAGCCACATGATGTCCTGTTTGTGGATGAGATACATCGTCTCAGCGCGGTGCTCGAGGAGGTGCTGTATCCGGCCATGGAAGATGGTCAGATCGATATCATTATCGGCGAGGGCCCCGCTGCACGGTCTATCAAGCTGGATCTGCCGCCATTCACGCTGGTTGGCGCAACCACGCGGGCGGGCCTGTTGACATCGCCACTTCGTGACCGATTTGGCATTGTTTTACGGCTGGAATTTTATAATGACGATGAACTTACCACCATCGTCAAGCGAACTGCAGGGATCCTGTCACTGGATACCGATGATACGGGGGCAGTCGAGATTGCCAGGCGATCCCGGGGCACCCCCAGGATCGCCAATCGTTTGCTGCGCCGGGCACGTGACTATGCCCAGGTGAAGGCCAACGGAGTCATCAGCGCCGAGGTAGCAGATGCTGCGATGAAGATGCTGGAAGTGGACAGCAATGGTTTTGACAGCCAGGACAGGAAGCTGTTGCTGGCGATTATTGACAAGTTTGATGGTGGTCCGGTAGGGCTCGAGAATCTCGCCGCGGCCATCAGCGAAGAAAGCGGTACCATCGAGGATGTGCTGGAACCTTACCTGATTCAACAGGGTTTCCTGATGCGGACGCCGCGAGGGCGGGTCGCGACGCGTAAGTCCTATTTACATTTTGGTCTGAAACCACCGGCCAATGGCAATAATCCGCTAGAGCCGGATTTGCTTGCTGAAACCCAAGGAGATTGAATTTTTTATCGTGAACGTGGTCTGCAATTATAATAATAACGATGTCTGATTTCTCAATTTCTGTCAGGGTTTATTACGAGGACACCGATCGAGGTGGTGTGGTATACCATTCGAACTATTTAAATTTTATGGAGCGTGCCCGCACAGAATTGTTGCGTTCATATGGCATTGAACAAGATGATCTGCTTGAACAGGACGGGATCATTTTCGCGGTACACAATGTCGAGGTTGATTTCCTGAAACCCGCCCGCTTTAATGATCTGCTACAGGTCACCGCAGAGGTGATTGATAATAGTCGTGCGAGTATCAGCTTTCTTCAGCAGGTAAGCTGTGACAATGAAGTCATGTGCAGTGGCCAGGTAAAGATTGTCTGTCTGAATGCAGCGTCATTCAAACCAGTACCTGTTCCGGGCCACCTATTAACCAGTATTTTAACGGAGACCACCCGTGTCCACTGATATGTCGATTATTAGCTTGTTCCTGAATGCCAGTCTGGTGGTGCAGTTTGTGATGCTGTTGCTGTTGCTGGCATCACTTGCCTCGTGGTTCCTGATCTTCAAGAAAGCCATCGTAATGAAGGACGCGCGACGCGCGGCCGATGAGTTTGAAGATCGTTTCTGGTCCGGATCCGATCTGGCGGATCTGTATGACAAGATCACTTCACGTCGAAACGCGATTACCGGCATGAGCCGTATCTTCGAGGCGGGTTTCAAGGAATTTGCACGGCAACGCAAGAACGTCGGTATTGATCCGATGGCGGTGGTGGAGGGTTCCGAGCGTGCCATGCGGGTGGCACTGAACCGCGAGATAGACGAGCTTGAGTCCAGCCTGTCATTCCTCGCGACGACCGGCTCCACCAGTCCCTACGTGGGCCTGTTTGGAACTGTCTGGGGCATCATGAATTCATTTCGTGCCCTGGCCAACGTGAATCAGGCGACCCTGGCCATGGTCGCTCCCGGTATCGCCGAGGCGCTGGTGGCGACGGCGATGGGCCTGTTTGCGGCAATTCCGGCGGTGATCGCCTATAACCGCTTCCAGGCAGACCTTGAACACCTGGTGAATCGCTATGATGCCTTTGCCGATGAGTTCTCCACTATCCTGCAACGACATGCACATTCCGAGGTTTCGCCCCGGCAGCCTGACCCAATGGATGAAAATATGTCCGAGGCAATGAGTTAATGGCACGTCACCGCATACGCAAGAAGCTCATCGGTGAGATCAATGTGGTGCCCTACATTGATGTGATGCTGGTGTTGCTGATCATCTTTATGATCACGGCGCCGTTGCTGGCCCAGGGGGTCAAGGTGGATCTGCCGAGTGCGGATGCCAAACCACTGGACCGCAAGAGTCAGGAGCCGCTGGTGGTCAGTGTCACCCAAACGGGGGAATACTCGTTAAATATCGGAGAGACCCCGGATAAACCCCTGGATGAGGAATCCATCGTTAATATCGTCGCGGCAGTCATGCGCCTGAAGCCGCAGACCCAGGTACTGATCAGGGGCGACAGGGACGCCCGTTACGGCGATATCGTTTACGTGATGACCCTGTTGCAAAATGCGGGGGTCCCCGGTGTCGGCCTGATGACTGATCCGAGCGGCGCGCCTCGCAAGAGACGCAACAAGTAACGATATGTTGAAACGCGGTAAGAGTAACGCACGACCGGCCATATTTTCGATTGCGTTGCATGTATTGGTGATCGGGGCATTGTTTGCCAGTTTCAGGTGGGACAGTGAGACCAGACCGGTCGGGACTACCAGGGTTGAGCCGGTCAAGGCCATTCTGGTGGATGATGCCCGTGTTCAGGCCGAAATGAGAAAACTCCAGGAGCTGGAGAAGAAAAAGAAGGCAACAGAGCGTGCCCGCAAACGCAAGGCGGACAAGGCACTGGCCGACGCCAAACGCAAACGCAAACAGGAAGAAAAGCGCCTGGCGGAGGTGAAGAAAAAACGTCTCACGGCAGAAAAGAAGCGTAAGCAGGAACAGCGGCGGCTGGACAAGCTCAGGAAAGATAAAATTGCGCTGGAAAAGGAGCAGCGCGAACAGACCAAACGCCAGGCTGCCGCGGAGAAAAAGCGCAAGCAGGAGGTCGCCAGGAAGAAACGCGAACAGGAAAAACGCCGCCGCGAAGAAGAGATGCAAAAGCAACTGGCGGCCGAGGAAGCAGAGCGCAGAGAGCTCGAGATGCAGGGCGTGATCAAGCGGCATATCGCGATTATTACTGCCAAGGTACAACGTAGTTGGATCAAGCCGGCATTTAATGTAAAAGGGTTGAAGTGTGTTGTGCGGGTGAACCTTATCCCCAGTGGCGAGGTGGTGGGGGTAAAGATCGTCCAGAGCAGCGGCAATGTGATATTTGATCGATCTGTGGAGACCGCGGTACGCAAGGCATCACCGTTACCGCTGCCGAAAGACCCGCGGGTAATGGCGCTTATGCGTGAAATAAGTTTTGTTTTTAGTCCGGAGGAATGACATTGGTCAGGAAGATGCAACAATATTTCGCAGTCATCGTTTTTATGCTATCGATGAATTCGGCCCATGCGGTGATCGAAATAGTGATCACCAGGGGGATTGATGGCGCACTTCCTGTCGCGGTGGTACCGTTCGGCTGGAGTGATCCCCGGCAGGCACCACCACAGGATGTTGCCGGGATTATCAGTGCGGACCTGACCCGCAGTGGCCGTTTTGCACCCATCAAGGAAAAAGATTTAATTGCCCTGCCACATGATGCCAGTCAGGTGAAGTTTCAGAACTGGCGGATATTAGGGACTGAATTTCTGGTGGTCGGTAAAGTGGGTCAGGCGGTGGCTAACCGATACTCGGTGCAGTTCCAGTTGTTTGATGTATTCAAAGGCGAGCAACTGGCCGGCTACAGTTTTCAGGTGCCAGCAAACAGACTGCGGCGGATTGCGCATCATATCAGTGACCTGATTTATGAAAAACTCACTGGCCAGAAAGGCGCCTTCAATACCCGCATTGCCTATATCACCACCGGGCAGCAGGGAAAGAAGCCACGCTATAAGCTCAAGGTGTCTGACTCCGATGGTTTTAATGAAATCAGTATTCTTGATTCCCCCAGTCCATTGATGTCACCCGCATGGGCACAAGATGGCAATCGCCTTGCCTACGTGACCTTTGAAGGTGGCCGTTCGCGGATCTTTATTCAATACGTCAATACCGGTAAACGTGTCGAGGTGACCAGCTATCGTGGCATCAATGGTGCGCCGGCCTGGTCACCGGACGGGCGTCGTCTGGCACTGACGCTTTCCAAGGACGGCAACGCAGAGATCTATGTGCTGACGATTGCCAGCCGTCAGTTGCGGCGAATTACCCGCAATGGCGGGATCGATACCGAACCCGCCTGGTCGCCCGATGGCAGGAGCCTGGTATTTACCTCAAATCGTGGGGGAAAACCGCAAATATACCAGGTGACTATCGGCCCGGCCGGTGCCGCCGGGCGGCCGAAACGACTGACCTTTGATGGCGAGTATAATGCTCGCGCAAGCATTTCCCCGGATGGTAAACTAATGACTTTCGTGTATGGGAACAAAGGAATATACCGGATTGCCGTTCAGGAGCTGGCCACAGGGAACCTGACGGTCCTGACGGACTCTCGTCTGGATGAATCACCCAGCTTCGCGCCGAATGGCAGCATGGTGATCTATGCCACCAGTCTGAAAAACCGGGGCATACTGGCAGCGGTATCGGTGGATGGGCGGGTCCAGCAAAAGCTTGCAGTACAACAGGGAGATGTGCGCGAACCCGCATGGTCGCCTTATAATCGTTAAGCATTAATCAAGGAGTTAATCATGAAATTATTCACTCAGTTTGCAGTTATGCTGTTTAGCCTGCTTTTACTGACCGGTTGTGAAACACTGGGAGGCAAGGGCGACGCTGATAAAGACAGCGAGGCCCAGGTAGAGGATCGCAGTACGAGTTCAGCCAGCACATCAGGTACGGGCAGTGGCAGCGAGTTTCAGGGCGATCCACTGGATGACCCCGGCAGTGTGCTGGCAACGCGCATGGTGTATTTTGAATTTGATAGCAGTACGATCACCCCGGAAAGCCGGGCTGTGATCACTGCTCATGCACGCTATCTGGCTTCCAATCCGGGGGTTTCTATTGTCCTGGAAGGCCATGCTGACGAACGTGGCACCCGTGAATATAATGTCGCTCTTGGAGAACAACGTGCCAACAGTGTTCGTCAGTTAATGAGTCTGTCCGGGGTGTCAGGCAATCAGATGCAAACGGTCAGCTATGGAGAGGAACGTCCGGCATCGTCTGCTCATGATGAGTCAGGATGGCAGTTGAATCGACGTGTGGAACTTGTGTATCAAAGGTAATTAACCTGATGGGTATTAGAAAACTTGTAATCACCATTACTATGGCCAGCGTATTACTGGTGGCCAGCGGACCGTTGTTGGCAGGCAGTCACGAGATTGAACAACGTCTTCAGCGTATCGAGAAACTGCTGGACAGTCAGAGTCTCACTGATATGTATTTACAACTACAGGAGGTGCGTCAGGAACTGCAGCGTATGCAGGGGCTGTTGGAAGAGCAAACCTATGCCATTGACGGTCTGAAGAAACGTCAACGGGAATTATATCTGGACGTGGATCGACGACTGCGACAGGTAGAAAGTGGCGCTGCCCGGTCAACGCAACCGGCTGTCCAGCCCACGCCATCTACGGTGCCAATGATAACCGGGCGACCCGCCATGCCAGGTCCGGCGCCCGGCAGCGTGTCTGGCATTTCCGCATCGCCTGCATCGATCGCCTCACAGTCTGCACGTTCTGTGACGACAACATCGAGCAGTGCTCGTGCATCCACCAGTACCACTGTCAGTGCCGATGAAGAGGCAGCGTATCGCCGGGCATTCAATCTGTTGAAGGAAGGACGCTATCAGGAGGCCGTGGCGAAATTCCGGGTGTTCTTACAGAATTATCCGACCAGCAGCTATGCAGACAATTCTCAGTATTGGTTAGGTGAAGCGCATTATGTCACCCGTGCATTTGAAATGGCCATTGTTGAATTCCAGAAAGTGGTCAACTTATATCCAACCAGCCCCAAGATCGCTGATGCCATGTTAAAGATCGGCTACTGTTACTACGAATTAAAACAGCTGGATAATGCTCGCAAGACGCTCAAGGATTTACAGACCCGCTTTCCTCGCACCACGGCGGCACGCCTGGCAGAAAAGCGTCTCGAACGCATAAGGATTGAATCCAATTAATTCACTATAAGACCGGTTTAATATCAGTCCGTCACCTTTCGTCCTTAAGGAACTCATGGACACATTACGTATCACAGAAATCTTTCACTCTTTGCAGGGGGAGGGCCCCTGCGTGGGGCTGCCCACGGTATTTATCCGTCTCACTGGTTGTCCTTTGCGCTGTGGATATTGTGATACCAGCTATGCCTTCAGTGGCGGTGAATCGATGCAGATAGACAGCATCCTGGCCATCACTGCCAGTTATGGCACTGGACTGGTTACTGTGACCGGTGGCGAGCCCCTGGCCCAGATGGATTGCCTGGTGTTACTGAAAAGATTATGTGATGCCGGTTTTCGTGTGTCTCTGGAGACCAGTGGTGCGCGGGATATTTCCGCTGTGGATAAACGCGTTATGTGTGTGATGGATCTGAAGACACCCGCCTCCGGTGAGATGAGTAAAAACCGCTATGAAAATATCGAACACCTGAAGTCAGGAGATCAGATCAAGTTTGTCATCTGTGATCGGCAGGACTACAACTGGGCCAAGACGATTATTCTGGAACATGAGCTGCAGGGGGTGTGCGATATACTGTTTTCACCGGTGTATGAGACACAACCGGCCACCGAGCTGGCCGACTGGATCCTGCAGGACCGATTGCCCGTGCGCTTGCAGATACAATTACATAAATTCCTCTGGGGCGAAGGACCAGGACACTGAACGTGGGTCGACTGACAGCGGCATGAGCGAATCACACAAAAAGGCAGTGGTGCTTGTCTCCGGTGGACTGGATTCCGCCACCACTCTGGCGATCGCCAGGCAACAGGGGTTTGCCTGCCATGCCTTGAGTTTTGCATATGGCCAGCGCCATCTGGTGGAACTGATGGCCGCCGAGCGGGTGGTCAGCAATCTCGGTGCCGTGGTCCACAAGACCATCCACCTGGATCTGACCGAGATCGGTGGTTCTGCCCTGACGGACGACAGTATCGATGTCCCGTCCCGCCCCGTTGAAGGCATACCCATTACCTACGTACCGGCGCGGAATACCGTGTTTCTGGCCCTGGCGCTGGGTTGGGCAGAGGTGCTTGGCGCCAGCGACATCTTTATCGGTGTCAATGCGGTGGACTACTCCGGTTATCCGGATTGTCGTCCCGAGTTCATCAGTGCCTTTGAGGCCATGGCTCAGCTTGCTACCCGTGCCGGGGCAGAAGGTATTAGCTGCCACATCCACACGCCCCTGATAGCCCTCAGCAAGGCAGAAATCATTCAGCAAGGGGTATCCCTGGGCGTAGATTATACCCAGACCATATCGTGTTACTGCGCCGATGAACGAGGTCGTGCCTGCGGACAATGTGACTCCTGTCGGTTTCGGCGGCAGGGATTCGCCGACGCCGGCCTGGCCGATCCGACGATCTATATCTAACTAGCTGATCCTGAAGCATTTTTATCGGCGCGGTTACAATGAACCACACTTCAGGTATAATCGCCGCGACGATTTGCCCGTTTTGACGTCATAATTAGAGTAAAAATCTTTATTAAACAAATGGATAGATGAGGTTTCGTGATGATATTTGAAAGCTTTTTCAGCGCACATTCGACGGTGTTGTGGGCGACCTTTGGGATAGCATTTATATTGGGCGCGGTGGTCCACAAGACCAATTTTTGCACCATGGGCGCCGTTTCAGATATGGTGAATATTGGTGATTCAGGACGTATACGCGCCTGGCTGTTTGCGATTGCCGTGGCGATGATCGGTGTGGCGGTCATGGAGGCCACCGGCGTTGCCAGCATGGATTCAACCCTGCCGCCGTATCGTGGCTCTACCCTTGTGTGGGGCGAATACATCCTGGGAGGCCTTATGTTTGGTGTCGGTATGACCATGGGCAGCGGTTGTGCCAACAAGACCCTGATACGCATGGGCGGAGGCAACCTGAAATCCATTATCGTATTTTCGGTGATTGCGGTGATCGCCTTTTATATGCTGAACCCGTTTCCCGATTCTGATCAAACCCTGTTTTCACTCCTGTTCGAACCCTGGACTCGTGCCACAGTCGATGGTGAGATTACCAGCCCGCTGACCGCGTCACTGAGCACGAAGCAGGATCTCGGCAGCTTATTTGGCCCGCTCCTGAGCATGGACACAGCGACTGCCCGATTATGGATCGGTGCCGTGCTGGGTGGGTTGCTGGTGTTGTTCGCCATCAAGTCCAGCGATTTCCGTGGCAGCTTTGACAATATTCTCGGTGGCCTGGTGGTGGGGGCGGCGGTACTCGGCATCTGGTATGTCACAGCCCATCTGGTGAACATCGATGCCGATGGTGAGAGCATGAGCTGGAGCCAGTATGCGAGTGCTGAGAACTGGGACCTCAACGAAGATGATTCCGATACCCGTCCCCGTGATGCGGGGGTGCAGTCGCTGACATTCATCAATCCGACGGGGCAGGCGATGCGCCTTGTCTATAAAGATTTTGATTTTGCCTATTTGACCGTTGGCCTGGTGGCACTGTTTGGCGTCATCGTCGGGTCATTCTTCTGGGCACTGATCTCCAGGAGTTTCCGCTTTGAGTGGTTTGTTGATATCAAAGATTTCCTGAACCATGTGCTGGGTGGCACACTGATGGGTTTTGGTGGTGTGCTGGCACTGGGATGTACCATCGGCCAGGGGATCACCGGCGTTTCGACACTGGCGCTGGGCTCATTCATGGCCCTTGCCAGTATTGTCTTTGGCAGCGCCATGACAATGAAGATCCAGTATTACAAGATGGTCTATGAAGATGAGGCTACTTTTTTCAGGTCTTTCGTTACGGCGCTGGCAGACTTCAGGCTGCTGCCTGGTGGCATGCGCAGACTGGAGGCAATCTAGTAACATACAGGCCCTGCCGGGTTGCGATTCCCGGCAGGTTCGGTATCATTTCATGCGCTTATTGCAGGGGGCGCTAGCTCAGTTGGTAGAGCACCGGACTTTTAATCCGATGGTCACAGGTTCGATTCCTGTGCGCCCCACCATTTA
>BTQY01000016.1:0-44084 GCA_036986115.1 Gammaproteobacteria bacterium | reverse complement strand
GGTGCGCCCGAACGAAGTGACAAAGTGCCCTTGGGGTGCGCCCGAACGAAGTGACAAAGTGCCATTCCGGCATGACAAATCGAATAGTTATAATTAGATTTTATTTGCATTTTTTGCATTCATTTGCGGACTGATTTGTTTTTTTTTAGAATACATCAACAAACAAAAAAGCCGGGCAGTGCCCGGCTTTTACATTCGTACAACAAGCTGAACTTATTTTTCAGTCGCGTCTTCTTCGACATCCGGCTCAGGGCGATCCACCAGTTCAACGATCGCCATCGGGGCATTGTCACCTTTGCGGAAACCGCACTTCAGAATACGCAGGTATCCACCGGGGCGATCCTGATAACGAGGACCCAGTTCATCAAACAGCTTGGTGACCACGGCACGGTCACGGATGCGATCAAAAACCATGCGACGTCTGGAAGCCGAATCATTCCTGGACATGGTGATCAGTGGCTCTGCGACACGGCGCAACTCCTTGGCCTTGGCCACGGTGGTGCGGATCAGTTCATGCTGAAACAGTGACACAGCCATATTGCGGAACATTGCCTTGCGATGGCTGCTGTTACGGTTCAGTTGTCGACCAGATTGACGATGTCTCATTGCTCTACTTCCTTAACAATACTCTCTTGATAGCCTTAAACAGAAGCGCTTTCTTTCTCACGCAGACTGGCTGGTGGCCAGTTATCAAGTTTCATACCCAGCGACAGACCACGCTGTGCCAGAACTTCCTTGATCTCGGTGAGAGACTTCTTGCCCAGGTTAGGGGTTTTAAGTAACTCCACTTCGGTGCGCTGAATCAGGTCACCAATGTAGTATATATTTTCTGCCTTCAGGCAATTAGCTGAACGTACAGTGAGTTCCAGGTCATCCACCGAACGCAGCAAGATGGGATCGATTTCATCCTCATGTGTCTCAGGCTCAGCTTCTTCCTTGCTCTTCAATTCAACAAAGCGCGACAGCTGATCCTGCAGGATCGTTGCAGCACGACGAATGGCCTCCTCCGGACCAATCGTACCATTGGTCTCGATATCAATGATCAGCTTGTCCAGATCGGTGCGCTGTTCAACACGGGCAGCTTCCACAGAATAGGCCACCTTCAGAACCGGGCTGAAAGAGGCATCCAGGAGTAAACTGCCAATAATGCGCTCTTCTTCATCAAATGACATGCGCCGTACCGCAGGCTGGTATCCACGACCTCTGGCCACCTTCATGGTCATACTCAGGTCACCTGCTTCTGTCAGGTGAGTGATCACCAGATCAGGGTTTACGATCTCGATGTCATGAGGCAGCTCAATATCAGCGGCGGTCACTACACCCGGGCCCTTCTTGCTCAGGCTGATGGTGGCTTCATCACGACCGTGCATCACAATAGCCAGCTGCTTCAGGTTCAGCATGATATCGATGACATCTTCCTGCACGCCTTCAATAGTGGTGTATTCATGCAGTACACCGTCAATCTCGATCTCAGTGACTGCGCAACCTGGCATGGATGACAACAGGATTCTGCGCAAGGCATTGCCCAGGGTATGACCAAAGCCACGTTCCAGTGGCTCCAGTGTTACCACAGCAGAGCGCTCATTGTCGCTGCTGATATCCACCAGACGGGGTTTTAAAAACTCATATGCTGTAACTTGCATGTATAGCCCTCTTTATCGACCGACGAACTACGTCTAATTATTTAGAATACAATTCAACCACGAGATGTTCGTTATACTCGCCAGGCATTTCACTGCGCTCAGGCGCATGTTTGTATGTACCCTTCAATTTGGCAGTATCCACATCCATCCAGTCCGGATAACCACGCTGTTCAGCAAGCTCAAGGGCCTGCTTGATACGCAGTTGTTCAGCGGCACGCGGGGATACAGAGACCACATCGTTGGCCCTGACCTGATATGAAGGAATGTTGACCTTCATATCGTTGACCATAATTCCATTGTGACGTACTAGCTGACGGGCCTCGGAACGGGAAATACCAAATCCCATCCGATAAACCACGTTATCCAGACGCCCTTCAAGCAGCTGCAACAGGTTCTCACCGGTTGACCCTTTGAGGCGATCAGCTTCCTTGTAATAACGACGGAACTGACCTTCCAGGACACCATAGACACGGCGAAGCTTCTGCTTCTCACGTAGCTGCAGCGCATAATCAGATAAACGCGTACGGCGTTGTCCGTGTTGCCCGGGCGGGAATGGACGCGTCTCAATGGCACACTTGCTGGTGTAGCATTTTGACCCTTTCAGATAGAGTTTCTCACCCTCCCGACGGCATTGACGGCATTTTGCGCCTATATATTTTGCCATAACAAATCTCCCGTTATACTCGGCGCCGCTTCGGCGGACGGCAGCCGTTATGCGGGATCGGTGTTTTATCAATGATACTGGTTATCTTGAAACCCAGGTTGTTCAGGGTACGTACCGCAGACTCACGTCCTGGTCCTGGCCCCTTCACCCAGACTTCCATATTCTTCATTCCATATTCTTTGGCCACATTACCGGCACGTTCAGCGGCAACCTGGGCAGCGAATGGCGTGCTCTTGCGGGAGCCACGAAATCCGGAACCACCTGAGGTCGCCCAGCACAGGGCGTTCCCCTGGCGGTCAGAGATGGTGATGATGGTGTTGTTGAAGGTCGCGTGAATGTGTGCGATGCCATCCACAACATTTCTTTTCACCTTCTTGCGAGTACGTGTTGCTGCCTTTGCCATACCTGTTTACCTTATCTTCTGATGGGCTTGCGTGGGCCCTTACGTGTGCGCGCGTTGGTGCGTGTACGCTGACCATGGACTGGCAGACCACGGCGATGACGCACACCGCGATAACAACTCAGGTCCATCAAACGCTTGATACTCATGGAGACCTCACGACGCAGGTCACCTTCCACTGTGTAGCGGGTGATTTCGCCACGCAGGGCTTCCAGTTGAGGTTCAGACAAATCGATGATCTGGACGCCCTCTGGTACCTTGGCGTCCGCACAGATCTTGCGCGCCGTCGTCAGGCCAATGCCATAGATCGACGTCAGTGCAATCACTGTGTGTTTTCTGTCCGGTATGTTAATACCCGCGATACGTGCCATTTATGCGCTACTCCAAATTTCCAAATTGCGTCGTAAAACGTTCAATTTTAGTAAAATATGCCTATAATAACAAGCATATAGCTCATTTTAACCCTGACGCTGCTTGTGTCTGCCGTCTTTGCAGATGACCCGCACCACACCCTTGCGCCGTATGATCTTGCAATTCCGGCACATGCGTTTAACTGAGGCTCTTACCTTCATCGTCTGTTCCTTTATCGTATATTTCGTTCTATTGGTGTTGCTTAACGCAACGCCCCAGGGCGTCCCTGACCTTTCAGGTTGGCCTTTTTCATCAGTCCTTCATACTGGTGGGACATCAAATGTGCCTGTAGCTGCGCCATGAAATCCATGACCACCACCACGATAATCAGTAGTGAAGTGCCACCAAAATAAAATGGTACGTGCCAGTACAGAATAAGGAACTCTGGTAACAGAGACACCGCCGTCAGGTACATGGCACCAACCAGTGTCAATCGTGACATGACACCATCAATAAATTCTTCCGTTTGCTTCCCGGGTCTTATCCCTGGAATAAATGCCCCGGACTTGCGCAAATTTTCTGCTGTATCCCGGGCATTAAATACCAATGCCGTATAAAAAAAGCAGAAGAAAATAATCGCCAGCGCATACATCAGTATGTATAACGGCTGCCCTGGCGACATGTACTGCGCCATTCTCGCCAGCAATTCCATTCCTTCCGATTGTCCAAACCAGCCACCCAGGGTCGCCGGAAACAAAATAATGCTCGATGCAAAAATGGGTGGTATCACTCCCGCCATGTTCAGTTTCAATGGCAAATGGCTGGATTGACCACCATACATCTTGCGTCCACGCTGCTGTTTCGCGTAGTTGACCGTGATGCGGCGTTGCCCACGTTCAACAAACACCACAAAACCAGTCACTGCCAGGGCCAGCACAAGCATGATCAGCACCTTGGCCGCCGATAATTCACCGGTGCGCGCCAGTTCCAGCGTGCCACCAATCGCAGCAGGCAAGCCCGCCACGATACCGGCAAAGATAATCATCGAGATACCATTACCGATGCCGCGTTCAGTCACTTGTTCACCCAGCCACATCAGGAACATGGTGCCAGTGACCAGGGTCACCGCCGTGGTGAAGATAAATACCGTCCCCGGGTTGGTGACCACATTGGAGCCACCACCACTTTGCCCCGATAGTGCCACCGCAATACCAATCGCCTGGAAGGTGGCCAGGACAACCGTACCGCGTCTTGTGTACTGGGTGATCTTGCGACGACCCGCCTCACCTTCTTTTTTCAGCTGTTCCAGTGAAGGAAGCATCACTGACAACAACTGCATAATAATCGATGCCGAAATATACGGCATGATGCCCAGCGCGAATAACGTAAAACGCTGCAATGCACCACCCGAGAACATATTAAACATGTCCAGGATAGTGCCCTTTTGCTGTGCATATAGCGCAGCCAGTGCCGTGGCGTTGATTCCCGGTACCGGAATAAAAGCTCCGACACGGAAAATAACCAGCGCAAACAAGACGAATAACAGGCGTGACCGTACCTCGCTCAGGTTCCCCATTCCGGCCGCACTGGCCGCCGCTTGAGCTGGGTTTGCCATATTATTCCTCTATCTTCCCGCCAGCAGCTTCAATCGCGGCCCGTGCACCCCTGGTGACACCGAGACCACGCACCGTGACTGCCTGTTCAATCTTGCCCGAGGCAATGACCTTGGCATGCCGGGTGTTCTGCCCCACGATATTCGCCGCTTTCAATGCCGCCAGGTCGACGACATCAGCGTCACCTTTGGCGCCCCTGGCTACACATCGCGCGAGTTCGTGCAGGCGAATCTCCTCAACAAAAGGGGCAATTCGTGAATTAAAACCACGCTTGGGCAAACGGCGTTGCAAAGGCATCTGACCGCCCTCGAACCCCACCTTGTGATAACCGCCGGTACGTGATTTTTGTCCCTTGTGACCCCGGCCACCGGTTTTACCCAAACCTGAGCCCTGACCACGTCCACGACGCTTGGCATCACTCTTGCTGCCAGAAGCTGGTCTTAATGTATTTAGTCGCATTGTCATGCTTCCTCTACCTTCAGCATGTAGGATATCTTGTTAATCATTCCACGATTGCTAGGAGTATCCAGAACCTCTACCGTGTGACGTATACGACGCAGCCCGAGCCCCGCAGCGCAGGCCTTGTGACTGGCCAGTCGACCGCTGGTGCTTTTAACAAGCGTCACTTTAACTGTCTTGTTCTTGGCCATTGTCTTATTCCATGATCTCTTTTACTGACATGCCACGCTTTGCAGCAATCTCTTCAGGTGTATTCATTTCAGACAGGCCACGAATAGTGGCACGTACCACGTTAATCGGGTTGTTAGTGCCGACACATTTGGCCAACACATTGTGAACACCGACAACTTCAAATACAGCACGCATCGCGCCACCAGCAATAATACCGGTACCTTCTGATGCCGGCTTCATGAATACTTTAGCTGCACCGTGGTTTGCCATAATCGGGTATTGCAGCGTGTTGCCATTCAACCCCACATCAACCATGTTGCGACGGGCCTGCTCCATCGCCTTCTGGATCGCGGCCGGCACTTCACGCGCCTTGGCTGTGCCAAAACCAATTCGTCCGTTGCCGTCACCAACAACAGTCAGTGCAGAGAACCCGAAAATCCGGCCACCCTTTACCACCTTGGCCACACGACGAACGTTGATCAGCTTTTCCTGCAGACCATCGCCATTTTGTTGTGAACTTTCAAACGTTGCCATGGATATTTACCCTTTTAGAATTCCAGTCCGCCTTCACGGGCGGCATCGGCCAGTGCCTTCACCCTGCCGTGATATTTCAAACCTGAGCGATCAAATGCAACCGCCGTCACGCCTGCAGCCCTGGCACGCTCAGCAATAATCTTGCCTACCACAGCGGCTGCATCTTTGTTGCCTGTGGATTTAATCTTCTTCTTCACACCGGCATCCAGGGTCGAGGCGCATGCCAGAACCTGGCCACCATTTGGTGAAATAACCTGTGCGTATATATGACGCGGGGTGCGATTAACCGTCAAACGGTTCATACACAATTCACGCATCTTTGCACGCCCACGACGGGCGCGACGAAGTCGACTTTGCTTCTTATCCATCTCTCTACACCTTACTTTTTCTTGGCTTCCTTGCGGATAATATGTTCATCCGCATACTTTACGCCCTTGCCCTTGTATGGCTCGGGTGGACGGAATGCCCGGATATTCGCAGCTACCTGACCAACCACCTGCTTATCGATACCCCTGACCACGATCTCGGTCTGACTGGGGGTCTCGATAGTGATCCCCTCAGGTACTTCATAATTTATCGGGTGAGAAAAGCCCAGTGTCAGGTTCAGGGTCTTGCCCTGTGTTTGTGCCCTATAGCCCACGCCAACAAGCTCAAGCTTTTTCTCAAATCCCTGGGATACACCTGTCACCATATTGTTCAGCAGCGCACGCGTGGTTCCGGCCATGGCCCAGCTCTCCTCATCACCAACACGACCAATCTTCACCAGGTTATCCTCCCGGGAAAGAGACACAGTCGGGTGTATAGACAGTTCCATCTGACCCTTGTTGCCCTTAACGGTCACCAGTTGTCCATTGATGCTGATATCTACACCAGTAGGAACTTCAAGCGGATTGTTTTCTATTCGTGCCATCGTTAATTCACCTTACGCCACATAGCAAATGACTTCGCCGCCACATCCCTCTTTACGGGCAGCACGATCAGTCATCACGCCCTTCGAGGTAGAAATAATAGCGATCCCCAGACCATCATTGACCCTGGGTATATCATCCTGTGCCTTGTAAATCCGCAGCCCAGGACGACTTACGCGTTTAATCATATCAATAACAGGTTTGCCGTTATAATACTTCAGCTCCACTGTCACGGTAGGTTTGCCATCCACATCACTACTATTGAAGTCAGCGATATATCCTTCGCTTTTTAATACAGTCAGAATAGAGGCCTTCACCTTCGAGGCAGGCATACTCACATTTACCTTGTTCGCGGACTGGCCGTTGCGAATCCGGGTAAACATATCTGCAATTGGATCACTCATGCTCATCTTCAGACTCTCTCCATTACCAACTAGCCTTGACCAGGCCGGGGATATCCCCCTTCATAGCATGTTCACGTAACTTGTTACGCGCCAAACCAAATTTACGATAATACCCATGAGGACGACCGGTCAGTCGGCAACGATTTCGCTGGCGAACCGGACTGGCATCACGTGGCATGGAGTGAAAAGTCACCCACAGCGCATCACGCTCTTCATCGCTGATGTTCTGATTTTTCAGCCTGGCCTTGATCTCTGCACGCCTGGCAGCATACTTTTTGACCGTACGCATACGCTTTACTTCACGGGCAATCATGGATTTTTTCGCCATAGTGTCCTCTCACTTCCTAAATGGAAAATTAAACGCTTCCAGCAGCGCCTTTGCTTCGTCATCTGTCCTGGCAGTCGTAGTAATGCTGATATCCATACCGCGAATGCTGTCGATCTTGTCATAATCAATTTCAGGGAAAATGATCTGTTCCTGTACACCCATGTTGTAGTTACCACGACCATCAAACGAACGTGCGTTCAGACCACGGAAATCACGAATACGGGGTACGGCAATACTGATCAACCGGTCCAGAAATTCATACATCTTTTCACGCCGCAAGGTCACCTTGCAGCCAATTGGATAGCCGTCACGAATCTTGAAGCCAGCGACCGATTTACGTGCCTTGGTCACCACAGGCTTTTGCCCGGCAATCCTGGTCATATCATCTGTCGCATGATTCATTATTTTCTTGTCACCAACAGCCTCACCAACACCCATATTCAGCGTGATCTTGGTGATCCTTGGCACTTCCATGACGCTTGCATAGCTAAAACTGTCTTTCAATTTAGCTACGATCTCGTCGCGATACAATTTCTGCAGTCTGGCCATTATCTTTACCTGCCTTAAATGTCCACAACTTCGCCGGTGGACTTGAATACACGGACCTTACGTCCATCTTCCAGTACCTTGAATCCTACTCGATCCGCTTTATCGGTCTGCGGATTGATCAATGCGATGTTGGAAATGTGTATTGGCATTTCTTTTTCAATAATGCCACCCGGAATACCACGGTTGGGATCACCTTTCTGGTGCTTTTTGGCAATATTGATGTTCTCAACCAGCACCTTGTTATCGGAGCTCACACGGGTCACAGTCCCGTGACGGCCCTTATCCTTGCCTGTCAGCACTATTATTTCATCGCCTTTTCTAATCTTGCGCATCGCGTTAGCCTCTTGCTCACAGCACCTCGGGTGCCAGTGAAATAATCTTCATAAAGCGCTCTGTACGCAGCTCTCGTGTTACCGGCCCGAAAATACGGGTACCGATTGGCTGTAGCTGGGTATTCAGCAGAACGGCCGCATTCCCGTCAAAACGGATCAGCGAGCCATCCGGGCGGCGCACACCTTTACGGGTACGAACAACAACTGCATTGAACACATCACCTTTCTTCACCTTGCCGCGAGGAATGGCCTCTTTCACGCTGACCTTAATGACATCGCCAATACGCGCATAACGACGCTTGGAGCCACCAAGTACCTTTATGCACATGATCTTGCGAGCGCCGCTGTTATCGGCCACATCAAGGATTGATTGCATCTGAATCATGTTATTACGCCTTTCCGCCTGTTCTCGTTAGCTGGCCTTTTCAACTACCTTGACCAGTCGCCATGACTTGGTCCTGGAAATTGGGCGGCACTGCTCAATGGTTACTACATCACCAACACCACATTCATTATTCTCATCATGAACATGCAGCTTGGTAGAACGTCTGATGTACTTGCCGTACAGCGGATGCTTTACCTTACGTTCCAGCATAACGGTGATACTCTTGTTCATCTTGTCACTAACGACCCTGGCAGTCAGTGTGTGTTGTACTGCATTTTCTTCACTCATGATGCCGCGCTCATTTTCTCTGTCATGACAGTATTGATTCGCGCAATTTCGCGGCGAACCTGTTTCATCCTGTGTGGACGGGCAAGCTGGCCTGTGCCGCGTTGCATGCGCAGGTTAAATTGCTCTTTGAGAAGCTCCAGAAGTTCTTGCTGCAGATCCTCTGCACTCTTTTGTCTTAATTCAGAAGCCTTCATTACATCACCTTCCGTACTTCAAATACTGTTTTCAAGGGCAACTTGGCCGCTGCCAGACGAAACGCCTCACGTGCAATCTCTTCAGTTACGCCTTCCATTTCATACAACATGCGACCTGGCTGAATCTGGGCTACCCAGTATTCCACGTTACCCTTGCCTTTACCCTGGCGTACTTCCAGAGGTTTCTTGGTAATTGGCTTGTCCGGAAATATACGGATCCAGATCTTGCCACTACGCTTGACATGACGTGTCATGGCACGACGCGCTGCCTCAATTTGTCTCGCGGTAATACGGCCACGTTCAACCGACTTCAAACCATATTCACCGAAGCTGACATTGCCACCACGATGCGCCAGACCGCGGTTACGGCCTTTCATCTGTTTACGGAACTTTGTGCGCTTCGGCTGCAGCATCTGTTTTTCCTCTTAACCTTTTCCTGTCAGTACTTAATATATTACTTGGCAGCTGTCGCCGGCTCGGCAACAACTTCACTGCCCTGTTCAGGTTGATCGAATACTTCGCCTTTAAAGATCCAGACCTTCACACCAATAATGCCGTAGGTGGTATTCGCCTCAGCAAATCCATAATCGATATCGGCACGTAGTGTATGCAGTGGCACACGGCCCTCGCGATACCATTCAGTACGGGCAATTTCGGCACCGTTCAGACGACCGGCAACATTAATACGGATACCTTGTGCGCCCAGGCGCAGGGTATTGGTCACGGCGCGCTTCATGGCGCGACGGAACATAATGCGGCGTTCCAGTTGCTGCGCCACACTCTCGGCAACCAGCTGTGCGTCCAGCTCAGGCTTGCGAATTTCCTCAATGTTGATATGCACTGGCATTCCCATCTTCCGGGCAATGTCCTTGCGCAGCACTTCGATATCTTCACCTTTTTTACCGATCACGATACCAGGACGGGCTGTATGTATGGTGATATGGGCATTATTCGCCGGACGTTCGATCTGCACACGACTGACGGAAGCCTGTGACAGCTTTGTCTTGATGTAGTCACGGACCTTGAGATCCGTTAACAGGAAATCAGCAAAGTTCTTCGAATCAGCATACCACTTGGACGTCCAGTCCTTAATGATGCCAAGGCGAATACCTGTTGGATGTACTTTTTGACCCATATTACGTCACCTATTACTCGTCACTGACAGTCACATTAATATGACTGGTACGTTTTAATATTTGATCGGCACGGCCCTTGGCACGTGGTTGCCAGCGCTTCATTACCGGACCTGCATCAATGCTGATTCTCGAGATCTTTAGCTCATCGATATCGGCACCTTCGTTGTGCTCAGCATTGGCAATCGCCGACAGTAATACCTTTTTAACAATGCCAGCGGCCTTCTTCGGGCTGAACTCAAGAAGATTAAGTGCGCTTTCCACTTCCATGCCACGCACCTGATCAGCCACCAGACGACACTTCTGTGGTGAGATACGAGCCATCTTTAATCTAGCGTTAACCTGCATCGTGTGTTCCTTCAATTAAGCCTTTTTACTTGGACTTCTTGTCGGCCGTGTGACCGCGATAAGTACGGGTCGGTGAAAACTCACCCAGCTTATGTCCAACCATATTCTCGTTTACCAGTACAGGTACATGCTGACGACCGTTATGTACCGCAATGGTCAGACCGACCATGTCCGGGAACACCATTGAACGACGAGACCATGTCTTGATCGGCTTGCGATTATTGGTTTCAACTGCCTTGAGTACCTTGTTGTACAAATGCACATCAATGAATGGCCCTTTTTTAATTGAACGTGGCACGTTTCAACCTCTCTTATTTTCTGTTCCGACGACGCACAATCATGTTGTCTGTACGCTTGTTACTACGAGTCTTGTAACCCTTCGTAGGAGTGCCCCAGGGTGATACAGGATGACGTCCACCAGAGGTACGGCCTTCACCACCACCATGCGGGTGATCGACCGGGTTCATGGCGACACCACGCACTGTCGGACGAATACCGCGCCAGCGTGATGCACCAGCCTTACCCAGCTTACGCAGGCTGTGTTCTTCATTGCCGACTTCACCGATGCTTGCACGACAATCCAGATGAACCTTGCGCATTTCACCGGAGCGCAACCTCAGGGTCGCATAGACACCTTCACGCGCCACAAACTGCACCGAGGCACCGGCACTACGGGCCATCTGTGCGCCCTTACCGGGTTTTAATTCTATACAGTGTACTGTTGTGCCCACAGGAATGTTGCGCAACGGCAAGGTGTTACCTGGTTTAATAGGTGCTTCGATACCGGACATAATCTCGGTACCTGCCTTCACGCCTCGGGGTGCAATAATGTAACGGCGTTCCCCGTCGGCATACAGCAACAGCGCAATGTGTGCAGTACGGTTTGGATCGTATTCAATACGCTCCACGGTGGCCTTGATACCATCCTTGTTACGCTTGAAATCAATAACACGGTACTGCTGCTTGTGGCCACCACCACGATGACGCACGGTAATGCGACCATGGGCATTACGACCACCGCTCTTGCTCTTCTTCTCAGTCAAAGGCGCATAAGGCGCACCCTTGTGAAGTTCAGGCGTGGCCACCCGAACGACAAAACGCCGGCCCGGTGATGTTGGTTTCGCTTTTTGTAACGCCATCTTTCTAGCCCTTATCTGCTATATCTACTATGCCAATTACCAGTCAGGCAATCAGGATTCGGCAGACAGAAAATCAATACTGTCGCCTTCCTTCAAAGTTACGTATGCCTTCTTCCAGTTTGAGCGCATACCGGGGGTACCAAAACGCTTGATCTTGCCGCGTACGTTGACTACCTGAACACCCTTCACGCTAACGTTAAAGAGTATTTCAACAGCACCCCTGATCTCTGTCTTGGTGGAGTCCATGGCGACCTTGAATATATACTGGTTATGTTTCTCTGCCGCTAACGTGCCCTTTTCAGAGACATGCGGAGATAATAAAACCTTTAATAAACGTTCCTGGTTCATGCCAAACGCCCCTCTAATTTCTTCACTGCATCAGAGGTCATCAATACCTTGTCAAATTTCACCAGGCTGACCGGATCAATCGCCACCACGTCGGTCACATCGACCTTATGCAGGTTACGCGCAGACAGATACAGGTTTTCGTCCAGCTCGGTGACAACGATCAACACGTTGTCCAGGCCCAGGGCAACTAACTTTGCTGCCAGCTCTTTGGTCTTTGCTTCGCTGATGTCCAGCTTGTCGACAACGACCAGACGATTCTGGCGAACCAGTTCAGATAAAATCGAACGGTACGCACCGCTAAACATTTTGCGGTTGATCTTCTGGGAAAAATCCCTTGGTCTTGCTGCAAATGTAATACCACCACTGCGCCACAGCGGGCTACGGATGGTACCGGCACGGGCACGACCTGTACCCTTTTGCTTGAATGGCTTCCTGCCACCACCACGCACATCAGAGCGTGTCTTCTGTGCCTTGGTCCCGGCACGTGCGCCTGCCAGGTATGCAGTGACTACCTGGTGAATCAGGGCCTCATTAAAATCCTGACCGAACACGGCATCAGACACATCCAGATTCTTGCTGGAGGTCTTGCCTGTTGCTGTTGTTAGCGTTAACTGCATGTTGGTCTCCTCAACTGCTCTTCTCTGCCGGCTTTACAATGACATCGCCGCCCCGGGAGCCAGGGACAGATCCCTTGATCAGCAACAGGTTGCGATCGGCATCAACGCGGACTACTTGCAGATTCTGTGTCGTGGTACGGACATTCCCCATATGGCCAGCCATCTTCTTGCCCTTGAACACACGACCCGGGGTCTGGTTCTGACCAATAGAACCGGGGGCCCTGTGTGACAGTGAGTTACCATGGGTCGCATCCTGCATCTTGAAATTGTGACGCTTCACGCCACCGGCAAAACCTTTACCAATGCTGGTGCCAGACACGTCGACCATTTGCCCTGCTTCAAAGATATCGACCCTGACTTCACTGCCTGACTCGATGCCCTCACCTTCGGCATCATCCAGACGGAATTCCCACAGGCCACGGCCTGCCTCGACATTGGCCTTGGCATAGTGCCCTGCCATTGCTTTGGTCACTCGTGAGGCACGGCGTGAACCCACGGTGACTTGCAGGGCACGGTAACCATCGTTTTCCATAGTACGCACCTGGGTCACGCGATTGGGTTCAACCTCAATCACGGTCACCGGAATCGATACACCCTCATCCGTAAAGATACGAGTCATACCAACCTTTTTGCCAACCACTCCAATCGTCATTGCGCTACTCTCTTAAATAGTACTCAGCGTATCAATACAGCTTGATCTGCACGTCAACACCGGCAGCCAGATCCAGTTTCATTAATGCATCCACGGTCTTGTCTGTAGGATCCACGATGTCCATAAGGCGCTTGTGGGTACGAATTTCGTACTGGTCACGGGCGTCCTTGTTAACATGTGGCGAAATCAACACAGTGAAGCGTTCTTTCTTCGTCGGCAACGGAATCGGGCCATGAACACTGGCGCCCGTACGTCGGGCAGTATCCACAATCTCACGTGCAGACTGATCAATCAGCCTGTGATCGAAGGCCTTCAGTCTGATACGTATTCTTTGACTATTCGTTGCCATTTGTGTACTCCGCCTTTAAAAAATAAAGAGGACAGAATTAATCTGTCCCCAAAGTCAATTACTCAATAACCTTCGCCACCACACCGGCGCCTACGGTACGACCACCCTCACGGATAGCAAAACGCAGACCGTCTTCCATCGCAATCGGTGCAATCAGCGACACCGTCATCTTGACGTTATCACCCGGCATCACCATCTCAACGCCTTCCGGCAGGTCACACGCACCGGTCACGTCCGTGGTACGGAAATAAAACTGTGGGCGATAGCCGTTAAAAAACGGCGTATGACGACCACCCTCGTCCTTGCCCAGGATGTACACCTCGGCTTCAAATTTGGTGTGCGGTGTGATCGAACCTGGCCTGGCAAGCACCTGGCCACGTTCCACTTCTTCACGCTTGGTACCACGCAACAGCACCCCAACGTTGTCACCGGCCTGACCTTCGTCAAGCAACTTGCGAAACATTTCCACGCCGGTACAGGTGGTGGTTGCGGTGTCCTTGATACCAACAATCTCGAGCTCGTCTCCGACCTTGACGATGCCACGCTCGATACGACCGGTCACCACCGTGCCGCGACCCGAGATAGAGAATACGTCTTCCACGGGCATCAGGAAGTCACCGTCAACAGCACGCTCTGGCAGAGGGAAATAATCATCCATGGCTTCAACCAGTTTAACAATGCTCGGGATACCAATATCACTGCTATCCCCTTCGAGTGCCTTCAGGGCGCTGCCGATAATAATCGGCGTGTCATTACCCGGGAATTCATAGCTGTCGAGCAGCTCACGAATTTCCATTTCCACCAGTTCCAGCAACTCGGCGTCATCGACCATGTCGGCCTTGTTCATGTAGACCACGATATGCGGGACACCGACCTGACGGGACAGCAGGATATGCTCACGGGTCTGGGGCATCGGGCCATCGGCCGCACTCACCACCAGGATCGCGCCGTCCATCTGTGCCGCACCCGTGATCATGTTCTTCACGTAGTCTGCGTGTCCGGGGCAGTCGACGTGGGCATAGTGACGATTGGCAGACTCATACTCCACGTGCGAAGTAGCGATGGTAATACCACGAGCACGCTCTTCCGGGGCATTATCAATCTCGTCGAATGCCTTGAATTCGCCGCCCTGGGCTTCGGCCATCACCTTGGTGATCGCGGCCGTCAATGTTGTCTTGCCATGATCCACGTGACCGATGGTGCCCACGTTCACATGGGGTTTTGTACGTTCAAATTTTTCCTTGGACATCGGCTGCTACCTCTTACTTTTCTCTAATATATTTAAGGTTAATGGGTTTAAGATGCTTTCTTCAGGCTATTTTTTTTTTGACCCCGTCAGATATACTGGCAGGGGCTTCACTATATTTTTCAAATTCCATGGTGTAGGTGGCTCGACCCTGGGTTGCACTACGCAGGTCGGTCGCATAACCAAACATTTCGGACAGCGGTACCTCGGCACGAATGATCTTGCCGGCCGGGGCATCTTCCATGCCGCCAACAATACCGCGGCGGCGATTCAGATCACCCATCACGTCACCCATGTAATCTTCCGGGGTCACGACTTCCACTTTCATGATGGGTTCGAGTAATACCGGGTTGGCATTCTTGACGCCTTCCTTGAAACACATGGAACCGGCGATCTTGAAGGCCATTTCACTGGAATCAACATCATGGTAGGAACCGTCATACAGACTGACCTTGACGTCGACCAGCGGGAAGCCGGCAATCACACCATTTTCCATCTGTTCCCGAACACCCTTGTCGACGGCAGGGATATATTCTCTTGGCACCGCACCACCAACGATTTCGTTGACGAATTCATAACCGGTACCCGCCACTTGCGGTTCGATCTTCAGCCACACATGACCATACTGACCACGGCCACCGGACTGACGCACAAACTTGCCTTCCTGTTCGACAGTGCTGCGGATGGTCTCGCGATAGGCCACTTGTGGTTTACCGATATTCGCCTCAACGCTGAATTCGCGCTTCATGCGGTCAACAATAATATCCAGATGCAGTTCACCCATACCGGCAATAATGGTCTGACCGGATTCTTCATCCGTGCTGACGCGGAAAGAAGGATCTTCCTGGGCCAGCTTGGACAACGCAATGCCCATCTTCTCCTGGTCAGCCTTGGTCCTGGGCTCAACGGCCACCGCGATCACAGGCTCGGGGAATTCCATGCGTTCCAGGATGATCTTGTCATTGAGGCTACACAGGGTATCACCGGTAGTGACGTTCTTCAGTCCCACGGCAGCGGCGATATCGCCGGCGCACACTTCCTTGATCTCTTCACGGGAGTTGGAATGCATTTGCAGGATACGACCAATACGCTCTTTCTTGCCGGTAACGGAGTTAAATACCGTGTCACCGGAGTTCAATACACCGGAATACACACGGAAGAAGGTCAGGTTACCAACGAATGGGTCGGTGGCAATCTTGAAGGCCAGCGCAGCAAACGGGGCCTCATCAGAAGCAGGGCGGTCGCCTTCGGTCACTTCGTCGTCCAGCACACCGGTAATGGCAGGCACGTCAACCGGGGAAGGCATGTAATCGATAATCGCATCCAGCATGGCCTGCACACCCTTGTTCTTGAAGGCGCTACCACAAATAGCCGGGACGATTTCATTGGCCAGGGTCTGTGCACGGATACCCTGCTTGATTTCTTCATTGGACAGCTCACCGCCTTCGAGGTACTTGTCCATTAATTCTTCATTGGCTTCGGCAGCAGATTCCACCATTTTTTCACGCCATTCATGACAGGCGTCCAGCATATCGGCCGGGATGTCCCTCTCTTCGAAGCTGGTGCCCATGTTTTCTTCACTCCAGAAAATGGCCTTCATCTTGACGAGATCGATGACACCCTGGAAATTTTCTTCCGCACCAATAGGTAACTGCAACGGCACCGGTCTGGAGCCTAAACGTTCTTCAATTTGTTGCACAACACGCAGGAAATCAGCACCGGCACGATCCATCTTGTTGATAAAGGCCATACGCGGCACGTTGTACTTGTTGGCCTGGCGCCAGACGGTCTCGGACTGGGGTTCTACGCCACCCACCGCACAGAACACGGCACAGGCACCGTCAAGGACACGCAGGGAACGTTCCACCTCAATGGTAAAGTCCACGTGTCCGGGGGTATCAATGATATTGACGCGGTGTTCTTCATACTGTTTTTCCATGCCCTGCCAGAAACAGGTGGTGGCAGCAGAAGTAATCGTGATACCACGTTCCTGTTCCTGCTCCATCCAGTCCATGGTCGCGGCGCCATCATGCACTTCGCCGATCTTGTGTGACACACCGGTATAGAACAAAATACGCTCTGTGGTAGTTGTCTTACCTGCATCAATGTGCGCCATGATACCGACATTACGGTAGCGCTCGATTGGTGTTTTACGTGCCACGACAGCGTTCCTTTTGAATCCTTACCAGCGATAATGGGAGAAGGCCTTGTTCGCCTCTGCCATGCGATGTGTATCTTCTTTCTTCTTCACGGCGCCGCCCTTGTTTTCAAAGGCATCGGCAATTTCACCCGCTAATCTGAGGCCCATGGATTTTTCGCCACGACCACGGGCAGCATCCTTGATCCAGCGCATCGCCAGGGCATTGCGACGCTCCACACGAACTTCGATCGGCACCTGGTAGGTAGCGCCACCGACACGGCGAGACTTTACTTCGACAACAGGTCGTACGTTGGTCAATGCCGTTTCCAGAGCTTCAAGCGGATCCTGTTTTGTTCTCTGTGCCACCTGTTCCAGTGCACCATACACAATGCGTTCCGCCACTGACTTTTTACCGTGCATCATGATGGTATTGATGAACTTGGCCAGCTGTACATTTCCGAACTTTGGATCCGGAAGTATGACGCGTTTTGGTACTTCTCTTCTTCTTGGCATTGCCGATTACCTTCAGATTAGTTAACTCTTTGGACGCTTGGCGCCGTATTTGGAGCGGCCCTGTCTGCGTTCACTGACACCGGAAGTATCCAGGGTGCCGCGCACGGTGTGATAACGCACACCAGGTAAATCCTTGACACGACCACCGCGAATCAGAATCACTGAGTGTTCCTGCAGGTTATGGCCTTCGCCGCCAATATAAGTGGTGACCTCGTGACCATTGGTCAGGCGCACGCGCGCCACTTTACGCATGGCAGAATTAGGCTTCTTCGGTGTCGTTGTGTACACGCGAGTACACACACCACGCTTCTGTGGACTGGCGTCCAGTGCAGGAACGTTGCTCTTCTTCTGCTGGCGCTTGCGAGGCTTGCGCACCAGCTGGTTAATCGTTGCCATGCCGTTATTCTCCGGGCGTAAATAAAAGTAAGCGCTCAGCCATCGCTGAACGCTCACTGTAAAAAAACCAACCTCTTCAAGGCTCTGCATGCGTTATGGCAGCAGCACCTCTGTACAGGGAGGCCGAATTGTAGGGGTACTCCAGGCGGCTGTCAAGATGACAAAGGGGGCTTTTTTGCCCCCTTTGTCCGGGTGGTAATAATCACGGGTTTGTTGCCTGAAAATGAGGCTATATCTACTCTATTCTACGCCTCTACACGATTCTACTCGGCTGCCGTAGCCTCCTGGTCGCTACTGGCCTCATTTTCCGCCTCTGCAACCACTTCTGCGCTGGCCTGAGCAGTTTCATCGACCGCCGAGAGTTCTTCGGCGGCTTCAGCCAACGCCTCTTCTGTGGCCGCCAGGACGTCCTGACTGCGTTTGCGGCGACGATCCTCATGGTGCGCCAGCCCGGTACCGGCCGGAATCAGGCGGCCCACGATGACATTTTCCTTTAGGCCTCTAAGACCATCGCGCATGCCACGAACGGCCGCTTCGGTCAAAACCCGGGTAGTTTCCTGGAAAGATGCGGCAGAAATGAAGGATTCCGTGGCCAGCGAGGCCTTGGTAATCCCCAGCAGGATCCGCGCAAACTTGGCCGGTTCCTTGTCCTGGGCCCGCATCTTGTCATTCTCATCCAGTACACGGGCATAATCTACCTGCTCACCACGCAGGAAGCGGGTATCCCCGGATTCGCTGATCTCGGTCTTGCGCAGCATCTGGCGAACAATGACCTCAATGTGCTTGTCGTTGATCTTCACACCCTGCAGGCGATACACCTCCTGGACCTCGTTGACAATATATTCAGCCAGTTGGCTGACACCCTTCAGTCGCAGTATGTCATGCGCTGCCGGTGGACCATCGGAGATGATTTCACCCTTCTCGATGTGCTCGCCCTCGAATACCGATATATGGCGCCACTTGGCAATCGCCTCTTCATGCGGCTCTCCCTCGACCGGGGTGATCAGGATCTTCTGTTTACCCTTGGTCTCCTTGCCGTAACTGATGATACCGCTGATCTCCGCCATCACCGCGGGTTCCTTCGGCTTACGTGCCTCAAACAGATCGGCCACTCGCGGCAGACCACCGGTGATATCGCGGGTCTTGGAAGACTCCTGTGGAATACGTGCCACCGCATCACCGACCAACACACTGTCACCGTCTTTCAGACTGATAATGGCGCCGGCCGGCAGGAAATAATGGGCAGGGATCTCAGTACCCATCAGGTTCATGTCCTCGCCCTTGTCATCCACCAGTTTTACCATCGGACGCAGGTCTTTACCGACGGTACCGCGTTGTTTTGGATCCGTGATAATCAGGCTGGTCAGACCGGTAATTTCATCGGTGTGCTTGTTGACAGTAATACCATCGACAATATCAGCGAACAAAACCTTACCATTTACTTCTGTAATGATTGGATGGGTATGTGGATCCCAGTTAGCGATCACCTGGCCGCTGACGATGACATCACTATCATCAACTGTCAGCACGGCACCATAGGGCAGTTTATAACGTTCACGTTCACGACCATGCTCATCGTGGACGTGCAGTTCACCTGAACGGGATACTGCCACGTTGTTGCCGTTCTTGTCCTTCACGGTCTTCAAATTATAGAACGCGATAGAACCGTTAGACTTGACTTCAATATTATTGACTGCCGCAGCACGCGATGCAGCACCACCGATGTGGAAGGTACGCATGGTCAGCTGGGTTCCGGGCTCACCAATACTCTGTGCGGCAATAACACCAACGGCCTCACCAATATTGACACGGTGACCACGGGCCAGGTCGCGGCCATAACAGGCAGAACATACGCCATAACGTGTCTGACAGGTAATTGGTGAACGAACTATAATCTGTTCGACACTGTTTTCGTCGATGATATCGACCCACCTTTCATCCAGCAGGGTGCCGGCAGGCGCCAGTACCGTATCGGTACCGGGAATCAATACATCCTGGGCACATACACGTCCCAGTACGCGTTCACTCAATGCTTCAACCACATCACCGCCTTCAATCAATGGCTGCATCAACAAACCATTTTCGGTACCGCAATCAGCGTCTGTCACGACCAGATCCTGGGAAACATCTACCAGGCGGCGAGTCAGATAACCGGAGTTCGCGGTCTTTAGCGCGGTATCGGCAAGGCCCTTACGCGCACCGTGGGTCGAGATAAAGTACTGCAATACCGATAACCCCTCACGGAAGTTCGCGGTAATCGGTGTTTCAATAATCGAGCCATCCGGTTTGGCCATCAGGCCACGCATACCGGACAACTGTCTGATCTGTGCAACCGAACCACGAGCACCGGAGTCGGCCATCATGAAAATGGAGTTGAATGATTTCTGCTTGACAGTATTCCCTTTGGCGTCTTTAACTGTATCGGTTTCCAGAAGGGCCATCATGGACTTCGTGACCTGGTCATTGGTATGCGACCAGATATCCACTACCTTGTTATAACGTTCGCCATTGGTCACCAGACCAGAGGTATATTGATTCTGGATCTCTTTCACCTCTTCTTCGGCCTGACTCAGGATGCTCGCCTTGTCCTCGGGGATCATCATGTCGTTAATACCAAATGATATGCCTGAGCGGGTCGCATACTTGAAACCGGTATACATCAACTGGTCTGCAAAGATGACCGTTTCCTTCAGGCCAACATTTCGATAACACTCGTTAATCAACCTTGAAATCGCCTTCTTCTTCATGTCCTGATTGATCAAATCAAACGACATGCCTGGTGGCAATAGCTCGGAAAGAATGGAACGCCCCACCGTGGTATCCACCACGCGGGTCCTGGTTTGCCTGTTACCGTCGGCATCTACCACAACTTCCTTCACACGGGCCTTGACCCTGGTATGCAGTTCTACGACCCCTGTAGAATAGGCACGATGAACTTCATTGATGTCGGTGAACATCATACCCTCGCCCCTGGCGTTGATTCGTTCGCGTGACATGTAATACAACCCCAGCACCACGTCCTGGGTCGGCACGATAATCGGCTCACCATTGGCCGGTGACAGGATATTGTTGGTCGACATCATCAGCGCACGGCATTCCAGTTGCGCCTCGATAGACAGAGGTATATGTACCGCCATCTGGTCACCATCAAAGTCAGCGTTATAGGCGGTACATACCAGTGGGTGCAACTGAATCGCCTTGCCTTCAATCAGTACCGGTTCGAATGCCTGGATGCCGAGACGATGCAGGGTGGGTGCGCGATTCAGCATCACCGGGTGTTCGCGGATCACTTCGTCGAGTATGTCCCAGACCTCATGGCCCTCACGCTCGACCAGTTTCTTGGCGGCCTTGATGGTTGTGGCCAGACCACGACGTTCCAGCTTGGAAAAAATGAACGGCTTGAACAGTTCCAGCGCCATCTTTTTCGGCAGGCCACACTGGTGCAGACGTAGCGTCGGTCCCACCACGATCACGGAACGGCCGGAGTAATCGACACGTTTACCCAGCAAGTTTTGACGGAAACGGCCCTGCTTGCCCTTGATCATGTCGGCCAGTGACTTCAGCGGACGACGGTTGGTACCGGTGATCGCCTTGCCGCGACGGCCGTTATCCAGCAGTGCATCGACAGATTCCTGCAACATGCGTTTTTCATTGCGGGTGATGATGTCCGGGGCGCTCAGATCCATCAGTCGCTTCAGACGGTTATTACGGTTAATCACCCGGCGATACAGATCATTCAGATCGGAGGTCGCAAAACGGCCACCATCGAGAGGGACCAGTGGGCGCAGTTCCGGTGGTAGTACCGGCAGCACCGTCATCACCATCCATTCAGGCTTGTTGCCAGAATCGATAAAGGCCTCGATAAGCTTCAGCCGCTTGGTGATCTTCTTGATCTTGGTTTCAGAATTGGTGGTCGGCAGTTCTTCATGTAACGAGGTTGCCTCAACCTCCAGATCAATGCCTTTTAACAGTTCACGAACGGCCTCGGCACCCATGCGGGCATCAAATTCATCACCATGTTCTTCAATGGCATTCAGGTAGGCTTCGTCCGTCAGCAGCTGCCCCTTCTCCAGGGTAGTCATGCCAGGATCGATGACCACAAAGGCTTCGAAGTATAATACGCGTTCAATATCACGCAGTGTCATGTCCAGTAACAGACCCATTCGGGAAGGCAGTGACTTCAGGAACCAGATATGTGCCACCGGGCTGGCGAGTTCAATGTGCCCCATGCGCTCACGACGTACCTTGGACAAGGTGACTTCCACGCCACACTTCTCACAGATAACGCCGCGATGCTTCAGACGCTTGTACTTGCCGCAAAGACATTCGTAATCTTTAACGGGGCCAAAGATCTTTGCACAGAACAAACCGTCACGCTCCGGCTTGAAGGTGCGGTAATTTATCGTCTCTGGCTTTTTAACTTCACCAAAAGACCATGAACGTATTTTTTCCGGTGAAGCGAGTCCGATCTTGATGACATCGAACTCATTGCTTGCGCCTTGCTGTTTGAAGAACTTGAGTAAGTCTTTCATCGCCTATTCCGCCTTCGCTATATCAGGTCAATTCCAAATTTCATTACGCTTTAATGCAGTAACCCTAGTCGTTCTCTTCCAGTTCAATATCAATGGCGAGAGAACGAATTTCCTTCAGCAATACGTTGAAGGACTCTGGCATACCGGCCTCCATGAAGTGATTGCCGTCGACGATGTTTTTATACATCTTGGTACGGCCGGTCACGTCATCAGACTTGACAGTAAGCATTTCCTGCAGGGTATAGGTTGCACCATAGGCCTCGAGTGCCCACACTTCCATTTCACCGAAGCGCTGGCCACCGAACTGGGCCTTACCACCGAGTGGCTGCTGGGTCACCAGGCTGTAAGGCCCGGTTGAGCGTGCATGCATCTTGTCATCGACCAGGTGGTTCAGTTTCAGCATGTACATGTAACCCACGGTGACCTGACGCTCGAACTTGTCGCCACTGCGGCCATCGTACAGGGTGGTTTGACCGCTTTGCGGCAGATTCGCCAACTGCAACAGTCGCTTGATCTCGTCCTCGGTAGCACCATCAAATACTGGTGTTCCCATTGGCACACCCTTACGCAGGTTGTGCGCCAGCTCCATGATTTCGTCATCGGTCAGGGACTTCAGGTCTTCCTTCGGTGCCTCACCGATGCCGTTATAGATCTCCTCAAGATACCTGCGGACTTCAGAGATCTTGCTATGGGCATCCAGCATCTCGGCAATACGGTGCCCCAGGCCCTTGGCGGCCCAGCCCAGATGGGTCTCGAGCACCTGCCCGATGTTCATACGAGAGGGAACGCCAAGCGGGTTCAGTACCACGTCTACCGGACGGCCATCTTCTGAATACGGCATATCCTCGACAGGAACGATGGTTGAGATCACACCCTTGTTACCATGACGTCCGGCCATCTTGTCACCCGGCTGGATGCGACGCTTCACGGCCATGTAGACCTTGGTCATCTTCAGCACACCAGGTGCCAGGTCATCACCGGAAGTCAGCTTGCTCTTCTGTTCTTCATAACGGGCATCCAGTTCACGGCGCTGGTTCTTCAGCTGCTCGGACTGTTTCTCCAGCTGCGCATTGGCCTGTTCGTTGTGCAGGCGAATATCGAACCACTGTGCACGCGGTACCTCAGACAAATACTGCCGGGTGATCTTGGTGCCGGCGGTGAGTCCATTAGGGCCCCCATCAGCGACCTTGGCCATCAGTAGTTTCTCAACACGTTCAAAGGTATCGCCTTCCACGATCAGATACTGATCGTTCAGATCCTTCTTCACACTGGTAAGTTCTGCTTCCTGGATCTGCAGGGCACGTTCATCTTTTTCGACACCATCACGCGTGAATACGCGTACATCGATGACAGTACCGTACATACCGGAAGGTACGCGCAGAGAGTTGTCCTTTACGTCCGAGGCCTTCTCACCAAAGATGGCACGCAACAGTTTTTCTTCCGGTGTGAGCTGGGTTTCACCCTTCGGCGTCACTTTACCAACCAGAATGTCACCAGGCTTCACTTCAGCACCGATATAAACAATACCAGACTCATCCAGCTTGGACAGCGCCGATTCACCGACATTTGGAATATCTGCAGTAATTTCTTCCGGACCCAGTTTGGTGTCACGGGCCACACAGGTGAGTTCTTCAATATGAATCGTGGTGAAACGATCTTCTTCCACGAGCCGCTCAGAAATGAGTATCGAATCCTCAAAGTTGTAACCATTCCAGGGCATGAAGGCCACCAGCATGTTTTGTCCCAGGGCCAGTTCGCCAAGATCAGTGCTTGGCCCATCGGCCATGACATCCCCTTTACTAATAAGGTCGCCGATCTTCACCAACGGGCGCTGGTTAATGCAGGTGTTCTGGTTAGAACGGTGATACTTAATCAGGTTGTAGATATCGACACCGGGTTCTCCGGGATCCGTCTCGGCATCATTAACACGCACAACCATACGGCCTGCATCAACAGAGTGTACCCGTCCACCACGGCGTGCAATCACGGTGACACCGGAGTCGACCGCCACAGTACGTTCGATACCGGTACCTACCAGTGGCTTCTCGGCCAGCAGGGTTGGAACGGCCTGGCGTTGCATGTTGGAACCCATCAGCGCACGGTTCGCATCATCATGTTCCAGGAACGGGATCAACGAAGCTGCCACGGACACGATCTGTTTAGGTGACACGTCCATGTACTGCACCTGCCCGGATGTCGACAGCATAAATTCATTTAAATGACGGGCAGGGACCAGTTCATCTGTCAGGTTGCCCTTGTTGTCCATGCCGGCATTCGCCTGGGCAATCACATAGTTGCCTTCCTCAATTGCAGACAGGAAATCAATATTATTTGTGGCCTTGCCGTTTTTTACCTGACGATAGGGTGTTTCCAGGAAACCAAACTTGTTGGTACGTGCATACACAGACAGCGAATTGATCAGACCAATATTGGGCCCTTCAGGGGTCTCAATCGGACATACACGACCATAATGGGTTGGATGAACATCACGCACTTCAAAGCCGGCACGTTCACGGGTCAGACCACCCGGACCAAGTGCGGAAATACGGCGCTTGTGGGTTACTTCTGACAGCGGGTTATTCTGGTCCATAAATTGTGACAGCTGTGAAGAGCCAAAGAACTCCTTGATCACGGCAGACACGGGCTTGGCATTGATCATCTCCTGGGGCATCAGGCCTTCTGACTCGGCCAGAGACAGGCGTTCACGCACGGCACGTTCCACTCGCACCAGACCAACACGGAACTGGTTTTCTGCCATTTCACCAACACAGCGAATACGGCGGTTACCCAGGTGATCGATATCATCGACAGTCCCGATACCATTTCGGATACTGACCAGGGTCTTCAGTACATCGACGATGTCAGAAGTATCTCCCAGCTCTTTAAGTATTTCTTCATACTTGTCGCCATTGCGTCTTGCCAGGTACTTGCCATCATAAAGGATCGCAGGTCCTTCCTCATGATCGCGCTGGATACGGCGATTGAACTTCATCCGGCCGACTTCAGACAGATTATAACGATCTTCGCTAAAGAACAGGTTGTGGAACAGGTTCTCGGCGGCATCCTTGGTCGGTGGTTCGCCAGGACGCATCATGCGATAGATCTCTACCAGGGCCTCCAGCTGGGTCGTGGTACTATCAGCCTTCAGTGTGTCAGAGATGAATGGTCCATGATCGAGATCATTCGTATAAATGGTCTGGAACTCTTTAACGCCAGCTTCCTTGAGTTCTTCCAACAGTTCTTCGGTAATCTCGTCGTTGGCCTGACAGATCAGTTCACCGGTGTCTTTATTAATAACGTCACTGGCAATACATTTTTCCAGTAAATATTCATCCGGTACGGCCAGTTGCTTCAAACCGGCAGCATCAATTTCCCTGATATGACGCGCAGTAATGCGACGACCGTTTTCAACAATCATCTTGTTGCCGGACTTGATATCGAATAATGCGATTTCACCTCGCAGGCGTTCCGGAACCAGACTCAGTGAAATACCGTCCTTTGTGAAACTAAAGCTGTCGTTCTCGAAAAACATCCCGAGAATTTCCTTGTTATCGTAACCCAGTGCGCGCAGCAGAATGGTAGCGGGCAGTTTACGACGACGGTCGATACGTACGAATACGCAATCTTTTGGATCGAACTCAAAATCCAGCCATGAGCCACGGTAGGGGATCACGCGGGCAGAGAACAGCAATTTTCCCGATGAATGGGTCTTGCCCTTGTCATGATCAAAGAACACACCAGGCGAACGGTGTAACTGTGAAACGATGACGCGTTCTGTACCATTGATCACAAAGGTACCGTTATCAGTCATCAGGGGCATTTCACCCAGGTAGACTTCCTGTTCCTTGACGTCCTTGACCGTATTGGCGCTACCTTCCTTGTCATAAATGATCAGGCGAAGCTTGACACGCAGCGGTGCTGCATAGGTCAATCCACGGACCTGACACTCACGAACATCAAATATAGGTGTCCCTAAACGGTAACTGACATAATCCAGTGCTGCAGTACCGGAATAACTGGTGATCGGGAACACGGATTTAAAGGCTGCATGCAGGCCTTTATCTTCACGCTCTTGTTCGCCGGTATCGGCTTGCAAGAAGGAAAAATAGGATTCCGTCTGGATCGCCAGCAATGGTGGAATATCCATTACGCTGGCACGTCTGCCGAAATCTTTACGAATACGCTTCTTTTCAGTGAAACTGTACGCCATGGGATCGCCTCAGTTTATAACAGTGACTTCTCGCCCTAACCAGAAAACCGCTCCGGTCTCTGGCACTAAAATTCAAGACGCCAACAGGCCAGCAACCCCTGCGGGTTGCCGACCGATGACGTTATCTTCAGCTTTCGCTAACAATCAAACTTACTTCAGTTCGACTGAGGCGCCAGCTTCTTCCAGCTGTTTCTTGATGTCTTCAGCTTCGCCTTTAGCCGCAGCTTCCTTAATGGTCGAAGGCACGCCTTCTACCATTTCCTTGGCTTCTTTCAGGCCAAGACTGGTGATGCTGCGAACAGCTTTAATGACAGCGATTTTGTTATCGCCAAAGCTGCTCATAACTACGTTAAATTCGGTTTGTTCTTCCACAGCAGCGGCATCGCCAGCAGCACCGGGAGCCGCCGCAACAGCCACAGGGGCAGCCGCAGAAACACCGAATTTGTCTTCCATCGCTTCGATAAGATCGACCACCTCAACGACGGTCATGTTGGAAATAGCTTCCAGGATATCGTCTTTGCTTACAGCCATTTTATTTCTCCTAAAAAAACTTAATTAGATCTATTAAAAACCCTGACTCAACTTACGCTGTCTGTTTCTGATCACGAATTGCCGCTATGGTACGAGCGAGCTTGTTACTGGGCTCGGCAAGTGTACGCACCAGCTTGGCAATCGGTGCCTGCAGCACACCCACGAGCATGGCAAGTGCCTGGTCACGGGTGGGCATGTCGGCGAGGCGTTTCAGTTCATCCGGACCCATACGTAAGCCGTTTAATGCCAACGCCCTGAAATCCAGTGCCTCGTGGTCCTTCATGAAGTCGCGGAACAATCTGGCGGCTTCAGCCGGATCGTCATTGGTAAATGCCAGCACCAGCTGGCCAACCAAATCGTCCTTCAGACAGGCAAAGTCAGTGTCCTCAAGCGCACGACGTGCCAGAGTATTCTTGACCACCCGCATGTAGACACCTGCATTACGCGCATTGGCACGCAACTGCGTCATCTCCGATACGGACAGACCGCTATACTCTGCAGCGAACGCAGCCTGTGCATTAGTGGCCACATCGGACACCTCGGCAACAATAGCTTTTTTCTGCTCAAGATTTAACACGATCTTTACCTCACGTGTTTGTAACTCGGCGGCATCCCTTCTCCGTCTTGTTACGATTAGTTACACAAAGTAAAAAATGTTATCATCTTTTACTCACCTTTTAACGGTGACTGTCGCAAGGTTAAACTTGTTTCGAGTCTTACCGCCTGCGCAGGCTGGTCCTGTTACCAGGCCACCGATTAAGCGTGCCTACGTTCCTGTAGTCATCACGCCTGCGGTCTTTGACGACGCCAGCCTAATCCAAATAGAAAAGCTGACGGCTCAAAGTCTTTTGCTTAAAACCGGGGTCAGGGTCTCGACTCAGACCCCGGTTTTAAAAAACATCTCTTTCATATATCTAATGAAGACTGATCCACATGGATACCCGGACCCATGGTGGTGGAAACAGTGACTTTCTTGACATACTGGCCCTTGGCAGCGCTGGGCCTGGCCTTCAGCAGGTCCGCCAGCAGGGCATGAAGATTTTCATTCAAGGCCTTGGCATCGAAATCCACCTTGCCTATGGAGGCATGAATAATGCCCGCCTTGTCGGTACGGTAACGGACCTGACCAGACTTGGCGTTCTTCACAGCAGTTTCCACGTCAGGGCTCACTGTGCCCACTTTAGGGTTGGGCATCAGACCGCGAGGGCCCAGTATCTGGCCAAGCGTACCCACAACCTTCATTGCATCCGGACTGGCAATGACAACGTCAAAATCCATGTTGCCCTTCTTGATATCATCGGCCAGGTCTTCCATGCCGATCACATCGGCACCGGCGGCCCGGGCCTTGTCAGCATTCTCACCCTGGGTAAACACGGCGACACGCACGGTCTTGCCGGTACCATTCGGTAACACAGTAGATCCGCGTACGTTTTGATCTGATTTACGAGGATCAATACCGAGATTCACACTCACGTCCACGGACTCGATAAACTTTGTCCTTGGCATGTCTATCAGTAAGCCTAGCGCCTCATCGAGGGGGTACTGCCTGCCAGCTTCGAGTTTCTCGCTGATTGCTTTCCTGCGCCTGGATAACCTGGCCATATCAAACACCCTCCACGTCAATGCCCATACTGCGGGCAGTACCAGCGATGGTACGGACAGCGGCATCCATGTCGGCAGCCGTGAGATCCGGCTCCTTGGTCCTGGCAATCTCTTCCAACTGGGCACGATTCACCTTGCCAACCTTGTCGCGGTTAGGCACGGCGCTACCCTTGGGGATACCCGCTGATTTTCGCAGTAACACGGAAGCCGGTGTGGTCTTGGTAACAAAGGTAAAACTGCGATCATTGTAAACAGTGATGATGACTGGCACAGGCAAACCCTTTTCCATCTTCTGGGTCTGGGCATTGAACGCCTTACAGAAATCCATGATGTTCAAACCATGCTGACCCAGGGCAGGGCCCACTGGTGGACTTGGATTGGCTTCACCCGCAGGTACCTGTAGCTTGATATAAGCTTCAATTTTCTTGGCCATAATAAACTCCTGGTGGGTACAAACGCCTCGCGGCTCCCCTGTAATTTCTGTGATTCGTGATTTGTAAGTAGTTATTTGCTATTCACAAATTACTTTTCACACTTTAAAAATCAGCCCTTCTCTACCTGGCCAAACTCGAGTTCGACCGGTGTTGAACGACCAAAAATCAGTACCGCTACCCGCAAGCGGTTCTTTTCGTAGTTGACCTCTTCGACGACGCCATTGAAATCATTGAAAGGACCGTCTACCACGCGAACCACTTCGCCCGGCTCGAACAACACCTTGGGCTTGGGCTTCTCCGCACCTTCCTGTACACGGGCAAGAATCGCATTGGCTTCCTTTTCCGTGATTGGTGCAGGCTTGTCACTGGTGCCACCGATAAAACCCATTACCTTTGAAGTATCCTTCACAAGGTGCCAGGTCTCATCATCCAGGACCATCTGCACCAGCACATAGCCAGGGAAAAACTTGCGTTCACTACGGCGCTTTTGTCCTTCACGCATCTCCACCACTTCTTCCGTGGGCACAAGGATCTCGCCGAATTTATCATCCATGCCAAAACGCGTTATGCGTTCGGCCAGGGAACGTTTCACCTGGCTTTCAAAACCGGAATAGGCATGAACGACATACCAATGCTTGTCCATCAATCAGCCCCCTTGTCCCGTAAATTTGCCAACCAGCCAAAACAATATCGAATCAATCATCCATAGGAACAATGACAGAATAATCACCATCACAATAACCATGGCCGCTGTTTGCACGGTCTCCTTGCGGCTTGGCCATACCACTTTACGTACCTCGGTACGTGCTTCCCTGACGAATCCAATGAAGCCACGACCGGGTGCTGACATTGCTGCGATAATGGCGGCAGCAACAACAGACGTTACAATCATTAATGTGCGTTGCACCGTAGAAAAGTCATCCGCAAGGTAATAATAAGCACCTATGCCCACCGCCAGAACGAGCACCGCTACGATTAACTTCAATTTATCTATCATGTGTTACGCTAAATTCTTTGTCTATACTGGCAGGCCAGGAGGGAATCGAACCCCCAACCTACGGTTTTGGAGACCGTCGCTCTGCCAATTGAGCTACTGGCCTGTAAACTTATTCAATAACCTTCGCCACCACACCGGCGCCTACGGTACGACCACCCTCACGGATAGCAAAACGCAGACCGTCTTCCATCGCAATCGGTGCAATCAGCGACACCGTCATCTTGACGTTATCACCCGGCATCACCATCTCAACGCCTTCCGGCAGGTCACACGCACCGGTCACGTCCGTGGTACGGAAATAAAACTGTGGGCGATAGCCGTTAAAAAACGGCGTATGACGACCACCCTCGTCCTTGCCCAGGATGTACACCTCGGCTTCAAATTTGGTGTGCGGTGTGATCGAACCTGGCCTGGCAAGCACCTGGCCACGTTCCACTTCTTCACGCTTGGTACCACGCAACAGCACCCCAACGTTGTCACCGGCCTGACCTTCGTCAAGCAACTTGCGAAACATTTCCACGCCGGTACAGGTGGTGGTTGCGGTGTCCTTGATACCAACAATCTCGAGCTCGTCTCCGACCTTGACGATGCCACGCTCGATACGACCGGTCACCACCGTGCCGCGACCCGAGATAGAGAATACGTCTTCCACGGGCATCAGGAAGTCACCGTCAACAGCACGCTCTGGCAGAGGGAAATAATCATCCATGGCTTCAACCAGTTTAACAATGCTCGGGATACCAATATCACTGCTATCCCCTTCGAGTGCCTTCAGGGCGCTGCCGATAATAATCGGCGTGTCATTACCCGGGAATTCATAGCTGTCGAGCAGCTCACGAATTTCCATTTCCACCAGTTCCAGCAACTCGGCGTCATCGACCATGTCGGCCTTGTTCATGTAGACCACGATATGCGGGACACCGACCTGACGGGACAGCAGGATATGCTCACGGGTCTGGGGCATCGGGCCATCGGCCGCACTCACCACCAGGATCGCGCCGTCCATCTGTGCCGCACCCGTGATCATGTTCTTCACGTAGTCTGCGTGTCCGGGGCAGTCGACGTGGGCATAGTGACGATTGGCAGACTCATACTCCACGTGCGAAGTAGCGATGGTAATACCACGAGCACGCTCTTCCGGGGCATTATCAATCTCGTCGAATGCCTTGAATTCGCCGCCCTGGGCTTCGGCCATCACCTTGGTGATCGCGGCCGTCAATGTTGTCTTGCCATGATCCACGTGACCGATGGTGCCCACGTTCACATGGGGTTTTGTACGTTCAAATTTTTCCTTGGACATCGCCTGTAAACTCCTGCTATGAGTTAGTCTCGTGTTACCGTTACAGCCTTTCGTATACCATTAATATAGGTGGAGCCCATATCCGGACTTGAACCGGAGACCTCTTCCTTACCAAGGAAGTGCTCTACCGCTGAGCTATATGGGCAATAACAATCCATCTGTTACACGCCCGCAATATGGAGCGGGTGATGGGAATCGAACCCACACCATCAGCTTGGAAGGCTGAGGTTCTACCGTTGAACTACACCCGCCAAAGGTCATCCTTACTGGCCAAACTAAAAACCTGTAAAACACGCAGACTTTTGCCTTCACCACCATTTTAAATGCGCCTCGCCCTCCGGGCCGCGCTTCACTGTAGAACCCCTTCGGGTTTTATTCAGCACTTACTGAACTCGTTTTACGAGTTCTGGTCGCGCGCGTTCAAATTTGCTCCTGGCAAATTTGTCGAACCTTGAGGTTCTCATCCTCCAGGTCGGCCAAACTAAAATCTGTATTTCTCAATGACTTTTGCCTTCACCACCGTTAATAATGGTGGAGGGGGGAGGATTCGAACCTCCGAAGGCTGAGCCGTCAGATTTACAGTCTGATCCCTTTGGCCACTCGGGAACCCCTCCCAAAATCAAGCCGGGTATTCTGCTTGAGTCACCCACCAGTGTCAACGCCAGAAAAGGGATTTTTCACACGGGAAATCGGGAGCTTAGCCAAACATGCTGAATAACGACTAAAAACACCACCAGGGCCTGGATAAATTGAAATACTGTTTAGTAACAATGAGTTACCGAAGTCATCTCGGAAACTGACCGCCTATTCCCTGAATAAATACAGAAAATAGTCTTGAAATACAATAACTTATAATAATTTACGGGCCGATGGGTTTGGGCGGGAAATGGTGCCGGCAGGAGGAGTCGAACCCCCGACCTACGATTTACAAGACCGTTGCTCTACCAACTGAGCTATACCGGCATGGTGATTCCCGTTTTGGCGTGACGACTACCCAGGCCACCCCACCCCTGGAATTTTCAGCGGCGTAGTCTAGCATGGGGATGGCCGAGTCACACAGGTTCTATTATAGGTTCAGGCGGGAAAATCGCACTGGACCGGTTTCTCCAGCTGCCTAGGGTCTTGCTCCCGGTATTGCGCAGGAATCGCATCTCTCAGTGCCGTGGCGCCGGGTGTCATCACCCTGATGCGGTAAAGGTCCCGATCTACCCGACGCTCCTGCAGTAGCGGGTGGTAACCTATACCTTGCAATTCCTTCTGCCGTCGCTTTGCGGTACCGATTTTGTTAAAAATCCCCAGCGATATCGCATTTTCCAACTCTCCCGAGGCGATAATCGCGATATCCTTCAGACCTCTGCCCTTTAATATCTTAATGGCCTTCCTGGCAGAAAAAACATTTAAAAATGGTGGCAGTATCACCCAGTAACCATTTTTTACCGTCTGACGCTCGAAATCAATGTAAACCTGAAAACCCTGTCTCGCCAGTATCATGGCAACATCTGTGGCCAGATCCAGCTGACGAAGTCCATCATAACCAAGACAGATCAGCTTCGATGGGTCTGTCGCAGACTCTTTATCGATCAATGCTCCCACCTGCGGCACCTGCTCAGTCAGAATTCGGCTATTTGTTTCGACTGAATCGCCTGTCTCAGGTGGATCCGTGGCTTGCCCCGTGACTTGAATGACGCCGGCGGTATCTTCGGCATCATTCAACAATACCAGTTGCTTGACGATGGGCCTGCCTGTATTCAGATCTTTTTTATCCGGCGCATAATAATTCCATCCAAAGAAGACGGCATTCACCAGGATCATAGTAACAAGGAGGGTCTTTATCAGTGGCGGCATATTTGTTGTCTTCCTTAGCGATGCCCGAGTGCAAAAATGGCCAGGCCATGCACCACCAGATCCGGTTCATGTATACATTCCGTCGACAGTAACGGTAATAGACGATATGCATCACCACCTGTTAACACGCAAATAACATCAAGTTCTGCCTCATTGGTCAAATCGGCCATCACCCGATCAATCAGCGCAACAGCAGCGTATACCGTCCCCCCGTGAATGCCGCTGCCGGTATCGTTTGCCAGAAGTGATACCTCATCACCGACATTCTCATCGCCGATATACTTATTGTTGGTTTCAATGCCAGAACTGATCCCGGTCTCGTCAAGCAAGACCTGTTGCATCATGGCCAGCCCCGGAACGATCAATCCACCCATGTGTTTACCGTCATTAGACAATACGTCGATAGTAATAGCAGAGCCACAGTCAACAATACAGCAGGCTTTGTTAAATCGGTTCCAGCCTGAAATCATTGCTGCCCATCTGTCCGTGCCAAGCTTCTCCGGATGTGTATAGGCATTTGTCACACCATGTGCCTGTTCCCTGGACAGGATTATCTCAGGGGTAATCTCCCATTGAGACTGACACCACTGTGTAACATTCTCGCCAAACTCATCATCCACCACATTGGAAATCACCACTTGTTCAGGCGCCGCAAGGTCTTGCCAGATTTCATCAAACATGGCCGCATCATCTTCATCGTCCTTGTAATAAGCGCTTTGGGTATCATCCAGCTTCATATCGGTTGTATCCAGTAGACACCACTTGATAGCACTGTTTCCCGCATCCACAAGCAAGATCATTGGCATACTCCATATAGTCTCATACCAATCGTAAACTCACTTCGCCCGACTGAAATTCACGCACTTCATGTTCATCCTCCAGCATGAGTGCACCGTTAGCATTAATACCAAGCACCTTTCCGCTGATGACATTACCCGCGATATGCAGATTTACCTGCCGACCATAACATATATCGAAGCGTTTCCAGTCATTCAGCAAAGAGCCAAGAGCATTTTCATTAAAAGATGCCAGTAACGGTAATATGTCATTCAAGAGTAGGGCAATTAAATGATTCCGGGAAATATTGGCAGCCTGGATAGCGGACGACAGATTCGCCCACGGCTGTTCAATCTCGTGATCGGCCTCTTGTGGCAGGTTGATGTTCAGACCTATTCCGGTAACCACCTGGCATGGTCCGTTTGATTCACCACTGACCTCTATCAAAATCCCGCCCAGCTTTCGATCCTTCCAGAATATATCGTTTGGCCATTTTAGACCGATCCCTGTTGCTCCCATGCCCTCAAGTGTCCGTGCAACGGCAATACCAATGGCCAGACTCAAGCCTGATAATACCGCCGGGCCCTGCTCATAGTGCCAGACGATAGACATATTGATACTGGCGCCATAAGGCGAAATCCAGGCCCTGCCTCGCCGGCCCTTGCCCGCAGTCTGTTGTTCGGCAATACACACATGCCCGGACCTGCATTCTTTTTCCAACAAATAGCGGCTCGTGGAATCCATACAATCATGAATGTCTAGCTCCGACAGCAATGAGCTGGCGGCGTCATTCATCTCACCCAGAATGATATGTTGATCCAGGAGATCCAGCCGACTGGCCAGCCGGTAGCCACGCCCGGTGACCGCATGGACATTCAGCCCGTCTGCTATCAGGCCCTGAATAGATTTCCAGACTGCCGCACGGCTGACCCCAAGATCCTCACCCAGGGCCTCACCTGAATGAAATGAACCATCCGATAGTAACTTCAGCAATGCTTTTCGATCCGGCATACTCCACCCATTCCGATATGTAAGAGTTCAGAATGTGTACAGTTTAGCAAGTGCTGACAGGATCCTGCCAGTGGTTTGCATTCGGAGGAAGAAAATACTTATTACCACAGAGGACACGAAGGTCACAGAGGAAAGAATAATAAAATTTATGACCCTGTGTCCTCTGTGCTCTCTGTGGTGCAATAAAGGATTGCGAGGAAAATAATTATTCGCGGCGTGGCTCCGCTCCTGCAAAGACCTCAGTGTAGCGTTGTGCTGACCTTCGCCACTGTGTACTTCCATGTTTTGTATTCACGCGACAGTCGTTCAGCCCTGTCAATTTGTTCAGATGTCATACGTCTGGCGAGCAGATCCCGGTATACTGCAGCATAACGGTTTCCATAGCCTGCGGAGATGTTCCACCACATGTGCGATTGCACATAATCCAGCGCCACGCCATTACCCGCGAAATACATATTACCCAGGGCAAATTGTGCCTCGCTGTCGTTTTGTCTGGATGCCTGTAACAGCCAGTGTACTGTCTGGGCATAATCCTGGGACAGGCCTTCACCTTCTTTATACATCATTGCCAAATGGTATTGTCCCTTCGCATTACCTGACTTGGCAGCAAGATGAACCCAGTGTGCGGCTTCAGCATAATCGCGTTTGACGCCGTCACCGTTATAATAAATTTCCCACAGGTTATGCTGTGCCTCGCTGATATTTTTCAGTGCAGCCTGTTTGTAGCGCACAATAGCCTTGTCGTAGTCCTGCGCAATACCGGTACCACGATGATACATTTTTGCCAGTGACAAACTGGCAAGCACATGGCCCTGATCAGCTGCCTTTTTATACCATTGCTGTGCCTCACCATAGGAACGCCGCACCCCATCGGCATTAAAATACATATTTGCGATGGTATACTGTGCCTTGACGTTCCCCTGCTTCGCCGCCATTCGGTACCATGCCACTGCCGTCAAACCGTTACGCTTAACACCCAGTCCCCGGTAATACATATTGCCCAGACGCATTTGCGAAAGCTCATCACCGGAAGCAGCACTGCGCTTTAACCATTGGGCGGCCTTTGCATAGTTACGCTCAACACCGATGCCTTCATAATAAATACTGGCAAGCCTGGCGTAGGCAACCGGATCACCCTTGTCTGCCGATTGCCTGAACCAGTTAATCGCTTCATTGGTATTTTTTTGAACACCCCTGCCTGCAAGGTACATATCACCCAGGCGGGTGCCAGCATTACGTATTCCGTTTCGGGATGCCTGTTGATACCAATGCGCGGCATCAGCAAGATTCCCGGAACTATTTTCCGTGGCGCGCCCCACATAGTATTGTGCCAGGGCAATATTTTGTTTTGCCAGCGGCAACAGGTAGGATGCGGCACTGGCAAAACGTCCTCTTTCAAATGCATTGATACCATTCTTGAATTGCCCAAAACGGTCGGGAAGATTGGGCTTCTGTATGACGAAGCCGACTTCTGATGCTTCTGATGACTGTTTCGTACTATCCTTTTTCCTGTTCTTCTCCTGATACTTACGCCACTTCTCCATTTGCTGGCGTTCCCAGCCTGCGCGTTCACGTTGCTCCAGAGCACGAATCTGTTCAATTGCCTGACTAATCTCGGTCTCGTGAGTACGCTTCTCATCATCAATGATCTTGTCAGCCCGGATCTCTGATTCTACCTCGGCACGCACCCTTGCCTCGATTTCCTTACGGATCATTTTTTCTATATCCGCACGTATCTGTGTCTCTGCCTGGGACATAATGCGTTGCTTATTGTTCTTGATCGCCCTGGCAATTGCCTCCTTCCTGGCCTTTTTCAGTGCAATCGCATCGCGCCGGGCCTTTTCCCTGGCCTGCTTTTGTGCCAGCTTGCTGGCCTCTTCCTCTTCCTTGATGCGGATCTTTTCAGCCTCGGTGGCCTTGTCCTCATATTCCTTGCGTATATTTTCTTCAGTTTCAGTAATACCCAGCTTGCGGCCTTCCTCACGCACATTAGCCAACATCTCGTCGACAGATTTATCCCTTAATGGCTGAACTTCTTTTTGCAGTTTAGACATGGCGAGTTGGGCCTCGTCATGACCGTTCTCGATCGCACGTGAATACCATTTGTAGGCCTCGAAAATATCACGCCTGGTGCCCCACCCGCGGTGATACATCAGGGCAGCATGGTACTGAGCGTCGGCATTGTTTTGTATGGCGGCCTTCAGATACCACTCCAGTGCCTTGCTGTAATCCAGAATGACGGAACGTCCTTTCTCATACATAACACCGATCTGATACTGGGCCTCGGGCAATCCTTCCTTGGCCATCGGCATCCAGATGCTAAAGGCCTTGTCATAGTCGCCCGCTTCAAACGCGGCGATGCCGTCATACACCGCTGGCCCCTTGACGATATTGCCAGACTTGTTATCGGCCGCCTGACCAGGAGAAGACACCAGCAACATGATTGCCAGAATTATGCCGGATTTTGAATGTGTTATATCCATATAGCACCTGTAATGCATACTGTAGTTATAAACTGTTACAGAGTGTATCGGATGCTGATATACAAGCTTGAGCCCTCAGACAGCTAAAACTCCAGAAAAATAACGGTTTTATCGGCCAGGATGAAATGCCTGCTGGCGGGGAATTTAGCTGATAATCAGGATATTACCTGCATAAACATACATCAAGCAGAGGATAGTACCTCGATAATAACGGATTTCTATGCTTAACTTAGGGGAAATCCCTAACGAACCGACATTACCCGTATCTACACTGGAAATATACTGGTCATCATGGCTGACACGGAGGGGGGGGAATCGGTAACGACTGCATGGAGTGTTAAACCTTGCCCACTATCCTGGTTATTGAAGCCTCGGCCACCATCCGCCATGCGCAAAAGAAACTGCTCGAAAAAGCCGACTTTGAAGTCATTATAGCGACCTCTTTTCGCGATGGCCTGGAACAGCTTCATTCCATCGAAAGGACGTTTGATGGCGTGATCGTTGGCTGGCCAAGCAAGACCGATCAGGATGCGGACGAGCTGTTTTCAGATTTTGAATTACCCGAGTACCGCAACATACCCATCGTTATCCTGGCGCATCAGGCCGAACCGGCCATTCTGGGCTGGGTTGGTCGAAGAACAGACACCAACTTCCTGCTGTGGAAAGATTACACTGAATCAGCAAAAACCATTCAGAAGGTCATCGGTGAATCCACCCGGGCCGGGCAATCCACTCCTAAACCTAAAAAACAGGAGCAACCCATCCGGATCCTGTTCGTCGATGACTCACCTACTGTTCGGGTGAAGTTCAGACGATTTCTTGTCGCCAATGGTTTCCAGATAGAAACAGCCGCCTCTGTAAATGAGGCCATGGAAAAAGCACAGGACTCACAATTTGACATGGCGATCATTGATTACTTCATGCCGGATGCGACCGGTGATGTATTATGCAGAAAACTAAAGGCCAATAAAAAAACAGCGGGCATAACATCCGCAATCATCACGGGTAGTTACCTTGATAATGCTATTAAAGATTCCCTGGAAGCCGGGGCCGTTGAATGCATGTTTAAAAATGAGAGTGATGAATTATTTCTGGCACGCATCCAGGCCATGAGTCGCTCCATACGATCCCAGAAGGCAGTCGATAATGAACGTAAACGTCTCATTGGCATACTCAGTTCTGTCGGTGATGGTGTATATGGGGTGGATAATGACGGACTTATTACCTTCATCAATCCGGCAGGAAAGCGAATCCTGGGCTTTGAACCTTCAGAATTGCTATCAGGGAGAAGCCCGCATAAATTATTCCATTATGCTGACAAATTTGGCGATCCAATCTCTCCCGAAAGCTGTTACCTGAACAAAATCTATGGCAATGGTGAACCCCTGCATGGATGGGAAACGGTGTTCTGGCACAAGGCAGGCAAGTTAATTCCGGTAGAATGCACCATTTATCCATTACATATTGAAGGCCTGTTACAGGGTTCTGTTATTGCCTTCCGCGACATCTCCGAACGAAAATTACTCGAAGATGAATTACGCTGGCAGGCCTCTCATGATCCGTTAACCAAATTGTTCAATCGACGTCATTTTGAGACCCAGCTTGGAAATGAGGTACATCGTCTAAAGCGCAGTGATGAAATAAGCGCTCTTTTATTTATCGATCTGGACAGGTTCAAGTATATTAACGATTCGGCAGGACATGCTGCCGGAGATAAATTATTAATCGAGATAGCCTCGAAATTCCTGAGTAGATTGCGAAAAGCTGATTCGCTCGCCAGACTGGGAGGTGATGAATTTGCAATAATCCTCAGGAATATAAAAGAAAAGGATATGTTCAGTGCCGCAGAAAAGTTTCGTCAAATGCTGGATACCTACATGTTCAGCCATAGTGGCAAACAATACAAGATTAACGGCAGTATAGGTATCGCTAATATCGACAAAGACTCAATCTCTGCAGGCGAAGTCCTGTGTAATGCGGATGCTGCCTGTCATATTGCAAAACGTTCCGGTCGTAACAAAACCCATTTATTTGAACCAGCCAACGACCTTAAGAAGGTCAGGGATATTGAACTTGGCTGGTCAGCAAAACTGCATAGCGCACCTGATGATGACCGGTTTATTTTACATTACCAGCCGATAGTGGCCCTGAATGGCATCCCCTATGAAGAAATATCCATCATCGAAGACTTGTCAGGCAGAGGACTACAGCTAAAATCAGATTTTTACGAAATCCTGTTACGTTATGATGACCCTGAACTGGGATTAATTTATCCTGATGCGTTTTTACCTACTGCAGAACGTTTCAACATGATACGTGACATTGATCATTGGGTAATAGAAACCACCATAAAGCTTCTCTCAAATATTCAACACCATACGAAAGATGCGACCTTTGCCATCAATCTATCCAGACAAAGTATCGATGACATCCGCCTGTTCAAATATGTCAGTGAGCTAATAAACAAGTATGAAGTCAACCCGGAAAATCTAATCTTTGAAATAACAGAAACGTCGACCATCTCGAACCTTGACTCGGCCAGGGATTTTATTATCAAATTCCATGAACTGGGCTGCCGTTTTGCATTAGATGATTTCGGCAGTGGTTTCAGCTCATTTTCACATCTGAAACACCTACCGGTAGATTTTATCAAGATCGACGGGTTATTTGTCCAGGGTGTGGCAACTGACCAGATTGATGGTGCTATTGTTATGTCCATTAACGAAATGGCCCATTCCCTTGGCAAGAAAACGATTGCGGAATATGTGGAGAATCAGAATATTCTGGAATACATGTACAAATGCGGTGTGGACTATGTACAAGGCAACTTTATTGGCAAGGCCAATATTTATGATGATCATCAGGTACAAATGACCGGACAGCGCGAACTTCAGGCACCGGCTGCCCTGTACTAACTACCCGGTTTCCCCTCTTAGTAATTGCAGATGACTTTCCATCGCTTCCAGTGATCTGGTCGCCATCGGCAATGATAATCCATCATTCTCCAGTGTGGACAACAGCTCCCGACCACCATGGCACAGAATGTCCAGCTGAGACTCATCAAGCATCGTCACGACTTTCCGAATCGAATCAACATTCTCACTTAACAGGGTAGGAATTAACTCATCTTCCTCTATAGGCGAGTCTTTTCTTAGCAAATGCGCAATCAACGGATACTGCATCAACTCCAGATGCACCTTTCTTGCCTGTTGCTCTTTATCAAGTTCTTCAATAGCAAGCCGATCATTTCCTGCCGATTGCCTGATAGTATTCATAATAACATCGTGAATTTTCAGCAGGCCTGCCTGCTCCTTCTCTGTATCACTCCCAAGCGACATACATTCAACATACAGCCTGTCGATTTCCTGCTTCAGATCCAGAATCACCTCGGTATCCTCATTACCACCAAGATTCATTGCCTTGTCAAGCAATGCCCTGAATTCCTCATTGTGTTTCTGGCGTTCGGTACTGTCACATCGACATGCCCGCTCGACATCTGACATGCTGACTTCGCGTCTTGACGCAGGAAACAGGGGGTTGTTATAACGCCGCTGCAACTGACGTTCGTGAGCACCAGGGTTCGGTGAGAAAAATAATGTCATGCTATCTAATGTGTATCAGATGATATCAACGACCGGTGATGGAAATTTTTCTGATGCTGTAATCACCGCCACCGTTAATGAAGGCAAACCCATTGTAATTGCCACGATAGCTTCTGTCGATGACACTAAATAATAATTTACCATCCAGGCTGACTTTGATCTGGTCATTAATATCCCGGGACCATTCAAGACGATGGCTACGATTGTCCTCAAGCTTGACTGGCTTATTGTAACGTTGGATCAGTTGACTATTTTGATGGGTCACACGAATTAATTCGAGACCACGCTGAGAACCTGGATAATAGATTAATTTATACCCGTCGGTCAGTGCATCATTCTGGTACAGGACCATTTCCAGGCGTCCGGCAGACATACTTGAAGAAATATCGGTCCTGACTGTATACGCGCCGGTGATCTTGACCTTGTTAAGTAAAACAGCCCTGCCAGCATTTACATACGGTTGCTTCTCAGCTTGCTTATCTTTCTTTTTATCCAGTTCCTCTAATAATGCCCCCAGCAATAACTTGCCCAGGTCCTCTTTCTCTTCCGACTTCTTATTGCTGCTGACATGACTGGCAGGATCAATCTTGCTGCGCAGCCCATTTCTTACATCTACCCAAAATGTTCCTTCCACCAGCTTCCAGACAGGATTCTTCGAAAAATCGCCATCGCGAAAGTCATCAAATAATATCTCCGTCGTCCATTGTCTTTTATACCGGGAAGACAGGTTCTTCAGGTCACGAAGAAAACGCGGGTCAGCCGCCCTGGCCTTCTCTGCCTTGTTAACCAGCACATCTAGTTCATTCGTCATGCGGGTCAAATCGTCTTGCTTGTTCGACCATTGCCCATTTGATTGATTATACGACTGCCCATAACTATTGTAATCATTATATCTGGCGGGCCCAGAGTTAGCGCCAGTATCAGAATAACTAAACTGGTACATGAAAACCGAGAAAATCAGCAGTGTAAATCGCATGTCTTTAGTCCTGTTTAACCGAGAATAAAACGGGGGCTTAACAAACTTTATGATAGTTGACTTATCACAACATATCGACAGGGAAAATTGACAGATCTGCCATGTCTGTCGTGGCACTGATATTAAAATCACCCGCAGATGACACAGGCCCCCACAGACTCATCAGGGCCGGAAAAAACGGGGGTCAGAGAGCAGGCATAAAAAAGCCCTGGCTTATAGCAGGGCTTTTATAAACAATACTGTTTGAACTAATCACCGTCGATCAGGATCTCCGGTGCCGCATGATGCCGGTCATTAAAAATAAACCCAGTAACATCATTAACCAAGTCGTGGGTTCCGGAACAGGTTGAACAACGACATTACCTACCCTGAAATCATCACTAGAGGCGTCAGCCCAGATACGAAATACTGAACCGGTATAACCAGATAGTAAAAAGGCACTGTTGCGTAACGCGCTACTGCCTGACGGATTAGGCGCGACATCACGCAAGACATTGGCCCCGCCCACATCCAGATTAAAGTCGTCGTTGCTCCCCATACTACCAAAGAATATTGAGGTCAGTGTGACAGTGCGATCAAACGTAAATACCAGCGACTCCAGCAGCCTTGAACCGTCCAGATCGCTATTATCACCATCGTAGGACTTAACGCCTAAGCCGGTTGAGCCATCATAGATACCGCGGCCAGCCTGACCGGCAAAATTATACCAGGTGGGGCTCAGTGTCGATGCCGGGTCTATAGAAAACTGTGGGGTCACCGTCAGGGAAATCCCGCCAATGGTTTGATTAATCACAGGAAGAGTGCCGTTGTTCGTACCAAGAAAGTTAAACGTTGTGCTGGCAGATACCGCATGGGGCAACACGAAGAGCGACAGCATAACGGCCGCCGCAGGTATTAATAATCTTTTGATAAACATCCTTATACTCTCCCCTATCCCTATAGCTTTTACTACTTAGCTATGCAATGTACTCCATGTGCAACAGATGATCAATATCGCCGGTGACAGCAATTTTTATTCATATAGCAGGGTGATAAGCGAAGTGACCACTATCATCCATCAGAATAGGGGGCAGAGTGATGTTCCCCCGGTTTCACCCTCGCGTAAATAAAGCCTGGCATGCCTCGACCCATCGGAGATTGCCTCGAACTTTCGGGACGAAAGTTGAGGTACCCACAATGAACCCGTCAGGGTTCTGTGGGAGTGAGGTTGCCCAGACCCGGAATGGGTGGGGTGTTCGCAATGACGCCTGGAGCCGGAGGCGAAGGTGCCCATAATGAAACTCGAAGAGTTTCTATGGGTCGAAACGATTCTGCATGAGTCCTACAATAAATACAGCAGGACACTGCCCATTCTATTGCACCAGACAAAAAGAAACCCCTACGGCATAAAGCTATAGGGGTTCCTGAAATAAAGCCTGGCAGTGTCCTACTTTCACATGGGGAAACCCCACACTATCATCGGCGCTAAAGCGTTTCACTTCCGAGTTCGAGAAGGGATCGGGTGGTTCCACTTTGCTATTGCCGCCAGACAAACTGTGCGACGGCCAATGGGGTCAGACACTGCACAAAGCAATGGTGTCTGACCCCAATTGGTCATCATATTCGGGGATGTCGTCGTTTTATTGCATTACATCTTGTTAATGACCTTCTAAATATTTGGCCCAAATCTCTTTGGGTTAT
>BTQY01000015.1:0-44215 GCA_036986115.1 Gammaproteobacteria bacterium | reverse complement strand
TCCTGCCTCACGCGACACTAGTACGTCCCTGTACGTCGCATTTGCGGATAAATATTATAAATAGAATAAAAAAGGCACGCCGAAGCGTGCCAATGCCCTGGGGAAAGTAGGGCAGTCGTTTAATGGTACATAAATCGTTTATGGATGTAGTAATCGAAACTCAGGTATCTGCCTGCGCCCATAAAGAACAGCACTAACAGCATAATAAAGTAGGTGGCGGCGAACTCAATACCATTTTTCAGGATGGTGATATAGCCGGCTTCGGTGAGCCATTCGTAATTGCCATATTTTTTGGCCAGAGACTTCACGGCCTCTTTGCGTTCAACGGCCTCATCGATCAAATCCATACGCCATTCCCAGGGCACGGTCAGGGTCGTCTCGGGCAGGGCATGCCAGCCATGCTGCCAGTGCGCGGTTGCTGCCGCGACTATCATCGTGAACATCAGCGGGACAACAATCCAGCGGGTGGCCAGCCCAATCAGCATTAGAATTCCGCCGAAAAACTCAACACCACCGGCCATCGGCCCCATGATGTCTGCATAAGGGATCCCCAGAGTATTTTCAAAGTACCATATAGTACTTTCCATATTTGACAGTTTCCCGTAGCCGGCAAGAATAAAAATGGGCGCCAGGAAGATCCGGATTAGCAGTGGCGCAATAAAATCCAGCGCCATAAATTTTTCGAGTAATTCCTGCAGGGAAACAAATAGTCTCATGGTCTGGGTCCTTGTTGGTTATTTCGTCAGATGTTGCGGCTTGGCTATCACCAACAGGCGATATTACTTTCTTGTTCCCAGTATGATATCACGGCGTTTTAGTTCCTGTAATGCCTCCATGCCACCTTTTATAACGACAGCTGGATCAGGGTGCTGCATTTCCCGGGCAATTTGTTCGAGGGCCTGTTGACCAGATAGCTGAGAACCTTCTGGAAACAGGTATAGCAGTCTGGCAGTGACCGGGTTTAATTCCAGGAATCCCACGTCATCATTACTGTTCCGATATACCACGATATGGGTGGGTTGTTTCAGCGGCGTATCGGGAATGTAATCAGGACTGATGTGCTGCACATCATAGCGGTAGCTTAAAGGCCAGGCCAGTGGTGAGATAACCGGGGTACCGGTCAGCAAATCCCCATCGGCATCGATACCCTCCATGTTTATCTCTTCATCGGAAATAGATAATGCCAGTTCGACCCATTCATAATGGGCCAGCTCCAGCATAAAGGCAGGATCATTGGGGTCATCGCGTTCTGCCTTCAGATAGGTCAGGAATTCCTGCGCCATCTCGTAGAAATAAGGGGTCTCGGCCTTGTGGTGTGAGAAGTAGTCCCGCACCATGGCTTCCCAGTGATCATCATCAAGAATGCTGTGCAGTACCGGAAAGCTGCTTACAATAAAACTTGCGACGTTGTTAAAAAACAATTCCCGGTATATCCCCATGCGGCGGTCTTCTATGTCCTTCGGTGCGGGATTGATTTTCGGATCACGGATGTGGGCAGCAAACTCGTGCTGCACCTTCTGAAATTCAGGCTGAAATTCAGGGGACTTGTTGTTCCCTTTGGGCTTATCAGGCGACGGCGATATCATCCTTGTGGCCCTCGCACTTGTGTTGAATCCTGGTGATTGTATTAACTTCGGCCAGCAGTTCTTCCAATGGAGGGATATTAAAATCCCGTTCCAGTAATGTCGGGATAACACCGTGCTGCTGGTAGGTATATTCCAGTAGCTCCCACACCGGGTCGATGATCGCGGCACCGTGGGTATCTATTAACAGGTCTTCCGCCTCGTTGTAATGTCCGGCAACGTGCAGATAGGACATACGCTCACTGGGTAGTGCCCTGATATATTCTTTCGGGTCATATTTGTGATTAACGCTGTTGACGTAGGTATTATTGACGTCGAAGTGTAACAGGCAGTCTGCTTCTTCCAGCACGGCATTGAGAAAGTCAATTTCTTCCATTTCCTTGCCGGGGGCCGCGTAATAGGACACATTTTCGATGGCCATTTTCTGTTCCAGGATTTCCTGGGTTTGCCGGATACGTTTGGCAACGTACTTGACGGCTTCTTCGGTGAACGGGATGGGCATCAGGTCATACAAATGACCATCATCGCTACAGTAGCTCAAGTGTTCACTGTAGAGCTTGATGTCATGTTCTTTCAGGAAGCCCTTGACCTTGAGCAGAAATTTTTCGTCCAGTGGTGATGGTCCGCCGATTGACAGTGACAGACCGTGACAGACGAATGGGTGACGTTCAGTGAATTGCCGAAGTCGCTTGCCCCAGACACCGCCCATGGCAATCCAGTTCTCCGGTGCGACTTCAAAAAAATCGATTTTGCTGTCTGATTGTTCGGGTGGTTGGTCAAGAAGCGGGACCATCAGGTCCCGCTTCAGACCGAGTCCAGCGCCATGAACAGGGTATCGTTGCATGCTCATATTGTCTGGGTCAGGAACGGCTTACTTCTTCATTTCGCCGCACTTGCCTTCTTTCCCTTTATCCATTTTCTTCTCGCCACACTTGCCTTCGCCCATCTTATTCATATTTTCTTTGTCCTTGTTGGCGCCACAGCTACCTTCAGCCTTTTCCTTATGTCCGGTTTTTTCCATGGTCTTATCGCCACACTTGCCTTCACCCGCTTTTTTCTGCATGTTCTTCACGGGCTTGTCGCCACCGCACTTGCCTTCACCGCACTTGCCTTCTTCGGCTTTGGCAACCTGCATATAGCCGTTGGAAAGGTCTGACATGCCGAATGGGTTGGCATTGGCCTGGGCAACAGGGGAGGCGGCTATTGACATCGCAAATGCAGTGCCGACGGCAGTGGCCAGGGGGTGTTTAAGGTGTTTCTTGTCCATAGTAAAAGTCTCCTAACTGGTTGGTCCATAGATTATGTTACCGGCCCTGTTGCCATCTGCATCGTTAGCTAAATCAGGTACCGCTGATACTACGACTGCAAGGTAATATGAAAGTTCCGATGGGCCGGTGAAAGCCGGTATGAGGTCGCCGAATCGGGGCATAATGCCACGAACAAGTGGCTATTTCCCGGTCTTTTGCAGCAATTGGCGCAGACAATCCAGGTATTTTAACTCGTCTGGGGCGAATCCCTGGCGCTGGGCCTGCCACAGGCATTCTCCCAGGCACTCCATGATATGGTGCTCTGCGGTGTGACTGTCCTGAAAATGCATTTGTAATGCCTGATACATATCCCGGAAGCCGGCAGGGCGGTCGCTGCCGAGCTGTTCGGCGATGGCGATATGCATGCCCATGTGCAGAAACGGGTTGGTCTCTCCCTGTTCAGGATGATATTCGCGTTCCAGGCTGGTTTCAGGCTTCTCGATGATATCGTGGTATTCCGGGTGTTGAACAATGATGTCACCGACCAGTCGCTCCATCGGCTCCAGTGCCAGCTTTTGCTGGTATTTCCGCCAGGTCTGGAAGAACATCTGGCGCATCTGGTTGCGGTCGGCATCGAACATGACGTTATTATACGCCTCAAAAGATGAGCCTACATCGGAAAAATATTGACCACGGGGAACACGGGGAAGACACGGGGGAAAGATAAATGTGAGGGCTCCAGTGTGATTGTTGGGATAGTGGCGTTTCCTGCATCAGAAAAATATTGACCACGGGGTAAATAAAATGCCCAATGATGGAGCGCTATTCATATACCTTGTGCCTGAATTCACACAGATCCTCGATGACGCAGGCGCCACAGCGAGGCTTGCGTGCAATGCAGGTATAGCGGCCATGGAGGATCAGCCAGTGATGCGCATCGTGTTTGTACTCATCGGCAACAAACTTGAGTAATCTTTGCTCCACTTCCCTGACGTCCTTGCCGGGTGCCAGCCCGGTGCGGTTGGAGACGCGAAAGATGTGGGTGTCGACGGCGATAGTCGGCTGACCAAAGGCCGTGTTCAGAATGACGTTGGCGGTCTTGCGCCCGACACCGGGCAAGGCCTCAAGATCCTTGCGGTTATCGGGCACCTGGCTGTCGTGTTCATCTATTAATATCTTGCAGGTTCTGAAGATGTTCTTTGCCTTGGTGTTGAACAGGCCAATGGTCCTGATATATTTCTTCAGACCGACTTCTTTCAGCTTGAGGATTTTTTCTGGCGTATTGGCGACTTTGTAGAGTTTTTCTGTTGCCTTGTTAACCCCCTTGTCGGTTGCCTGGGCGGACAGAATTACTGAAATAAGCAATTCAAACGGGGAACGATGCTTCAGCTCGGTGGAGGGATCTGGAATATGTTCCTTGAGTCGTTCAAAGATCTCGGCACGCTTGATCTTGTTCATGGTTTAGTCATGCCTGCCAGTAGCGGTAAGTTGTTAATGTATCGGAGCTTCAATGGGATGACCAGCTGGTTCAGAAACACGCGGTGCCTTTTTCCTGTCGATGACATTCTTTAATGCGATCAACAGACCGAGCGCAAGAAATCCGCCCGGCGGCAACACGGCCAGCAAGAAGCCACGATAGTCTTCTATCAGGGTGATCTTCAGATCCCTGGCGGCATCACCAAACATCAGGTGGGCATGATCGAACAGGGTCCCGGCACCGATGATTTCGCGAATTGCGCCCACCAGTACCAGTGCGACCGTGAATCCCAGACCCATAAATAAACCGTCAACAAAAGAGCGATCAATACTGTTACGTGAGGCAAATGATTCAGCCCGGCCAAGGATGGAACAATTGGTGATGATGAGTGGTATGAAGATGCCCAGAATGAGGTACAACTCGTGCAGGTAGGCGTTCATCACCAGCTCAAGAACGGTCACTAAAGAGGCAATAATCATCATAAACACGATAATACGGATTTCAGGTGTGACGAGATTACGTATTAATGAGACCATCACATTGGATGATACCAGTACCAACGTTGTTCCCAGCCCAAGACCAAGTCCATTGACAACAGTGGCAGTCACGGCCAGCAACGGGCACAGACCCAGTAATTGCACAAACCCCACGTTGTTGTGCCAGAGGCCATTCTTGATAAGATTGCGGTAAGTTTGTGTTGCCATAATTTCTATTATAACCAACGTATCCTTAAGAAAGCAGGAAGAATGCAGGTAATCAATGTCTTCTGGAAGAACCCGTACCTGTGGCAGTGGCTTTTGCTGCAAAGATGGCCGCACGAGATCGCTGATAGTATATAAGGCTATTGTGGACGGCCTTTACTACCGCGCGTGACGTGATAGTGGCACCGGTTAACTGATCAAAAGCGCCGCCATCCTTTTTTACCTGCCAGAGATCCCCGGCAGGGCTGCTCAGTGAACGATCCATGAAACTGAAGATCCAGTCTGACCGGTTGGCTTCAATAGCATCACCGAGACCGGGTGTCTCTTTATGGGATACAGCACGTACTCCAATCAATGTGCCGTCGTATCGAATAGCAACCAACAGTTTGATCGTACCGGAATAGCCATCTGGCGCCAGCACTGTCATCGCTACGGCAGTGGGCTGGCCCCTGTTTCGGGCACGGTAGATGGTGACATAATCATCACTGCCGAGCAGTTCCCTGGAGATCACCGCGAAGGTATCGCTAAAGATATCATTGTCATGTGTGTCGGAAGGAATTAGTTCATGCAGCGCCTTCAGCAAGTACTGACGCTCACTTTCGGCGATCCGATCTTTGGTGTTTTCATGGGTGAAGTTCAGCAGGGCAGCACCTGCCGCAGCAAACGTGCCGAGAATTAACGCAGTCCGCAACATGTACTTTACAAGGTCGCTTCTGCCGGGCACTGAATTATTCATCCGCATCGTCTCTGTCGGAATTGTCGGGCGAATGACCGAACACCCGAGGTTTGGTGTAGTAATCAATGGTGGGCGCGGCCATGTTCATTAACAGTACGGCAAAAGCGATTCCATCCGGGTAACCGCCCCAGGTACGGATAATATAGGTGAGTATACCGATGCCTGCGCCAAAGTAGAGCTGTCCGCGGAGAGTTGTAGATGCCGTTACAGGATCGGTGGCAATGAAAAATGCACCGAGAATGGCCGCACCACTGAACACGTGAAATATCGGAGAGGGTAAACCTCCTGCACCGAAAATATAGAACAGCAGGGCGATGATAAACAATCCACCCAGTACGGCAAGCGGAATATGCCAGCTGATGATGCGTCTGTAGATCAACCAGGCGCCGCCTGCCAGGAAGCCGATATTGATCCACTCCCAGCCTTTTCCTCCCAGCGTACCGAATATCGGCTTAGTATAGATCTCACTTAACATCAAATTCCGGCCGAGTTCAGTTTTTACGGTATCCAGTACTGTTGCCGAGGTAATGCCATCGAGACTCAGACCTTGAGGCAGGTTACCCGAGAACATAAATATCAGTGAATCGAGAAAACCCAGAGGGGTTTCATTGAGCATGTCCGGTAACGGCCACACAGTCATTTCGATCGGAAAAGATATCAGCAATACAGCGTAGCCCAGCATGGCCGGGTTAAAAGGGTTGTACCCAAGACCACCAAACAGGTGCTTGCCAAAGACCATGGCAAAGCCGATGCCAATAAAGATCACCCACCAGGGAGTGACTGGAGGTAATGCCAGGGCAAGAAGAATGGCAGTAACAATGGCACTGCCATCCGTTATAAACGGCATGATGGCACGATGGCGCAATCGCAGCATAATGATCTCGGTTACCAGTGCAGTGATTACGGCAAACAGGATATTGAAAACCACACCCCAGCCAAAGAACCAGATATATGCAAGTACTCCGGGGACCAGTGCATAGATCACCTGCAGCATGACTCCAGAGACGGATGTCTTTGGTGTCAGTGGGGGTGAACTGTCGATGTTGGTGGCCATGGTTTGTTTTTTATTTTAAATGTTATTGATTATTTTCGTTTTGATGGTCGCTTTTCTTGTTGGGATCAAATGGATCCAGTCGGGCACGCCTTTTTTCCACTTCCTGAATAAGCTGATGTTGCTGTGTCGTCAGGTTGGAGATATTTCCGGGCTGGGTATTTTGCGCGGCCTTTTTTTTGCTGATACGGGCCAGAGCATCCTGTATGGCCTTTTGTTTGGCATCCATGCCATCTCCTTTAGATTTCTTCAGGGCATCCAGTTTCTTTTTACGTTTGTTTTCGCGGTCGCGCTTATCTCTTTCGAGCCGTTGCAGACGGAAGTCGTGGCGATCTCTCGCAACGTCAGCCTTGCGTCTGTCCTGTTCCTGTTCCGATATGCTGGTCTTGGCAAAGCGGTAATACTGTACCAGCGGGATATTGCTTGGGCACACATGGTCACAGCAACCACATTCGATACAGTCAAACAGGTTATATTCCTGAACCTTGTCAAAATCTCTTGCCCTGGCATACCAGTACATTTGCTGAGGCAACAGGCTGACAGGACATACCCTGGCACATTCCCCGCAGCGTATGCAGGGAAGTACCGGCGGCTGGCTGGGCTTTATTTCATCATGGCTGTAGGTCAGCAGGCAATTCACTACCCGGGTGACCGGGGAGCGCCTGTTTTGCAGTAAAAAGCCCATCATCGGTCCCCCAATGATTACCCGGCTCAGGTTCCCGTAGTCGACCCCGGTGAAATCCAGAAGATTGCTGATGGGCGTACCAATTAATGCATTGACATTGCCTGGTCGGGCGACGGCACTGCCAGTCACGGTCACAACACGGGATATCAGTGGTTCACCCAACTCAATGGCCCGGTAGACAGCCATGGCGGTAGCCACATTGTGGCATACCACCCCGATATCCAGCGGCAGGCCCTGTGTGGGGATTTCCTTGCCAGTGAGTATTTTTATGGTTTGTTTTTCACTGCCGGAAGGATAATGGCTGCGGATCCTGGTGATGGTAATATCGGTAGCATCGCCTAATGCATCGTAAAGAGATTTGCAGGCCTCTGGCTTGTTATCTTCAATACCAATAATGCAGTGTTTGGCCTGCAGTGCGTGGCGCATAATTCGCATGCCGGCAATGATCTCGTCAGGCCTGTCACGCATCAGCATATCGTCACAGCTAATGTATGGCTCACACTCGGCGCCATTCAGAATAAGTGTGTCGATATTCTCTTTTATACCCGGGTTCAGCTTGATGAAGGTGGGAAACCCGGCGCCACCCATACCGACTATTCCTGCTTCACGGATCAGATTACGCAGATGGCTCGGGTTCATGTCTTCATAGCCGGTCGGTTCCAGTTTAATCCATTCATCCTTGCCATCCGTATCGATAACGATACAAGTACCTTTTAACCCGGAGGGATGGGCGACATGTTGTTTTCCAATTGAAACGATATTGCCTGAACTGCTGGCATGAATGGGTGTACATACATAATCATTCGCATGGGCGATAACCTGTCCCTTGAGCACATGCTCACCTGCACTGACGCAGGGTTCAGCTGGTTTGCCAATATGTTGTTGACGTGGAATAATTAATTGTTCCGGGAGTGGAAGATTCTGCACGCCGGCAGTTGTCGAGATCTGCTTGTGTCCCGGCAAGGCAAGGCCACCGTGAAAAGCCCATTGTTGTTGTGCAGCTGTTTCCGTATCACTCATGCTGATGTCGACACTGATGCTGTTGATGCCTGATCATCACCAATATTGTCTATGTTATCGGCGGCATCATCAGGGCATGGCCATTTCCAGTTTCCTATGTTCCTGTCCAGTAACACCATGTCGATACATTCCACCGGGCAGGGCGGCAAGCACAGTTCACATCCGGTACATTCATCCAGAATCACGGTATGCATCTGCTTTGATGCACCAAGGATGGCATCAACAGGACACGCCTGTATACATAATGTGCAGCCAATACAAAGCTCTTCATTTATGACCGCGACAAGTTTCTCTTCCTGCGCAACACCGTACTCATTGCTTAGTGGTTTGCTCTCGATCCCGAGCAGTTTCGACAACGCGTCAACGCCTGCCTGACCGCCAGGGGGACACTGGTTAATATCTGCCTCGCCACTGACGATGGCTTTGGCATAGGGGCTGCAACCCGGATAACCGCATTGTCCACACTGGGTCTGCGGCAGGATGGCGTCTATCTGTTCGATGACTGGATTATCTTCCACCCTGTAGCGGACGGCTGCAAAACCAAGCATCAATCCAAATATCAGGGCCAGTGCAGTAAGTATGACGATGGCAGCAATCATTTTATATCATTGACTGTGTATGCAGTCAGTCACCCTTTTACCAGACCAGAGAATCCTATAAAGGCAACAGACATCAATCCTGCCGTGATCAGTGCTATCGGTGCCCCCTTGAAAGGCTCTGGCACATCAGCAACGGCAATGCGCTCACGGATTGACGCAAACAGAATCATTACCAGGGAAAATCCGAGGGCAGCACCCAGACCGTAAAGGGCTGACTGGGTGAAACCATGTTGCTGCTGGGTATTAAGCAAGGCGACGCCAAGTACTGCGCAATTGGTTGTGATCAGCGGCAGAAAAACACCCAGTAGCTGGTAAAGTAGCGGACTGGTTTTGTGTACAACCATTTCAGTGAATTGCACCACGGCAGCAATGACCAGGATAAAGGCAATATTTCGCAGGTACTCCAGGTCTAGCGGGGCCAGCAGGAATTCGTTGACCAGGTAACTGAGTACCGCTGATAGCGTCAATACAAAGGTGGTAGCCAGTGACATGCCGATGGCGGTCTCCAGTTTGCGCGAGACGCTCATAAACGGACATAGTCCCAGGAATTTTACCAGTACGATGTTATTTACCAGCACGGTGCTAACCAGTATGAGTATATATTCAGTCATCAGCGTGGTCTTCGTTCCCGGGTGCGAGTGACACCCTCATATGAAGAGGATCCGTCGTCTACAGGCCAGTACAGAAAGACAGCCCCTTTGAGCCATGGGTCACTTTACTTTCATGCCGGGCATTGCACCGTCGTCAGGGTGTAGCACCCAGAGATCCTTGCCACCGGGGCCGGCTGCCAGCACCATGCCTTCTGATATACCGAAACGCATCTTTCGTGGTGCCAGATTGGCCACCATCACGGTCAGCTTGCCTTCCAGATCCTCGGGGGCATAGGCCGATTTAATGCCGGCAAAAACATTGCGTGTCTCGCTGCCGATATCGAGCGTCAGTTGCAGCAGCTTGTCGGCACCCTCGACATGTTCGGCCTTGATGATCCTGGCAATACGCAGGTCAACCTTGGCGAAGTCATCAATACTGATGACCTCATCAAGCGGCGGGTGTTCATGCTGCTGATGCTCACTGTGGCGGGTTCGTGAGTGTTCATCGCTATCTTTGGATTCAGGCATGCTGTGTTTGTTCTCCTCGATCATGGCATCGATATGTTTAGCCTCAATGCGTTTCGCCAGGTGCTTGTACGGGTTTATCTGATGATCTGCCAGGATCGTACTGGCGTCCTGCCAGCTTAATGGATCCACATTCAGGAATGCCTCTGCTTCATTGGCAATGACGGGTATCACGGGTTTCAGATAAATGCTCAGTAGACGGAACAGATTAATACCAGTACTGCAGACCTGGTGGGTACGTTCCTGTTTTGAGGTGTCCTTGATCATTGTCCACGGTTCATGTTCATTGATGTATTCATTGGCAATATCCGCCAGTTCCATGATGTGTTTGATGGCTTCACTGAATTCACGGCCTTCATAATATGCCGCGATCTTGTCTGCCGATGCCTGTAACGTACTGATCACTGCATGATCTTCATCGGTGAGTGTTGCAGACAATTTGCCGTTAAATTTTTTCGTGATAAAACCGGCAGTGCGGCTGGCGATATTGGCATACTTGCCGACCAGGTTGCTGTTGACCCGTGCCATGAAGTCATCAAGGTTCAGGTCGATGTCTTCCATGCGGCCGTTTAGCTTGGCGGCATAGTAATAACGCAGATACTCCGGATTCAGGTGATTCAGGTAGGTGCGCGCAGTGATAAAGGTACCCCTGGATTTGGACATCTTTTGCCCGTTGACTGTCAGGAACCCATGCACACAGAGTCGGTCCGGTGTGCGGTAATCAGCAAAGTGTAACGTGGCGGGCCAGAACAGCGCATGGAAATACAGGATGTCCTTGCCGATGAAATGCACCAGCTCGGTATCGCTGTCGGCCCGGGTAAACGCTTCAAAGTCCAGTCCTTCACGTTCGCACAGGTTCTTAAAGCTCGCCAGGTAGCCGACCGGCGCATCCAGCCACACGTACAGAAATTTGCCCGGGTCATTCGGGATCTCAAAGCCAAAGTATGGCGCATCTCGCGAGATCTCCCAGTCGCGTAGCCCGGTCTCGAACCACTCTTCGAGTTTATTGGCTGCCTCGGTCTGTAGCGGACTGGTTTTACCTTTATGTCCTGAGCGCATCCACTGTCGAATGAATTCCTCGCACTCACCCAGTTTCAGAAAATAATGTTCAGTTTCCCTGAGTATGGGAGTCGCACCGGAGACGACCGAGTAAGGATTGATTAAATCGGTCGTGGAGTAGGTGGCACCACAACTCTCGCAGTTATCACCGTATTGATCCTCAGCGTGACAGTGCGGGCATTCACCCTTGATGTAACGGTCGGGCAGAAACATTTCCTTGCCCGGGTCATAATAATGTTCCACCACACGGCTAACGATGAGCCCCTTTTCCTCAAGACGCGTGAACATACCGAGTGCCAGTTCACGATTTTCATCGGAGTGGGTGGAGTGGTAATTATCGAAATCGATGTGGAAGCGGGTGAAATCCTCGAGGTGTTCCTCGTGCATGCGGTCGATCAGTGCCTCCGGGGTGATGCCCTCCTGTTCGGCCCGCAGCATCACCGGGGTGCCATGAGTATCATCGGCGCACACGTAATAACATTGATGTCCACGCTGTTTTTGGAAGCGGCTCCAGATGTCCGTCTGGATGTATTCCACCAGGTGTCCCAGGTGTATCGAGCCATTGGCATAGGGCAATGCGCTGGTGACGAGGATTTTTCTTTTAATATCAGTCATTTAGTTTATATCTGTGTGTCAGCCGGTGTGCCATGTTGCCGCTGGTAAAGTAGCAGGTCTGTCAGACGGGAGCCAGTAAATAGATGAAAAACCTTATATAAATCCGGATGTTCAATATTATTCAATCTGATGACCAATACTTTATTAAAATGATATAGAATACGCGCTTTAGCATATTCTAATACATCCCCTTGCGTGGATACACTGCGCTGTACAGTGATTCATTGCCGGGGTGTATAAACACCACTTTAGGAGAGTAGTGACATGGCAGATGTAGCCAAGGCCGCAGTTGAAGCGGCAATTAAAGAATATATCGATCCCTACCTGGAACAGGATCTTATCAGCACGAAGTCCGTGAAAAATATTGTGGTTGATGGTGACAAGGTCAGTGTGGCGGTCAGTCTGGGGTTTCCTGCCAACGGCTATCACGATGAACTTTCCAGTAAATTGAAGGAAAGGATCGAGGCCATTGACGGGGTCAGTGCGGCAGACGTTTCTGTCGCGAGCAAGATCGCTGCCCATTCGGTTCAAAAGGGCGTCAAACCCATAGAGAACATCAAGAACATCATCGCCATTGCTTCTGGCAAGGGCGGCGTCGGCAAGTCAACGTTGTCAGCCAATCTGGCCCTGGCACTGGCAGCCGAAGGCGCCACTGTCGGGATACTGGATGCGGATATTTATGGTCCAAGTCAGCCACGCATGCTGGGTATATCCGGCAAGCCCGAGACAGAAGATGGACAGTCGCTTGAACCCAAGGTCAGTTATCACATCCAGGCCATGTCGGTAGGTTTCTTGATTGATGAAGAGACCCCGATGATCTGGCGTGGTCCGATGGTCACCCAGGCCCTGGATCAATTACTCAACGATACCAACTGGAAAGACCTGGATTATCTGATTGTTGATCTACCACCAGGCACGGGTGACATTCAGCTGACCCTGGCCCAGCGAGTGCCCGTTAGTGGTGCCGTTATTGTGACGACTCCTCAGGATATTGCCTTGCTGGATGCGCGCAAGGGTCTGCGCATGTTTGAGAAGGTGGAAGTGCCGGTACTGGGTATCGTCGAAAACATGAGCACCCATATCTGTAGTGAATGTGGCCATGAGGAGCATATCTTTGGTTCCGGTGGCGGTGAAAAGATGTCAGAGCAATACGATGTGGATTTCCTGGGCGCACTGCCACTGGATATCAGCATCCGCGAGGGTACCGACAACGGTAAACCTACCGTGGTGGCAGATCCCGATGGCCCGATTGCCAAAATATATAAAGATATTGCTCGTCGGGTTGCGGCCAAATTATCTCTGCGTGCCAGGGAATACAGCGCCAGGTTCCCGAGTATCGTCATTCAGAATAACTGATCTTACAAATCAGTCCGCAAATGCGACGTACAGGGACGTACTAGTGTTGCATGAGGCAGGATGCCGGGAGCACTGGCGATAATACTTATTGCGTCTCTTACCCGTTTACGGTTAAATAGTTGCCCCATGAGTATCAAGTCAGATAAGTGGATCCGTCGTATGGCTGCAGAGCATGGCATGATTGAGCCATTCGAACCCGGTCAGGTAAAGCACAATGGTGAAGGTCGCATCGTATCCTATGGCACCTCCAGTTATGGCTATGATATTCGCGTTGCCGACGAATTCAAGATCTTCACAAACATCAACTCGACTATTGTCGATCCGAAGAATTTTGACGAAGACAGCTTTGTGGACGTAAAATCCGATGTCTGTATTATCCCTCCGAACTCATTTGCGCTGGCCAGGACCATCGAATACTTCCGGATCCCACGTAGTGTGCTAACGGTATGTCTCGGTAAATCCACCTATGCCCGTTGTGGCATTATTGTCAATGTCACGCCATTCGAACCAGAGTGGGAAGGCTATGTCACTCTTGAGTTTTCCAACACGACTCCATTGCCGGCAAAAATATACGCCAACGAAGGCGTCGCCCAGGTACTGTTTTTTGAATCAGATGAAGAATGTGAAATTTCATACAAGGATCGTGCGGGGAAATACCAGGGCCAGCACGGGGTCACATTGCCGAAGACCTGATTTAGTAGTCGCGCAGAACTACTTTATTTGTTCATTTATGGTCGGAATGCTGAAGTAGATTGTGGTACCTTTATGCATCCCGTCTGGTTTGACCCACATACTCCCTTCATGTGACTCTATTATAGAACGACTGATGGATAATCCCAGTCCCATGCCGAGGGATTTGGTCGTATAAAATGCCTCAAAAATGATATCATGTTGTTCTATAGGCAGCCCGGTACCACTATCCTGCACCGACACCATAATCTTGTTATTTACACCCATTGCTGAAGTAATCGTGATCAGGCGTTCACCATTGGTTGTTTCCATGACGGACTCAATAGCATTTATTTCCAGGTTTAACAGGACTTGTTCGATCTGTATCGGGTCTACCAGCAGTAGCGGCAGGTCCTTACCCAGGTGGACATCCAGTTTTATATTATTCTGCCTGGTCTGGGATTCTATGAAGTCCAGAGAATACCCGATAATTTCGTTGATGTCCGAGGTGGAGCGATGGGGCTCTTTCTTGCGTACAAATTGTCGCAGCCGGGAAATAATCTTGGCTGCACGGTTGGCCTGTACGATGATCCTGTCGAGGGCCTCATTGTAATCAGATTCATCCAGTGAGTGATCAGTCAGTCGAAATTGACAGCCTTTTGCATAATTGATTATGGCACTGAGCGGTTGGTTGACTTCATGTGCGATACCGGTAGCGAGTTCACCCAGAGTGGCATGGCGCAAGGCATGCGCAAGTTCTTCACGACGAGCCCGGGCCATTTCTTCGGCGCTCTTTCTGTCAGTGATATCGATACCAATGGCCCAGTACTTCCATCCTGTTACAGGGATCTGTCTTGATATATTTGACCAGGCGATGGTATGGATGTCACCGTCTATAGACGTGATATCAATTTCCCAGTTAATGAAGTCCTGACCCTTGTGCCACCGATCGAGGATCTGCTCACGGTAGTGCACATCCGGGAAAAATAATTCCAGTATGTGTGTGTCATCACTGATCTGGTCTTTATCATATCCTGTTACACGGGAGCATTCCTTGTTCCAGACGACAAGTTTATTTTCATCATCAAAGGCCACCATCATCACTGGCATATTCTGAATCACTGCCTGAAGTTGCTGTTCACTGCTTCTGGTAACGGATTCTGCGGAAAATAGTCTGGACGAGGCCTTGTTTAGAGCCATCCCGAGTGCTTCCGTTTCTGCGGAACTGTGATCAACCGGGATTTGGCTGCCAAGACCAACATCCAGTTTATCGGCAAAGGCAGTCATGTTTTTAATGGTCTCAAGTCGAGGGCGAAGCAGCATAAACATTAACAAAACACTGAATACCAGTGCGATGGCGCTGGCGATGATTGCATTGAAAATGATTTTCCGGACAAGCAGTGTGATGGGCTCAAGTGATGTGGTCACTCTTACCCAGCCAATAGATTTATCCAGTGATATAGGTAGCCACGTTTCCAGAAAGTCGCCCCCGGCCAAAACAGTCTGATTTTCTTTTGTTGGTGGCTCTACACTTTTATTCCCATAGATGACCTGTGGATTACTGTCTTCATTCTGGATAACATGGCTGATAACCAGGCCATGATGATCTATGACCTGCAGTGATTTAATGCGGCCCTGGTCGACATACGAGATCAGTTCTTCTTCCAGTGCAATATAATTGCTAACGATAATATAACTGGCCGCGCTAAAAGCGATGTCATTTGATATCAACAGCGCCTCATCTTTTAGCAGGTTTAGAACGATTTGACGTTGCTGGCTGATGGTATACCAGCTATACAGGGCAATCGTGATAACCAGGAAAATTGATAGCAATATTATTAACTGGCAGTGAAGACTGCCGCAAATCTTTTTAATCGAATCTTTCAAATGGATTATCTGCCAATGTTTTCCATTAGTGTTACCGGCACTTATTGATCCCAGTGTTTAAGATATTTCTCAAGCCCAAGTTTATTAATATTATTATAATCCCGATTACTATCGACGATGACTGGTACTGTTAGTTTTACTGCCTTCAGTAATCTTTGGCCTTGCTTATCATGTGCCATGTTTAATATGGCCTGGGTGACTTTTTCCTGTACCTTCTGGTTTACTCTGGGATGGACTATCAACGGGTGTGGCCTTACACCAGGGGTCGTGTATAAAATCTTTAATTGTTCTCTAAGTTCTTCCGGCTCGCTGGATAATGTCTGCATCATGCCAACACCTGCTATGGCCTTGCCAATCGTGACTGCACGATATACGTTTTCGTGTGTACCGACATAGATAGGCCTGAATTCCAGAAGAAATTTTTCATGCAGTATTGCACGCGGGTATAATGATGCTGTCATGGAATTGGGATAAGGAAAGGCAATGATTTTTCCATTTAGATCCTGAAGGGAATTAATATTGCTGTCCTTCCTGACGACAAAAACCCCCCGCAATAAGCGGGAGTCGTCACGTACCAGCGGGATATAACCGTGTTTCTCTTTGACAAGCATTGCAAAGTAGGGGTTCGTAAAGGCGAAGTCAGGATGGGCACCAAACAGGTCACCCTCGAACTGCTCACAGCTCGTATAGACCTTCAATTTGATCTGGATCCCGGTATCGTCCTTGATGCGTTTTAAAAAAGGCAGCCACTGCCGGGTCAACGAGACAGCAGAGGTCTGCGGGCCACGAGACAGTATATATGTACGTTCCCCGGTATCAGCTTTGGAAATATTATGGCCGCTGGATTGATTGCCAAGTAGCATAAATGCGCTGAAAATAAGAAATGCCAGTTTTTTCAAATCATTGCCCTCAATGTATTGTACGCAGGAACGATGCCGGTATGCTGGTTTACAGATTATGGCCGTGTATTTATTCCCAGGCCTGACAGTTGTTCCAGTAACATAGTATAGGGAGTTCCGTCCTTCTTGCGCTGCTCTATCTTGATCGGCAGGTAATGGAGCTGATCAGCACACCAGATCAGTGTGCTTCGCTTGTTGTCCTTACGGATCCTCTTGATCTTGATGGCAGAAAATTCTCCAATAGGAGTGGTGACTTTCTCTTTACCCAGGATCTTGAAGCGATAGGTCTTTAATTTTCCCCCGTCAGCAACTCTGTACTGAAATTGACGATGATTATCCATCAGATCCTGCATCATACTGATCAGGTAAACCAGCTTGTCCTGCGTGCCTTTGACGACAGGCATGCTCCAGGGTTTGCTGCCGATAATATTGGTAGCTTTCAGAACATCCCAGTCAAACTTTATCTTGACCTGACGGTCTTTCTTTTTACCTGTGTGCTGATAGTGGTACTGGCGGGGAACAATTATTCCACCATCGTATGCGCCCAGACTGGATTCATGAATTTTATCGTTATTGAAAATGGCGGCAATTCCGGTTGTCTTGGTTGTTGAAATAAACTCATATTCTCCTGGCAGATCACGGGAAAATTTCAACTGACGGGTGCCAATAGTCATGTTGCCCTTCGTCAGTGTATACCTGGCAGTAAAGGCCGGGACCTGGGCATGGGCCTCAGCCGATGCTGGTGCAGACAAGACCGTGTACTGATACAGCAGGATACCGGTTACCATGACATAAGCCAGGCGTCTGCAGTTGCTATATAAGGTATCCATATAACGATTAGTCATCACTGATATCTGCCAGTTCCATGCCGCCTGCAACGAGGGGCTGACCATCCAGGACCGCCCGATGATCATCGAATAGCAGTCGACCTTCGGCAAACCAGTTTATTGCCAGTGGAAAGATCCTGTGCTCTTTTTCAAGTACTCTTGCAGCAAGACTATCCACATTGTCATTTTCAAGTACAGGAACCGTTGCATGGATAATACACGGGCCACCGTCCACTTCTGGTGTAACAAAATGCACTGTTGCACCATGAGCAGTATCGCCAGCATCCAGTGCCTTTTGATGGGTATCAAGTCCGGGAAACTTTGGCAGCAGTGATGGATGAATATTAATCATCCGTCCCAGATAGTGCTGGACAAAACCGACGGTTAACACCCGCATGAATCCGGCCAGTACCACAAGGTCGGGTTGATAGGAATCGATTAACTCTCGCAGGGCATTATCGAACTCTTCCCGATTGCTATATTTGGTATTATCCAGTCGCTCTGCAGGTATCCCTGCATCGACAGCATGTAGCAGGCCTTGTGCATCGGGGCGATTGCTGATAACAGCGGCTATTTCGAAGCGTGAGTTATTACTGGCAGCTTTGCCGATAATGGATTGCAGGTTACTTCCACGACCTGAAATCAGTACAACAATTTTTGGTTTCTTGTTGCTGTTCATTATCTCTTCAGGTAATTATTATTTCAGGACAACAGGTTCATTCTCATCATGGCTGGCTTCAATGGTGCCAATTCGCCAGGCGGTTTCACCTTCGCTGGACAGTAGCGACAGGGCCGACTCTGCATTGGTTTCATCGACACAGATTACCATGCCTATGCCACAGTTGAATATACGGTACATCTCGGATTCTTCAACACCACCATTGTCCTGCAGCCAGTCAAAAACAGCTGAGCGGATCCAGCTGCCTGTATCGATGACGGCATGTACATCTTTTGGCAGGACCCTGGGGATGTTTTCGAGTAAACCGCCGCCAGTAATATGCGCCATGGCCAGAACAGGCAATTTCTTGATCAGCTTTAGCAGCGGTTTTACATAGATTCGGGTGGGCTCAAGCAGTACCGTGCCGAGCGGCCTGCCATCAAAATCACTATCGAGGTCAGCATTGCTGACTTCGATGATCTTTCTTATTAATGAATAACCATTGGAGTGAGGGCCACTGGAGGCGATGCCCAGCAATACGTTGCCAGGTTTGACGTTGCGGCCGCTGATGATCCTGTCTTTTTCAACGACGCCAACACAAAAACCCGCCAGATCATAGTCTTCTCCATGGTACATACCGGGCATTTCCGCGGTTTCACCGCCAATAAGTGCAACGCCCGCCAGTTCACAGCCCTTACCGATACCTTTTATAACGCTCTCTGCCGTATCCAGCTGCAGGCGACCAGTGGCGTAGTAATCGAGGAAGAACAGCGGTTCGGCACCTTGCACCAGCAGATCATTCACACACATGGCGACCAGATCAATACCGATGCTGTCGTGTATGCCGGTATCGATGGCCAGTTTCAACTTGGTCCCAACGCCATCGGTCCCCGAGACCAGCACTGGCTGGCAGTAGTGTGCAGGTATTTCGAACAGCGCCCCAAATCCGCCGAGATCATCCAGCATGCCTTCTCGGCGCGTACGTGCGGCAATGGGCTTGATGCGGTCAATAAGTTGATTCCCGGCATCGATATCAACGCCCGCATCACGGTAACTCAGTGAGGGTGAATCTGGCGTTTTATCAGTCATATAGCGTATCGGACTTGGTTTTAATCTTGGGGTTGTGATCTTGTTTGGCAAGCCCATAATGGTATCGGCTGACAGGAAGATTTACCAGATGTTATGAACGATTTTAGCGTAAAACTGGAATATATCATCAGATAAGCCGCCTGGCTGTGTCTGTGATCCTGATTCTGCTACTATCCCGGGCGTAATCCCGCTGGAATACCGGGTGACCCGGAGAATTTAGGAAATAAACATGAATCGGCGAATAAATAATCGCTACTGTCGTCATCGATTGCCTTTGCAGTGCCTGGATCTCCCGGTACTGGCGAGGCTCATGCTTGCCCTGACAGTTTTCCTGATAGTTTTATGGCGCCCATCTCAAGGTGTTGCGGTGGAGGTTTCCGCTCTCTACGAAATAGAAATACCGGTCAATAGCCAGCAACGTGATGAACGACGCCAGGCCATCCGCGATGGTTTTGCCCTGGTGCTGGTGAAGGTGTCAGGCAAGAGTGATGTCAATCAGCTCCCGGAAGTTGTCAGACTGGTACAGTCCGCCGTGAACTTTGTCCAGCAGTACCGGTATACGAGCAGGCCAGGGATTGTTCCCAATGGCCCGGCGCAGAAAATCCTGTGGATCAGTTTTGATCCAGCGGCGGTAAAAAAGGCGATGTGGACAGCGGGGGTCCAGGTATGGGGCAAGGCGCGGCCATCCACCTTGTTATGGATTGCGATGGAGGACAGCGGACAGCGCATTATTATCGACGCCAACTCTGTCGGAGAGATCCGCCCGGCACTTGAAATTTATGCGGACAATCGCGGTATGCCGATCTTTTTTCCACTAATGGATTTACAGGATCAGGCGTCGCTTAAATTTGCGGATGTGTGGGGGAACTTTCGAAGCAACATAGAGAAGGCCTCCGAACGTTATCAAACCGAGGCATTGCTGGTGGCAAGGGTGTTACGTATTGACGAGAATTTCTGGGATAGTTACTGGACCCTGTACCAGGGTGACAAGGTCACCAGCTGGGTTGCGCGCGGACCGCTGAACGATATGCTCAGTGCCGGCGTAAACAGCTCGGCAGATATACTGGCATCCAGGTTCGCCGAGCAGATCGGTACAGGTCTGAACGTTGCCCGTTTGAAAGTTCTGGGCATAAATAACCTGAATGCCTATGGCACAGTAAATCGCTATTTAAAATCACTGGGCCCGGTGAAAGGCGTTAATGCAGTGTACGTGGTTGGCAATAGTGTGATCTTCAATATTGGCCTGCGTACCGATCAGGCCTCCCTGGTGCAGGCGCTGGCATTGAGTAGCGGAAAGTCCCTGGTGCCGGTGGAAACATCGCCTGTGACTGTCCCCGTTACGTCAGCAATTCCATCAGGTTCCAGGCGGGCGATGGGCAGAACGGGCGTAGAGAAATTGTCAGCAACCGCCCGGGATGATCTTGTTTATCGACTAATCAGGTAGCCCGGGCAGTTTATGTACCCCCAATTACCCCTGCAAATCAGTCTCAGTGATACCGCTACATTTAACAATTATTTACCCGGTGAGAACCTGGCGGCTGTCGAAACGCTGAAGCACTCCCGAGCGGATGATTCTGGCCCATGCGTCTATTTATGGGGCCCGCCAGGCTGTGGCAAGTCACATTTGTTGCAATCCTTGTGTCATGACTATGCCGCACGTGGCGAGTCAGCCTTGTATCTGCCATTAGGGCGATACCAGGAATATTCCGCTGATATCCTTGAAGGCCTGGATGCCATGGATGCCGTGTGTCTGGACGATATTCATGCCATCTGCGGGCTAACGGAGTGGGAAACGGCCATATTCCATCTATATAACCGCATTAATGACGCTAGTGGCCGACTGCTGGTCGCCGCGAATGCTGCTCCGGCGGGGTTGGGTATGTCCCTGGCCGACCTGGCATCAAGGCTGAGTTCTGCTGTGGTTTTTCACCTGCGGCAGCTGGCGGATGAAGATCGCCAACAGGCATTGCGATTGCGTGCCGGGGCACGGGGAATTCATATGCCGGAGGAGGTGGCGGCCTATTTATTAAAGCGCTGCCCGCGAGATATGCAGTCATTGTTTGATCTGCTGGATCGTCTGGATGTTGCCTCGTTGAGTGCCCAGCGTAAGCTGACGATTCCGTTTGTGCGTGAACTTATCAATGATTAAATCTGTAAATAAGTAATAAAAACATTTACCACAGAGGACACGGAGGTCACAGAGAAAAGATATTATATTATTGACTCTGTGTCCTCTGCGGTGAAAAAATTATTTTGTCTGGCTATTATCCCTGGTCGCGCGGATGTACATCATGGCACCCAGGTACCACATAACGCTAAAAAGAATCTCAAGGGCGCCCAGCCAGCGTTCTTCGGGTATGGCATAGGTAACCGCTACGCCGAGGGTAAAATAATACAATGCCATAAAGATCACCCAGCCATGGGTATAGCGTTTGCCGTGCAGCAATCCGCGTAATGGAAAAAGTAGCGGCACCACCAGGACTATAAGCATAATAGATATCGGTGCCCTGGCCGGTGGTGAGATCCATGTTGTCCAGGCGAGCAACAGGAACAGCAGACCAAAATAGCCCACCAGGGTGATACCACGTGCAACGGCAACCTTATTCATGGGGACTATTTGTTTTTAATGGCTAATGCACTGGCTATAGAGGCGAGGCGTTTACCCTGGGCCCGACAGAGATTGGCCTCGGTATCAGTGACAGGTAGTTCACTATCAACTCCTGCAAGATGACTTGGACCATAGGGTGTGCCACCTTCTTTAGTATGCAGTAGATCTGTCTCACTGTAGGGAATACCAACGATCACCATGCCATGATGCATTAATGGCAGCATCATCGACAGCAGGGTCGTCTCCTGACCACCATGCATTGATGATGTTGAAGTGAACACCGCTGCCGGTTTATTGATCATCGCACCTGATAACCAGAGCGAACTGGTACCATCAATAAAATACTTTAATGGTGCTGCCATGTTGCCAAAGCGTGTCGGGCAGCCGAGTGCCAGACCGGCACATTCCCTGAGATCATCCAGACTGGCATAGGGGGCACCCTTGTCAGGAATAGTGTCTTCAATCGCTTCGCAAACAGTGGAGATTTCAGGAACAGTTCTGATGCGTGCCTGCATGCCGGGTACATCTTCGATACCTCTGGCAATACGTTGGGCCATGTCTCTCGTTGCACCATGTTGGCTATAATATAAAACCAGGATGTCAGGCATGTTTACAGGATCTTCAGTATGTTTTCTGGCGGTCTGCCGATAGCGGCCTTTCCATCTTTAATGACAATAGGTCGCTCTATCAAAATGGGATTTTCGAGCATCGCCCGAATCAGCTCATCGCGACCGAGATCGGGGTTATCCAGATTCAATGCCCTGTATTCGGCCTCATGTTTGCGCATCAAATCCCGCGGCTCAATTCCAAGCATCTGCAGAATGTTACCCAGGGTTTTGGCATCGGGTGGCGTGGTGAGATACTCGACGACATCGGTGGTAACCTGGTTATCTTCGAGTAACTGTAGCGTAAGCCGGCATTTAGAGCATTTAGGATTGTGGTACATAGTGGTGGACATAGATTCTCCATATATATAGACATAATCAGAGGCAATACCGACTGTGTATTGTAGCGGTGCTAGCGGCCCAGGTTAAGCGGGGCGATCCGGAAAATCGGCGGGATTTCACCAGATATAGCGCAAGGCGTATAAGCGTCTGAAATGAGAACCAGGACACCCGCTGAAGTCGTGTTATACGTTATTGTTAAAGTAACTTGACAGTATCACGGTGCCAGTGCTAGTTTTTGTATATAAATCAATAAGTATCCCCCTGTAATTAGTTGTTTATCGGAGCTAACATAATGAAAATAAAGCGTTTTCTCGCCCCACTGTTTGTTGTCGTGCTGGCCGTATCCTTCATATCAGGCTGTGCATCCACACCAAAGGACGGTGCAGGGACAATGGAGGACCAGGCAAAGGCTGCGATTGCTGCCGCCAGTGCTGCCATTTCCAAGGCCGCTTCTGTGGGTGGCGAATGGCGTAATTCTAAGAAAATCCTCGGCAAGGCCAAAAAGGCCCTGAAGAAAGGTGATTTCAAAAAAGCCATCAAAATTGCCAATAAGGCAAAACGCCAGGGTGAATTGGGTTATGCCCAGGCCATGGCTGAGAAGAATTCCAGGGGCCAGAAGTTCCTGGGCGGCGGCGGTGGAACTGCCGGTGACTATACTGTGGCATCTGGTGATAGTCTCTGGAGCATATCCGGCAAGAGTAGTGTCTATGGCAACGCTTATCAGTGGCCGCTGATCTATAAGGCCAACAAGGGTTCTATCAAGGATGCTGATCTGATCTACCCTGGGCAGAATTTCAGCATCGACCGCAATGCCAGCAGCGCGGATGTTGATGCCGCGGTTGCCCATGCAAAGACACGTGGCGCCTGGTCAGTCGGTACAGTAGAAGAGAGTGACCTGAAGTACCTCGGTCAATAAGACTCTCTAACAAGTAATAATTAAGAAGGGCCCCGTTCGGGGCCCTTTTTTATTTGCGGACTAAAGTTATTTTATATTTGTTTATTTCGTTACTATGGGGATCCCCGCGATCCTGGCTTGCCATTTCGCAGGGCCTGTCTGATGCACCGAGGTGCCATTGACATCGACCGCAACGGTCACCGGCATATCTTCAACCTCGAATTCATATATCGCTTCCATACCCATTTCTTCAAAGGCAATGACTTTTGCATTGCGGATGGATTTTGAAATCAGGTAGGCAGCGCCACCGGTAGCAATCAGGTACACGGCCTTGTGTTTCCTGATGGCTTCTATGGCCACCGGACCACGTTCGGCCTTACCGATCATACCTGTCAGCCCGGTCTTGCTTAGCATGTCTTCGGTAAATTTATCCATGCGCGTGGCTGTGGTAGGTCCTGCCGGGCCCACTACCTCATCGTTGACGGCATCGACAGGCCCAACGTAGTAAATAAACCGATTAGTAAAATCGAGACCATCTGGAAGCGATTCACCCCGGCCAAGGATATCCATGATACGTTTGTGTGCCGCGTCGCGCCCGGTCAACATATGGCCAGACAGCAGCAGGGTTTCACCCGGTTGCCAGTCCACGATATCCGAAGGGGCCAGATTGTCCAGGTTGACCCGACGTGAGCCGGCCCTTGCCGTCCAGGTGACGTCTGGCCAGTCTTCCAGTCTGGGTGGTTTGATATCAGCAACACCACTGCCATCCAGTGTAAAGTGCAAATGCCTTGTGGCAGCGCAATTTGGAATAATGGCAACGGGTTTGGATGCCGCATGAGTTGGGTAGTCTTTTACCTTCACATCCAGAACAGTGACCAGGCCACCAAGTCCCTGGGCACCAATACCCAGTGCATTAATCCGTTCAAAAATTTCCAGCCTTAATTCTTCTGCGCGATTATCAGGGCCACGCTGCTGTAGTTCCTGAATGTTGATCGGCTCCATCAATGATTCCTTGGCCATCAGCAATGCCTTCTCTGCGGTGCCACCAATGCCAATACCCAGGATCCCCGGTGGACACCAGCCGGCGCCCATGGTCGGGACGATGCGGGTAACCCATTCCACCAGATCATCGCTGGGGTTGAGTACGGTAAACTTTGCCTTGTTTTCGGAGCCGGCACCCTTGGCAGCAACGATGACATCGATCTTGTCTCCGCTAACAACTTCTGTATGGATGACGGCCGGGGTGTTGTCGCCGGTATTGCGTCGCTTGCCATCAGGGTCCGAGACGATGGAGGCACGCAATGGGTTATCCGGGTTGGTATAGGCGAGTGACACCGCCCGGTTCACCATGTCCGCAACACTCAGGCTGGCTTCCCATCGAACATCCATACCGATCTTTAGAAACACGGTGACAATACCGGTATCCTGGCAAATCGGGCGGTGACCTTCAAAGCACATGCGGGAATTGCTCAGGATCTGGGCGATGGCATCCCTGGCAGCTTCTGAGGCCTCTTTTTCATAGGCCTGTCCCATGGCCTGAATAAAATCTGTGGGGTGATAAATGGAGATGTACTGCAGCGCATCTGCAATGCTGTCTATAAAGTCTTTTTCCTTAATAATGCTCATTATCTGTGGATCATGGCTTGGCGGTGGTGTGCGGGATTTATCTGTCATTATAGATGAGGCAAATTGAAAAATACAGGATAAATCAACAAGTTAAGCGACGAATGTTAGCGATTCAACACAAACAGGCGTGAATCCCGTGCAGCTAATTCTTGCTACAGTCCCTGCTACCCGGCCCGCAGCAACGGTTTCTTTATCATTTTGATGTAATTATTATCAATGCTAGTGCGAAGGCAGGGGAAATGCTTGCTCATACCCTGGAACCTGAATCAGGTAGTGAGGATGTTTACGATGTCGATGTGGGTTGTTAGTGTCCGCAAGGGGATGCTGTTTCGAGTCGGGCAGATGGCCACGGTGCATTTGCCATGAGTGAAGCAATGCATTGTCTGGTATCCGGCAGGGTACAGGGTGTATTTTATCGTACTACCGCCCAGCGGAAGGCCCTGCAACTGGGTTTGACTGGCTGGGTACGAAATATGTCTGACGGAACAGTAGAGCTGGTTGCCTGTGGAGATCCTGTTGTGCTGAACGAATTCCGCGACTGGTTGTGGCAGGGACCAGCGGCTGCGGTGGTGAACGCCGTACAATGTGATGTTGTTAATGACTGTGATTTCAATGGCTTTGACGTAAGATACTGACAAAGAAACTGGCGTTATGCCTACAGACGGGCTATTGTCAGTAGGGTATAAGGGAATAATAAATAACAGGTTACCGCCATGTTTAATCAAGATGTCGCGATACAAACACAGTCACAACACAAGTTATCTCTCGAGGAAATACTGGGTGATCTGATCAGTGATGGCCTGCTTTTGCAAGAGGATGCCGATGCAGTCATCGCGCACCTGCATCCAGAGGACCGGGTAAAACACCATCCACTGGAAAATGTCGCCAATCAGCAGTTAATTGACAGGCGTTCACCAAACAACCAGCTATCCATTGAAGTCCTGACGGTGTGGCTGGCGGACAAGTCCGGCGTACCATATAAAAGAATCGATCCCCTGAAGGTTGACGTGACCATGGTGACAGAGGTGGTCTCCTACGCTTATGCAGAACGGCACAAAATTCTGCCTGTCGAGGCCTCGCCGACCAGGGTGGTGTTTGCCACCTGCGAGCCTTACCTTAGCGAATGGCAACCAGAGCTCGAAAATATACTGAAGAAGACGGTTGAACGGGTGGTGGTAAACCCCGTTGATATCGAGCGCTACCGTGTGGAATTTTACGGTGTGTCCCGATCCGTCAAGGGTGCAGTAGGCACGGCCGAAACTACCAAATTCTTTAATGTGCAGAATATTGAATCGCTGGTCGAGCTGGGTCGACGCGGCCACCTGGATTCTGATGACCAGCATATCGTCAATATCGTGGACTGGTTATTGCAGTATGCCTTCGAACAGCGTGCCAGTGATATCCACCTTGAGCCCCGCCGTGAGATGGGCAATGTTCGGTTCCGTATCGATGGCGTGATGAACCAGGTTTACCAGGTGCCTGCCACCGTCATGACGGCGGTGGTAAGTCGAATAAAATCGCTTGGACGTATGAATGTTGCCGAGAAGCGCAAGCCGCAGGACGGACGCGTCAAATCCAGGACACCGAATGGTATCGAGATCGAAATGCGCTTATCGACGATGCCGACAGCATTTGGTGAAAAGCTGGTCATGCGGATCTTTGACCCGAATGTGCTGATGAAGAGTCTCAAGGATCTCGGTTTTGGACGCGATGATGAAAAACACTGGAAGAAGATGGTCTCACACACCAATGGCATTATCCTGGTGACCGGGCCTACCGGTTCCGGTAAAACCACGACCCTGTACTCGACCATGAAGTCATTGGCGAAACCTGAAGTCAACGTCTGTACCGTGGAAGAACCGATTGAAATGGTTGAGCCGAGTTTTAACCAGATGCAGGTACAACAGAATATTGGTGTGGACTTTGCCAGTGGAATACGGACCTTGATGCGACAGGATCCCGATATCATCATGGTGGGCGAGATCCGTGACCTGGAAACTGCCGAGATGGCTATACAGGCATCCCTCACAGGTCACCTGGTGCTGTCCACGTTACACACCAATGATTCGACGTCGGCGATCACACGATTACTGGATATTGGTGTTCCATACTATTTGATCAAGGCGACCTTACTCGGTGTTGTTGCACAGCGCCTGGTCAGAACATTGTGTCCCCACTGCAAACAGTCTGTAGAGGTAGACGAGGAAATGTGGAACAAGCTTGTCAGTCCCTGGACGGTACCACTGCCAACCCATGCCGCTGAGCCTGTAGGATGCCTGGAATGCCGTAATACCGGATACATGGGGAGAATCGGTTTATACGAGGCCTTTACCATTTCAGCAGACATCCAGTCATTGATCCGTGAAGATTTTAACGAAGTTCAGACCCGTAAACAGGCCTATAAGGATGGCATGTTGCCGCTGCGTTTGAATGGTGCGCAAAAGGTGAATGCAGGGTTGACTACGCTGGATGAAGTCCTGCGGGTCGTGCCGATGAGGATGGATTGAATCAGGTCTTCAGCTTCGCTTTCAGGAACCCGATAACACTATCAACGGGTACTTCAGTATTTTCCTTGTCACGCCGCCCCTTGTATTCCAGTACAGCATTATCCAGACCACGTTCACCAATGACCACCCGGTGAGGAATACCGATCAGTTCCATATCCGAAAACATCACGCCGGGCCGCTCCTTGCGATCGTCGAACAGGACTTCAATGCCTGCCTGTGTCAGATCATCATAGAGTCTTCCTGCAGCTTCACGCACTCGTTCTGATTTGTGCATATTCATTGGTAGCAGGGCGACCTGAAAAGGGGCGATGGCATTTGGCCAGATGATGCCGTGCTCATCATGGTTCTGTTCAATGGCAGCAGCCACAACTCTGGAAACGCCAATACCGTAACAACCCATTGGCATCACAATCGCCTTGCCGGATTCATCCAGTACCGTGGCATTCATGGCCTGGCTGTATTTTTTACCAAGCTGGAAGATGTGACCGACTTCGATACCACGCCTGATTGACAAGGTCCCCTGGCCATCAGGACTGGGATCACCCTGCAGCACTTTTCGCAGATCGGCGACCTCGGCTTCTGGCAAATCCCGTGACCAGTTAGTACCGGTCAGGTGGGCATCATCCTGGTTGGCGCCGCAGACAAAATCGGCCATCACCATCACGGCACGGTCAGCAATGACAGGAAGATCCAGCCCCACCGGGCCGATTGAGCCCGGGCGACAACCAACGGCTTGCTGTATTTCTTCATCACTGGCAAATTCAAACGGCATCGCTACCTGTGGCAGTTTGCCGGCCTTGATTTCATTCAGTTCGTGGTCTCCGCGCAACAACAGCGCAACGATCCCGCCACCTTCAGCGCGTACCAGCAGGGTCTTGATACATTGCGAAGCGCTCACTTTAAGAAACTGACTGACTTCGACAATGCTGTGTTGAGCCGGCGTCGCTACCTGGGTCATCTCCATACTGGCTGCCGGGCGTTGCTGATCGGGTGCCAGTGCTTCGGCCATTTCCACATTCGCGGCATAGTCACTGCTGTCGCTAAAGGCGATGGCATCTTCACCTGAATCGGCCAGGACGTGAAATTCATGTGATGCAGCACCGCCAATACTGCCGGTATCTGCCAGTACGGCACGAAAATCCAGGCTCAAACGCGTAAAGATACGGGTATAGGCCTGATGCATCAGTTGATAGGTCTCATTCAGCGATGCCTCATCGGCATGGAATGAGTAGGCATCCTTCATCAGGAATTCCCTTGCCCGCATTATCCCAAAGCGGGGACGGATCTCATCACGGAACTTGGTCTGGATCTGGTAAAAATTGGCAGGAAGCTGTTTGTAGCTCTGTACCTCACGCCTGACCAGATCCGTGATGACTTCCTCATGGGTAGGACCCATGCAAAATTCCCGCTGATGACGATCATGAAAACGGAGTAATTCCGGACCATACTGTTCCCATCGAGCGGACTCCTGCCACAGTTCCGCTGGCTGTACTGCCGGCATCAATACTTCCTGGGCACCGGCATTATCCATTTCTTCACGGATAATGTTTTCTACCTTTCGCAGTACCCGCAGGCCCATTGGCAACCAGGTATACAAACCTGCGGCGAGTTTTCGGATCATGCCGGCACGCAGCATGAGTTGATGGCTGATGATTTCTGCATCTGAGGGGGATTCCCTCAATGTAGAGAGCAGCATTCTGCTTGTTCGCATTATTGACTCTTGTTTTCCAGCGTTGTTATCTGCTCATTGTATCTTTATGGGGTGTCTCTCGCCAGTCTTCGCCAACCTTAACTGGCAGGACAAGGCAGGGGTTTTTCTGCCTACTGAGGGTCAGGAATTCGGGACGCTTGTTCAGACTGGCTGACTTTAGAAGGTGCCGCCATTCCAGCCCCACATATTGCGAGGCGCATCGGCAAATTCGATGTATACACGATCTTTACTGATGCCGAGAGATTCCTGCATCACGTCACACAGGACTTCGGACAATTGTGCCGTTTTCGAGTCCGGTAGACCGATACTCTTGAGCTCAAGGTAGGCAAGAGGTTCGTCTGAGCCGGCAAACATCATTGTGGTCAGTGGTTCCAGTGCGACCATCACATAACTTTCAGGTTTTCCGAGCTCCCTGGCGGTGAGCTGGGAAATGCTGGTCAGCAGATCCCTTGCCTGCTGCTCGTCGATGCTGATGTTACTCTGGATCTTGACGTAAGGCATACGCTTGTCCTGACATTATTTGCAGAGTTTCTTGATTTGTTCCCCGGCTTCCTTGATCCTGGCCAGACGATCTTCGTCTTTGAGTCTGGTTACATTGCCCTTTTTATCGATGAATCTGATGCGGGGGTGTTCGCTCAGTTTCTTCTTGTTGGCCCTGGCCCTGGCGCAATTTTTCTTGTCCCGTTTAGCCTGCTCTTTTTTCAGCCTGGCCTTCTCTCTCTTTTCTGCCTCAGCCTGGGCCTTGGCATCTTTTTCATTCTCGGCCTTGTTGTCACCTGCAGACTTCTTTGCTTCCGCTGATTTGTTCTCGGTGGAGGAACTTGCTGGCTGCGGCCGGGGATCTTTCAGGGTCTTTATCTTCTCGGCAATTTTGTCCTGCGGTGGAGGCTCCTGGGTAAATTGCACGTTGCCTTCATCATCGACCCAGCGATATGCTGCCGCCGATACCGTTGCGGAAATTCCTGCCAGAGACAAGATCAGGATATAAGCCATTGATTTATTATTCACGTGCGCTCCTTGTTCCAAGTGGCGTTATAAGCGACTACTCTTAAACTAAGACATCGATCGATGATGCCGGTTCCCGTGCCGCGGCAGGGATGCAGACACTATAGCGTGAAAACCCGGTAGAGTGTATGCGATCCCGATCCCAGATTTGATCTCTGCAGCATTCAGGATCGGGCCATATTCCAGCCGGGGCCGTGGGCGATAAAGTGGTCGGAAAATCCTGTTTTTTTCCTTTGATCTCTTGACCTTGGGCGAGTTTCCCAGTAGGTTTTGACCTTTGCAGGTTAATGGGAATCGCCCGTTTTACGGGCGTTTTTTTATCGTTTCACACGTTTCACAGACAGCCAATGGGACCGGTGGGTTCTAACGAAACACTTACAACACATTGATATTTAAAAGGAATATGGGTAAAGAAAAGCAACAATTGAACGGTGCCGAGATCCTCATCCAGTTTTTAAAGGATGAAGGGGTTGAATACGTGTTCGGTTATCCCGGCGGAGCCGTGCTATTTATCTATGATGAGTTGTATAAGCAGGATGACCTCAAGCACATCCTGGTACGTCATGAGCAGGGCGCCACACACGCCGCGGATGGCTATGCCCGCTCTACCGGCAAAACGGGTGTGTGCCTGGTGACCTCGGGTCCCGGGGCCACCAATGCGGTGACCGGTATTGCCACGGCCTATATGGATTCCATCCCGATGGTCATAATTACCGGTCAGGTGCATACCTGGGCCATTGGCAGTGATGCGTTCCAGGAAGTGGACGCGGTTGGCATCACCCGCCCCTGCGTGAAGCACAATTTCCTGGTCAAGGACGTCAAGGACCTGGCGATGACCCTGAAGAAGGCCTTTTATGTCGCGAGCACCGGTCGACCCGGCCCGGTAGTGGTGGATATCCCGAAGGATGTCAGCATGAATATGGCGGAATATACCTACCCGAAAGAGATCAAGATGCGCTCCTATAACCCGGTGGTGAAGGGTCACCTCGGACAGATCAAGCGTGCGGTCAAAATGATCCTCGGTGCCCGGCGCCCGATGATCTATAGCGGCGGCGGGGTGGTGCTTGGAAACGGTTCCAGGCAGTTGATCGACTTCACCCGCAAGCTGGGTTGTCCAATCACCAGTACCCTGATGGGGCTGGGGGCCTACCCGGCGACAGACAAACAGTTTGTCGGTATGCTGGGCATGCATGGCACCTATGAAGCCAACACGGCAATGCACAAGTGTGACGTACTGATAGCCATTGGTGCACGATTTGATGACCGTGTGGTCGGCAAGATCGATGATTTTTGTCCAGACGCCAGGATCATTCACATTGATATCGATCCGGCATCCATATCAAAGAGCGTGGAGGTGGATATCCCTATTGTCGGTTCAGTATCAAATATCCTGGATGACATGCTGAAACTGATCGATGACAGTAATGTTAAGCCTGATAAAGAGGCGATAGATAACTGGTGGGACGAGATCAACGGATGGCGTTCCAGCAATTGTCTGCGCTACAGGAACAGTGACGAGATCATCAAGCCACAGTATGTTCTGGAGACGTTTTACGAACTCACCAGGAACGATGACATCTACGTGACGTCAGACGTGGGCCAACATCAGATGTGGGCGGCGCAATATATCAAGTTTGACAAACCTCGTCGCTGGATCAATTCTGGCGGTCTGGGCACGATGGGTTTTGGCCTGCCGGCCGCCATGGGTGTGCAGTTTGCCCACCCGGATGCCACGGTAGCCTGTGTTACCGGTGAGGCCAGTATCCAGATGTGTATCCAGGAGCTGTCCACCTGCAAGCAATATGATCTGCCCATCAAGATCATCAACCTGAATAACCGTTACATGGGTATGGTGCGGCAGTGGCAGGAGTTTTTCTACGATCGCCGCTATTCACATTCTTACATGGATGCGTTGCCGGACTTCGTCAAGTTGGCCGAGAGCTATGGCCATGTCGGAATGTTTATTAAGAAGCCGGCCGATGTTGAAGGCGCATTGAAGGAGGCGTTTGCGATGAAAGACCGGCTGGTGTTCCTGGATTTCCAGACAGATCAGACTGAAAACGTTTATCCGATGATCGCCCAGGGCAAGGGCCATCATGAAATGGTGTTGGCACCTGAAATGGATCCATCCTGATGAGACATATAATTTCTATCTTGCTGGAAAATGAATCCGGTGCGCTGTCGCGGGTCGCTGGCCTGTTTTCGGCGCGTGGCTATAATATTGAATCACTGACTGTCGCACCGACAGAAGATGAGTCACTGTCTCGCATGACACTGGTGACAGCAGGATCCGATCAGATCATTGAACAGATCACCAAGCAGTTAAACAAACTGGTAGATGTTGTCAGGTTGGTTGATTTAACTGAAGGCCCGCATATTGAGCGTGAAATGATGCTGGTCAAGGTCAAGGCCGCCGGCTCAGGCACCCGGGAAGAAGTGAAGCGACTGGCGGATATCTTTCGCGCCCGTATCATCGATGTCACGGACAACACCTATACCATCGAAGTGACCGGGAATGGTGACAAGATCGATGCCTTTCTGGATTCGCTCGATAGCAGCAGTATTCTTGAGACCGTCCGTTCCGGTATATCCGGTATTGGACGCAGCGACAAGGGTCTGTCACTCTAATCACGGGCTTTAATGACGTAGCGGCAACAACAGACAAACGAATATCAAATTTTTTATAATGAGGAATTGAGTAATGAAGCTCTATTATGATAAAGACGCAGATCTGTCCATCATCAAGGGCATGAAGGTCAGCATCATTGGTTATGGTTCTCAGGGCCATGCCCACGCCAATAATCTGAAGGATACAGGCGTGCAGGTCACTGTGGGACTGCGATCAGGCTCCGCCTCAGTGGCCAAGGCAGAGGCTGCCGGCCTGACAGTCAAACCGGTTGTCGATGCTGTCGCCGATGCAGATCTGGTGATGATCCTGACCCCGGATGAATTTCAGGCAACCCTGTACAAGGGCGAAATTGTGTCGAACCTGAAGCAGGGTGCGACGCTGGCCTTTGCGCATGGGTTTAGTATTCATTACAACCAGATCGTGCCCCGTGATGATCTTGACGTGATCATGATCGCACCCAAGGCACCGGGCCATACGGTACGTAATGAGTTCGTTAATGGTGGTGGTATCCCGGATCTGATTGCAGTGTTTCAGGATGCCTCCGGCAAGGCCAGGGGGACAGCCATGTCCTATGCATCGGCGATTGGTGGCGGTCGTACCGGTATTATCGAGACCAGCTTCAAGGATGAGACTGAAACTGACCTGTTCGGTGAGCAGGCCGTACTGTGTGGCGGGGCGGTTGAGTTGGTCAAGGCCGGTTTTGAGACCCTGGTGGAAGCCGGGTATGAACCGGAGATGGCCTACTTCGAATGTCTGCATGAGTTGAAACTCATCGTTGATCTGATGTACGAAGGTGGTATTGCCAATATGAATTACTCCATCTCGAATAATGCCGAGTACGGTGAGTATGTTACCGGTCCGAAGATCATCAACGAAGAGAGCCGCTGGGCCATGAAGGAGGCCCTGCATAATATCCAGACCGGTGAATATGCCAAGAAATTCATCATGGAAGGCCAGACCAACTACCCCGAGATGACAGCGATGCGCCGTCTGAATGCGGCCCACCCGATCGAGCAGGTGGGCACACGTTTGCGTTCCATGATGCCGTGGATCACTGCCAATGCACTGGTCGACAAGAGCAAGAACTAATAAGGGAGTGATACACGATTAAAATTCGTAAATGCGGTCTCTTGACTGCATTTATTTTTCTGCAAATATAAAAGTCATTGTTATGGCCGCACAGAGAAATCAATCATTAATTGCTCGCGAGGGGTTACCATACTGCGCCCTGGCACTGATTATTTCCCTTGCGTTTTTTTTCACTGTCGGGCCGCTCTGGTCGATTCCTTTCTGGCTGGTACTGGCAATGTTCTGTTATCTGTTTCGTGATCCTGTGCGCGATATCCCTGCGGATCCGCTTGCCGTAGTATGTCCAGCCGATGGAATAGTATCAGGCATAGAAAATGCCCATGATTATTTTCTTGATCGCCAGGCGATACGCATTTGTATCAACATGAATAAAACCGGTGCCTATACCACACGGAGTCCTGTCGAGGGCAAGGTGATTGATCGCTGGTTCCCGACTGTAGAGACCTCCGGACAACATGACATCCCTCACCATGGTAAATGCACTGATATAAGGTTTGCACAGTGGGTCAAGACGGACGAGGATGATGATGTTATCCTGTGTATGTCGGGCGGAAGTTCCATTATACGACCATCCTGTTATGTGCAGTCAGGAGAACGTATCGGCCAGGGACATCGTTGCGGCTTTATTCCGTTTGGTGCGACCATCAATGTGGTTGTACCGGAAAATACCAGAATTGAAGTCACTGCAGGGCAGAAGGTCGCGGCGGGTTCAGATGTGATCGCCCATTTTATTCATGATTGATAAAAAATATTGGTCCGCAAATGAACGCAAATAAAAAACCATCGCAATAACTCCAATATTGTAAATTGTAATCTCACTTTGTAACTTTATAGACATCCATCTACACTTAAGCTTATGAAAAAGGTCACTAAAGCCCAGGGCATTTATCTGCTGCCGAACCTGCTTACCACCGGGAACCTGTTTGCCGGGTTCTATGCGATCACTGCCGCGATGACGGATCGTTTCGAGGCCGCCGCGATTGCGATCTTTGCTGCGATGATCCTGGATGGTCTGGATGGCCGTGTGGCGCGCATGACCCATACCCAGAGTGCCTTTGGTGCCGAGTATGATTCCCTGTCAGACATGGTGTCATTTGGTGTGGCGCCGGCACTGATCGCCTATGAATGGATGCTACGTGACCTGGGCAAACTCGGCTGGTTCGCTGCATTTGTGTATGCGGCCGCGGCCGCACTTCGCCTGGCCCGTTTTAATACCCAGGTGGGCAAGTCCGACAAACGTTACTTTCAGGGGCTGGCCAGCCCGGCGGCGGCGGCGCTGATTGCAGGGCTGGTCTGGGTCGGCGTGGATTTTGACATCAATGCAGACATACTGCGACTGTCGGTATTTGTGATAACGTTGCTGGCCGGTATCCTGATGTTCAGTAATGTGCGTTACCATAGTTTCAAGGAATTTGATCTGAAGGGTAAGGTGCCTTTCCTGACCCTGGTGAGCGTGATGCTGGCGTTCGCGGTGATTCGTCTGCAACCGCCGCTGGTATTGTTTACGCTGTTTCTGGGTTACGCCATCTCAGGGCCCTTACTGACGCTATATGCCCTCAGAATACGGCGTGCCGAACGAGGCAAGGCGGGAAAGCTGGAGCCCGGGGCTTCGGCGAGCAACCAGCAGGCCGATAATTCACCGCCGCATGAGGACAAGGATAAGGACAAGCCAGCCTCCTAGACTTGGCAAACCCCCCGGGTGACGCTATAGTAAAGATCATATGATGATGTTGGCCAATAAGCTTAATACCCCTTCTGCGGAAGCCGCCGTTGCCCGTGGTTTGTCCCTGGCGGCCCTCCTGCCGCGACTGCCGTAAGGCAGACATTCATACCCGACCAGTGCGATCCCTTCGTATTCCCGTGATGACGGGAATAAACATAATCTATTCAGGTGCTTGGGACTACGTTACAATAAAACCCCGAGGCCGGAGAGCATCATGAGCAGTAACGACAAATTGATAATATTTGATACCACCTTACGCGATGGCGAGCAGAGTCCCGGCGCGTCGATGACGCGGGATGAAAAGGTGCGCATTGCCAAGGCCCTTGAACGAATGCGCGTGGACGTGATCGAGGCCGGGTTCCCGATTGCCAGCCAGGGCGATTTTGAATCGGTCAAGGCAGTGGCCGATGTAGTGCAGGACAGTGTGGTGTGCGGTCTGGCGCGTGCGCTGGACAAGGACATCGACCGTGTCGGTGAGGCCCTGAAGAATGCCAATGGCTCGCGCATTCATACCTTCATCGCGACCTCGCCGATTCATATGAAGATGAAGCTGCGCATGCAACCGGAGCGGGTGATCGAACAGGCGGTACATGCCGTGAAACGTGCCCGTCAGTTCACCGATAACGTCGAATTTTCCCCGGAAGATGCCGGTCGATCCGAACTGGATTTTTTGTGCCGTATCCTAGAACAGGTCATTGAGGCCGGTGCGACGACACTGAATATTCCCGATACCGTCGGTTATAACATGCCGGAACAGTTTGGCGCCTTGATTAAAAACCTGCGTGAAAAGATCCCGAATTCCGACAAGGCCATTTTTTCTGTGCATTGTCATAACGATCTTGGACTGGCCGTGGCCAATTCGCTTGCCGCTGTTGCCAATGGCGCGCGACAGGTAGAGTGCACGATTAACGGCCTGGGCGAACGTGCCGGTAACGCTGCGCTTGAAGAAGTCGTGATGGCGGTACGTACCCGGCAGGATGTATTTAATTGTGATACTAATATCGATGCCACTCGGATCGTTACGGCATCGCGCCTGGTCGGGGGCATTACCGGCTTTCCGGTACAACCAAACAAGGCCATCGTCGGCGCAAATGCGTTTGCGCACGAATCCGGTATTCATCAGGATGGCGTATTAAAGAGTCGCGAGACTTACGAAATCATGCGCGCGCAGGACGTAGGCTGGGCTGCCAACCGTATGGTGCTGGGCAAACACTCTGGTCGCAATGCCTTCAAATCCCGATTGAAGGAACTGGGTATCGTATTAAATTCCGATGAAGAACTGAATAACACCTTTAGTCGCTTCAAGGAGCTTGCCGACAAGAAGCATGAAATCTTCGATGAAGATCTCCAGGCCCTGGTGACCGAGACCAATATCGAATCACTGAATGAACGATATCGTCTGGTATCACTGAAGGTGTGTTCTGAAACCGGCGAGACACCGAATGCCAATGTCACGGTGTGGGTGGAAGGCACGGAGCTGCAGGCCGGTGCCGAAGGCGGCGGTCCGGTGGATGCGGCCTTCAAGGCAATCGAATCCGTGGTCAACAGCGGCACCGAGTTGCAGTTGTATTCGGTCAGCAACATTACTTCGGGCACCGATTCCCAGGGTGAAGTGACCGTGCGCCTGGCCAGGGCAGGCTGTGTTGTGAATGGTCAGGGCTCCGATACCGATATCGTGATAGCCTCTGCCAAAGCCTATATCAATGCGCTTAATAAACTCAACAGCCGCATGGAACGGGCCCACCCACAGGTTGGGGATGTGTAAACGACGTGGCAATTGATCCATTAAAGCGACAGTACCTTGAGGCCATGGACATCGATGTGTATGAATCCAGGGCTGGGCAGGCAGATGCCAAACACGACGCGGATGTAATCGCTAGCGTGCCCGATCAGGCCGCAGCTGCAGGCGCACGTCCCGGCGTGGATTGCGCCGGGCTGGACTGGTCGGCGCTACAGCAGCGGGTCGCGACCTGTACTGCCTGTGAACTCCATCAGGGGCGTACCCAGGCGGTCTTTGGTGTCGGGAATCCCCACGCCGAGGTCGTGATCATTGGTGAGGCCCCCGGCGCTGAGGAGGACAAGCAGGGGGAGCCGTTTGTCGGCCGCGCGGGTAAGCTGTTGAATGCTATGCTGTTTTCCATTGGTTTACAGCGCCAGGAGGTGTATATCGCCAACATCCTGAAATGCCGACCACCGAACAATCGCAACCCCGGAGCCGAAGAGGTGCTGTGCTGTGAGAATTATCTAAAGCGCCAGCTAGAACTGATTCAGCCGAGGATCATCCTGGCCGTAGGTGGTGTGGCCGCGAAGAATCTGCTTAAATCAGATAAACGCATCGGAGAATTACGCGGCAAGCGGTTTGAGTTTGGCGATACCGGGATACCGCTGGTGGCGACCTACCACCCGGCCTACCTGCTGAGATCGCCAAAGGAAAAACGCAAGGTCTGGGATGACCTGAAATTTGTCAGGACATTATTATGAAGTGCTGTGATCAGGTAAGCATATGAGCGCTGTAATACAACCATTAAATTATATTCGCATGATGCATCATGATGATGTTGATGAGATCATGTCGATTGAGACACTGGCTTACCCGTATCCGTGGACGATTGGTATCTTCAAGGATTGTCTGCGGGTCGGTTATACCTGTGTGGTACTGGAATCCGGCGATGGTATCATTGGTTACGGTGTCATGTCCTGTGGTGCAGGCGAGGCACATATCCTGAATATTTGTGTGGTCCCGGAACAACAGTGTCAGGGGTTCGGCAATATGATCGTCGAATACCTGATCGACAGGGCGCGTCAGCACCATGCAGATATTATTTTACTGGAGGTCCGGCCATCTAACCGCGCCGCGCTGGCGGTATATCACAAACTCGGTTTTAACGAGGTTGGTAGCCGCTACGAGTATTATCCTGACGACAAGGGCCGTGAAGATGCATTAATTCTTGCAATGGATCTTTAAGAATAACAATAAGGCAATAAAGGGGCCAGAGCCTGAGGGATCCCCACGAAATTTCCATAAATGATGCTGCCAATCATATACTTAGTCATACCGGTGTTAACATCGTCATACCGGCGCAGGCCGGTATCCAGTTTTTATATGGAATGACTGGATTCCGGCCTGCGCCGGAATGACGTCGTGAGTGATGATCGTCACTAAGCATTTGTTTTTGATCATTATTTCGTGGGGATACCTCAGGGCCAGAACCCTTCTTCCGAATCCACATTTCCTACATAAACTGTCTTAAATAACCTACATCAATTCACGACGTTTTCCGGCTGTGCCAGGCGTCTCAATCCAATACTATTGCGTTTTATTATTCTGAACAATTAACAACATTATTGGAGGTTTACATGGAACGTAAACAGTTAATGCAAGGGTTTGCCTTGTTACTCTCGTTGCTGGTGTCTGCCAACAGTCAGGCCAGCCTGGTCATCAATGAAATCATGTATAACCCGTCGGTGGTCGCCGACAGCGCCGGGGAATGGTTCGAGCTTGTCAACACTGGCAGTAGTACCCTGAACCTGAACGGCTGGACACTGTTTGATGAAGGCAGTAACAGCTTCAGCATCAACCAGGATCTGCTGGTGGCTTCCGGTGACTTTGTGGTGCTGGCGCGGAACGGTGATCCGCTGGTCAATGGCGGGGTAATGGCAGACTATATCTATGGCTCGGGTATGACGCTGAGCAATACCCAGGACGCCATTATTATCAGCGATGCCGCGGGGATCGAAATGGATCGGGTGGCATGGTCATCGGCACTCGGCTTCCCGAGCGCCACCGGGGCGTCGTTGGCCCTGCTGGACACGACACTGGATAACCGCCTTGGCAGTAGTTGGCAACTCAGCGATTCTCCTTTTGCTGGAGGGGATTCAGGTACGCCGGGGGTGGCCAATTTCCTCGTTGTGCCAGCACCGGTGCCAGAGCCATCTACCTGGTTGATGCTGGGGCTTGGATTGTTGCTATTATCGGCTATGGCCCGCTCCGGGGACAGGGGCAGAGCATTGCAAAGGCAGGTAGGCCATGTATAATCCCTCGGCTTATATAACGCCCCGAATGCCGGGGCACAAGCCCCAGTTGTCATCATGTCAGATATCAGTACCGAGACCGCCAAGCGCCGTACCTTTGCAATTATCTCCCACCCGGATGCAGGCAAGACCACGCTCACCGAGAAGCTGCTGCTTTTCGGCGGTGCGATTCAGCTTGCCGGTACCGTCAAGGGGCGTAAGGCCGCCCGCCATGCGACCTCGGACTGGATGGAGCTGGAAAAGCAGCGTGGTATTTCGGTGACCTCCTCGGTGATGCAGTTTCCGTATCGGCAGCAGATCGTCAACTTGCTGGACACCCCGGGCCACGTCGACTTCTCCGAAGATACCTATCGCACCCTGACCGCCGTGGATTCCGCGCTGATGGTGATCGACAGTGCCAAGGGGGTTGAGGAGCGCACTATCAAACTGATGGAGGTATGTCGCCTGCGGGATACACCGATCATTACCTTTATCAACAAGCTGGATCGGGAGAGTCGTGATCCAGTCGATCTGCTGGATGAGATCGAGGACATCCTGAAGATCCAGTGTGCGCCGATCACCTGGCCAATTGGCAGTGGCAAGCGGTTTCGTGGTGTGTTTCATTTAGCCAAAGACAGTGTTCACTTGTTCAGCGCCACCCATGGCGGCAAGATCCAGCAAGGTGACGTGATCCAGGGGCTGGACAACCCACAGCTGGATGAGGTGCTGGCTGAGCAGGCACAGGAACTGCGTGAAGAAGTCGAACTGGTCAGGGGTGCCAGTCATGAGTTTGATCACCAGGCCTACCTGAAAGGTGAACTGACCCCGGTGTATTTTGGATCGGCGATTAATAACTTCGGCGTCAAGGAGCTGCTGGACAGTTTTGTCGCATATGCCCCGTCACCCAGACCACGCGAAACAGAAGATCGCATCGTGGAACCGAATGAAGCAAAATTCAGCGGCTTTATCTTTAAAGTACAGGCCAACATGGATCCAAAGCACCACGATCGAGTGGCCTTTATGCGCGTGACCTCCGGTAAATTCAGCAAGGGCTCAAAGTTGTATCACGTGCGTCTCGGACGTAACGTGCAAATGGGCAATCCGATCACCTTCATGGCCAGAGACCGTGAGGCAGTTACCGATGCCTATCCGGGTGATATTGTGGGGCTACCGAATCACGGCACCATAAAGATCGGTGATGCCTTTAGTCAGGGTGAGGCATTGAAGTTTACCGGCATCCCGAATTTTGCGCCAGAGCTGTTTCGCCGTGTGATACTGAGGGACCCCCTGCGTATGAAGGCACTGCAAAAGGGCCTGGATCAATTGAGCGAAGAGGGTGCCACCCAGGTATTTCGACCATTGGCCAATAATGATTTGATCCTCGGTGCCGTTGGGGTATTGCAGTTTGACGTGGTGGCCCACCGACTCAAATATGAATACGATGTGGAATGTACCTATGATCATATCAATGTGGCCACAGCCCGCTGGGTATCCTGTGATGATGAAAAAATCTTTGCGGCATTCAAAAAGAAGAACCATGCCAATCTGGCATTGGACAGTGCCGGCTTGCTAGCCTATATCGCCCCAACGATGGTGAACCTGAACCTGGCAATAGAGCGGGCTCCGGAGGTGAAGTTTATGAAGACCCGTGAGCACTGATCCCGTTATGTTAAAGATACAATACATAGTCCACTTCTGATACCTGATCATTCCTGATCCATACACGACAGCGGGACTCACCATTCATGTTATTGGTAAATGTCAGGAGATTATCGGCTTTATCAGATGTTTTTGTCTCCCAACTGAGTTTGTTTTCCATGGCCATCTCCAGTAGGCCGGACAAGGGCATGCCTTTAGTTACCTGCGCACAAAATGTTTTGGCATCGGAAGCAGTATAATAATATAAGAACATCATGCCGCCAATGACAAAAGCGACCGCGAGATAAGCCAGGCTCTTCATAAGTTTTTTCATTGCTGATTTATTACCCCACCAATATCCAGGGCACATATGTGTCGATTACGATTTACAGATTCTCTAACCACTTCAAAATTTCTTCCCTGCTATTATTCTAGGCATTATCCGCGTTCTTGATGCACAGGAAATTGCCGATTACTCCGGCATCCATGCTTTTGCTCTCGATTACGAATCCCGCTCGCGATAGAAGGCCTTGCATGATCCAGTCATAGGTGGAGTATTCCTCTCTGAAGTGCGTCTCTGCGTCTTCACGCAGAAAGTCGCCACCTGCTGCCATCTGCTTTTCAATAAAGCTCGCTATATTCTCAAGCACATGCCCATCCTCGAGAATTACGTCAGTAATATGTAACTGACCGCCTGTTTTCAGCATGTGATTCATACGAGACAATGCGATTCCCTTCCAGAAGTCTGGTAGGTGGTGAAATGCGAAAGTCGTGACAATCGCATCCACGGCTTCATCCGCATGCTCGTAGGTGAGAAATCCGCCATGGCAGAAAACGATATTCGAGACATCGTCCCTGGCTGCCCTGGCTTTCGCATGATTGATCATTGCCTCTGAAACGTCGACGGCATACACTTTGCTACAACGCTGCGCGGCGTGAATGGCGAAGGTTCCCGTACCCGCTCCAAAATCAATCACTGTACTATCTTCCCCGACTCCAAGGGCATCAAGAACAGCGCTGGCTTCCTTCCCAATATCACGAAAATCAGAATGGCTTGAATCATAGACCTCAACTTCTGTCGGTAAACTGTAGTCTTTCCCGACCTGTTTGAATTCATCGTATTGCCAGGCAGGTTGGTTTCTCATTTCATATTCCTGAAATCTTAATCAATAGATATATGACGGTTATAAAAAATACATCCACGTTAGCGGTTATCAGATAATCTCGAAAGATTCATAATGATGTACCCAGCACTTCATTATAAACTTCTCCATTCCCGAAGGTATATGTGCCTGGTTCCAGCTATCCCCGGCGAATTTTCTCAAGGCCTCTTCGTTTTGCCATCTGGAAATCATCACATATTCATCAGGCGCCCAGACGGATGGTTTTCCTATCTCAACAGAAATGAAGCCATCGGCGGCCTCGACTGCTCGAATAGAAATATCTGCAAACTTCGCTTCAAATTCGTCACGAAGGGCAGGATCGATACGCACTCTGAATATTCTGATAATCATCTTTAACCAATATTATAATTAAGTCAGGCATATAGCGCTTGTCCCTCTCATATAATTGGGGCAGAGAACATTTGTTTCTAATGATCATTTCAAGTGCTCTGACCCTGAGGTATCCCCACGAAATAGTGATCAAAAACAAATGCTTAGTGACAATCATCACTCGCGCCGGTATGACGATGTATTTGATTGACAGCATCATTTATGGAAATTTCGTGGGGATCCCTCAGGCTCTGACCCCTTGGTTTCCACAACTTGCAAGCTACCCCGTCTTTTTCAATTCTTCTCGGATTACACGGCGTAATGTTTTTTCATCTATCGCCTGGTCAGGCTTCCCAAGATATTCTTTTAACGCATCATTTATCATTGTTTGATATCCCTTTCCTGCGTTGTCACCAGAACGACGAAATTCTTCAAGAACATCATCATCTATGTAAATTGTAATGCGAGACTTACCCTTCTGTTTTATTACAGCGCCTCGCTTACCTTTACTAAAATCATATTCCTTCTTCATAATTGCTTCTCTCATTCTTTCCTGCTTTTCTAGCAGAAATCAATCTAATATCATCGCTAATTTGTGCATAAACTATTACCAGGATTCGGCTAATAGCATCCAACCCAATCGAAACATACCGATGTTCTCCTTCGCTATTTTCATCCTCGATTGTTAATGCACAGGGATCATAAAGCACTGATTCTGCATCAGAAAAATGCACTCCATGCTTCTTATAGTTCGATTTGGCCTTCTCAGGATCCCAATTAACGCCCATATATCTAATATATGTATATTATATGTATATGTCAATATCCAGTGTGCATAAGTATCGGGAATCAGAGGTGGATTTTTTATTGATAACAATTTAGCTGCCCGTTGCTGACGGCAGGCTGGCCAGATATGATTTCTGATTTTTCGACGACATCAAACGACAGGTTCATATCAGCACCCAGGTGAGGACCTGAACCAGCCTTTAGCCTGGTAAATTTATGCTCCTGATAATATTCTTCAGGTAGATTGTATTCGGTCATATTTGTAGATATTAAG
>BTQY01000014.1:0-49230 GCA_036986115.1 Gammaproteobacteria bacterium | reverse complement strand
GATACGATCGATCGCCAGGGTGTACTGGATCAGGTCATTGGTACCGATAGAAAGAAAGTCCAGGCACTCGGCGAAATTCTGCGCCATGATGGCGGCGGCAGGCACTTCGATCATGCCGCCGACGGGGACGTCGGGGTTAAATTTCATGCGTCGATGTTTTAATTCCCGTTTCGCCTGCTCAAAGATGTCCTTTATCTGGTGAAGCTCACTGATAGTGGAGAGCATCGGGATCATTATCTTCAGCGGCCCGTAGGCGCCGCTCCTGAGCAGGGCCCGCACCTGCGGTAGAAACAATCCGGGATCCTTCAGGCACAGGCGTACCGCACGCAGGCCCAGGGCCGGATTGGTCCCAATGGGGCGATCGGAAACCCCGCCATCTACCTGCTTGTCAGCGCCCAGGTCCAGCGTGCGGATGGTGACCGGCGCCCCCTTCATGGCGTTGATGACGCGCATATAGGCCTTGAAGTGTTCCTCTTCCGTCGGGGTATCCGGGCGGTTCATATACAGGTACTCGGTACGATACAGACCGACGCCTTCCGCCCCGGTCCGCTTGATGGCATTGATGTCCTCAGGCAGCTCAATATTGCCGAGCAGGCTGATGCCGGTACCGTCCAGCGTCCTGGCCGGCTTGTCCCGGAGTTTGGCGAGCTCCGCACGATGCTGTCGCTCCAGTCGCTGCAGTTTTCGATAGTACTTGTCAGTGCGCTCATCGGCATCGACGACCAGTAAACCGTTATTACCATCGATGATGAGCGGTTCGTCATCCTGAATATAATTTTTCGCATTACGCAGACCGACTATCGCCGGGATGCCGAGACTACGCGCAAGAATAGCGGTATGAGAAGTTGGCCCCCCGTATTCAGTGACAAACCCGGAAACACCCTGATGAAACATCTGTACGGTGTCAGCCGGGGACAGATCATCGGCAATGATGATGCAGCCTTTCAGCTGTTTTTCCTTGAGTTCAGCCGGTGATTCCCGGCTGGAGAGCAACACGCGCTGGATCCGGTTCACCACATAGTCAACATCATCCTTGCGAGTGCGTAAATAGGGGTCCTCCATTTCATCAAATATCCTCACCAGGATGTCCCGCTGGCGTTTCAGTGCCCATTCAGCATTGCACTGAAGCTCCTTTATCATGGTAATGGGGACGTTTGATAGCGCCGAGTCCTTCATCATAAGAAGATGCGTGTCAATAAATGAGCTGATATCGGTGGGCGTCCGTGCAGGGATCTGTTTTTTTATGTCCTTTAGTTGCCGGGTAGCAATTTTCAGGGCCGCCTTGAAACGGTTTACCTCATCTTTTAAAAATTCTCGTGGGATGGCATATTCTGCAACATCGATAACGTCGCGTTCGAGAATATGGGCCTTGCCGGTGGCAGTGCCGCGGGTGATACCAATCCCTTTCAGGTGAATGGTCATGAATTGCTATTCTTCCTCATCAAAGCGGGCCAGTATCAGGGCAGTCAGTTGCCTAATCGCCTCATCTTCATCATCGCCATCTGCGATAAGGGTTAATCGGGCATCTTTACCTGCTGCCAGCATCATGACACCAAGTATACTTTTGCCATTTACCTTTTTACTGTCCCGGCGCAGCCAGATATCACTGTCGAACGCTGTCGCACAGGTAACCAGCTTTGCCGCAGCACGCGCATGTAATCCAAGTTTGTTGATAATCGTAATCTTCTTTTCGAGCATGCCTGATCTAATCCGGGGTACTCTGGTTACACAACATCACGCCATCCCTTCCGCCCGAGACGGCTTTTTTACTTAATTCACGCAGCGATAAATTCGGGTAATTCAGGATACGGATCAGCATGGGCAGATTGACCCCCGACACCACGGAAACAATTCCTTTATCTTTCAATGCGTTGGCGATATTCCCCGGGGTGGCTCCATACATGTCGGTCAGCACCAGCACGCCATCACCGGAATCGACGGCCTGGCGTTTTTCATCCGCCGCCTTGACCAGTTCCCCGGGTTCACATTCGTCTGGTACCGAGACGGTTTCAACGGCCAATGGGCAAACGCCAAGCAAGGTGGTTGCTGTTTCAACCAGCATTCTGCCCTGGTGTTTGTGGGTGATAATGAGTAAACCGGCGTTCATGAGAGTTCCCTGTGCCTGATCTGGATATTATCCGATATTTTCCGAAAATACTCGGCAAGCATGGTAACAATATAAACCGATCTGTGTTGGCCCCCGGTACAACCAATGGCCACAGTCAGGTAACTGCGGTTATCCGATTCAAATTCCGGTAACCAGCGCTCAATAAAAGATTTTATATATTCTGCCATATTGTCAACTGCCGGATGTTCCCTGAGAAAATTGATGACCTCACTGTCCATGCCTGTCAATGTCCGCAGCTCTGGCTCCCAATGGGGATTTGGCAGGCAACGGACATCGAACACAAAGTCAGCGTCGCCAGGTATGCCATTCTTGAACCCGAATGACTCAAATAAAACAGAGATACGCTCCGTTTTATCTTCAATTCTTTTTTTAATCAGGTCCCTGAGCTGATGAATATTATAATGTGTTGTATCAATATGCAGGTCGGCATGTTCCAGTAACGGGCTTAAAAGCAGTCGTTCTTTTTCAATGGCCTCAGCCAGCGGGATGCTGCCCGTGGACAGGGGGTGTTTACGTCTGGTCTCGCTAAATCGTTTCAGTATTGTATGAACGTCGGCTTCAAGAAACAGGATCTCCTTGTTAATGTCCATTCTTTTAAGTTCATCGTAGTATTGCGGGAACCTTTTCAGATCTTCAGATATGTTCCTCGCATCAATACCGACGGCCACTTTCTCGTGAAGAGGATTTGACTCGCTGAGTAACTTTGATACCAGGGTTGGCAAGAGGCCGAGAGGAAGGTTATCAATACAATAGAAACCACAATCCTCAAGGGTATGTAGTGCAACGCTCTTCCCTGAACCGGAAAGGCCACTTACGATAATTAATCGCATCAGTTTTCCTGCATTTGTTTTTCTTGTCGCCGCGTAAATTCTGTTATCGCGTCATATCCGTCAATACTTAACAGGTGGCTTTTTACTGCCGCCTCAACCATAACGGCAAGATTACGCCCGGGAGCGACGGGCAGGGTGACCATAGGAATCATAACACCCAGAATTTTGAGAGCGCCTTTTTTTTCCTGTAAACGGTCCACCTTGGCCATCTCCTCACTGGTAAGTTTGACCAGATGGATGACCAGTCGCAGGTATTTTCCCTGTTTGATGGCACCGTGGCCGAACATCCTGCGTATATTCAATATCCCCAGCCCACGGACCTCGAGCATATCTTTCAATATGGGCGGGCATGAGCCCGAGATAGTATCTGGTGAAATTACAGAGAATTCCGGTGCATCGTCTGCCACCAGACGATGACCGCGTGAAATCAGTTCCAGTGCAAGCTCGCTTTTGCCTATGCCACTTTCCCCATTAATCATTATACCGCTACCCATTACCTCCATGAAAACCCCGTGTAAGGTCTCTCGTTCCGAGAACCGGGCAGACAGGATATAGGAAAGGTGGTTGATTATTTTGTGTGATGATTGCGGTGAAGTGAGCAGGGGGATCCTGTTTTTGTCAGCACAGGCTGCAAGAACATTATCTACAGGCAAGCTGTCAGAAACAATGACACATGAAGTCTTTTTCGAGAACAACTGATCCAGTATGTTGTTGTACATATTTTCGGGTAGTTGGTTGAGATAGTCTGCTTCCTTTTTGCCAATCAACTGGATTGCATGATGTTGTATCAGGTTGAGATGACCAATCAGTGATAGTCTGATTTCCTTGTCATCAGGAGAAATCAGGGGTGATATAGCACTGTCCTTGCCCCCCTCGCCAGCATGCCATGCCAGTTCAAGCCTGGCCTGGTGTTCATCGAATAGTTCCTGAGTAGTAGTGACCGATGTAGCCATATGTGGTGTGGATAAACCTCAGTGTATCAATAGCTCCATAAGTTCATCTTCCGTCCGCGCACCGCGCAGGTTCTGACAAAAAGTCTCATCAGATACCCGCTCGGCAATGCTGGATAACAGTTGCAGGTGTTCCTCGGTTGATTCTTCAGGCACCAGCAACACAAACACTAAATCGACCGGCTCACCGTCGATGGCATCAAAATCGATGCCGCTGGCAAGTTTGACGAAAGCACCAACGGCTGTGTTAAAGCCTTTGATACGCCCGTGCGGTATGGCCACCCCATGACCTATACCAGTACTACCGAGTTTTTCCCTGGCAATAAGGCTGTCAAAAATATCGGAGGATGAAAATTGCGGGTTTCCATGTCCCAGCATATCGCTGATCATTTCAAGCACGCGCTTTTTGCTGCCAGATTCCGCATCAAAGGATACATTCTCGATGGACAGGCAGTCACCAAAAGAAGAAGTCGGGATATTTGATGCTGTATTACTCAAGGTTCATTGCTCCGAGACTTTATCTCTCTTGTGATGGTTGGTCAGTTTTTCCTTGTGTTTGACGATTTGTCGATCCAGTTTATCTGACAGTGCATCAATGGCCGCATACATATCTTCGTGTTCAGCATCAGCGAACAGATTGCCCCCGGATACATGCATGGTCGCTTCAGCGATTCGGCGCTGTTTCTGAACAGACAAAATAACATGGACGTTGGTTACATGGTCAAAATGGCGTTCGAGTTTCGCGAACTTGTCTGTAACATATGCCTTCATTGGTTCTGTAATGTCTACATGTTGTCCAGTAACGTTTATTTGCATACCAACACTCCTCTATATTAACAAAGTGTAAACTTATATAAGTCGTTTCCGTTCATTAGATGGGGGTATTCTCATTGCTTCCCGATATTTGGCCACGGTACGTCGTGCAACGTTAATACCCTGATCACCAAGTAGTGATGCCAGCTTGCTATCACTCAGTGGCTTTGCAATGATCTCGGATTCAACAAGTTTTTTGATTAAAGCCCGGATAGCCGTTGATGATGCCTCACCTCCACTTGCGGTACTGACATGGCTGGAAAAGAAATACTTCAGTTCATATATACCCTGGGGCGTATGCATGTATTTTCTGGTGGTGACACGTGAAATGGTGGACTCATGCATACTGACCTCTTCTGCAACATCATGCAGTACCAGCGCCTTCATGGCTTCTTCCCCGCGTTCCAGAAATCCCTGCTGATGCTTAACGATGCTTGTTGCCACTTTCAACAGGGTTTCACTTCTGCTGTGAAGACTTTTCAGGAACCAGCGTGCCTCCTGTAACTGGTTCTTCAGATAGGTATTATCTTTACTGCTGTCTGCCCGTCGTATCAAGGAGGCATAATATGGATTGATACGTAACCGTGGAGAGGCATCCGGGTTCAGTTCGACACGCCAGACACCTTTAACTTTTTTGACGTAAACATCGGGGATAATATACTCGGTTCGTGAGTTGGCCATTTGACTGCCAGGCCGGGGATTCATCGATCGGATCAGCTTGACGACCTCCTGCAGCTCATCCTTTGAAATCTTCATGCGACGAAGCAACTGGTTGTGGTCGTGATTGACCAACAGATTCATATGGTTCTCTGCTAACATAACTGCTTTTTCTAACCAGGGGGTATCCGGGTCATATTGCCTTAACTGGATCAGAATGCTTTCCTGAGGATCTCTGGCACCCACACCGGATGGTTCAAAGCTTTGAACCAGGCGCAGAACTGCCTCTATCTCCTCAAACTCTAACTCACTATCCAGGTTAATGCTATTGTGAATTTCCTCTATGTTACCGGCAAAATAGCCGTTGTCATCAATGGAATCGATGACGGCCCTGGCAATGGTTGCATCCGTCTCGGACAGCCTGAGCATGCCCAGTTGCCACATCAGACTTTCGCGTAAAGTCTCGCCATTTCCATCCTGGACTTCATATTCCCTGGCATCGGGATCCCTGGCGGCGGAGGTATAAGACGGGATATTGTCATAAACATCCTCCCAGACACTGTCTACCGGGAGTTCATCAGGGATATTTTCCTGTCCTTCCAGGTTGATGTCCTGGTCCCGGGTGTTATTGGTTGACTCATTTGCCTGGTTATTATCCTGATTCTGTGGGTTGGCACTGCCGGCGGTTTCATTGTCAGCACTATCATTATATTTATCTTCTGAGGAGTCAGCGGCATCCACGGCTTCATCGGCATGGTCTTCCTGGGATTCGAGCAACGGGTTTGACTCCAGTGCTTCCTGGATTTCTGTCTGCAGCTCAATGGTCGATAGCTGTAACAGGCGAATCGCCTGCTGCAGCTGTGGCGTCATTGTTAAGTGCTGTCCAAGACGTAGCTGGATAGACTGTTTCATTTTTCAGGGGTTTGTCAGGATGCGACCTGCGCTCTTATTCTCATGTAAAAAATTGTAGTCCAGAAATGCCGGCATTACAGGGTTGACAAAGCGGTCAAAGCTGAAACTGATGACCAAGATATACATCACGTACATGCGGGTTTTCCAGGATATGATTTGGCTCACCCTCTGCAATTATCTTGCCTGTATTCATAATATACGCACGTTCACAAATGCCCAGGGTTTCCCGAACGTTATGGTCAGTGATCAGTACGCCAATACCGCGATCTCGCAAGTGTTTGATTATCGACTGGATATCGACTACAGATATCGGATCCACCCCGGCAAAGGGCTCATCCAGCAAGATAAACCGTGGGGTGGTGGCCAGGGCCCTGGCAATCTCTACCCGGCGACGTTCACCACCGGACAGGCTCATGCCCTTGTGATCGTGCAGATGACCAATATGCAGATCGTGCATCAGGTCATTGGCGAGGATATGGCGGTCCTCTGAGGTGAGGCCGGACTGGGTTTCCAGGATGGCCAGGATATTTTCCTCGACGGTCAGCTTGCGGAAGATCGAGGGTTCCTGTGGCAGATAGCCCAAACCCATTCCGGCACGGGCATGCATCGGGTAATGCGTGATTTTGTGTTTATCGATAGAAATATTGCCTGATTCACAGGGGATCAGGCCAACGATCATGTAGAACGAGGTTGTTTTACCTGCGCCATTGGGCCCAAGCAGGCCGACGATTTCACCACTCTTTATTGATATTGATACATCGTCCACGACACTAAGTGATTTATATTTCTTGCTCAGGTGGGTTGCGCGTAATTCTGCCATTTAACTTGTCACGTTACGGGTTGATTTTTATTTTTTCTTTGGTTGAATGGTGATCCTGACCCGACCACCACCACCACTGGCAGACGGTACCGATTTCGCCAGTATGACACTTCGTAGTGTGTCATATTCGATGCGGTCACCCGAAAAGCTGTCATTCTCCTGTTTGATCTTGGCCTTGTTAATCAGGTAAATCAGGTTTTTCCTGGAGTAGAATTCAATACGGTTGGCTTCAGCAATAACGTCATCGGACTTGCCATCCGGACGCTGCCTGAAATACACCGGAGTACCCCTGGCAATGACTTTATCCAGGACACCATTTGACTCGTAAACAACGACAGTCTGTGCATTCAGCCGGATACTGCCTTTAGTGATTTTTACGTTGCCACGGAATGTGCTGTAACCGGTTTTATCATCAATTTCAACGCGATCGGCTTCAATATCCATTGGCTTGTCCTTGTCTGTTGACAGGGACATCACAGTGCCTGGCGACATGAACAGCAACATTAACAGCAGCAGGTTGAGTTTACTTTGCATATTTCCCCCGAACATTTCCCGTCAAATGCATTTTACCCTGTTTCAAATAAAGGCGAAGGCCACCAGCCTGGGTTGTGGTTGCATCGGTTATCATCAGGACAGGTTTATCCGTCTCGGCGTATTCATCTTCAGTACGAATCCTTAATTCACTGGTCGTCATCCTCATGGTGCCGTTGTCTTTGTCAGCGGGACGGTCAATAACGACACCACCTTTAAGTAGTATATTTTTACTATCGGCTGAAAGCCATCCCCTGTCTGCCACGATGTGCCATGGCGCGCTGGACTTTTTAAAAACCGTAAAATGAGGCTTGGTCAGCTCGGTACTGTCGTCCTCGGAATAATGGACCATTTTGCTGGCAGTCAGTTCCTGGCCAGGGATCCCCTCGGCGTTCATCGAGGTGATCGTGAAATCCTCCATGTAATAGTCGATGCCGCCAGCGGATTCCTTGCCGGAATTGTCAGTATCGCTTACTTCAAATACATTCTGTAACCAGCCAGTGAGACCAACCAGAACAAACAGGACAATGCTGACAATGATATTGGTACGTGTCATTCAATGTATTGTCGCATTTTATTGTCGAGATGTCCCTGGGCCCCCATGATCATTTCACAAACATCGCGACCGGCACCACGTCCTCCTGGACGAGGGGTTTGCCAGTGTGCATGCTTTATGACGAGGTCGTGGGCATCGGCGACGGCTATCGCCAGCCCCACCTTAAGCATGACCGGCAGATCCACGACATCATCTCCAACATAGGCAACCTGCTGTGCATCAATACCAATCTGTTTCAGCAGGTGATCAAATGCGACCACCTTGTCCAGCTGTCCCTGATAGACATGTTTAATACCCAGGCTTTGCATGCGAATTTCCACGACCCTGGAGGTGCGACCGGTAATAATTGCGATTTCAACGCCGCTATCCTGAAGCATTCTCATGCCATGGCCGTCCCTGGAGTTGAAGGCCTTGTATTCCTGTCCGTCATCACCGTAAAACAGGCTACCATCGGTCAGTACACCATCCACATCAAAAATGACGAGTTTAATCTGTTTGGCCTTGTCCAGTATATCTTTCATGATTTTATATCGTGCCCTGGATACAACATAGGTTATACAACACCGGCACGCAGCAGGTCGTGCATGTTAAGCGCACCTGTCAGCTGGTTGTTATTGTCGACAACAAACAGACCGTTGATTTTATATTTGTCCATCATTTGCAAGGCTTCACTGGCAAGCAATTCCGAATGGATTGTTTTAGGATCCGGATGCATGAATTCAGATATCATGGCAGATGAAATATTGATGGAGTCTTCGTGATCCAGAATACGGCGCAGGTCACCGTCGGTGAAAATTCCGACGACATGCTGCTGGTCATCGACGATGGCCGTCATGCCCAGGCCCTTCTCGCTCATCTCCACCAGTGTATCCTTGAGGTGAGTTGATTCAGTCACCATGGGGATCCGATCACCGGAGTGCATGATATCTGTGATGCGTAACAGCAGACGCCTGCCGAGACTGCCGCCTGGATGTGATAGCGCGAAGTCTTCTTCGGTAAAACCTCTTGCCTTTAGCAGGGCAATGGCGAGCGCATCACCCATTACAAGGGCCGCCGTGGAACTGGAGGTTGGCGCCAGTCCCAGTGGGCATGCTTCCCGATCCACGTGGACATCCAGGTGGAAATCGGCGGCAGTTGCCAGGGTCGATTTATCATTCCCGGTCATGGCGATTATTTTAGTACCGATTCTTTTTAACAGGGGAAGTAAGCTGATCAGCTCATTTGTCTCGCCTGAATTAGAGATACACAACATCACATCCTTGTCAGTGATCATGCCAAAGTCACCGTGACCGGCTTCGGCCGCATGTACAAAGAAGGCCGGGGTTCCGGTGCTGGCCATGGTGGCAGCAATCTTGTTGCCGATATGTCCGGATTTTCCAAGCCCGATCACGATGACCCTGCCACCACAGTCGAGGATGCAGTTGCAGGCATCGCTGAAACTTTCCGAGATCCTGGATCTTAGCGCGGTGATGGCATCCAGCTCGATATTGATGACAGACAGACCCATTTTGCAAAAGGCATCATTGTTCATGTGTTGCTCTTTATCCTGAGATGTTGTTATACCGTTTGTTATTCCGGGCCAGTCCCGGAACCAGCCCCGGAATCAGCCCCGGGCCAGCAAGTATAGCCAATCAGGCCAGACAACTGAAACCGCCCGTCTAAATCATCAGGCAGCCTATACGCTCATAATATAGATAATGCCGAGGTAGCCGAAGAAGCTCAGCAATAGTGTTGCCCCTTCGACCCGGCTGATGACGCTCTGACGTCCGAACCCATAGGCCATCGCAAATAATGCGATTGTCAGGGCGATCATGATGGGCAAATCCCTTTCCAGCAGGCTCTGCTCGATCAGGGTGGGATGTATCAGTCCGGGGATGGCCAGCACTCCCAGCAGATTAAACATATTTGAGCCGATGATATTACCGATGGCGATATCGTGTTCCTTTTTGCAGGCCGATATGATGGAGGCCGCCAGCTCTGGCAGGCTGGTGCCAAAGGCCACGATGGTCAGGCCGATCACCAGGTCACTGACCCCGTAGGCCCTGGCAATGCCGATGGCCCCCCAGACCACCATTTTCGAGCTGGCCAGTAATACCAGCAGACCCAGTGCGGTCCAGAAAATGGCCTTGCCCATCGGGATATGCTGCGGGATCTCCACCGAGTATTCCGCCTTCATCGGGTCGGTTTGGCGGGTCTGCAGGCCGAGCTTGACGACTAAGTAGATCATCACCAGCATGCCGGTGAACAGCAGTATGCCGTCAACGCGGCTCAGATCACCGTCAGCCAGCAAAAGCAGTGTCAACAGGGTGACTGCCAGCAGCACGGGGAACTCACGCCTGAGAGTATCTGAGTGCACACTCAGCGGCATGATCAGTGCAGTGATGCCTAATACCAGCGCGATATTGGCGATATTGGAGCCGATGGCATTGCCCACGGCGATACCAGGGTTACCTGACCAGGACGATACGCCTGAAATCAGCATTTCCGGTGCAGAGGTGCCAAAACCGACAACGGTCAGGCCGATGATCAGTGGTGAAATCCCCAGATTAATGGCAATGGCACTGGAGCCATAGATGAAACGTTCCGCCCCCCCTACCAGCAAGGCGAATCCGCCAGCGACGGCGAGGGCAAAAAGCAGCAAATCGTTCATCGTGCAGGGTATTACCTCAGGGCCAGTAGAAAGATGATAACTACGTGAATAATATCAGCTTTCACAGAATTCGTTAGAAATAAAAGCAAAGCCCCCGGCATGTATCACGCCGGGGGCCCTGAAGATATGCAGTAAAGCAATGTGATTCGGGGTAAACCGGCGGTTTACTCCTCGGTATAGTGTACCTTGGGTAGATTGCCATCGTGGATCAGGCTGTTACGACGTTGTAAATAGGCATCACGCAGGAACAGATATGGATCCAGAGCGGCTTCTTCGAGTATCTTGCTGGCACTTAACAGATCGGCACGCTTGTCGACGGTCTCCAGGGCCATCAGCCAGTAGCGGTCTTCGTGTGGGTGGACACGATTAATCGGATCCACAAAGTAGTCCACAATATCGCCACCAGTATCGCGAATTGTACTGGGCCCGAAGAATGGCCAAACGACATAGGCGCCTTTGCCAACACCCCAGTAACCCAGGGTCTGCCCAAAGTCTTCATTATGTTTCGGTAAGTCCATGCCAGAGGAAACATCCAGAACCCCTAACAGACCGATGGTGGTGTTGAAAAACACTCTGGCGGTGTCGTGGGCCGCCTGCGAAAACTTGAATTGCAACAGGTCGTTGAAGATCACGACGACATCGTTAATGTTGCCAAAGAAATTTGTAACACCCTTGTTGACCGGTGCCGGCAAGATGTAGTTATAACCGCGTGACACGGGCTTCAGGATGGCCCGATCCAGCCCATCGTTGAACGAGTACATGGCACGGTTAAATGATTCCAGTGGATCGTTAGGATCTTTTGGACCAGGAACCGAGGCACAACCAGAGGAGATCAGAATTACCGCTATGACAATAATCAACCCTAATTTCTTGTTATTCTTACGCATATTATTAATGCTATTCCCTGTTTGCTACATTACATGGCGTACTAAATTCAGTTATTTACAAGGTAGTACACTTAAGTACTGCCGGGTACCAGGCCCGCACGCAACAAACCCGCGATAGACGCAGCCAGTGGGAATGATGGCATCATTCATTCGGATTAGCAAGTTCGTCGGACGGGTGTCGTGACATCATTTCCATATAAATTAGAACCTTATTGGCAATATAAACAAGATCCCGGGAAGAGAGCCATCCCCTGATCGACCTTAGTTTGACATCATAAAAAGAGCCGTTCCTTGCCGGCTTGCCATTTATGCTTGCCGTGGCGGCAAAGGCCCTGGCCATGGGTTTGTTGCCTGGAGCCTCAATCTCGGGGCAGAATGGTGTAATGACAAATGATTCAACAGCGCCATGTGCCGATGGTGCCGATGACAGCATTTCATCGGATATCATTATAGCCTCATGGGGATGGGATTTTACGCAATGGACCCCGGGATTTTACCCGGATGACCTGCCCGATGACTGGCGCCTGGCCTATTACAGCAACGAGTTCCGGGTCGTCGTGATTCCCGGTGAGACACTGGCGCAGGCGGATGAGGAAAGCATCGAAGGCTGGGCCGAGGCGGTGGCGGATGATTTTGATTTTCTGCTGGATTTACCGCCGTGGTTTATTGGCGGGGCCAGGCAGGACCCGGACGCGGCGATGGAGCGGTTGTTGAATACGCTGGCGCCGATATCTGAACAAGTGGCCGGGGTCATTCTGCCAGCGGAGCCGGGCATGACCGAGTTGCAACCAATAGTCACTGGTCTGGCGGCCAGTTTCCCGGTAACCCTGCTATTTAACGAGGTCCCTGCAGGACCACTGCCAGAGTTGCAGACCTGTGAAGGACGGGTGCTGCTGGGGCTCAACATGACGTCCTCGGGGCGACAGACAGAGCAGGATTGGGAGGCGGCACACATTGGTACCCTGCCGGCCGACAGCCTTGGCATGGTGGTGGTTGAATGTGATGCGGAAAAACCCCGGGATCTGCGTCAGTTACGCCACATCGTCGAGCCCTGCATCCGGGCACGCAGTAGCTATGATCCGGTCTATCTGGTCTTTAAAGGGGAACCACCCCGGCTTGATGACATGAAAAACGCCGGGGTCATTGCAGAATTATGTTAGGTTGAGGACAATGTGGCGGCCAGGGGCCTGTCGAACAACAATGAATAATCGGCTGGATAAAATTAACCTCTATAATGACTTCCACAACGGCCTGCCATAGCGGTGGAAAGGGAAACACACAATAGATCGAGGGGCAGGTCCGGGCATTATTGAGTCAGGCCCTGACGAGTGACACTATGCAAGAAAACAATAACGATACTCTGGTTATAATCCGCGACCTGCATTTCTCTCGCGAAGATAACGTCATCTTCGATGGTATAGATATCGATATCCAGCGGGGCAAGGTCACGGCGATCATGGGCCCCAGCGGCACCGGCAAGACCACACTGCTGAAGTTAATCGGTGGCCAGTTGCGGCCACAGCAGGGCATCATTGAGGTCGATGGCCAGAATGTCCACCGGCTGTCGCGGCGGAAGTTGTTTAAACTGCGGAAACGCATGGGGATGTTGTTTCAAAGTGGTGCGCTTCTGACCGATATCAATGTCTTTGACAATGTGGCCTTTCCGATCCGCGAACACACCAGTCTGCCCGAATCCATGGTACGCGACCTGGTGCTGCTGAAGCTGGAAGCGGTTGGCCTGCGCGGGGCACGCAATCTGATGCCCAACCAGCTCTCTGGTGGTATGGCAAGGCGCGTGGCACTGGCCCGTGCAATTGCGCTGGATCCGATGATGATCCTGTACGATGAACCTTTCACCGGCCAGGATCCTATTTCCATGGGTGTGCTGGTGCAGTTGATCCGCCTGCTGAATGATGCGCTGGGATTGACCAGCGTGGTGGTCTCCCATGACGTGGCGGAGACGGCCACCATTGCGGATTACATTTATGTGCTGTCTGGTGGCAAAGTGGTCGGCGAAGGGACCCCGGAGGCACTGGCCGGTTCGGATTCTTCCTGGGTGACGCAATTTATGCAGGGCCTGCCGGATGGCCCGGTGCCGTTCCACTACCAGGCCGAGGATTACATGTCTGATTTAATGGCGGGGCCTGACTGATGCTTGACTGGTTTCAAAGTCTGGGGCACAACTCCCTGAATTCATTCCGTCGATTGGGCCGTGGGCATATTTTCCTGCTGTACGTACTTCGCGGTATACCGGATGTGCTGCCGCGGATACGATTGCAGATCCAGCAGACGTACTCGGTCGGTGTCTTGTCACTGATTATTATCGTGGTCTCGGGGTTGTTCGTCGGCATGGTGCTTGGTTTGCAGGGCTACACAACGTTAGTGGATTTTGGTGCCGAGGAATCCCTCGGCGTGATGGTGGCGCTGGCACTGGTGCGAGAACTCGGGCCGGTGGTGTCGGCCTTGCTGTTTGCCGGACGTGCCGGTTCTGCGCTGACGGCGGAAATTGGCCTGATGAAGGCGACCGAGCAGCTCTCCGGTATGGAGATGATGGCGGTGGATCCGATGAGTCGCGTCATCGCGCCGCGATTTCTGGCAGGAATTATCAGCATGCCGCTACTGGCGGCGATCTTCAGTGCCGTCGGTATCGCCGGTGGTTACATGGTGGGGGTCGGTCTGCTTGGTGTGGACGAAGGGGCCTTTATCTCACAGATGCAGGCCAAGGTGGATTTCCATGAGGACATCATGAATGGTGTCATCAAAAGCATCGTTTTCGGTTTCGTGGTGACGTGGATTGCCGTGTTCGAAGGCTATGATTCTGTCCCCACGGCAGAGGGCGTCAGCCGCTCCACCACACGTACCGTGGTACATAGTTCATTGGCAATACTGGGACTGGATTTCGTATTGACGGCATTGATGTTCACCAGTGTTTAGTTGTCATTTAATGGACGATAAATAATCCAGGGCGAGGCACGATATGATGCACTCCAGAGCAGTTGAAATCGTTGTTGGCCTGTTTGTTGCTGCGGGTCTGGTAACATTGTTTATGTTGTCCATGAAAGTGAGCAACCTGAGCACGTTTAGCAGTGATGATGGTTATGACGTCACGGTTAAATTCGGGGACATTGGCAGCCTGAAAGTCCGCTCTCCGGTCACTGTGGCCGGGGTGTTGATCGGCAGGGTGTCAGAAATTGATTTTGACAGGAAAACTTATCAGGTCGTGGTGCGGCTGAATATTTCGTCGAGCTATCCTGTATTACCAACAGATACCTCGGCGAGCATCTATACAGCGGGCTTATTGGGTGAGCAATATGTCAGTCTCAACCCGGGTAGTGAGGAGGAATATCTCAAGCATGGTGACGAGATTAAAGACTCACAATCAGCCCTGGCGCTGGAACAATTACTTGGCAAGCTGATGTTTGATGATGAGGGAGAGTAGGGAGAACGAATAATGGCAGTACGCGCGGATAACAACTTGAGAGGGCCGGGTATGGCACCGCGGATATTTGCTGTGTTCATCCTGTTGTCATTCTGGGGTCCGGTCACTTCGTTCGCTGCGACAAACGATCCTCTCAGCGTTGTTAAAGATACTACCGATCAGGTGTTGGCCACGTTGCGTGCGCAGCGCGAGCAGATCAAGAAGGATCCCAAGCATGTCTACAGTATCATTGAAAAGCAGATCCTGCCGAAGATAGATTTCTCTCGCATGTCGCGTTGGGTATTGGGCAAGTACTGGCGCAAGGCGAGCAAACAACAGAAAGAGATATTTGCGAAGGAATTTAGAAGATTGATCGTCAGGACCTATGCCACAGCCCTGCTTGAATATAACGGTCAACAGATCACCTACCCGGCGTTGCATATGAAAGAGGGTGCCACGGATGTGACGGTGCAGACTATTATAGATCAACCCGGTGGTGTGCCGATTCCCGTTGCCTACAGTTTGCATAAGAATGGCGACAAACAATGGAAGGTCTACGATATGATTATTGATGGTATCAGTCTGATAACCAATTACCGTTCTTCATTTGCATCGGAGATCAGGCGCGGCAGTTTGCAACAGCTGATTGACAAACTGATAGTCCACAACAAGTAGATGTCTATGGATCAGGTCATACTCACAGGACAGGATGGTCAATTCGCCCTTACCGGGGTATTGAGCTTTCAGACTGTGCCCGCTGTCTGGCGCCAGGGCCTGAGCATGTTTAATGGCGAGGACGCCGTACACCTGGATCTGAAGGGGGTCAGTCGTTCTGACAGTGCCGGTCTGGTGCTGTTAATTGAATGGATGCGCCATCTCCGTCTGCAGAGTCGTGAGATTAGTTTCACCAATGTCCCACGGCAGATGTTGGCAATTGCCCGGGTCAGTAGTCTGGACAAGCAGTTGCCGCTGTCACGGGACCAGTCCAGTTAGACCGCTAACCGGGCAGATTGGCCAAATATCCACTATTTGCCCATTATTCTGCCGCTATTTTACAGCGGGCATCACTGTTCGTTTGGCCAGGATTCAGGTATCCTCTCGGCCAGTTTCCCCAGTTTAAATGGCTTTCCCGGATAATGGTATGCACGTACAGGATATCAAACAGATGATCGAAGCCAGTATTGATGGCAGTGAAGCCAGAGTGAGCGGCGATGGTTCGCATTTCGAGGCCGTTGTGGTGTCCGGGGCATTTACCGACAAGTCCATGCTGGAGAAACAGAAAATGGTCTATGCTGCCCTGGGCGAGCATATTACCAGTGGTGCAATACATGCGCTGACCATCAAGACATATACACCAAAGGAATGGGAAACGGCGCAAAAGCTCACGGTCACCGCCGGCTGATTCCCCTGGGTAGCAGAATCTGAAGTTACAGGCCACCTATCGGTGGCCTGACTTTTTTAATATTATATAGAGACTCGTAACGGACCATGGATAAACTGATCATCACAGGTGGCAAACCCCTCGAGGGGTCGGTACGCATTTCGGGCGCCAAGAATGCCGCCTTGCCGATCATGGCGGCATCGTTGCTGGCCAATGAACCGGTGACCATCAGCAATGTGCCACACCTTCACGATATCACCACGACCATGGAATTGCTGGGCCAGATGGGTGTCAGTCTGACCGTCGATGAACGAATGAATATCGAGATGGATACCACCTCGGTTGATAATCTGTATGCCCCGTATGAGCTGGTAAAGACCATGCGTGCATCGATCCTGGTGCTGGGGCCGATGCTGGCACACTATGGTAAGGCCGATGTGTCGCTACCCGGTGGCTGTGCGATTGGTGCACGTCCGGTCAATATGCATATCTCCGGGCTGCAGGCCATGGGCGCTGAAATCGTTGTCGAGAACGGCTATATCAGGGCGCGTGCCGATAAGCTGAAGGGTTGCCGTATTGTGATGGACATGGTGACGGTGACCGGCACCGAAAATATCATGATGGCGGCGGCCCTGGCCGAGGGTGAAACCGTCATCGAAAATGCGGCACGTGAACCCGAAGTCGTGGACCTGGCCCACTTTTTAATCAGTATGGGTGCCAAAATAATCGGTGCAGGGACTGACAAGATCATCATCCAGGGGGTCAGGGAACTGCGTGGTTGCCAGTATTCGGTGCTGCCGGATCGTATCGAGACCGGCACTTATCTGACGGCTGCGGCATTGACCGGCGGCTCTATTATGATAAAAGACACCAATCCGGATTTGCTTGATGTCGTGATCAGTAAATTGCGTGAGGCCGGTGCCGAGGTAGAGCAGGGCGATGACTGGATCTCGCTGGACATGAACGGCAAGCGACCCCGGGCGGTGAATATCCATACGGCACCGTATCCTGCTTTTCCAACCGACATGCAGGCACAATTTACTGCATTGAACATTGTCGCGGAAGGTTCCGGCACCATCACCGAAACGGTGTTTGAAAACCGTTTCATGCATGTCTCGGAGATGCAGCGCATGGGTGCCAAGATCAGGCTGGAAGGCAATACCGTGATCAGTACCGGCGTTAAGAGCCTGACATCGGCCCCGGTGATGGCCACCGACCTGCGTGCTTCGGCCAGCCTGGTACTGGCAGGATTGGTCGCCGAGGGGGATACTGTGGTGGATCGCATCTACCATATCGATCGTGGTTACGAATGTATTGAAGAAAAACTGGCATCTCTCGGTGCGAATATTCGCCGGGTACCAGATTAGCTGCGGCTTGGGCCAGTTTAGAAAAAGACGGAAATAGAGATGGATCAGGGGCTGACAATCGCATTATCCAGGGGACGCATCTTCAAGGAGACGCTGCCGCTGCTGGCGCATGCCGGTATTACACCAAAGGATGATCCGGAGGCCAGCCGTAAACTGATCCTCGATACCAATCTGGATGATGTGAAGCTGGTGATCATCCGTGCCTCGGATGTGCCCACCTACGTTGAAAACGGTGCCGCCGATGTCGGCGTCGCCGGCAAGGATGTGCTGCTGGAACACGGTGGTAATGGTGTTTATGAGCCCCTGGATCTGAAGATCGCCACCTGTAAATTAATGGTGGCGGGCCCCAGCGGGGCCGGGCCGGTCAGCGGCCGTGTGCGGGTTGCCACCAAGTACGTCAATAGTGCCAGGCGCTATTTTGCAGAACAGGGGGTCCAGGCGGAGATCATCAAGTTGTATGGTTCGATGGAACTCGCGCCGATTGCTGGTCTGGCGGAACGTATTGTCGATGTAGTGGATACCGGTAATACCCTGAAGGCCAATGGACTGGAACCTCTGGAACACATTGCCGATATCAGTTCGCGACTGATCGTCAACAAGGCCTCGATGAAGATGAAACATGCACGTGTTACTGCCTTCATCGATCTGCTCGCTGAAGCCGTCAGGAAAAACACTGGCTAACATCAGGATTAACGGCATGCTGGACATTACACGTCTCGATAGCACCGCGGGTGATTTTTATCAGCAACTCGATGGCTTGCTGGCGTTGCCGGGTGTCGCGGATGAGGCAGTGACCGATACCGTCAGGAGCATACTCGCCGATGTCAGGTCGCGTGGTGACGCCGCCGTCATTGAATACACTAACCGTTTTGATGGCACCACGGCTTCATCCATGGCCGAGCTGGAATTTTCCCCGCAGGATCTGGAACAGGCTCTGACTGCCCTTGGCACCGATGAACGTGAGGCATTACTGCAGGCAGCGGATCGGGTGCGAGCCTATCATGAGCACCAGAAACTGGCTTCCTGGAGCTATACCGAGGACGACGGTACCTTGCTTGGTCAACAAATCACCCCTCTGGGTCGTGTCGGTTTGTATGTCCCCGGTGGCAAGGCCTCTTACCCGTCTTCGGTGTTGATGAATGTGATCCCTGCCAAAGTGGCCGGGGTGGAAGATCTGATCATGGTAGTGCCGACGCCCAATAGTGAAGTCAATCCGATGGTGCTGGCCGCCGCTGCCGTGGCGGGTGTGGGGCGTGTGTTCGCCATCGGCGGGGCACAGGCGATTGCGGCACTGGCCTATGGTACCGAGACCATCCCGGCCGTCGACAAGATCGCAGGTCCGGGAAATATCTATGTGGCGACGGCCAAGCGCATGGTCTTCGGCAGTGTCGGTATCGACATGATCGCCGGGCCATCGGAAATACTGGTGGTGTGCGATGGCAAGACCGACCCGGACTGGATAGCAATGGACATGTTTTCACAGGCCGAACACGATGAGGATGCCCAGGCAATTCTGCTCAGTGATGATAATGCGTTCCTGCAGCAGGTCGCGGACAGTATCTCGAAACAACTGCCCGATATGCAGCGCCAGGATATCATTCGCAGCGCCATTGAATCACGTGGTGCGCTCATCAAAGTAAAAGATCTGGACGAGGCCGTCGATGTTGTTAACTATATTGCACCGGAACACCTGGAGTTGTCTGTGGATGATCCGCAGGCGATGGCGTCCAGAGTAAAGAACGCAGGCGCCATCTTTATGGGTCGATACACTTCTGAGTCACTCGGTGATTATTGTGCCGGGCCCAATCACGTGTTACCGACCTCGCGCACGGCGCGCTTCAGTTCGCCGCTGGGTGTGTATGATTTTCAAAAGCGCAGCAGCCTGATCATGTGCAGTCATGATGGTGCCTCGACTCTTGGCAAGATCGCAATTACCCTGGCGACTTCTGAAGGGTTGCAGGCGCACGCCAGGTCGGCTGAGTTAAGAATAAAGAAATAAAGATGAGGGCTGTTTTAATAATCGCCCGGGCCAGCACCATATCGAGCTTATTTAGTTTCCCCTGAATCTTTTTCTTGTTGTCACAAAAATACTTCTGCTCAGTTGCGGCATCCATTTTGCCCTGTTTTTGCCTACAGGGCAGCATGATCTGAAAACCGATACCCGTTAGTTGAAATTATACAGTTACGTCCTACTATTAATAATAAGGGTGAGATGCAGGCATTTTCAGTTGAGGAATTGTGTTCTGATCCCAATCACACCGTCACCAGAAAGATTCCAGAACTATATGAATTTTATGTGATATTCACGAGTAGTGAGGATAGACATAAAAGTATATAGCCTGCAGGAACTCGCTATAAACGAGTCTGATTGATTATAACAGGGACATGCTTTGACTGCGGTCAGAGCCAGTCAGAAAAGCACTTGCACTGAATATATACCAGTAGCAAAAGGATAATATAACAATAATGAAGCTGAATACGATTGTTCAGGTGATGACTTTTATGTTGCTGGTCACTGTTGCTGCGGGTGTCTATTATCTCTATTCCCAGTGGTACAGCTCGGTGCTTGATGATGCACGGATACACACTGAGTCCACTGTAAAAAACCTTCACCATGAGATCAGTACTTATCTTGATGCCCAGGCGAAACCGGTTAAAACCCTGGCCAGTATGCCCGCTATTTCAAAGGCACTAAATAATCAATCGCCTGAGATATTGCAGCAAGCCAATTATTTATTAGATACATTCTGCTCGACACTTGAAGCCTTAACCTGTTATCTGATGGATGGCAAAGGGACGACCATTGCCTCAAGTAACCGCCACTCCAGGAAAAGCTTTGTTGGCAAGAATTATTCATTTCGACCTTATTTCAGAAATGCCATCAATGGTGACCCTAATGTCTATCTGGCGTTGGGAGTGACGTCCAAAAAACGGGGGATTTATTTCAGTCACCCGGTAGTCACGGACAATAAAATACCTGGTGTCGTTGTTATCAAGGTGTCGGTAGCCGACCTTGAACAGAAGTTTACCAATACGCCAGGTATTGCCGTGCTAAACGGACTGGATGGAATGGTGTTTGCTACCAATCGTCAGGACTGGTTATTCAAGTCTCTGTGGTCGCTCTCGGCAGAACGGGCTAAACAACTGGCCAGTAGCAGACAGTTTGGTGATACCTTGCCCGCTTCGGTTGGGCTGAAAAGAAATGAGCAAGGTGAGGTGGTTGACCGCAAGGCTCGCAGCTACTTAATCGGACAAAAGGCAGTAGCGGCTATTCCCGGTTGGGAGATCACCTATTTGTATAACACACAGCAGATTGACCAGACCCAGGGTGTGCTGAACCGGATATTCAGTTCGAATGTCGGTGCATTACTTTTGTTGCTGGCAGCGATTACTTTATTTCTCTATCTGGTGGCAAAAAAAGAAATTCAGATACGTAAACAGGCCGATCGTGATATGGCCATGGCCAGAGAGGTGGCTGAACTGGCCAGTCAGACCAAGTCGGAATTTCTCTCTCGTATGAGTCATGAATTACGTACGCCCTTGAATGCAATTCTGGGTTTTGGGCAGATACTCGAGCTGGATGCAGAGCAGTTAAATGAAACACAATACGACCATGTTAAACAGATCCTGTTTGCCGGCCAGCATCTGCTGGATCTCATCGATGAGATTCTGGATTTGGCCAAAATTGAGTCTGGTAAGCTGAACGTTGAGATGGGGGAAGTCTCTGTTGATGAACTGGTGCATGATTGCTTGTCCCTGGTGGCCATCCAGGCGACGGAACGCCACATAGCGCTCATTGATCGCCTCAGCGGCAAGGATTACACCGTACAGGCTGACTTTATGCGACTCAAGCAGGTACTGCTGAATCTGCTCTCCAATGCAGTGAAATACAACAGTAACCACGGCAGTATCACGCTGGATGGTGAGGTCATCGACCAGCAGTATTTGCGTATCAGCGTGACCGATACGGGTGAAGGAATGACCACTGAACAGATCGAAAGATTATTTACTTCTTTTGACAGGCACAGTGGAAGACATGTTGAGGGGACGGGTATTGGCCTGGTTATTACCAAAGGTCTGGTTGAATTGATGGGCGGGAAGGTGGGTGTTGAGAGTATCCCCGGTATGGGTAGTAACTTCTGGGTGGAGCTGAATGTGGTGTAATCGAAATTGTTAACGCGCGTATATAATCCTGGATATAAAGTTACAACACATTGTGTATCGACTATTTTCTCTATCGGCATGTAAGCCATGCAACTTACTGGCACGGAAATTAACATAGCGGGTGCTGGCCCGGCAGGATTAGCAGCAGCCATTACACTGGCCCAGGCAGGACGGCAGGTTGTGGTGCATGAAGCATATGCGGAAGTGGGACATCGATTTGCGGGTGATTTCCAGGGCCTGGAAAACTGGACAACAAAAGACGATGTACTATCGGTATTAAAAAATCTTGGTTTAAGCACAAATTTTAAAATATCAGCGTGTTTTCACGGAACGGTTTTTGATCCTCTGGAAAACGCATATGAATATCACTGTGATGAACCCATTTTCTATTTGCTAGAACGTGGCCCTGATGAAGGGACATTAGACACCGCGCTGTTAAATCAGGCCTTGTCACTGGGGGTGGAGGTACGTTTTAATAGTCGTCTACGTAATATTACCGGGCAGGGGATCCTTGCTGGTGGGCCAAGGGCAGCCGATGCCATTGCAGTGGGTTATCATTTTGAAACAGAAATGGCAAATGGCTTTTGGGTGATTTGTGATGATCGGCTTGCCCCAAAAGGATACGCTTACCTGCTGGTCATGAATGGATTTGGTACGGTAAAGAGTTGTATGTTTGCTGGTTTCAAACAGGAAAAAGAGTACGTTCAGAAAACCCTGGAAACATTTCAACGTCTGGTCGGACTGAAGATGAAAAATCCGGTTGCACATGGTGGCTCAGGTAATTTTCGTATACCTGAAAGTGCTTATAGTGGTTCTCATCCGCTGGTGGGTGAGCAGGCGGGTTTTCAGGATACATTATGGGGTTTTGGTATGCGGTTGGCAATTTCCTCCGGCGTTCTTGCGGCACAAAGCCTGCTAACAGGAGAAAATTACGACACCCTTTGGAAACGAGAATTAAAGCCACAAATGGAAACCTCGATAGTGAATCGATTATTCTTTAACCTGATGGGTAACCGTGGCTATCGTTTTGCAATACCATTACTGGCCGCAAAACCTGATGTGCGTGCCTCGTTACGACGGCTATACCAGTTATCATGGTACAAACGGTTATTATTACCATGGGCAGATTACTCTCATAAGAGCAAACGGCATGATAAAACCTGCGACCACATTGATTGCAATTGCATATGGTGTCGATGCGGGGGCAGCGAACAGGAGTAAACATTTGCCCTCAGCTCTGCTTCAAATAGAAGAATCTTATGAGGCATATTTTCTTATTGAATACATGACGTTATACATGCAGCAAGAAGATTAAGCGGACGCTAGTGAGGTGCTATATAAAATAGGCACAAATCAGCAGGTTCTCTCGCTACTGTCGTGACCCCCCTGCTATGATTGTAACTAAGCGAGTTCTTATGCATCTATCGGGATACTCATAGGATCTCGGTATGCTGACAGATACATGAATACTCTGGGTTAAGATCAGACGGCTGTATGCTTCCTACAGAACAGGATGTACGCAATGCATCTAGCAGTTACTGATATGAAGGACGATGCAGGTGACTGCCGTTGCCGGGACACCATGGGCGGCGTAGGCCAAATTGCTCGGTGCCGGGGTGTGTATCTACGAACACTTGCCGCGCATGCTACACGCCAGGACGCGGTGGTAGACGGCACCTGGGCCGTCACAGTACAGGGGTGATGAGAAATGCGGGCTAAAGTTGACAGCGGACCGGTCATCGGCATCGACGTCGGCTCGACCACGGTCAAGTGCACGGTCGTCGAGCCGACGTCGATGACCATCCGCTGGTCGCACTACCAGCGCCACGAGGCCCGCCAGGCGCAGATGCTGGCGCAGATGCTTGAGGCAGCCGAAGCGGAATTTCCCGAACTGTCGCAGGGCATGGGACGTGCCTTTATCACCGGTTCCGGCGCCGGGCCACTGGCCGAGGCCGTCGGTGCGTGTTTTGTGCAGGAGGTCAATGCCGTCACCCTGGCGGTGGAACACCTGCACCCCGAGGTGCGCAGCGTCATCGAGCTGGGCGGGCAGGACGCCAAGATCATCCTGTTCCAGGACGACCCGGTCAGCGGCGCACGGAGGGTCATTACCTCCATGAACGACAAGTGCGCCTCCGGTACCGGCGCGACCCTCGACAAATGCCTGCTGAAGACCGGTATGTCGCGCGAGGCGCTGGCGGAACTGCACTTCGACCCGGAACGCTTGCACCACGTCGCTGCCAAGTGCGGGGTGTTCGCCGAGACCGACATCGTCAACCTGATCAAGGCCGGGGTGCCGCCGGGGGAGGTGATGAACTCGCTGGCCGACGCCATTGTGATGCAAAACCTGTCGGTGCTGACCCGCGGTAACACCCTGCAGGCGCAGGTGCTGCTGCTGGGTGGGCCGAACGCCTACCTGCCGTTTCTGCAGGCGGCCTGGCGCCTGCGCATCCCGCAGACCTGGGCGGAACGGGGTTATACAGCACCTGACGACACGGACCCGGAAGCGTGCATCCGGGTGCCGGACAATGCCCAGTACTATGCCGCCTTCGGTGCCGTGGTGTTCGGCGTGCAGGCCACCAGCGAACCGCTGGCCTATCGCGGCGCCGCGGGCGTACGCGCCTTCATCCACGACGGTCGTCGGGCACGACTGGGTGAGGCAGCCGGGCCGGGACTGCTCGCCGAGGGCGAGGACCTGGAGGTCTTTCGCCAGCAATATCAGGTGCCGGTCTTCAACCCGCCGGCGCTGCCGGCCGGTACCTGTGTGGCTGGCTATATCGGGCTGGACGGCGGCTCCACCAGCTCCAAGGCGGTGCTGCTCGACGCGCAGGGCGAGTTGCTGGCCAAGGCCTACCGCCTGTCCCAGGGTAATCCCATCGAGGATGCGCGGACGCTGCTGGCGCAACTGCGCGACCAGGTGAGCGCCCATGGCTGCCAACTGCAGGTACTCGGCTTCGGTGCGACCGGTTATGCCGCCGACGTGCTGGACCAGGCGCTGTGCGCCGATGCCAATCTGGTCGAGACCGTGGCCCACATGATGAGCGCGCAGCGCTACTGTGGCGAAGACGTGGACGTGATCTGCGACATCGGCGGCCAGGACATCAAGGTGCTGTTCCTGCAGAACGGGGTGATCAAGAGTTTCCGTCTTTCCAACCAGTGCTCCGCCGGTAACGGTATGCTGCTGCAGGCGATGGCCGATCAGTTCGGCGTGGCCTTGCAGGACTTCGCCGACATCGCTTTTCAGGCGCACCTGGCGCCGCGCTTTTCCTACGGCTGCGCGGTGTTCCTGGACGCCGACCGGGTCAATTTCCAGAAGGAGGGTTTTTCCCGCGAGGAGCTGTTCGCCGGCCTGGCGCAGGTGCTGCCGAAGAACATCTGGCAGTATGTGGTGCAGATCCCGCGGCTGGCCGAACTCGGCCGAAAATTTGTGCTGCAGGGCGGCACTCAGTACAACCTGGCGGCGGTCAAGGCCCAGGTGGACTATATTCAGACACGCGTGCCGGGGGCCGAGGTGCGGGTGCATCCCCATTGCGGCGAGGCCGGCGCCATCGGTGCCGCCCTGGAGGCGCGGCGGCAGGTCGCACAGCGCGGCCAGTCCCGCTTTATTGGCCTGGAGTCGGCGATTCACCTCGAATACACCACCCGCACCGATGCCGGCACTCGCTGCACCTTCTGCGACAATCACTGCACGCGCACCTTCATCGATACGCGTACACCGCAGGGCGCCACCAGCCGCTACATCGCCGGGTTTTCCTGCGAGAAGGGCACGGTCGAGTCCAAACAGGCCGTGGTGGCGCTCAACCAGACGCGTAAATGCCTCAAGGCCCGTTATCCGAACCTGGTGGATTACGAGGCCGAAGCGGTATTTCGGCACCGTTACCAACCGGTACCGTTGCCGGCCGCCGGCCGCCCGGTCGATGACGAGGTGGTGAGTCGCATCTGGTTCGGCCGCGGTCCGGTGCGGCGCCGGCCGTTACACCGGGTCTTTGTGCGCAGTAGCGACGCGGCCCGCGCCCGCCGCGCCGAACTGCGCATCGGCATCCCGCGCGTCCTCAATCATTACATGGTGGCCCCCTTCCTGCGCACCTACCTGGAGAGCCTGGGTATCGGCTCGCGTAACATCGTATTCTCCGATCAGAGTTCGGAAGACCTGTGGCTGGAGGGCGGCAAGTACGGTTCGGTCGATCCCTGTTACCCCGCCAAGGTTACGCTGGCCCACATTCACCAGTTGCTGCACGCCAAACAGATGCGCCGGCCGCTGGACGCGATCTGGTTTCCCTGCATCACTCACACAGCGAGCTTCCTGAGTCATATCATGGGCGCCAGCACCTGCCCAGTGCTGGCCGGCACGCCCAAGGTGGCGCGTGCGGCCTTCACCAAGGAGCGCGATCGGTTTACTGCTGCCGGAGTGGCCTTCATCGACCGGGCGCTCAACTTCGAGTTGCCGGCGTTGCTGCGCCAGCAACTGTTCGAGGCCTGGGGTGAGCGTCTGGGCATCACCACGGACGAGAACGACTGGGCCTGCGAACAGGGCTGGGCGGCCATGGCCGCCTGCGATCGCGATCTGCAGGCGCGCGGGCGGGCGCTTCTGGACCAGGCGGTCGCGGATAACCGCCTGGTGCTGTTGCTGCTGGGCCGCCCCTACCACAACGATCCGGGCCTGAACCACGAGGTGCTCGAGGAGTTCCAGGCGTTGGGCTATCCGGTGTTGTCGCTACGCGCCATCCCCAAGGACCCGGCCTGGCTGCAACCGCTGTTCCGGGACGATCTGCGCGCCGGCCGGATTGCCGATGTGTTTGATATCCGTGACGTGTGGCCGGAAAACTATTCGGCCAACAGCGCGCAGAAGGTGTGGGCAGCGAAGTTTGCCGCGCGTCACCCGCATGTCGCCGTGGTCGACCTGTCGAGTTTCAAGTGCGGCCACGATGCGCCCACCTACGGGCTGATCGATAAGATCCTTGCCACCAGCCGGACACCATTTCTGACCCTGCACGACGTGGACGCCAACAAGCCCGGCGGCAGCATCAAGATCCGCGTCAAGACCTTTGCTTATGCACTGGAACGTTATGAGCAACATTTGCTGGCGGGTGGCGAGGATATTGCTGTACCACGCTATACTGCCAGTGGCTAATCATTAAGGAGGCGCTATGCAAGTGGTTCCACAGTGGTACGACCCTAATCCTCGCACCTTCAGCAGGGCCCGACGCGGGGTAACCACCTTGCTGTTCGGCGGACTGACCGCCATGCATGACGCCTTGATCGAAGCTGCGCTGTCTTCGCTCGGCTATCATCTGCAGGCCCTGCCGTGCCCGGACCGGGACGCGCTGCAGTGTGGCAAGGAGTTCGGCAACCGGGGCCAGTGCAACCCGACCTATTTCACCGTCGGCAACCTGATCAAACACCTCATTCACCTGCGCGACGTCGAGGGGCTGAGCCGCGAGCAGATCGTCAATGACTACCTGTTTATCACCGCCGGCGCCTGTGGGCCCTGCCGTTTCGGCATGTACGTGACCGAATACCGCAAGGCGCTGCGTGATGCCGGCTTCGAGGGTTTTCGCGTGCTGCTGTTCGAGAACGCCGGCAGCCTGCAACAAAGCGAGGCCGATACCGGCCTGGCGTTGACGCCCGGATTTTTCATCGCGCTGCTCAAGGCCGCCATGCTTGGCGATGTGGCCAACGCCATGGGCTACCGCATCCGTCCCTATGAGTTGCTAATCGGCAGCACCGATGCAGCGCTGGATGAATGCCGTACGCTGTTATGTACTGCGTTGCGCGAACGCCGCAGTGTGCGGCGTGCCCTGCGTCAGTGCCGCCGCCGGCTGGCGGCCGTGCCGGTCAACCGCCTGCAGGTCAAGCCGAAGGTCTCCATTATCGGCGAGTTCTGGGCCATGACCACCGAAGGCGAGGGTAACTACCAGTTGCAGCGCTTTCTCGAGGCCGAGGGCGCCGAATGCGAGGTGCAGGCGGTGGTCAGCTGGGTGCTGTACAGTACCTGGGAGGCCGCCTATGACACCCGTGAGCGCATGCTGCTGCGTAGCGTACAGCCCACCGGCCGCCGGCGCTGGGAGTTCGCGCCGCTGCAACGGCTGCTGTTGTTGCGGCTGGGACGCTTTGTCCTGCAACGCTATTTTTACCGCTATGCGCGCCACATTGGCCTGAGTGGTTACCACCTGCCCGACATGGACGAACTGGCGCGTATCAGCCACGACTATTACGCCAACGAGCTGCGCGGCGGCGAGGGCCACATGGAGGTGGCCAAGCTGATTCAGGGGGTGACCCAGCACAAGACGCACCTGACCCTGAGCATTAAGCCGTTCGGCTGTATGCCGTCATCCGGGGTCTCCGACGGGGTGCAGTCGCTGGTGACCGCGCGCTACCCGGAGGCGAATTTCCTGGCCGTCGAAACCACCGGCGACGGCGCGGTGAACGTGCACAGCCGGGTGCAGATGGCGCTGTTCCGGGCGCGGCAGCAAGCCGAGGATGAATATCAGGCCGCTCTGCGGAAAACCGGCATCGACGGCGAGCAGGCGAACGCCCGGCTGGCCGCGCGGCACCGCTGCGGCCAGGCCACCCACTACCCGCCACACCGTGTCGCCGGCACGGCAGCGAACCTGTTGTATGAACTGGTGCGGCGACCGTGGCCTATGCGATTGACGGGTGCTCGATGATCCCGGGGTCATGCCGCCATAGCCATCTGATGTTTCCATGCAGGCATTGCCATTGCAAAGCCGGTACTGGAAGCTGGCCGCCAGGATCGTTGATCAGGTTGATGATGGGCCCGTGTGTTTGCAACGGCACCAGGTACAATCACATCCTTCAACGGAAACATTATGTGACGGGCGGTGTGAAGGCAGTGCACGTTGCACCAGGGGGAAGCACAAGCGCTTCCACAGACGCGGCGCTGTATACCGATGCAGCCAGCGGCGTCCGTCCGGGTTACGCTGCAAGGCACGATCGATTCCCTTCAGCAAGATGTTAAATCCATTGTCTTCCAGGCGCTGATAAAAATAGTGATTCACCAGAACTGCCTGAAGCTGACCACCCAGCCGCTTGCGCCACAGGCGATCATAATCCTCGGGCCGGCCCGCAAGCAGCGCCTGTGCCGCAAGATTCCCGGAAAGCATGGCATAGCGCATGCCGAACCCCCACAGGGCATCCTGAAAACCTGCCGACTCGCCGGCATACAACAAGCTGCCCTTACGCGCAGAACGGGGATAAAGAAAATTGGCGGCACCACCGGTACGTTGAGGATTTCTCATGTTCAGCTTCATCCTGGCACGAAAAAAATCCTGACAGCGCTCCAGGTATTGTTTTTCATTGTGGAAATCAGCATACATCCATGACATCAGCGTGCCGCGTCCTCCCTGAATGAGGAGGTAGGCATAGCCACCGGGCGCCAGTTGATTCGACAGGGCGACATACGCGCCATCGGCCATGTCCGTATCAAACAGGTATCCCACACCAATGGCATCGGCCTCGTGGGGCCCGCCGGCCTCGATCCCCCCTGCGGGTAGCTGGCGACGGGTTTCTGCAAAACGGATCTCTGCCCCGGCGGCCAGGGCCTGTTCTTTGAGTCCTGTATCAAGGGCGCCCGAGGTGGCGCCACGATGGACGATATAGGCCATGGGCTTCGCCGAGCGATAGATGTGTTCGCGCCCCTCAGGATCAAATAACACCACCTCGCAGAACGGTGTCGCAGAGAAATTGGTTTTAATACCGATACTGGCCAGCTCATCCAGAACATCACCTTCCGTGGTCCAGTTTTCCAGTCCCTGCAGGTCGCCATTAAAGCGCTTGCCAACCTCGGTGTGGCGTTCGTACACGATGACGCGGCGCCCGGCCCTGGCCAGGGTGATGGCCGCCGCCAGGCCTGCCGGCCCGGCGCCACAAATAGAAATCGCATCCACACGTAAAGGTACCACATGCGTAAAGGAAATTGGGATCAGGGCACATTCATCGATAGCAGCTTAATGGTGTTGGCTTAGTACAATCTCTATATAAACACTTTCCTGCACTTTCTGAATTACACGGCATGCTGGATAACAATAAAAAAGTACCGGGTTAGAACCCCAGCTCTTCGACAACGGCCACCAGGTCTGCAAAGCTTGCTGATTCCAGCTTATTAATCAGCGCTTTTCTATCCAGTCCCTCGACGTCGAACTCTGCGGCCCTGACCTCGTTCGCCAGTTCCCGGATTTCATAGGCTGCCATAAACCCGAGATCACAAATTTTCGTCAGGCATTCTCGCTCGGCCCCGGTCAGTTCAATATTATTGTGCAGCCGTAGTATCTCAAGGTATCGCTCAGCGGTTCGATTGATCTTGCCGCTTATTTCCAGGGTATTTTTTTCCTTTTCTGTGAGCATAGACAGTGGTGGGCCAAAATATATTTTTGTTTTCTGATTCATTTAGGGAACCTCTGATGATTTATTCTGGGCGAAGCAGATTGTATCTAAAATGTTCAGATTCAAGGCGCGAATCGCACGTAATAGCCAGCTATTGCGAAGGTTCGCAACGCAGAAGCTGGATATTTTAGAGGTGAGATGCAAGTTCATGAATAGATCAGAGGTTCCTTAGTGTATCGATTCCCGGAATACTGGTTTGTGAATTTTAGCATTTACATTATTATCTATCCAAATTATCTATCCAAGAAATGTTGGCTGCTAATATCTGTTTACCTGAGTGAAATGATTGGAATTGATCGACATCAATTTTTCTTTCAACCACGTTGGATATACTCTATCCTTGCTATTAGCATGTTATAGTCACTGAAGTAACACGATTTTAATTAATGTTTATCAACCGGCCCATGAGGGGTATCGCTGTGACCGATAAGAAACCACCCGACAATAATCCTGCCAACGAGCAGGAGTGCGCTCGTGGTGCCGCAGAAACGTCAGACACGCACCCGCAGGGCGAACCGCCGGTTTCGACCTCTCGCAGGGGCTTTATGAAGAAGGCGGGTAGTCTTGGTGCTGTTTCCCTGGGCCTTGGTGCTACTTCCCTGACAGGTACCGCTGCCCTGATGACGGGCTCGGATAATGACGATGCGAAGGCGGGGTGGGCTGAGTGGTTCCAGGGTAACTATCGCCTGATGACGGATGAAGAAAAGGCACAGGCCGTAGCCCGGCTCGAAAAGCGCTATTCAGCCGAGTATGCTAAAAATGTCACCGTCGATTCCACGCCCGCTGAGGAGGGTGTGCTGTTCGGTTACGCACTCAATATTCAAAAATGCATTGGCTGTCGCCGTTGCGTCAAGGCATGCGTCGAGGAGAACAATCAGTCACGGGGCGATCGGAGCGATCAGGAGACCGAGTGGATCCGGGTGCTGAAGATGGAGAAGGGCGAGTTTACTGTCGACAAAATGAATGACGGTTACCCGGGTGGTTATGGTATCCAGGTAGGCGGCAACGCCTACAGCGCTGCGGGTGTGGTCCTGGAGGGCGAGCATTATTACGAACCGGAGCAGGTCCCGGAGGAAGACGGATTTTATTTTCCGATTGCCTGTATGCAATGCGAGAAGCCGCCCTGCGTGAAGGTGTGTCCGGTCCGGGCCACCTATCGGGAACCCGATGGCATCGTGGTTATTGATTATAACTGGTGTATCGGTTGCCGTATGTGTATTGCTGCCTGCCCCTATTGGGCCAGACGGTTCAACTGGGGTAAACCCAAGCTTTCCCAAAAAGATATGAACCCCAGGACCCATTACCTGGGTAACCGGCCGCGCATGAGGGGTGTGACGGAGAAATGTACATTCTGTATCCAGCGAGTTCGAAAAGGCAGATATCCCGCCTGTGTTGAGGTGTGCCCCGTGGGCGCCAGAAAGTTCGGAAATCTGCTGGATCCAGACAGTGAGGTGCGGAGGATCCTGGCGAAAAAACGGGTATTCAGGTTAAAAGCGGATCTCAATACCTATCCGAAATTTTTCTACTATATCGACTGAGGCGCCGTGCCATGAGAAAGATAACTAAATTCGCTACTGACTATCTCGTATACGTTGCCAAGGGTGGCCCAAAGTACTATGGCTGGCTGGCTTTTCTCAGTGTTTTTGTCCTGATCTGGATATATGGCAATTACCTGCAGCTGACCGAGGGCATGATAGTCACCGGCCTGACCGATCAGGTAAGCTGGGGATTGTATCTGGCCAACTTTGTGTTTCTGGTGGGTGTCGCGGCGGGAGCGGTGACCGTCGTTTTTCCGGCCTACGTCTACAAACACAAGGCCCTGCACGAGGTTGCGGTACTAAGCGAGATGCTGGCCATTGCCGCCGTCTTGATGGCCTTACTGTTTGTGATGTCCCACATGGGGCGCCTGGATCGGCTATGGCACATGATCCCCTATCTCGGCATCTTCAACTGGCCCAGCTCCATGCTGGACTGGGACGTGCTTGTGCTTAATGGTTATCTCATACTGAATGTGGTGGGCGGCTTCTATTATCTCTACAAGAGGTACAATAACGAGAAACCGAATAAGCTCTTTTATCTGTCCATTATCTATATTGCCATTGTATGGGCCCTGAGCATTCATACGATAACAGCGTTCCTGATCAACACCATGCCCGCCCGCCCCATGTGGTTCACTGGCATGATGCCTATTCGATTTATCATAACCGCGTTTGCCGCGGGCCCGTCGCTGATCATCATTATCTTTTTGATTATCAGAAAAAACACCAAGCTCTGGATCAAAGACGAGGCCATTGACATGCTGTCGACGATCGTGGTGTGGTGCCTGGGCATCGCCCTGTTCCTGACTCTGTCAGAGGTCGTCACGGAACTTTATCATCCCACCGAACATACAGCCGGGTTACAATACCTGATGTTCGGTCATAACGGCTTGAACAATCTGGTGCCCTGGTTCTGGGCTTCTCTTGCCGCAATGGTCATTGCCTTCGTCATGTTATTGATACCCAGTATAAGAAAAGACTACGGCAAGCTCAAAATCGCCGCTGTACTGACCTTCGTAGGCATCTGGATCGAGAAAGGAATGGGGCTAATGATCCCCGGCTCTATTCCCACCCCGATCGGCGAATTTACTCAATACTCTCCGAGCCTTATCGAGATATTCATCAGTCTTGGAAACTGGGCAGTCGGTTTCATAGTGCTCACCATATTGCTAAAAGGCGCGATAGGGATTCTTCTTGGAGATATCAAAAATGCAAATGGATGATCTGACCTCAGACCGGTCAAGAATATCAGATAAGAGAAGCATGATGACAAAATATAAGCTGAGTGCAGTTTTTTTCGTGCTGCCAATGATCGTGGTGCTGTTTGCCGTGGCACAAACTCCGGCCATCTCTGCGGAAGCCGGGAAAGCTACCGAGAAAACTACCGAGAAAGCTAAAGAAGTTGTCTGCTTTGAAAGCCGCAAAGGTGCCTCCGAAGTGACCAGGCGCGAAATCGGCACGGACCTGCCCAACGTCAAGTGCTCAGACAAGACAGGCGCTGTTCTGTGGTATGGGGATCCCTACGATGGCACGGCCCCCATGGGCAAGATGCCCATCGAGGCGGACTATTCCCGTGGTGAGGCGGTGGTCAAGCCGCGTTCTGAGAAAATGACCTTGCTGCCGATCTGCGGTACCGCCTGCCACAACGGCACCTATCCGCCACCACCCAAAGATAAAAAACCCCGCAAGTTGACCATGCACACGGATATAGTTCCTGATTCCCTTGATCTTCAGCACGGACGTGGGGCCATCTGGTGTCTTGACTGTCATAATGCTGACAAACGTAACAAATTTATTGATAATTTCGGGGGCGAGATCGATTTCAACCAGCCGCAACAATTGTGCGGCAAGTGTCATGGCCCTGTCTATCGGGACTGGCGCGAAGGTATACATGGAAAACGTATCGGTGAATGGGCCAGTACGGGTAAAAAGCGCTGGTTTACCTGTACCGAATGCCATAATCCTCATGATGTACAGCAGGGCAAGCGAAATTCCGGCTTTGGTAAACTTGCGCCGGAATCGGCCCCGAAACTGCCAAAGGGCCTGGAAAACGCTGACCACGAACGCCATTCTATAATAAACAAAAGTGGTCATGAATAAACAAAAGTGGTCATGGCGTTGAAAGATTCGCCATAAGCAGGCCATTGATCGATAGAGTTGAAATCAATGAATATATGCAGAGAATTTTTGGTTGGTTCCGGGTTTAATGAGCGATTTTCGCGCCGGGTAAATTATAATAGATAAGGTGTAGTCCATGTCATATGCAGAAGAAATAAATAAATTTGGGGGACGAGAGTTAATCCGCGAGCAGGCTTTCGCGAATATCTGGTCAAATGAGATTAATGAAGTATTTGCCAATGTCGCCAGTTATTATGACAGCGTTAACCGTGTTGCCAGTCTTGGCCTGATCGGCTGGTTCAGGAAGAGTTTCATTTCCACTATTGAGGTCAAGCCCCAACAGCGAGTGCTGGATGTTTGCGCGGGCACCAACGCTGTCGGTATCGCATTGCTGCAAAAACAATCGAGCCTGAAAGTCCATGCCGTGGACAGGAGCGAGGAGATGCAACGCATCGGGCAAAAGAATGCGAACGCCCAGGGCCTTCATATTGAAAGCACCATTACCGATGTGCATACATTGCCTTTTCCAGACAATTATTTTGATGTCGTCACAATACAGTTTGCCTCCCGGCATTTAAAACTTATTACTGTCATCAAGGAGATTAAACGTGTATTGAAGCCAGGCGGTCACTTCTATCATTGTGATATGCTGCGCCCCAGCAACAAGCTGGTGGAGAAGGCCTATTTTTCATACCTGACGGCTTGTGTGTCAATTGTCGCCTGGGCATTCAAAAGCAACAAGTATGCCCTGGGTTGTAAAAAGTACTTTGTCGATGCACTGAGGATGTTCTATTCCCCGGAAGAGATGACCCAACTTCTTTATGAACAGGGATTCGTCACTGTCTCCAGCAAGCCGCTTTTAGGTGGCGTGGTCGGGTGTCACAAGGCGATAAACGCTTCTCATTAACACAGAAAGGATTTGACGGACCGCGTCTGGAATAATGTTGTCGGTGCGGGGAATAAGCAGAAATAACTTACTTCTCTAACACCTGTCGGAATGCCTGCAGGAACAGTTGGTTTTCTTCTGTCGTGCCAACAGTGATCCGCAGGCAATCTTTTAATGGCCCGTCACTGTCAAGATTCTTGATCAACACCCCGCGATCCATAAGTTGACTAAAAAGATCGCTGGCCCTGCCGGCGGCAGTGCGCAACAGGATAAAATTTGCGGCACTTGGATAAACGGAAATTCCCTCCAACTGTGCGAGTTGTTGCATCAATGTCTGCCGATCATCTTTAATACGCTGCGCCTGTTCATCCAGTATATCCATGTGTTCCAGTGCAAATCGGGCACTCAGTTGTGTCAATACATTAATGTTATATGGCAAGCGCACTTTGTCGATTTCATTGATCCATTCCACCGGACCGGTCAGCAGCCCCAGACGCAGACCGGCCAGGCCCTGCTTTGACAGCGTCCGCATCAGTAGCAGATTATCAAGGCTTCCCAGCAGGCCCATGAAGGTCGCATCGGAAAACGCTCCATAGGCTTCATCCACAACCACCAGGCCCGGGCTGGCCTGGATAATCCTGATAATGGCTTCCTTGTCGAACAGGTTACCGGTGGGATTGTTGGGGTACGCGAGGAATACCACCGCCGGTTGATGTGCCTCGATCGCCGCCAGCATTGCTACGCTATCCAGTTGGAAATCATCCTTCAGCGGCACATTGACATAATGCATGCCACAGAATTCAGTAATCATGTGGTACATCACAAAGGTTGGCTCTGGTGCCAGCACCACACGCTCGGGGTGAGCCAGTGCCATCAGGATCATCTGGATAATTTCATCGGAACCATTACCAAGGAGGACCCCGGCAGCATCAGGTATTTCCATGACGTCACGCAGACGCCCATTCAACTCACGCGCAGCCGGATCCGGGTAGCGGTTTAGTGGTGCATCATGTAACAGTGACAACCATTCGTGTTTCAGGTCTTGCGGCCAGCCGTACGGATTTTCCATGGCATCGAGCTTTATCCGGTTACCAGGATCTGGCACATGGTAGGCCGACAGTTGACGGATCCGCGGCCGTATCCACTTGTTTATTTTTTGTTTTATCTCGTCAGACATTAAAGTCCCTTACTTTATACCTCGGTGACACAGGGTTGATTATTTAAAAATTCAACAATGAAAATTACAATAATCAAACTATTACTATCATTAGCAAATAATTCCCCAGTGTCTTCCCGGTGTTCCCCGTGGTAAATCTTTTTTTATTTTTAATTAAGGCCGTTGGCGCAGCATCGGTGGTCGTTCACCGACAATGGCGCTCAGCACCCCGGTCTTGCCATCTCTCAAGATAGTCAGTTCTACGCTGGTGCCAGGGGTGGTATTGGCGATAGCGTTGAGGACGTCGTGCGCTGTGGCAGCAGGTTTGTCACCGATCTTGATAATAATGTCCCCGGCCTGAAGACCCGCCTTGTCGGCCGGACCATGACGTAACAGACCGGCAATCAGCACGCCAGCCGGTTTTTCCATGTTAAATGACTCCGCCAGTTCCGGGGTAATATTTTGTGCCTCGACACCGAGCCAGCCACGGATCACACGACCGTTTTCGATGATCTGCTGCATGACCCCCTTGGCAAGTTTATTGGGGATGGCAAAACCAATACCTTGCGAACCACCACTCTTGGAAAAGATCGCCGTGTTGATGCCGACCAGCTCGCCGTGTGCACTGATGAGTGCACCACCGGAGTTACCCGGATTGATCGCTGCATCGGTCTGGATAAAGTTTTCAAAGGTATTGATACCCAGTTCGCTGCGTCCGCGCGCACTGATGATACCCATGGTGACGGTCTGACCGACACCAAACGGATTACCGATGGCCAGCACTACGTCACCGACGCGCAGCGTGTCAGGCGCAGACAGGGTAATGCTGGGCAGGTTATCCAGATCGATTTTAAGCACGGCCAGATCGGTATCCGGGTCAATACCGACCACCCTGGCGACGGTATCCCGACCGTCCTGTAGTTGTACGCGGATCTGATCGGCAGCATCGATCACATGGTTGTTCGTCAATACATAACCCTGCGTACTCATGATGACCCCGGAACCCAGACTGGTCTCAAGGCGTTTGCGCGGGACCGGGTGCAGATTATTACCAAAGAATTTGCGCAGCAGTGGATCTTCCAGGATCGGGTTGACCCGCTGGGTGACAATGCGAGCGGTGAATATGTTGACCACGGCAGGCGCGGCAGCCTCGACTGCCATTGCATAGGACACCGGACCATTTCCGATGGGCAAGGTGACTGGGACAGTGGTCGAAGTGCTACGGGTCGGGGCAGCGCCTTCCCTGAATTCCACCACATTGACTTCCTGCTGCAGTAGTTCAGGCTTAAGGAACAACAACACGATGATGGCCGCGAGTGCCACCGTCAGGGTTTGAAACAGGAACAGGACTGAGTTGCGAAGATTCATGTTAGTCGCCATAGTATCCCTCAAAGCCTGTCTGAAAAATAGTGATCCTGATCGCATATAATCGCACTGAATCAGATCGACACGCACAACGAGGGCCCGATGGCATGATTCCACTTAATGAACTGGTGAACTACACCGACACCTTACTGGATAGCAGCCGATACCGGGATTATTGCCCGAATGGCCTGCAGGTACAGGGTATGCCAGAGGTCAACAGAATGGTTTCTGCGGTGACCGCCAGTCAGGATGCCATTCAAACGGCCATTGAGCGCGGCGCCGATCTGCTGCTGGTGCACCATGGCTATTTCTGGGAGGGGGAGGAGCCCGGCATCACTGGCATAAAGTATCGGCGCATCAAGATGTTGATGGACAATGACATCAGTCTACTGGCCTATCACTTACCATTGGATGCCCATGTTGAGTTAGGTAACAATGCGCAACTGGCCAGGGTGCTGGGGCTGCAGAGTGAAGGCGCCGTACAAAATGAACCCGACCAGCCTGGCCTGGTCTTCAAGGGGCGCTTGTCGGCACCGATGTCGCCAAATGAAGTAAGTGCTCACTTATCTAAATCGTTAGGCAGGAAAGCATTACATATTGACGGAGGGGGTGACATCATTGAGACGCTGGCCTGGTGCACGGGCGCTGCCCAGGGCTATATTGAATTTGCCGCCGCGCTTGGGGTGGATGCCTATATCTCGGGCGAGATCTCTGAACAGACGGTACATGCGGCACGCGAGCTTGGGATCCACTACTTCGCTGCTGGCCACTATGCGACCGAATGCTACGGGGTACAGGCCCTCGGTGAGCATCTGGCAGAGCAATTCCATCTCAGCCATGAATTCGTTCCGCAGGATAACCCAGCGTGAGGGGCGATAAGCGTCGCGGAAACAGGTTTTATAATTAGCAATAGCTAATATACTGGCGTTACTATATTTCTAAATAAAACAATTAGTTATGATAGATTTACCGGCCTTTGCTTGACCATTCTTCCACTTTGATAGAGAATACCGGCCTATTTTTACGCTCGGGTAGCACGGGACAAGAAATATCCCGACAAAACAATAGGTTATTCGATATTTTAGGTTCAATTTTCCTCGAAAGTGCGGAGTAAAGGTACATGGGTAAAGATGACGTCGACAAGAGCAAACGCCGGTTTTTGACCGTAGCGACTTCCGCAGTGGGTGCCGTCGGTGCAGGCTTTGTGGCCGTCCCTTTTATTAAATCCATGTCACCCAGTGAACGAGCCCGGGCCGCCGGTGCACCGGTGGTCGCCGATTTCGGTTATCTCGAGCCGGGTAAGATGCACATAGAAGAGTGGCGCGGCAAACCCGTCTGGGTCCTTCGCCGGACCCCTGAGATGCTTGCGACGCTTGAGAAGACACGCGCCAGGCTCAAGGACCCTGATTCTAATGAATCTGAGCAGCCGGAATATTCCACGAACAATGCGCGATCCATCAAGGATGAGTACCTGATCGTTATCGGAATTTGTACCCACCTGGGATGTTCTCCCACCTTTCGCCCCGATGCTGGCGGCGATATTGGTGAAGACTGGCTGGGCGGCTACCTGTGCCCTTGCCATGGTGGCCTCTATGATCTTGCCGGGCGTGTGTATCAGAATGTCCCACCACCGTTAAATCTGGTCGTTCCGCCGCATCGATACCTGAGCGATACCCGTGTCATTATCGGTGAAGATGGGGGAGTGGCCTGATGACTAGATACCTGGGTGACATGATGAACTGGATTGATGCTCGCTACCCGATGAGCAAGATGTGGAAGGAACATCTGTCCGAATATTACGCTCCGAAGAACTTCAACTTCTGGTATTTCTTTGGTTCTCTGGCGCTGCTGGTACTGGTGATTCAAATCCTGACCGGTATCTGGCTGACCATGAACTACAAGCCTGATGCCGGTATGGCATTTGCTTCTGTGGAATACATCATGCGTGATGTCGACTGGGGCTGGTTGATCCGCTACATGCATTCCACCGGTGCGTCGGCGTTCTTCATCGTGGTGTACCTGCATATGTTCCGCGCACTGATTTACGGATCATACAAAAAGCCGCGTGAGCTGCTGTGGCTGTTTGGTATGTTTATCTATCTGGCGCTGATGGCCGAGGCCTTCCTGGGTTACCTGCTGCCATGGGGACAAATGTCTTATTGGGGTGCGCAGGTGATTATCTCGCTGTTTGGCGCAATCCCCTGGGTCGGTGAAGATCTGGCACTGTGGATCCGTGGTGACTTCGTGGTGTCCGATGTGACCCTGAACCGTTTCTTCGCATACCACGTCATTGCAATGCCGCTGGTGATCCTGGGCCTGGTCGCGGCTCACATCCTGGCGCTGCACGAAGTCGGCTCCAACAACCCGGATGGTATCGAGATCAAGAAAAACAAGGATGCGAACGGTATTCCTGTCGATGGTATTCCTTTCCATCCGTATTACTCGGTCAAGGATATCGTCGGCGTGATCGTGTTCCTGATGGTGTTCTCTGCGGTGATATTTTTTGCGCCTGAGATGGATGGCTGGTTCCTGGAGGCCGACAATTTCATTCCGGCAGACCAGCTAAAGACCCCGGAACACATTGTACCACTGTGGTATTTCACACCGTTCTACGCCATTTTGCGTGCGGTGCCGGATAAATTCCTCGGCGTAGTCGCCATGGGCATGTCTATCGCCGTGTTGTTCGTGCTGCCATGGCTGGATCGCAGTCCGGTCAAGTCCATCCGCTACCGTGGACCACTGTTCAAGACGGCACTGGTTATTTTTGTGCTGACTTTCTTCGTGCTGGGCTGGCTTGGTACACAGGCACCGACACCGACCATGACGGTGATGGCACAGATCTTCAGCTTTCTGTATTTTTCTTTCTTTGTGTTTATGCCCATCTATACCAGGATAGACAAGGACAAACCTGAGCCAGACAGGGTAACGTTCAAATGAGAAAATCAATCATCGCCTTATTGATTACATTGACGCCCGTACTGGTATCAGCCGCTGGTGCCGTCCAACTGGACAGGGCCAACATCGACCCGACTAACCGTGAATCTTTACAGAAAGGGGCGAAATATTTCGTTAACTATTGCCTGAGCTGTCACTCAGCGTCTTATATGCGCTACAATCGCATGGCCAGGGATTTGGGACTGTCTGAGATGGATGTTGAGAAGAACATGATGTTTGCTACAGAGAAAGTAGGTAATACCATGGACGTGAACATGACCGATGAAGATGCTAAAGTCTGGTTTGGTACCAAGGTGCCTGATCTGACGGTGATCGCACGTTCACGTAGTATCGACTGGCTGTACACTTACCTGCGTAGTTTTTACGCGGATGATTCACGTCCATTTGGTGCCAACAACACCGCTTTTCCGGATGTGGCCATGCCGCACGTACTGTGGGAGTTGCAGGGAATGCAAAAACTCACCAACAAGGAAGCGGTTCACACCGGGTCTGCGGCGCCCGAGTTTGAAATCACTAGCCAGGGCAGTATGACCCCTCGCGAGTACGACAAGGCGGTACGTGATCTGGTGAATTTCCTGGATTACATGGGCGAACCGGCAAAACAAAAACGGCAGGCCCTTGGAATCTACGTATTGTTATTCCTGTTTCTGTTCCTCATCGTTGCCTATGCGATGAAGAAAGAATACTGGAAAGACATTCACTAGGATTACTACCTGGACAAACATCGATCAACTTTTGGAGTTTCAACATGGCTGTAGTTGCTAATCGACGTTCTGTAATGACAATGTACTCGGGTGATACCGATGCACTGGGACATCGTACCCGTATTGTGCTGGCTGAGAAAAACATTACCTACGAAGTCCAGTACGTGGACCCGGACCATATACCGGAAGATCTTATTGATCTGAATCCCTATGGCAATGTACCGACTCTGGTAGACCGCGAGCTGGTGCTGTATGACTCCCACATAATCATGGAGTATCTGGATGAGCGTTTCCCGCATCCACCACTGATGCCGGTTGATCCGGTCTCACGTGCCAAGTCCCGTTTGCTGATGTATCGAATCAACCAGGACTGGTACAGTCTGTTGGCTGATCTGTCGAGCCGTAGTGACAAGAAGGCATCTGCTGCCCGCAAGGAGCTCACCGAGAGCATTGCCGTGATTGCACCGCTGTTTGATCACAAACCGTATTTCCTCAGCGATGATTTTACTCTGGTGGATTGCTGCATAGCGCCGATAGTATGGCGTTTAAAGAGCTATGGTATCGATCTTCTCAGCAAGACCAGGAGCCTGCAGGGATATGCCGAGCGGGTTTTCGAACGTGATTCTTTCCAGGCCAGTCTGACCGAACGTGAACGGGAGATGAATGACTAATCTGCAGTAATTGCTTAAACAGGGTTAACAAGATCTACCACGGGGGACACCGGGAAGACACGGGGGCACTGGGTAAATAACTAAAGAACCCTTGTTTACCGCAACATTATTAATAATCTGTTTGGGTTACCTCTATATATTCTTAGTATAGGATTATTATTGTACAGCTTGTCTGTTAGCCCATAGGGCATTTTTCTCATATTGTGGTAATAAATTTGCCCATTCGTGCCGATCAGGCTGATACAATCTTTCTATGACCTCCAGTCGTCCTTATCTGATTCGTGCCCTCTACGAGTGGATCGTTGATAACGATCAAACGCCGCATCTGCTGGTCGATGCGCAGCAAGAGGGTGTTCATGTCCCGTCCCGGCACGTACAGGATGGCAAGATCATTTTAAACGTGGCACCAGAGGCGGTGCGGGATCTGTTGCTCGGCAATGACAGTATCGATTTCAACGCACGATTCAACGGTCAGCCTACCGATCTCAGTTTCCCGATAAGTGCGGTACTGGCGATATATGCCAAGGAAAATGGCCAGGGCATGGTGTTTAGTGATGATGAAGGGGATACGCCTCCTGAGGCCCCTGAACCACCGGAGAACACAGGTAAACCTGCCCTTAAACTGGTCGAGTAATCATTTCCTGAATTTCTCCGCTAGTTTATGGAGCTAATGACATGATCAAGGTGTGGCAAGACGATATTACCTGTCTGCATGTTGATGCCATCGTCAATGCGGCCAACAACAGTTTGCTCGGTGGTGGTGGTGTTGATGGAGCCATTCAGCATGCCGCTGGCAGCGAGTTGCTCCAGTATTGTCGTGGTCTGCATGGTTGCGCCACCGGTCAGGCAAAGATCACTCCAGGTTTCAAACTTCCTGCCAAATTTGTCATTCATACTGTTGGGCCTGTATGGCATGGAGGTCATGACGGTGAGCCGCGATTACTGGAGAATTGCTATCGTAACAGCCTGCAGCTTGCCCTGGATAATGAAGTAAACAGTATCGCGTTTCCGTCAATCAGTACCGGTGTCTATGCTTACCCCAGGGACTTAGCGGCGCAGATTGCCATCCGCGTGATGCGGGGGTATGAAAACCGGTTTGATGAGATCATCGCCTGTTGTTTTAGTGAAGAAGATGCACAGCGTTACCGGCAGTTATTGACATGAAAAGATATTTACCACGGGGAGCACGGGGGTTAAGAGCGGGCACACGGGGAAATGAATATATAGGTTAACCCGGTGTTCCCCGAGTCTTCCCGGTGTCCCCCGTGGTAAATAGTTTTTCAATCAGGGAAGAGTTTTCCCGGGTTTAAGATCCCCGCCGGATCAAATTGTTGCTTGATATTACGCATTAGTTTCATCGTTGTTTCATCTATTTCCCTCGAGACATACTGGCGTTTTTCCATGCCGATACCGTGCTCGCCGGACAAGGTCCCATTCAGATCCAGCACCAGCTGGAACAGTTTGTCCAGACAGGGTTGTGTCTGTGCCATTTGCTGCGGGTCATCCGGATCAATCAACAGGTTTACATGGATATTACCATTACCCGCATGTCCAAAGTTGACGATGCTAATACCATGTTCTTCTGCCAGTGACTGCAGACCATCAATCAGTTCCGGTATCCGGGACACCGGCACGACCACATCCTCGTTGATCTTCTTCGGCGCAACATGACGCAATGCCGGTGACAGGGCCTTGCGTGCCTGCCATAGCTGCTTGCGTGCCGCGTCACTGTCAGCGGCCTCGATTTCTAACAGACCGTCATTGCCCGCCGCTGTTTTAACCCGCTCCACGGCGCCATCTATTGCATCCGCCGCGCCATCAACTTCTATCATCAGCAGCGCCCCGGCGTGCTCAGGTAGCCCCAGGTCCTTATACTGGTTGGCAAGCTCAATACACTTGCCATCCATTATCTCCAGCGCGCAGGGTGTTATCGGCTGGGACATGATGGCTGCCACCGCCCTGGCGGCACTGTGTATGTCCTGATAGACCGCACGCAAGGTACGTACGATTTCCGCCATCGGGGTCAGTTTCAGGGTCGCCCGGGTGATCACTGCCAGCGTGCCTTCTGCACCGATCAACAAGCGGGTCAGGTCATAGCCGACGACTCCCTTGGTGGTATACACGCCGGTGCGAATACTGTCGCCGGTACCCGTGACGGCGTGCAGGCCGAGGACATTGTCGCGGCTGGTACCATATTTGATTGCACGGGGCCCGGCAGCATTACAGGCCAGGTTTCCGCCGACAGTACAGACGTCGCCGCTGGTAGGATCCGGTGGCCAGAAAAATCCGTGCCGCGCAGCGGCCCGTTGTACCTCGGCATTGGTCACCCCGGGTTGCACATCCATGCTGCGATTGTCCGGGTCGATATCGATGATCTTGTCCATATGTTCCAATGACAACACCACACCACCTTTTACCGGTACGGCGGCGCCGGTGGTGCCAGTGCCTCGACCGCGGGCGACCAAAGGTATGCCGCGTTGATAACAGGCAGTGACGATATCACTGATCTGCTGATGACTGGTCGGGAAAAGCACGACATCAGGGGGCGCGTGCTGACGGCTGTTGTCATAGCCATAGGGCCAGCACTCACTGGCATCGGTCAGTGTGTTCTCATTGCCGACGATACCCTTGAATGTATTGACTAGCGTTTGATCCAGGTTACTCATTTGCACATGCGGCAGAGGGTCGCAGTATTGCGGACTGCCAGATTAATATAAGGATATTAACGACCATAGAGTGCCATGACGGGTAGTCAATCCAGATACTCAAATACCTTGATAACTCTCTGTACACCACTGATCTTGCGGACCAACTCGGTGACGGCGTCGGCTTCATTTCGTTTCACCAGTCCCATCAAAAAGACACTGCCGTTATCGGTGACAACACGGACCCGGGTGGAATCGAAGCCTTCAATGTCCGTGATCTTGAACATGGCGGTCTTCACCTTGGCTGTGATCCAGGAATCACTGGTGCGTGATGTATAGGAACTGGGCGCGGCAATAATTAATTCGTTATGGATACGTTTGACCTTGGGAATTGTCTTGATCAATTCGTAAACATCGTTTTTGAGTTTCTCGGTTGGGGCCTCACCTGTTATCAACACCACGTAGTTATGTGATTTGACGTTGACATGGGTATTTTCGAGGATCTCGGCATTGCCATTGATCCTGTCGAAGGCCTTGAGCTCGATCACCTGATCGTCAATGATAGTCCCTGCCGAGCGCCGGTCATGTATGACGGCGGCACCACCTGCCGCTGCACCACCAACCACGGCGCCTGTACAACCCTGCAATAAAGTTACCATCAGCAGAGAACCAAGCAGTGAATAGATTTTTTGTTTGTTAGTCATTCCTGAGCATCCTGTCCAAGTAGTGTTGAGTCGATTAAATCACATAAACAATGAATAATGAGAATATGGGTTTCCTGTATGCGGGCAGTAGAACTGCCCGGCACACGGATTTCTATATCACTGTCATTCAGTAAAGTAGTTACATCGCCGCCATCTCTGCCGGCCAGTACGATGCAAGTCATATGACGGTCATGGGCCGCCTTGATGGCGCTGGTAATATTTCCGGAACGACCACTGGTGGTGATGGCAAGCAGTATATCGCCCTCCTGACCAAGCGCGCGAACCTGTTTGGCAAACACCTCGTTGAAGCTATAGTCATTGGCAATGGAGGTCAACGTCGAGGTGTCGGTAGTCAGGGCCAGCGCCGGAAAACCGGGGCGTTCCCTCTCGAAACGGTTCAGCATCTCGGATGAAAAATGCTGGGCATCTCCGGCTGAGCCGCCATTGCCACAGCTAAGGATCTTGTGTCCATTCAGCAGACACTGCACCATGGCGCTGGCCGCAGCGGCAATCGGAGCCGCGACTTTATCCAGGGCATCGGTCTTGGTCTGGATACTTTCCTGAAAGTTATGTTGAATACGTGCAATCGGATCCATAGTCGGTCTCGGTTATTGCTCCTGTTACCGGTAGATTATTCTGCTGAGGGGCATTGTATAACGAAATGATCACCGGCTCACCTTCTAATCATGCCCGGCACGTCAGGCGTCAGCCGGCCTGAAAGGCGTTCGGCAGCCAGCGCAGGCTGTCCCTGATAATGGCCGGATCAGTGCCGGGGCCCATACAGACCACGTCGAAGCGGCCAGGCCAGGCACGAAAGTCCGGATGATTCAGCAAATAATGCCTGGCAGTGGCGATCAGTTTACGTCGTTTTGTCGGCGTGATGGACTCTTCTGCCGATCCATAGCAGTGCCGGTGTCGATAGCGGACCTCGACAAATACCAGGGTATTCTGATGCTCCATGATCAGGTCGATCTCACCGAGGCGGCAGTGGTAATTTCGCTGGATCAGCCGCATTCCCTGCTGCTGCAGGTAATCACAGGCCCATTGTTCGGCCTGTTTACCAATATTAACCGTGCTATTGGTTTGTCGGGATTGGGCCCGTCGGGAATTGACCGGGCGGGATCGGTTGTCTCGATTCATCCGTTGAATCCTGTTGTGTTGGTTCCTGTGGGGTGTGCACCCGGCTGACCGTCTCCATTTCCCGGGGCAGTCCTTTTGAGAAACGCGCCCAGATCAGCTGGCGCTGAATACGCCGGCTGGTATCCAGCCGCAGGCTGCCGGTGACGCCGTAAAAGCGTTCCAGTGGATGTGTACCGAGTCGTTTTAGATACGGGATGACCCTGTAGGCATCCACACCCAGTGCGTATAGCCTGGAATTGACCGCCTCCTTTTGCGGCCAGTTCTGATTAACCTGTGAGTATAAAAGCCCGGCATCGTTGTTTTCGGCCTGCTTGCGCAGTACCCACGGCATATCGCCGAAGATCAGGCCATTCATATCGCGATCGGCCCGCTTGTTATTGATGCCGCGATACACATGTGAGGTGCTGTATACCGGCAGGTGCGCGGCATTGAAAAATTTCAGTCCGGGGCGTAGCTGGCGGGCCTGGCGCGGGAAGGCAGCCATGAAGATGAAATCGATATCCTGACGGCGACGTTCCTTGAACTTGATGTTGCTGTTAAGCAGGGTCTTCAGGGTACGGTGACGTGTCTTACTGGCATCCACTTTCAGCATCGAACTGATGGGCCTGGAAAATTCCTTGTCGCTGGCATTGTAGGTCTTGACCTCGACCACGCGGCCACCCAACTGGGTAAAGCGTTCGCTAAAGGCGCCCTGTACCCGATCACCCCAGTTGCCTTCCGGCACCAGCGCAACGCCCTGTTCAAGGCCATCCAGCCAGATCCGTTCGGCGACCTGACGGGCCTCGTTTTCCGGTGACAGGCCGAACTGGTAAAAGGTATCAGGGATAATGCTGCTGGTAGTAATATTATTCAGTGCCAGTACCGGCACCTCCAGATTGCCACTGGCAGCCAGCAAGTTGACGCTGTGTTTTTGTAATGGCCCAACGACGAAATCGGCACCCTCCGCGATCGCCTGTTGGTACATATTCAGGACATTTTCGGCGGTGACGGTATAGACCTTGATCACCGGTTTGCCACTGATCGCGGTGTCCTGATAATAAGCCGCCAGGAAACCATCGCGGATTGCCCTGGCCGCCGGGGCAAACTGGTTCGACAATGGCAGTAGCAGCGCGATCTGTTTTGGCGCATGCAGTCCGGCGAGGCTGAATTTGCCGGAGGCATAGGTGACCGGTGCCGGGTGGCCTGGGTACAGGCGTTGCCACAGGTCGGTGGCCGAGGCCAGTTGTACCGGGTCATTGGCATAGCGCTTGGCGATAAAGGCCAGTTCCATCCAGCCACTGAGAATGTTCGGCGGGGGATTCAACTGAAGTTTTTTCAGTGCCTCTGCGGACAGCCCCATCAGGCCCTGCCAGATGAGCTCACGGTTGTTGGCCAGCGCATCCTGGTCGTTGAGGTAGGTCTCCAGCTTGACCCGCTCACTGACAAAATCAATGTGATTGCCAGTCGCAGAGAAGGTCTCGGCACGCATCCGGTGGATATCGGCATGCAGATCCCCTGGCAGATTCGCCGGCAGGTTCATATTGAGTAATTGCAGTGCCCTGGGCCCATTTCCCTCCACCAGCGCCACTTCCGCCAGTAGTATCTGTCGACGTATGATCAGGCGGGCGTCACCGATAGTGGGTTGCAGCTGGCCGAGGATCCCGCTGGCATCCTTGCTATGGCCGGCACGGATCAGTGCCCTGGCGGTTAGCAGCAGGTAATCCTGCCTGGCCGGGGCGGATGCCCGCCTGGCCAGACGCTGGTATTCCTGTGCAGCGGCCAGCCAGTTGCCAGCTGCCATTAGTTGTCTGGCCCGCTGATCATCAGGACCTTTTTGTGCCCGGAGCCCCCGGCCGTCGGGTTGCTCCGGTACAATGGGCGTGGACAGGCCGCATCCAGTAAGGAATAGTCCCAGTATCAGGCCGGGCAGCACAACCACCAGGGGGCCAGCAAAAAATTGTTTTATCATGGGGTTTTCTATATGGGTATTTCAGACATTGTTGAATTCAGGTTCCCGAATATCTTAAGCATCTTAAGTATCTTGAGGTAGCGGCGACGTGTCAATCGGATCGGTCACAATCGGGACATTATACGTGGTCGCCACACCTATCGGTAATCTGGCGGACATCAGCGAGCGTGCCCGCCAGGTGCTGGCAGGGGTGGCCGTCGTCGCTGCCGAGGACACCCGCCACAGTGGCCAGTTATTAAAGCACCTGGCCATCAGCACTCCTATGCTGGCGTTACACGAGCATAATGAGCGCCAGGCCAGCCAGGGCATTATCGAGCGCCTGCAACGGGGTGAAGACGTGGCGCTGATCTCTGATGCCGGCACACCGTTGTTGAGTGACCCGGGCTACCACCTGGTCGGAGCGGCCCATCAGGCCGGTATCCGGGTCAGTCCGATCCCCGGTGCCAGTGCCATGCTGGGTGCCCTGAGCGCCGCCGGTTTGGCCACGGATCGGTTTGTCTTTGAAGGTTTTCTGCCGGCCAGGGCCGGCCCCCGGCGCCGCCGGCTTGAGGCGCTTCAGTGCGAACCCCGCACCACCGCCTATTATGAGGCCCCGCACCGGCTACTGGAGAGCTTGCAGGACATGCTCGATATCTTCGGTGCGGCACGACCGGCCGTATTGGCCCGCGAGTTGACCAAGGTCCATGAGACCATCCGTTTGAGCACGCTGGGCGAACTGGTGCAGTGGGTAGAGGACGATACCAATCAACAGCGCGGCGAGGCAGTGATCCTGATCGGCGGCGCCGAAGCGAACGATGACGGGGCCGTTGAAGCGGCGCGAGTATTAGACATTTTGTTGAAAGAATTACCGCTAAAGCAGGCCGCGGCCCTGGCCAGCGAGATCACCGGCGCGAAGAAAAATGCCTTGTATAAACGCGCTCTTGAGTTGGCTGACGA
>BTQY01000013.1:0-54976 GCA_036986115.1 Gammaproteobacteria bacterium | reverse complement strand
CTGGTCATCGAATATCTGGATAACACCGCCGCATGGGTAACCCTGGAGACCTTTCTCGGCAATGGCACGCCCGGGCAGACATACACCCGCACGTACACACTACCGGCCGCCGCATTACATGCCGGGCTTCGTCTGCGTGTCCGCCAGACGGGTGGCAGTGGTTCTAACTGGGATTACTGGCACATCGACGATGTCATTGTCACCGAGATCGCGCCACCCGCGGTGCTGACCAGCCTGTGTGATGATTTTGAGAGTGGCCTGATCTACTGGAGCATCAGCGGCAGCGGTAGTGCCGGGATTAGCGGCCAGACGTCATTATCGCCGGGCAACTCACTGTTTCTGCGCTGGAACACCGTCACCGTCACCTCGAACGTGGTGGATTTCTCGGCCGCCACCTCGGCCGAGGTCAGCGTCTGGGTGCGTCGGGGTGCCGACAGTTTCAGCGAAGACCCGGACAACGGTGAAGACCTGGTCATTGAATATTTAAACAATGCGTTGAACTGGGTGGCCCTGGAAACGTTTGCGGGCAATGGCACCCCCGGGCAGGCCTATACGCGCCTCTATTCCCTGCCCGCCAATGCGCTGCATGCGGCCTTCCAGTTGCGTTTCCGCCAGACTGGCGGTAGTGGCCCCGACTGGGATTACTGGCATGCGGATGATGTCTGCATACAGCCACCGACACCCGCGGTACCACAGGCCTATTATCAAATGGACGAAGCCGCCTGGAATGGCACCGCCAATGAAGTCATCGATAGCTCGGGCAATGCCAATCATGGCACCGCTGTCGACAGTGCCGTCACTGCCGGCGCCAGCCCGGCCATCCCCGGAGACCCGGGCACCTGTGGTTACGGCGAGATTCCTTTCAATAATGCCGTCGCTACCCAGGATGCGGTTGATACCGGTGTGGACATGAATAGCATAGGAAATGTTGGCACCATCGACTTCTGGTACAAGAGCAATGTGCGCTGGAATGGTAATAATGGCGACCGAATGTTATTTGATGCCTCCAATAGCGCCGCCGGACCGGCAAAATATTTCTTCCTGGTGCTGCGTAATAATAGTCGGCTGCGATTCGCACTGGAAGACAGCAACGATGGTGACTTCGTGCTGAATTCGGGTAACAATAATTTTAATGCCGGTGTCTGGGTTCACGTGGCAGCCACCTGGGACCTGCCGAATGACACCCTGCAGATCTACATCAACGGCAACCTCGATGCCAGCCAGACCTTTGGCACCAATGGTGTGCTGGGGAATATGTTGTCTCTTTATATGGGTGACAACCGCGGCACCTATCTGGTCAATGGCTCCTCCGCCAGGTCTGCCAATGGCTCGATCGATGAAGTCAGAATTTACAACACGGTGCTAACCCAGAGCCAGATCAATATCGATATGAACGCGACGCATCCTTGTAACCTGCTGGATCACTATTCGGTCAGCCATGATGGCAGTGGCATCAGCTGTCTGGCGGAGACCATCACGATCACAGGTCGTGATGCGGGGGATAATCCGATAGACCCTGGCAATATCACCATCAACCTGAGCACTTCCACCAACCTTGGCACCTGGTCAAGCGTGATCACCGGCACGGGCATATTGACCAACCTTGGCGCAGGTGCTGCGACCTACACTTTTCCCGGCGGAGAAAACACCGTGGAACTGGCCTTCAACTACACCTCCCCAGGCAGTGATCCGGAAACGGTTAACTTTAACGTCACCGATGGAACATCCAGCGAAACGTCTGGCGCTGCCACGGCGGCGGATGATCCAGACATTTCGTTCGCAACCTCCGGCTTTATTTTCAACAACGATTCCGACGGCAACCAGACTATCACTACCCAGATCGCAGGCAAGGACTCCAACCTCAATCCTGGAAGCAAGGTCATCACCCTGCAGGCAGTCCGTGTCTCAGACAATGATCCAAATCAGTGTACACCGCTGTTCATTAGCAAAACCGAGAGCGTGGATATCGGCGCCGAATGCCGCAACCCCCTCACCTGCGCGGGCCGCCAACTGAGTATCAACACTACCCCAATCAGTACCAGCAATGACAATGGCGGTGCCGGTGCGGCGGGCTATACCAACTTCCCAGCCCTGTCCTTCGATGCCAGTGCCAGGGCAACTATCGTGTTGAACTACCCGGATGCCGGCCAGCTACAGTTGCATGCACGACACAATATCCTGCTGGCGGATGGCACACCATCCGATAACTACATGGTAGGTGGCAGCAATGACTTCGTCGTCAGGCCCTTCGGCATCGCGCTGACCAATGTCCGCCAGGGCGCCACGGCCAACCCGGGCGGTACCGCGGCGGCGGGCGCGGGTTTCATTGCCGCGGAAGACACCTTCCAGCTGGATGGCACCGGATACCAGTATGACCCGGCGGATGATGCCGATGTGGATGGCGTGCCCGATATCGGCAGCGACATTACCGACAATGGCAATGGCACCACCCCAAACTTTGCCTGGCTAACGGCCCTGTCCGCACTGACCGGCAGCGCCTTTACCCCGGCCGGGGGTGCGGCCGGCACGCTCGGCGGTACCATCAACATCCTGCAGGCAGATTATAGCAACGGCACCTTTAATAGCGCGGCAGACCTGACCTACAACGAGGTCGGTAGTGTCACGCTGCAGGCACAGGCAACAGATTACCTGTTTGTGGGCTCAGGAATCGATGTCCTTGGCTACAGTGCCCCGGTCGGGCGCTTCTACCCGGATCACTTTACCTTGCAGGCGGGCAGTGCCGTAACCGCTGCCTGCGGCACCTTTACCTACATGGATCAGAATGCATTAACGCTCAGCTACACCCTGCAGGCGCGCGGCGTAAATGAAGGCGTGCCGGCGAATTATGACAGCATCGCCGGTTACGATACCGGTGTCATCTATTCGGTGGCGGAGGACAGCGATGATGGCACCGACCTGGCGTCACGGATCCCGAACACGGCGGACTGGATCAGCGGCCAACATGTCCTTAATCTCGCGCCCAGCACTTTTCTCCGGCTCGCCACAGGCCCTGACGGGCCGTTCGATAATTTACAACTGGGGATACGCTTTTCGATTCCTGCGGATGCCAGTTATGCCGCTGACCAGGAACAGGACGGCCGCAATATCCAGAACCTGAATATGAAGGCCACCACCAGCGGCGACTGCACGCTGGTGCCGGACTGCGAGGCCATTGCGATCGGCGCCGCCACCCAGGTTCGCTATGGACGCCTCAACCTGGTATCAAACTACGGCTCCGAGCTCGTCGACATGAATATGCAGATGAGTAACGAGTATTTTAACGGCACGCAGTTTGTCAGCAATACACTGGATGTTTGTGCAACCGGTATCACATTAGGTTTAAGCGACCCGATCCCGACTGATACCCTGCTCACTGCAGATACCTGCGTGCAGGAAAATCCGGCGGCGGCCAACCTCAGCGGCATTGCCTGTGCAGCCGACGGACCCCTGGCCGAGGCATATACAGAGCCGCCGACCGCCGGCAGCTTCAACCTGTGGTTACAGGCACCCAACAAGCCGGGCACCTTGAACATCGATTCAACGTCCACGCCGGCCTGGTTATTATATGACTGGAATGTAGATGGTATCTATGACGAGGACCCAAACGCCACGGCCACTTTTGGCATTTTCAGTGGTGATGATGCCACCATTTACAGAAGGGAGGTTTACTAGGCGCTATGGTTACGCAACACCTGCGCATCGCTCATGTGTAACTCTTTAATCTTGCGAGTGAGGGTATTGCGCCCCCAGCCCAGCAACCGCGCGGCATCCTGACGCCTGCCACCGGTTTGTTTCAGGGCGGCAGAGATCATAATGCGCTCAAAATCGGGTGTGGCATTGTTTAGAATGCCCTCATTTCCGCCCATCATGTTGTGCTCCGCCCAGCGTCGCAGCGATGTCTGCCAGTCTTCATTTTCAGTACTTTTTGTCTCGCTCTGGAGCAATTCCGGTGGTAACTCATCCAGCTGGATATGTTGCCCGGAGGCCATCACCATCAGCCATCTCGCGGTGTTGCTCAATTGGCGTACATTTCCAGGCCAGTCATACCGGCAAAGAAATGCCTCCGCCTCCGGCGTCAATACTTTTAATTCAACCTTCAGCTCTTCCGCCGATTCATTGATAAAGTGGCGCAGTAATGCCGGCAGGTCTTCACGACGGTCCCGCAGTGGCGGGATGTGAATACGAATTACATTCAGCCGATGAAACAGATCCTCACGAAAACGCCCCTTGCTTACCAGTTTCTCCAGATTCTGGTGGGTCGCGGTAATAATGCGGGCATCCACCTTGATAGGGGTATGCCCGCCGACGCGGTAAAACTCGCCCTCAGCCAGCACCCGCAGCAAACGGGTCTGCAGTTCAGCGGGCATATCACCGATTTCATCGAGGAATAATGTGCCGCCATCTGCCTGCTCAAAACGGCCATGACGCAGACTGTTGGCACCGGTGAAGGCGCCCTTCTCGTGACCAAACAATTCTGATTCGAGTAAATCTTTTGGAATGGCTGCCGTGTTAAGCGCAATGAACGGTTTATTGGCGCGAGGACTATGGCGGTGCAGCGCATGCGCCACCAGCTCCTTGCCGGTACCGGATTCGCCATTAATCAACACCGTCACATTGGAGCGAGACAATCGACCAATAGCGCGAAAGACCTCCTGCATTGCCGGGGCCTCACCAATGATCTCCGGGGTCCTTTTTGCACTATTTTGCCGGGACACCCTTGATTTTTGGCGATGATGCTCAACGGCACGCCTGACCAGTTCTACCGCATCATCGACATCAAATGGTTTTGGTAAATATTCAAATGCGCCACCCTCATAGGCGGCCACGGCACTATCAAGATCTGAGTGCGCGGTCATAATAATGACCGGTAACTCCGGATGGGTCTCACGTAGCTGCGAGAGTAATTCCAGTCCATCCACACCCGGCATACGAATATCGGTGATAATGGCATCGGGCACGCCAGCCTGGGCCTTTTCCAGTACGCCAGTGGCATCTTCAAAACAAGTTACATCCATATCCGCATTTGCCAGTGCCTTTTCAAGCACCCAGCGTATGGACCGATCATCATCTATGACCCATATACTTTCCATGATTAAACCTCGTCCATTGTTTCTATAGGGATAAGAACAGTAAAGACGGTATTGCCTGGTTCAGACTGGTATTCGATCAAACCGCCTATTTGATTCACCAGTGATTGCGCAATGGATAAACCCAGCCCCGTGCCATCTGCAAAAGCAGTTACCATTGGCATAAAAATACTTTCCAACATTTCTTTTTCAATACCAATACCATCATCCTTGATGTCGATCCTTGCAACCAGTGGATAGTGCCTTGTCCCAATGGTGTACTGTCTTTCGACCCGGGTAATAAACGTTATCGCCCCCTTGTCTTCAATCGCGCGCACGGCATTGCTGGTAATATTTAATACAACCTGTATCAACTGGTCTATATCTGCGTGTACAACAGGAATGCTGACATCATAGTCACGAACAATCCTGATGTCTTTATCGGATTCTGCCAGAACCAGAGTTCGAACGCGCTCCAGTACTTCATGAAGATTGGTCTGTTGTTTCTTCGGCACATTGATTGGGCCGAGCATTTTATTCACCAGATTGCGCAGGCGATCGGCCTCACCAATAATTACGTTGGTGTATTCTTTCAGGCTGTCATCAGTAAATTCTTTTTCCAGCAACTGTGCGGCACCACGCAGACCGCCCAACGGATTCTTGATTTCATGGGCGATACCGCGTACCAACATGCGCGCGGCCTGGTTTTGCACCAATAGATTCTCTTCACGCGAGATGCGCATCAGTCGATCTACGCGGATCATCTCCAGTAACACGGCATGATGCCCGTCTTTATTCTGAATCCCGGTAAGCGTGCAGTCGACGCTGATCTGGCTGCCATCCTGCAGCAACAACGATGACTCCCTCTCGGTACTGGTGTGCCCCGTTTGCAGCGAATCCGCCAGGGTCTTTAACAGATCCTCATTGCCCATTAACACATCACTGGCCAGCATAGCGTCTGCCTGACGCGCGCTCAGGCTAAACAGCATCTCGGCCGCAGGGTTGATATAGACGAGTCTGGCCTCGTCATCGAACATCATAATGGCGGTGTTGAGGTGCTCAATTACCTGGGTATTTGAGGGTATGTCCATATTGGCTAATGAGTCCATGCCTCGTCTATGTGCAAGATCCAAACCAGCTTTCCGCTACGGTGCGATTTAATTTCTATGCCACCGTTCATAAAGAATAGTTAATAATAACAATAAGATATAAAAGAAAAAAGCAAACGGCCATAACCACGACGATGCCACGAATGACACCGTGGTGGGATTGTAGCAGATATTTGAGGCTTAATGCACCAATATGGTGCGTCCTGGCGATTAATATCCGCGAGGGGCACGCGGCGCACGGGGTACCGATGGTGCGCGTGGGAGTTTATTCTTCGGCAGGCTCATGCCGGTGCTGTCGTCAAGCCCGTCATTGTCACTATCGACGAACGCCCCCGGCGGGATACTCTCCCCGCTGACGTCATCCATGCCATCATTATTGCTGTCCTGATAGACCAATGGGGGTGCATTATCGCTGGCGGACTGCACGAAAAAGCTGACCGATTTGGCCTTTTTCAGGATTACTCCCTGGCTATTACGTACGCTTGCCGTCAGCTTGTGGGCGCCCCGGTAGACCTTCTGCAGCGTTGAGTTTTTGCCGGCCTTCCTCTTCTTACCATCAAGCTTGAACACCACGTAGTCGCCCTTTTGTAACCCGGGGCGCAATTTGTAGCTCACCTTGACGCGCCAGTTAGCGACCTTGATGACCTGGTTTGCCTTTGGCGAGGTGATCCAGAATTTGCGGTAGGGCCTGCGACTGGCCGCATCGACTGCGCGTGATCTGCTTGGCGGTACGGCCTCTGGCTTGTAGGTATTATTCGCCGGAATCTCAATCTCCTGACCACCCTCGCAGGGCTTGTCCGTATAGATCTTCTTGTCATATTCACCCGGACACTCATAGGTCGCTGGCGCCGCCGATGAGGCCGGCACCGCTGGTGAAGCTGACAAAACTGGCGCGATAGCCAGGCTAGAGAGCAATATGATTAATCCTGCCTGCCGGCAGTTATATCGACGGCCCATAGAACACTCCTTGTGGATTCTCTAATATAAGACGTTAGTACACCGCCATTAGTTCCGCTATTCCGGTGGCGTGTTATTACCCCATATATAAGAAAAACGCCCCCAAATGAGACTGTGTCGCTAAAACAGCGGCTAATCTGGATTACACGCTGTAATACATGTCGAACTCAACGGGATGAGTACTCATGCGCAGACGAGTCACTTCTTCCATCTTCAGCTCAATAAAGGCATCGATCATGTCATCGGTGAACACGTCGCCTGCGGTCAGGAAGGCACGATCCTTGTCCAGCGCATCCAGCGCCTCATCAAATGAACTGCACACCTGGGGGATCTTGGCCTCTTCTTCCGGCGGCAGATCATACAGGTCCTTGTCCATGGCATCGCCAGGGTTGATCTTGTTCTTGATGCCATCAAGACCGGCCATCATCATCGCGGCAAAGGCCAGGTAGGGGTTGGCCGTGCAATCCGGGAAGCGCACCTCAATACGCCGCGCCTTGGGATTGGTCACGTAAGGGATGCGAATAGACGCAGAACGGTTGCGTGCTGAATATGCCAGCATTACCGGCGCTTCGAAGCCAGGCACCAGACGCTTGTAGCTATTGGTACTGGAGTTGGTCAATGCATTCAGCGCCTTGGCATGCTTGATAACACCGCCGATGTAATACAGGGCGTTATCAGACAGACCACCGTACTTGTTGCCCATGAATATGTTCTTACCACCCTTACCAAGTGACTGATGGACGTGCATACCATTACCGTTATCACCAACCAGTGGCTTCGGCATAAAGGTCGCGGTCTTGCCATAGGCATGCGCCACATTGTGTACACAGTATTTAAGGGTCTGTACTTCGTCAGCCTTTTTCACCAGGCTGTTGAAATCGGTACCGATTTCACACTGACCGGCAGTCGCCACTTCGTGGTGATGCACTTCAGTTGGCAGGCCCATTTCTTCCATCGCCAGGCACATGGCACTGCGCAGATCCTGCAGTGAATCCACCGGGGGAACCGGGAAGTAACCACCCTTAACGCCTGGGCGGTGACCAATGTTGCCATCTTCAAAAGTACGCTCTGAGCTCCACTCGGCCTCTTCTGAATCCACTCTATAGAAGGAACCCGCCATCGTGGAGCCCCACTTGACGTCATCCAGCACAAAGAATTCCGGTTCTGGGCCAAAATAGGCCGTGTCCGCAATCTTGGTAGACTTCAGATAGGCCTCGGCGCGCTTGGCAATGGAACGTGGATCACGTTCGTAGCCCTTCATGGTGGTAGGCTCGACAATATCGCAAGTGATAATCAGGGTGGAATCATCCATAAACGGATCCATCACGGCCGTGTCCAGATCGGGCATCAGGATCATGTCGGATTCGTTAATGCCTTTCCAGCCAGTGATCGAGGAACCGTCAAACATTTTGCCTTCTTTAAAAAAGCTGGCACTGATTTGTGATACAGGAACGGTAACGTGCTGCTGCTTGCCATGTGAATCGGTGAATCGCAGATCAACGAATCTGACATCGTTGTCTTTGATTATTTTATTAACTTTAGTTGCGGACATAGCTCAATACTCCTTCGGGTGCGTTTGTCGCCATGAGTAATATCATTGGGATTAATACAATCAGGGAAAATGCACTGCATATGTGCATTTACCATGCCATATAATAAATCATTGTTTTTATTAATTAATACATTTACCTGGCGACCCTGTCAGGGGATCTGCGCACTATATTAGTGCATATTTATTCGCTGCGCACTAATATAATACGCTAGGCATACTTAACTCGGACACTGCGGATTATGTCGTCTCCCTCCACTCTGGCAATCAAATCGCCTGCCACTCGCTGCATCTGTCCCATCTCTGTGAATCGAGACATCGGCAAGGTGATTTCCACGTCGATCTTTCCATCCAGGTAGTGCAGCGACACCTCCATTGGATCCCTGGCCACATCAATATCTTTCCACAGGGACTGCAGATGTTGCATCACTTTGGCCCTCAAAGGCAAGTGCTGGCAGGGGGTGGCGTGCTCATCGTTCTCCGGGTCAATGTGGACGGTCACATCCGAGACATGCTCAAATTCATGCATCAGCTTGCCGCGCACGGTTTCGCCGATTTGATGGCCCTCTGACACGCTCAAACGGGAGTCCACCTGCAGGTGCACCTCCACCAGGGCATCACCACCCATCTGCCGGGTGCGCAACATATGCATGTCGCTGACCCCGTCTACCGCCCTGATCGCCTCGCTAATCGTTCTGACCTTTTCCGCATCCAGGCCGGTGTCAATCAGTTCGCGCAGGCTGTTCCAGGCCAGCCCCCAGCCAATCCTGGCAATCATCAGCGCCACACCGGTAGCAGCCAGCGCATCCAGGTAATCATATCCCGCCATCGATCCCAGTATGCCGACCACGACAATCACCGATGAAATTGCATCGGAGCGACTATGCCAGGCATTGGCCCGCAGCATACTGGAGCGATACTTCTTCGCCACCGCCATGGTGTAATGGTAGATCGCCTCCTTGGCAAAGATTGACACAATAGCGACAGACAAGGCCAGCCAGCCAGGATGTAGCAATTGCCGCGGATCGTCGAACCTGCTGATGGCATCATAAGCAATCCCAAATGCCACCACGATCAGCGCGGTCCCAAGGGCAACGGTGGCGACGGTTTCGATTCGCGCATGCCCATAGGGATGTTCTTCATCGGCATCACGGCTGGCGTGCTTGATGGCATACAGTACCAGGAAGTCCGTGGCCAGATCAGACAGGGAATGAATACCATCGGCTATCAGTGCCTGGGAACCACCAATCACACCGACAAAAATTTTTGCGACGCCTAATAACAGGTCTACCACTGAACCAATCAGGGTCACCTTCACAACTTCCCTGTAGCGAGTATTCGCCTGCTGCTGCAATCTATTGCTCTCCGACTTCGACAGTGATCACGATAACATTATCGCCCTGCGTAATATCGATGACCTTATGCCCGTTAATGCGACACCATGCAGGCACATCGTTGGTCGCCCCGGGATCGGTGCAAACCACCTCCAGGGTCTCTCCCGGGGATAATTCCACGACCTTGTCCTGGGCACGAATTACCGGCATTGGGCAAAGCAGGCCACGTGCATCTACAGAATGTTTAGCCAAGATTAACTCCTGATTTTAAACCGAAATCAGATATACCACTCTTCAGGTATTTCTGTTGCCGTCATCGGAGGCACATTGAACTGCGTTGTTGATCCTTCCGGCGTGGTCAACTCAACCACAACCTGATCCGCCTCTCTGCCCTGACTATAACGGGCTGCCAGACGGGCCGCCAGTTCCAGTTCAAGCGCATCAGGCTGGCCATCAATCAGAACCAGAGGACCTTTATGGCTGGTGATTTGCATCGAGGAAAAGGTTTTTCGATAGCCCGAGAGAAAATTATTCTCGCCTTCTTCTCGCCCTATAATAAGCTTGAAATTCGCCCCAGGCCGGATATGTCGGCCGACCTTTAATAACATGATGTCATCAAGCTCATACTCCTTGCTGTTCTTAGCCCGCCAAAGATCCACCAGTTTTGCTGAATATTTTGCGTCCGTCAGGAAGCAGCAGCCCCCGGCAGGTTGTGCATAGTCTTTGAAACCAAACTTGTCCGCCATGGCCATCTGCGGTTTACGCCCACGACCGGAAAAATTACCCAGCGCGTCACGATCCACCCAGCCTTCGCGCTCTGGTCTGGTCGGCGGTAATAATTTTGCGCAAAGAGGCCGTAACAATAAATCACCTGCGCCAGATTCGTTTGCAATCACTGGCATGGTGTCCATGCGTTGTGACATCGGCCGCTGGCCAACCACCTCACCGGTAATAATAAAATCAAAGTTGTTTGCCTGGGCCCACTCATGTGCCTTGCGCACCATAAACTCCTTGCAGTCCAGACACGGGTTCATGTTGGCGCCATAACCATGTTTGGGTGATGTCAGCACCTGCTTGTATTCCTCGATGACATCCACAATGTGCAGTTTTATGCCAAGTTGTTCGGCCACCCACAGCGCATTATTACGCCTGGGTTTGTCACGATCTTTCTTGCGTATTGCGTGGGTGTGCCCTTCCACACAAAAACCCGTGAAGAAATTGATCCCCTCCACGTGAACGCCTTGTTCCATGATGACTCTGGCCGCCAACATGGAATCCAGCCCACCCGAAACAAGTGCTACTGCCTTACGCTGAGTCATTGAAAGAGTACTAGTTAGGTTAAAACAGGGGTATATAGTAGCGGAAAAATCACCTGACATGGCGACATTAACGGATAAACAGTCAGGACAAATAATTAATCGCCTGGAGCACTATTGGCGCCGCTGGCTCAAGGCCATACCGGCAGCAGGGTCAGCATCGACCGAGGTGTCTGTCAATACCCGCCGCGCCACGCGCGCGCCGGTATCGCGCCATAGTTCGTGGGCCTCGAGCGGTGACAACCACGCGGGCATTTCTTCGCGCGGCCGCATCGCCTGCAGTATATCCATTAACACAACAAAACCCTCTGACATCTGTTGATACAGGCGGGACCAGGTATTATTCATCGACATGGATAAACTGTCATAGGCGCTGCGACCAAGATCCACGTAGTAACTGACCTGTACCCGCCGCCGCCGCGCACGTTGTGGAAACAGTCCGGAGGTCAGCAGGCAATGGTCACCGACCTCGCGTAGCGCCTGCACATGGCCAGTGCTGTTGCCAATACCGTTGCTGGTGGGTTGCATCGCATTCAGGTAATCCAGCGACAGGATCCGCTGGCCCAGTGCCGGTTGGCGGGTATAGTGTCCCAGCGTGAGAACCAGATAGGCCTCAAGCTCTTCGCCCAGTGGACAATTCAGATCGTCCTGTGCCTCGCGAATCAGTCGTTGCCACAAGTGCGTGGCAGTAGACCCGGTGATCAGCATATCCGTAACCCCCGATATTGTCCCTAGCTTAACCAGATCAACGGCTTGTGACCAGTTAACTTGAGCCTGGTGGTGCCCATTTCGGCGCGACCTCTGCCAGGGCGTGATTATGCGACGAACAATATCCCCAGGATAATCAGCGCGGTATACTACGCCATCTATTACTGGCAACGACGAAAAATTGTGAGCAACCCCGGCAAAACTTCATATAATATCTCTACTTTTCAAGGCCTTATAGCCGCGCTACAGGACTATTGGTCAAACCAGGGCTGCATCATCCTGCAGCCGCTGGACATCGAGGTCGGGGCGGGGACGTTTCATCCCGCGACATTTTTGCGCGCGATTGGTCCGGAGCCATGGAATTGTGCCTATGTTCAGCCGTCCCGCCGGCCAACCGATGGCCGCTATGGCGAAAACCCAAACCGGCTGCAGCATTATTACCAGTTCCAGGTGCTCCTGAAGCCATCACCGATGGAGATCCAGGAGCTGTACCTGGGGTCTCTGACCTCGCTGGGCTTCGATCCACTGGTGCATGACATCCGCTTTGTCGAAGATAACTGGGAATCGCCGACCCTGGGGGCCTGGGGTCTCGGCTGGGAGGTCTGGCTGAATGGCATGGAGGTCACGCAATTCACGTATTTTCAACAAGTTGGCGGCCTCGATTGCAAACCCGTCAGCGGTGAGATCACCTATGGCCTGGAGCGACTGGCGATGTATCTGCAGGGCGTAGAAAGCGTGTTTGACCTGAAATGGGCAGACACCTCAAACGGGCCGGTCAGTTACCGGGATGTGTTCCATCAAAACGAGGTGGAGATGTCGGCCTATAACTTTGAGCAGGCCGATACCGAACAATTGTTTATCGGTTTTGACGCCGCAGAAAAGCAAAGTAACCAGCTTATCGAGGCCGGCCTGCCATTGCCTGCCTATGAAATGGTGCTGAAGGCCTCACATCAGTTCAACCTGCTGGATGCCCGCCATGCAATTTCGGTCACCGAACGACAACGATATATGTTGCGGGTACGTTCGCTGGCACGTGCGGTCGCCGAGAGCTATTACCAAAGTCGTGAAGCCCTTGGCTTCCCCATGTTAAAAAGGATCAATGGGGCCAAAAGAACGAAAAGGGCGCGACCAGTGACGGGTGCCGCTAACACGAAGGATACACACGACCTGCTGATTGAGATTGGCACCGAGGAGCTGCCGCCAAAGGCGCTTAAGTTGCTGATGTCAGCATTTGCCGAGGGCATTCGCGATGGCCTGGAGAATGCCGGGCTTGGCTTTTCGCAGCTCAATGATTACGCCTCGCCGAGAAGACTGGCCGTCATCGTCAAAGACCTGCAAGCGGCGCAAACTGATCGCAGCGTACAACGGCGCGGCCCTGCGCTTACCGCGGCCTTTGATGACAATGGCAATTCGACCCGGGCCGCACAGGGCTTTGCCAGTTCATGCGGCGTCTCTGTTGAGGCGCTGCAGAAGCTGGAAACTGACAAGGGCAGCTGGCTGGCGTTTACGCTGGAAGAGTCCGGCCAGTCTGCACAGTCCCTGATCCCGGATATCGTTCGCCAGTCGCTGAAAAGACTACCGATCCCAAAGCGAATGCGTTGGGGCAATCTTGATGCCGAGTTCGTTCGTCCGGTGCACTGGGTCATTTTGTTGTTCGGTGATGAAGTGATCAACACAGACATACTCGGTGTCTCCAGCGGCCGGCTCAGCCGTGGGCATCGTTACCACCACCCCGATCCAATCCGTATTGACGCGCCAGGCAACTATGTCAGCCTGCTTGAAGACGAAGGCAAGGTCGTTGTTGATTTTGAATCGCGTAAAACCATGATCCGTGAACAGGTCGAGGCAGCGGCGGAGCGGGCCGGTGGCGTTGCCGTGATCGATGCGGGCCTGCTGGATGAAGTCACCAGTATGATTGAATGGCCGGTTGCCGTACAAGGCAGCTTTGATGCGCGTTTTCTTGAAGTACCGCAGGAAGTACTCATCAGCTCGATGAAAAACCACCAGAAATATTTTTACGTCGTCGATGACAAAAACAGGTTATTGCCGGTATTTATTACCATCAGCAACATCGACAGCACCGACATCGATAAAGTCCGCCAGGGAAACGAGCGCGTCATCCGGCCACGTCTGGGAGATGCCGATTTTTTCTGGCAACAGGACCGCAAACGCACACTGGAATCGTATAGTGAAGACTTAAAGACCGTGGTCTTCCAGAAAAAACTGGGCAGCCTGTTCGATAAATCCCGGCGTGTCAGCCTGCTGGCCAAACGCCTGGCCGGGCTGATCGATGCCCCCGCGCACGATGCTGAAACGGCGGCAAGGCTCTGCAAGTGTGACCTGATGTCAGGCATGGTGTATGAATTTCCTGACCTGCAGGGCATCATGGGGCGTTATTACGCGCTGAATGATGGTGAACCGAAAGCGGTGGCCAATGCGATTGAAGAACATTATCTGCCACGCTTTGCCGGTGACCGATTACCACCCTCAAAAACCAGCCAGGCCGTTGCGCTGGCAGATCGGCTCGATACCCTGGTCGGCATCTTCGGCATTGGCCAGGCCCCCACCGGCGACAAGGATCCCTTCGCCCTGCGTCGTGCCGCACTCGGCATACTGCGGGTTGCCATTGAATTTGGCCTGCCGCTGGATCTGCAAAGTCTTCTCGAGCAGGCAGCAGATAATTACCAGCATGTAAATAACCTCACCATCGCTGAAGATGTGCTGGCAGCCGTCTTTGATTTTATCCTTGGCCGCCTGCACGTGTACTATGTCAACAAGGGTTTTGAACATGACGAGATAGATGCAGTCGTTTCTCTGCGGCCGAAGCATTTAAACGAACTGGATCAGCGCCTGCATGCGGTAAAGGCATTCCGTGCCATGCCCGAGGCCCAGAGTCTGGCGACAGCCAACAAGCGTTGCCACAATCTGTTGAAGAAGGCACAGGCCGAGGGTATTGTGCTGCCTGAGGGCATTGAGGCTGGCAAGCTAAACGAAGCCGCAGAAAAATCCCTGGCCAGTGCCATTAATGAGATGAAACAACATATAGCGCCGCTGGTTGCCTCGTTTGAATATACCGAGGCCCTGAAACAACTGGCAGGCCTGCGTGATAGCGTCGACAGTTTCTTCGACAGGGTCATGGTCATGGTCGATGATGAAGCACTGCGTAATAATCGGCTGGCCCTGTTGCAGGAGCTGCGCAACCTGTTTCTGCAAGTGGCCGATATATCGTGTTTAAAGGCCGGATAACCATCATCACATCAGTCAACTCTGGAGCCAATCATGTCTGAGCCCACCACGTCGAACCATGCCAAATTAAACCCTGACAGCTACGATGCCATGCTCAATGTCGTTCAGACCTTTCATGACAAGCATGATTTCAGGAACAGCGGCGGTGAAGACATGACCTACCGGGTATCGTTGATGGCCGAGGAGCTCGGTGAAATCTCTTCCTGTGTTACCAAGGGCAAAGACATCAGTGAGCTGGCAGAAGAATGTGCCGACCTGATGATTCTTGTTATCGGCACCGCCATTGCCGCTGACTTTGACCTGAAAAAATCCTTTTGGGCAAAAATGCAAAAACTGCAAGCGCGCGACTCACGCATGGTCGATGGGCGGATAAGAGTCTCTGAATTCAGGGACATGGGCCAACCGGATTAAGCCGGATTAACCTGGGGAAGCAACCTTGGCGTCAAACATAAAACTCGTGATACTCGATCGTGATGGCGTCATCAATCAGGACTCCGACGAATTCATCAAATCACCTGACGAGTGGATCCCCATCGAGGGCAGCCTGGAAGCCATTACCCGCCTGACCAACAGTGGCTACCATGTTGTCGTCATCAGCAACCAGTCCGGGCTGGCGCGCGGCTTGTTTAGCACCGATGACCTGAACCGCGTGCATAACAAAATGCATCATGCGGTGCATCAATTGGGCGGAAGTATCGATGCGGTCTTTTTCTGCCCGCATGGCCCGGCTGAAGGCTGTCTGTGTCGCAAACCCGCCACCGGCATGTTCGAAGATATGGCAGCCAGGTTAAATATCGACCTGGTAAACGTACCCGCCATTGGTGACTCGCTGCGGGATGTTATTGCGGCCAGGGCCGTTGGTGCATCACCCATTCTGGTCCGCACCGGCAAGGGCGAAAAGACCGTGTCAATCGGTGCCCGTGAACTGGCCGGGGTACCGATATTCGATAATCTTGCCGCCGCCGTTGATGACCTCCTCGCCCGCCAGAAGGACGCCTAGCCCTGATGATTGTATTGCGTTCGCTGTTTTTCTTTCTCGGTCAAGTCATTATCACCCTGGTGCATACCCCCTTTATGCTGTTAACGCTGCCCTTTTCATTCAAGGTCCGCTACGCCTATGCCCGTCTTTGGGGCAAGGCTATCCTGTTCTGGTTAAGGATCACTTGCGGGATTACGTACACGGTTCAGGGGGCTGAACATATTCCCACGGATCAAACCGCTATTATCATGTGCAAGCACCAGTCGGCCTGGGAAACCATATCACTGCAAAGCGTCTTTCCACCGCAGGTGTGGGTGCTAAAGAGAGTGCTGCTATTGATCCCTCTTTTTGGCTGGGCACTTGCCATGCTCAATCCTGTTTCTATTGACAGAAAGGCGAGCCGCAAGGCAATAGAGCAAATCGTCGAGCAGGGCAAACAGCGGCTTGATAATGGGATCTGGATCGTCATCTTCCCGGAAGGCACCCGTGTGGCGCCCGGACAGCGTGGTGACTATCACCGTGGTGGCGCCATCCTTGCCGAGCGCACCGGTTATCCCGTTGTGCCGGTGGCACACAATGCCGGAGAGTTCTGGCCGAGGAATTCTTTTATTAAGAAACCCGGTGTGATTGAAATGCACATCGGTGCGCTGATACCGCCTGAAGGCAAGAGCGCGCGGCAGATCATTGCCGAGGTAAAGGAAAGCATCGAAGGCATGATGACAGAGCCGGGATGACTGGCCCCATTGGCTTGCTACAGAAACTGTTTTCTACACATCCAGGTTATGCACCGACAGCGCATTCTTCTCGATAAATTCGCGGCGTGGCTCGACCTGGTCGCCCATTAACTTGGTAAATAATTCCTCGGCGGCGACGGCGTCTTCAATCTTTACCTGCAGCAATCGGCGTGACTCGACATCCATGGTGGTCTCCCACAATTGGTCCGGATTCATTTCGCCGAGACCTTTATAACGCTGTATGTGTTGCCCGCGTCTGGCTTCGTGCATCAGCCATTCGACACATTGTTTGAAGCTGGTTATCTGTTTGCTACGTTCACCGCGCTGCACCTGGGCACCATCTCCAAGCAGGTCTGCCAGTTGCTCGCCGAGGCGGGTGATACTGTTATATTCACCTGAATTAAAAAACTCACTATCATAATCAAAATGATCGACTACACCGTGGAGCGTCCGGCCTAGACGCCCAAGTAAATCCCCATGGGCCTCATCCGCCTCGATGGAGGCGCTGTAGCCCGTTCCACCGCTGGCCTTGCTGTTGAGCCTGACCACCAGCTCCTCAAACCAGGGCTGGCAGTCCGTTGCCTGTTTCAGGTCATCGGCGGACAGTGGGCGCAGGTAGATCATCTGCTCCAGCACCGCGCTGTCATAACGGCGCCCGATGCGCTGTATGGTCATCATCACCTGTTGGTAGGTTTGTAGCAGGGTTTCCAATGCCTCGCCTGATATTCCAGGTGAGTCAGTGCTTACATACAACGTGGCATTCTCTAATGCGGTTTGAATAAGAAGCGCATTTAATTCCAGGTCATCCTTTACATACCATTCCTGTTTGCCCTTCTTTACCTTGTATAACGGCGGCTGGGCGATATACAGATAGCCGCGCTCGATCAGTTCGTGCATCTGGCGGTAGAAGAAGGTCAGCAACAGGGTGCGTATATGGGCCCCATCCACATCGGCATCCGTCATGATGATGATGCGGTGATAGCGGGTCTTGTCCGGATTGTAATCCTCAACGCCAATACCACAACCGAGGGCCGTAATCAGCGTGCCGACCTCTGCCGAAGACAGCATCTTGTCGAAACGGGCCTTTTCAACATTCAGAATCTTGCCCTTCAACGGTAAGATGGCCTGGTTTTTACGATCCCGCCCCTGCTTTGCCGAACCGCCGGCAGAATCGCCCTCCACCAGGAACAATTCTGACAAGGCCGGATCCTTTTCCTGGCAATCGGCCAGCTTGCCAGGCAGCCCTGCGATATCCAGCGCACCCTTGCGGCGGGTCATCTCCCTGGCCTTGCGCGCCGCCTCGCGTGCGCGCGCCGCATCCAGGATCTTGCCCGCGATCGCCTTTGCCTCGCTCGGTTTTTCCAATAAAAATTCCGACAGCTTTTCACTGATGGCAGATTCAACGATGCCTTTTATCTCCGAAGACACCAGCTTGTCCTTGGTCTGGGAAGAAAATTTTGGATCCGGTATTTTTACGGACAATACCGCGGTCACGCCCTCGCGACAGTCTTCGCCGCTGATGGCGACCTTGAATTTCTTGCTATAACCCTCGCGATCGATGTATTGATTCAGCGTCCTGGTGAGCGCACCGCGCAGGCCGGCCAGGTGGGTACCCCCGTCCCGCTGCGGGATATTATTGGTAAAGCAGAAAATACTTTCCTGGTAGGCATCACTCCATTGCAGGGCCAGTTCCACGCCGACCTCGTGGGACTTGGTGGTGAAATACAGCACGCTGTCATGCACCGGTGTCTTGTTTTTACTCAAATGCCCGACAAACGCCTGGATACCGCCCTGATACTCGAAGATATCCTCGCGATCGACCCGCTCGTCCTGCAATACGATGCGCACCCCGGAGTTTAAAAATGATAATTCACGCAGTCTTTTCGCCAGGATATCGTAGTGAAACTCTATATTTCTGAACACCTTATGGCTGGGCTTGAAGCGAACCTCGGTACCGGTCTTCTCTGAATCACCGATGACCTTAAGCTCGGAGCGGGGCTCTCCCATCGCGTAATATTGCTGGTGGATCTTTTTATCGCGACGAATGGTCAGGCGCAGCTCTTCTGATAATGCATTCACCACGGAGACGCCCACGCCGTGCAGTCCGCCTGAAACCTTGTAGGAATTATCATCAAACTTTCCGCCGGCATGCAGTATCGTCATGATGACTTCGGCGGCCGAGCGCCCTTCTCCAGGATGGATATCCACGGGGATGCCACGACCATTATCGGTCACCGTGACGGTATCATCACTATGGATAATAACGCTGATCTCACTACAGTATCCGGCCAGTGCCTCATCGATGGAATTATCGACCACCTCGAAGACCATATGGTGCAGCCCGGTACCATCGTCGGTATCACCGATATACATTCCAGGACGTTTGCGAACCGCGTCGAGCCCTTTCAACACCTTGATATTAGAGGAATTATAATCGCTATTCTGTGCCATAGGGGATACTCATCAAAGCCTGTTCCAAAGACCGCCCATTATACCACTTCCTGGACCTGGCCGTGTTTCACGTGAAACATCTTGTGCGGCTGCCCCGGCGATATCGGTACCAGCTCAGGGTCCGTACTGGTAACAAATATCTGCGAGTCCAGCCTGGCCAGTTCCAGCAATAATCGTCGGCGATGTTGCTCGTCAAGCTCGGCGGGTAGATCGTCGATTAAAAAGATACAGTTTCTGTCCAGTCGCCGCTTTAATATCTGCGCCTGAGCCAGGCGAAGTGCGCATATCAGTAATTTTTGTTGCCCGCGCGAAAAATACTCCTGCACGGCCACGCCATGACTGAGCAAAGCCATATCCCCGCGATGTGCACCAACACTGGTGTAGCCCCGATGCCTGTCCGTGGACAAGTTGTCCTGATATTGTTGTTCCAACGGCAGCGCCACGTCCCAGCCGGCATGGTATTGGATCTCGAGATCCTCTGGCCCGAGGAGCCTGCGACTGTAATCCTGCCATATTGGGGCAAGCTGCCTGGCATAGTCCGAACGTAATTGATGCACCTGCTGGCTGGCAGACGCCAAATCTGGCTCCCAGGCCTTCACCGCGGCCACGTCACTGGAGCGCAGCGCCGCATTACGCTGTTTCAGGCATCGCGCGTATCGCCTCCAACTATCCAAAAAGCCTGGTTCCACGTGAAACACCCCCCAATCCAGAAATTGACGGCGACACTTGGGGCCTTGTTCCAATAATTTGATGCCGCCAGGATGGAGTATCTGCAGAGGAAAGCTGGCGGCCAGTTCCGCCAGTTTTGAAAGTCGCTGGCCATTCATCCGGATCTGTTTGCCTTTCGGGCTCAGACAAACCCCAATCCGATTAATATGCCCCCGATGTTGTACTTCCCCGTGGCTCAGGCACTGGCCTTTGCCTTGCTGAATCAGTTGTCGCATTGCGGTGACGCGAAAAGAACGGGCGGTACTTAGTAGGGAGATTGCCTCTAGCAGGCTGGTCTTACCGCTGGCATTGGCGCCATAAATAATATTGACGTCACGGTGACATTGAAGTTTAACTTGGCTTAGGTTGCGAAGGTCCTCGATAGTCAGGCTTGTCAGCCGCATAACATTCGTTATTTTATTATATTTTTCAATGACTTATAATCGCATTGGCATCACGACGTAGCGACAGTCATCATTGTCCGCCGCTTGAATCAGGCAGCTACTGTTCGGGTCACTCATCAGGATACTGACATCTTCCGTGGTAATGGCTGAAATCGCATCCAGCAGGTAAGTCACATTAAAGCCGATCTCCAGCGCCGTGCCCTGGTAATTGACTTCCAGTTCTTCTTCGGCCTCCTCCTGTTCCGGGTTGTTGGCCAGCACACGCAACAGGTTATTTTCCATCTGCAGCCGAACACCACGATATTTTTCATTAGACAGGATCGATGCCCGTGTCAGGGCCTGCCTCAAGCCATTGTTATTAGCAATTAAATTCTTATCGCCTTTTTCTGGCAGGACACGGTTGTAGTCTGGAAATTTGCCATCAATCAATTTAGAGGTAAAGGTGAATACCGGCAGCTCTACCTTGATGTGATTATTGCTCAAGCTGACCTTTGCCGGACTAGCAGAATCATCCAGTAACTTGGCCATTTCCAGGATACCTTTTCGAGGTACTATCGATTGCTTGACCTCCGGCATGGACAGCTCGGCATCGACATCACACATCGCCAACCGATGACCATCCGTGGCGACACCCCGAAGTCGTGCATCGGACAACTCCAGCATCAAACCATTCAGGTAGTAACGAACATCCTGGTGCGCCATGGCAAAGGAGGTTTGATCAATGAGATATTTCAGATCAAGCTGACCAAGACTGAATTCAACCGCATCCTGGATATCATCGGTGCCAGGAAAATCCCCCGCAGGCAGGGTTGCCAGTGTAAAACGACTGCGTCCGGCCTTGATGGTGGCCTTATCGTCGGCAATCGCTACGCTGATATCCGTATTTTCAGGCAGGGCACGGCAAATATCCAGAAATTTTCTCGCGGGCAGGGTTAATTCGCCACTCTCTGTACTACTTTGTGGAATATGTGCCACCATCTCTACTTCAAGATCAGTCGCTGTTAATGAAAGTTGATCCGTTGACAGTTTTAGCAGTACGTGGGAGAGAATCGGTAAGGTTTGTCGTCTTTCAACGACACCACAAACTAACTGTAATGGTTTGAGTAATTCTTCCCTATTAATAATAAAGTTCATTAAAGATCCTTATAGTTAATATTATAGTGATCGGTCATTTCTGTTGATAACACCTTTTTAGCTTTATTATTCATATACTTATCTTGTGCGTATGGCTGTAGTCAACTATCTTAACAAAGCTTGGGTTTAATGTGTACGAGTTGTGGATAAACTGGCGCCGGATCATTTTCATTCTCTTATCCACAGCTTGCTAACCCTATGTTGTCAGTGTTCTTAACAGGTTTGAATAATCTTCCTGGACACGCCGGTCTTCTTCTTTCAAGGCATTGATGCGGCGACAGCCATGCAGAATGGTGGTGTGATCACGTCCGCCAAAGGCATCGCCAATCTCGGGAAAACTATGGTTGGTCAGCTCTTTGGCCAGTGCCATTGCCATTTGTCTTGGGCGAGCTACCGAGCGGCTACGGCGTTTGGACAATAAATCAGCAACACGGATCTTGTAATACTCGGCCACGGTCTTTTGAATATTTTCTATCGAAACCAGTTTATCCTGTGCAGACAGCAGATCGCGTAAGGATTCCTTGGTAAATTCCAGGCTGATCGGGCGCCCGGTAAACTCAGCGTTGGCCTTGATGCGGCGCAATGCACCCTCAAGTTCTCGCACATTGGAACGTATGCGCTTGGCGATGAAAAAAGCGATTTCCTCAGGCAATTGCATCTCCGCCATTTCTGCCTTGTTCATCAGGATGGCCACACGGGTCTCCAGTTCGGGTGGCTCAATGGCGACGGTCAGCCCCCAGCCAAAACGGGATTTAAGTCGTTCTTCCAGCCCGTCCAGCGCCTTCGGATAACGGTCACAGGTCAGCACCACCTGCTGCTGGCCATCCAGTAGCGCGTTGAAGGTATGGAAAAACTCTTCCTGTGAGCGTTCCTTGCCGGCGAAAAACTGGATGTCATCAATCAGCAGCGCGTCTACATTTCGGTAAAAACGCTTGAACTCGTTAATGGCGTTATGTTGCAGGGCCTTGACCATGTCTGATACAAAACGCTCGGAATGCAAATATATTACACTGGAATCAGGGTTATTTGTCAGGATCTGGTGGCCCACGGCGTGCATCAGGTGGGTCTTGCCAAGGCCCACACCGCCGTAGATAAACAGCGGGTTGTAGGCCCCTCCTGGATTCTCGCCAACCTGTCTGGCCGCGGCCCGGCCCAGCTGGTTGGATTTACCCTCGACAAATCGATCAAAGGTAAAGTTTTTATTCAGGTTTGACGAGCGATGGTTGGCCAGCATGGTGCGCTTGCTGTTGCCACGGTTTGCCGGCCCGGCTGGTCCGGCGCCTGGCTCGGCCTCGGCCTTCCTGCGCAGGCTGCCAATCTCCACTAATACTGTCGGATGATGATCGCGGTTTTCCAGACCATCGATAATTTCAGAAATTCTGCTTAAAAATCGTTCATTTACCCAATCCATCACAAAACGGTTCGGGGCCAGCAGGCGCAGGGTATCGGCGTCTTCAACGGCATGTAATGGGCGTATCCAGGTATTGAAGTGTTCAGGTGACAATTCGCCTTCAAGGCGGGATAAACACTGTTGCCACACGGGTGTTGTCACTGACGTTAATTCCTCAAAACCTTCGAATCTACCAAGCGGGCCGTCCAGTTTATACTCCCTGTCGGCTGTGATCTATAGCGGAACGGCGACGAATTTTAAATTATCAGTATTGACAAGGACCTATATAAAGAAGTATCTTTGCCCGCCCCTGGAGACTAGGCAAAATACCGGTATGGCGGGGGAAACGACAGGGTGAGTTGAGCATATCCTGTATATAAGCAAACAAATATTTTAAGTAACAGGTCACGGCCATGAAGAGAACCTTTCAACCAAGCACATTGAAGCGTAAGCGTACCCACGGTTTTCGTGCGCGGATGAAGACTGCCGGTGGTCGCAAGGTGATCAAGGCTCGTCGTGCCAAGGGCCGTGTTCGTCTGAGCGCCTGAGACTGTTATCGCAGACTTGTTACCACTCTTGGTTTACCGCTTAGCGTGAATAATGCGCGCCTGACTCGTCGACATAGACTGCTTGAGTCCAATGATTTCAAGTGTGTTTTCAGCAAACAACCTTGCCGTTTGGTCGATGCCAGTTTTACGCTGTTGTGCATTCACAACCGACTGGATTTTGCGAGGCTGGGTCTGGCAATTGCCAGGAAGACGATTAAGCGGGCACTAGGCCGAAATCGAATCAAACGTATCGTCAGGGAGAGTTTCCGCCATCACAAGGTTCAGCTAAAAGGGTTCGATATCGTTGTTATGTCCCGAAACGGATCAGAGAAGAAGAGCAACAAAGAATTATTTGACTCTCTGGATAATCACTGGCGGAAGGTTGCAGATCAATGCGAAAGCCACTACTCCAATTAATCAGGCTATATCAATATTGCATCAGTCCTCTGCTGGGCCCGCATTGCCGTTTTCAGCCCACGTGTTCCTGTTATGCCCACACGGCGATTGAAAGATACGGCGTGATTGCCGGGACATGGATGGCTGTGCGGCGCCTGCTGCGTTGTCACCCCTGGCATCCCGGTGGCGTGGATCCGGTTCCTGAGCGGCAGGTGGGTGAAAGACAGTTGAAGGTTAATTCCTGACAAGACGAACACGACTTATATTATGGAAGCATTGAGATTTATCTTATTTCTGGCACTGGCCATTGTCTCTGTACTGATCTACGAGGCATGGCAAGAGGATAATGCAACGCCGGAGGTAAATGTTACTGCCTCGGCACCGCAAGCCCCCCAGGCTGCACAGCAACAAACATCACAACAAAATGCCGAGGTTCCCGGCACGCCCGAGAACACGGCCACCCAGCCATCAGATGCTCCGGCCGCATTGTCCGTTGAAGCGGCAACTGATGCCCCACGGGGTAAACGTGTCCGTGTTCGCACCGACGTGTATGACCTGCAAATTGATACCATCGGTGGTGATATCCGGATCCTGGAGCTTTCTCAATATCCGATCGAGGTAGGTAAGCCGGAAAATTATTTTCGTTTGCTGAATGATACGACGAAAGATTTCTTTGTCAGCCAGATGGGTTTACTGGGAGATGCCGAGCCACCAAATCACCACGCATCATTCACCACCGTAAAGCTGGATTATCGCCTGGAGGAAGGGCGTGATGAACTGAAGGTTCCGCTGCACTGGCAAGGTAACGGTTTGAGTATTACCAAGGTATATACTTTCAGGCGTGGCCTGTATCAAATCGATATCGATTACGAAATTAAAAACGGCAGTGGCAGCACTTGGCAGGGAAGAGTGTATCGGCAGTTGCAGCGCAGTCGACCATCAGAGGTTTCAAGATTCCTGTACACCTATACCGGTGGTGTGATCTCCAGCGAAGAGAATCCTTACGAAAAAATCGACTTTGATGACATGGATGAGGAAGCCATAAGCCAGGATTTTACCGGTGGCTGGGTGGCGATGATTCAACATTATTTTATTGGCGCCATCCTTGGGGGCAAGGATGAACTGAACCATTATTTTAGCAAGGCATTGCCAAATGGGCGTTATGTCATTGGCAATGTGTCACCCCGGTTAAACATCGAAAATGGTGCAACGGGGACACTGCATAGTAGTATGTTTATTGGCCCCAAGATCCAGGAGGTGATGGAAAAGGCGGCCCCCAATCTGGAACTGACAGTGGATTTTGGATGGCTGACGTTTCTTGCCAAGCCGGTGTTCTGGTTGCTTGACTGGTTCCATGGTTTCCTGGGGAATTGGGGCTGGGCAATTATCTTTACCACGATAGTGATCAAGTTGCTGTTCTATAAGCTGTCCGAGGCCAGCTATCGTTCAATGGCGCGGATGAAAAAGATTTCGCCGCGGATGCAACAGCTAAAAGAACGTTTTGGCGACGACAAAAAGAAAATGAACCAGGCATTAATGGATCTTTACAAGCGCGAAAAGATCAATCCGCTGGGAGGCTGCTTACCGATATTAATTCAGATCCCTGTCTTCATCGCCCTGTACTGGACGTTGCTGGAAAGTGTCGAATTGCGTCAGGCCTCTTTCATATTTTGGTGGAATGACCTGTCATCACCGGATCCATTTTTTGTGCTGCCCATCATCATGGGGATCACCATGGTGCTGCAACAAAAACTGAACCCGACGCCGATGGACCCCACGCAGGCGAAGGTAATGATGGTCCTGCCGATCGTGTTTACCGTGTTCTTCCTGTTTTTCCCGTCAGGGCTGGTGCTGTACTGGGTGGTCAATAATACGCTCTCCATTCTTCAGCAGTGGGTAATCAACAAACGGCTTGGCGCCACCGACTAGAGACCAGGCGCGCACCCCGACGGACATAAACTCCGCGAGGTCGCACGAACCTACGTTAAGTCTTATATCGTTAATTGGGTATGGAGATAATATTATTTGAGACATTATTTTGAGGTTCTTATTGAACCGCAGAGTGCGCTAAGGTACGCAGAGAAAGACTTATTCATGAACAAAACTAACTTACTTAGCCTCTGCACTCCTTTGCGTCCTCTGCGGTTAAAAATCATCTTAAACAGGATCTGAGTTCATTTACGTTACTCAGTACTGTATAACCCCTGGGGTTTCATGCGGCACTTCTTCACTCTCGCTCAGGTCGTCCGGTCTGCGAACCATGGTCAGGCTGGTGAGGATGGCTTTTTCGGAGGACTTGCGAACACCCCTACGGGCATAAACTCCGCGAGGTCGGACAACGAAAAAGATATCGGAGCCAGCCACAGCATTCAAACCCTGTTTAACCAGGTGCTATTCATGTCTGGCGCCTTATAATGGGCCGATGAATAAAATCGCTGTCAACGAGACCATCGTTGCCGTGGCCACGCCGGCCGGGCGAGGTGGCATCGGCGTGGTCCGCATCTCCGGGCCTGACGCGCCAAACATGGCGCTGGCCATCCTCGGTCACCGGCCCGCGCCCCGGCAGGCGGAATATCTGGCCTTCAAGGATGCCGAGGGTGACGTCATCGACTGGGGCATTGCGCTGATCTTTGAGGCGCCGCACTCCTTTACCGGCGAGCATGTGCTGGAGTTACAGGGCCACGGTGGGCCGGTGGTCATGGATCGACTGGTGCAGCGCGCCACGGCCCTTGGCGCCCGCCCGGCCCGGCCGGGTGAGTTTTCCGAACAGGCGTTCCTGAACGATAAGATGGATCTGGCACAGGCCGAGGCCATTGCGGACCTGATTGACAGTGCCTCGATCGAGGCCGCCCGTGCCGCAATCCGCTCTCTGAGCGGGGTGTTTTCCGCGCAGGTACACGCCCTGTTGCAGCGCCTGACCCAGCTGCGCATGCTTATCGAGGCCGGCATCGATTTCCCGGAGGAGCAGGTAGACTCCCTCAGTGATGCCGCGGTCATTCAACAACACCAGGATATTATCAATAATATCAAAGAGATAAATGAATCTGCCCAGCAGGGCTGCCTGCTCAGGGAGGGCATGAACCTGGTGATCGCCGGGCTACCGAATGTGGGCAAGTCCAGCCTGCTGAACGCGTTGGCAGGCCAGTCGCGCGCCATTGTGACAAATGTGCCCGGTACCACCCGGGATGTGCTGCGCCAGGAGATCCAGATAGACGGCCTGCCGCTGCATGTCATTGATACTGCTGGCCTGCGTGATACCGAGGATGAAGTGGAGCGCCTTGGTGTGGATCGCGCCTGGCAGGAGATTGGCCAGGCAGACCAGCTGTTGCTGGTCATCGATGATCAGCGCGGCCTGAGCGACGGCGATCGACAGATACTGGGCAAAATTCCGCCGAGCCTGGGGGTAACGCTGGTATATAACAAGATCGATCTCAGCGGACGCCAGCCCGGCAAGACCGAGCAGCAAGGCCTTAGCGCGATCGGTTTGTCGGCCAAACAGGGCGATGGGGTCAGGCTGCTGCGGCAGCACCTGAAACACCGTATGGGGTTCCATCTTGTGGGCGAAGGCCAGTTTATGGCGCGGCGCCGGCATCTGCAGGCGTTAGCGCGTACCGAGAGGCATTTAAATGCGTCACTTGAACAGCTGACCGGCAGGCGGGCCACTGAACTGGCGGCAGAAGAGCTGCGCCAGGCGCAACAGGCGCTGGCCGAGATCACCGGAGAATTCAGCAGTGATGACTTGCTCGGCAAGATCTTTTCCAGCTTTTGTCTCGGCAAGTGAGCAGCGACCCAATAAACTTGTTAGGGCACTGGATAGCGCCGCAGGATTCGATATATGATGATCGGCACATATCTTAATGCAGTGATATCAGGGGAACAATAACCATGGTCAATGCTAGCGCGAGACACATATTAGTAGAGACAGAGCAGGAGTGCGCGGATCTCAAGGCAAAGATTGAAGAGGGACTGGATTTTGCCGAGGCAGCCAGGGAGCATTCCAACTGTCCCTCCGGGCAGCAAGGGGGCGACCTGGGTGAATTTGGCCCGGGACAAATGGTAAAGGAATTTGATGACGTCGTTTTCAGTGGTGAGATCAATAAAATCCTGGGGCCGGTAAAGACCCAGTTTGGCTATCACCTGATTGAGGTAACCAGTCGTGCTGACTAGATAAACAGGCTGTTATTAGTCGTAGGCTGATGGGCTGCGATCTGCCCAATCTGTCAGTTTTACATCGGGCGAATAAAAACCGGTCCGCAAGTTAACGCAAAGAAAGCAAATGAACACAAATAAAAGTCTTGATGTAGTCTTGAACTAAAGCGCAAGACTTTAGTATCCATGTTTTATTAACTCAAGTCTTTACCGCAGAGGCCGCAGAGGGACACAGAGAAAAACATGTTATCGATTACTATGCCGACGGCGCAGCGTTTAAGAAAACCTTTGCGTATCTCTGCGACCTCCGCGGTAAAATATTTTTGTCTTGATATACTTTGTAGTGAATAGTCGTTGAGTCTCCTTGGTTTTATTTGCGCCCATTCGTGGACTACGTTGAGGTTTCTACTTAAGGATTAAAGCGCCGCACCCTGGAAATAAAATTATCGACAAGGGCCTGCTGGAATACCTCATTCGAATATCGAAGCCGACGATACAGGTGCAGAATTTGCTCTGCCTCATTGGCCATCTCCGGACGCAAGTGAAGTATGCGCCGGCCATAGTCCATCGGCCCTTCACAGGCGATACGGGGAATTCCCCGTCGGGCCAGTTGATGACGAAAGCGATCATACGCTGCCAGTACCGGGTCAACGGGCATCCGCCGGAACAGAAGGCTGGCATAGATCAATAGCAGGGAGGCAATGATGCCTGCCAGGACAACGATCATTGTTTGCCAGTCACCGGCCTCAAGATTAAAGTACTGTAGTAATTTCTGCTGACGTGACGGCGTATAAGAAAGTACCCACTGGTTCCAGGCATTATTTACCGCATCCCAACTCTGGCGCATCCGTATCCACATTGAGGTCAACGTCGCGCTGCCACTAATACCGAATGGCGCAATACGGTATTCAGGCAATGCCTGCAATCCAATTTCAATACGACCTGGTGCGACCGCCGATGTAGGGTCAACCCGGACCCAGCCACGCCCCTCAAGCCAGACTTCAGACCAGGCATGTGCATTCAGCTGGCGAACGATAAAATAGTTATCCAGCGGGTTTAGTTCGCCGCCAAGGTATCCGGTGACTACCCTGGCAGGGATCCCCGCCGCACGCATTAACACCGTAAATGCCGAGGCGAAGTGCTCACAATAACCGCGCCTGGTTTCAAACAGGAATTCTGCCGTGGGGTGTGAGCCAAGCAGGGGGGGGCGCAAGGTATAGGTAAACGGCTCTTCGTTAAAATACGCCATAGCCTTTTTCACCAGCTCGGCATCTGTTGCCGTCTGCTGACGCCATTGGTCCGCAAGCCGATAGATTCTCGGGTCGATACTCGCGGGCAACTGGCTGGCCTGTTGCCGTTGAGTACGGGTGATAGCGCCAGTGCGATAGCCGGGGTAAGAGGTCACACGATACTGGCGACGCCGGGTAACGACGTTGTTGGCACGCAATTGATAGCCCGGCGTGATATAGGCGCGGCGGGAACCGCGTTGCTTGCCGGTCTCGGCAAGACGGAAATTCAGCTCCTGATCGGCCGGTTTTTCCTGCAGGCTATAGGGCAGATCCAGGACGAACAACCAGTCTTTACCATGAGGCTCAAGGGTGACCTCATAGCGGACGGGGTCACCGCTGACCTGCAGATCCAGCCGCTGATCAGGAAGTGTTTTACCCGTACGCCAGGTAAAGCCGGAAAATTCCCACAGGACCAGCCCTCGCCAGTAACGCTGCTTGGCAGGGGGAAGCGGGCCATCAAATTTTACCCGGAAGGCTATCCTGGTCGATTGACTTAACTGGCTAATCTGGCCGGGGGACATTTCGTCACTCAGGCCGGTGGTGCCCGCGTGGGCATCGTCTGGCAGGCCCCATAGCGGGCCTGAAATGCGTGGAAAAAGCACAAACAACACCAGCATCAGCGGCAGCGAGCGCAGCAATAGTGCGCCGCTAGCGTTAAAGGAGGTTTTTAAATCAGCCCAGTCAAGGTCGTGCAGGCGGTGAAATTGCACCATGGCGGTCGTTAGCAACCACACCACAAGGAACATATGAATGGCCACGGGAATGGATTGCGAGCGCAGGAAGTGGGTGATGACCAGGAAATATCCGAGAAAGACCAGCAGCAACAAATCCCGCCGACTGGACAGCTCCAGCAATTTCAAGGCCATCATCGTAATCAGGAAGGCGGTACCTGCCTGACGCCCGGTCGGCAGGCCAAAGGTCCAGGTAATGCCGACCCCGACAAGACCAACCAGCAGTACCTTTGGGACAAGACCCGGCAGTGGCCAGCGGTAATATTCAGCCAGCAGTCGCCAGCCAAATATGATTGCCACCAGCGCCAGTATCCATGTCGGGATATACGGCACATGGGGTATCAATACGGCCACTAAACACACCAGTAACATCACCACACTACGGGGGCGATGTCCCGGACGTATATTGGTATCCAGTTGCTGTTCCCGGGCCATTAGCTCGCTGGCCCCGCATACAGTGCCAGCGCAGTCAGGCACCGGTGCATATGCTTATCACCACGCTCCGGTGCTATCTCGTTTCCGGGCAGCCGTAGCCCGTAAGGCATCCCGAGTTCTTCGGCATCCAGCACCCAGCGACACAGGATACTCAGACGGGCATCAGTATCAGGGTCGTCAAGCAAAGACCAGTCCAGCCAGAAATAACCCGCCTTTTCGCCACCAAACTGCTTGGTCAGTAACACGTCGCTGCGGGCAGCGGCCTTCCAGTGAACATGACGCGGAGAATCCTGTGGCACATAATTGCGCAGGCTGCGAAAATCTTCTGTGCCATTTCCCCTGTCGCTGACCCCCTGCTCGCTCATCGGTTCTCTGGGGGGCAGCGGCTGTCGCCCTGCCGGCGACGGATAGACGATACAGGTATTCGCCAGATCCAGGTAAGACCAGGCACGGAACAGGCCCAGCGGATAACGGGTGCTGACGACGAATCTGCCATAGGCCTGTTCGCCACGTTGGTGCGTCGGCAGGTCCAGGATCAGTTGTTGACTGTCGTTAGAATGAATATCTGTATATATTTCCGAAGCGAGGCTGGTTTTTTTCTGGCTTCTGACCAAGCCCAGTGAGTAACGCGATAGCTCGGTAACATTATCTATCAGTACCGGGAAATGCGCCGCTTCACCAGCAAAGACCGGATCGGCATTTCTGCCATGAAAGACCAGGCGTGACATGTTACGAAAGGTATATAGCATCGCGACCATACCCATCCCGCCCAGCAGAAAGGTCAGCAGGTAGGCCATGCTGTTGTTGTAATTGATCGCGCTAAGCAGCATGGCCAGCAGTATCAGCGCAAACATCAGGCCTTCACGGGTGGGTAAAATGAAGATACGGTGTCGATCCAGAGTGACAGGATGTTTTTCCGGTCCGACACCGCGAAAGAAACGCTGCATGTTCAGGCGTTCGATGAGTGTATTGGCTAGTCGACGCACGTTAGCCATCATGGTTAGCCTCCATTGCCGTCCCTAGGGGATGCTGACATTCTCCATTAGCAGGCGTACCGGATCCTGGCTTGCATTTTCCAGGTGTGCATCACGCAATGACAGCCGGTGTCCAGCGACCCCCGCTAAAACTGCCTGTATATCTTCCGGCAACACATGATCCCGGCCATGCATCATGGCCCAGGCACGCGCGCAGGTGAGTAGCGCGACACCTGCCCTTGGTGACAGGCCCGTATGAAAACAGGAAGATTCCCGCGAAAATCCCAGTAATGCCTGTAAATAATCAAGCAAGGCATCTGAGACATGGATAGTTAAGACCTGCCGCTGCAGGCCAATAAGGGTTTCGAGATCAATGACTGGTTGTATTTCCTTTATCATCTCCCTTCGGTTGCGGCCAGCCAGTAATGAGCGTTCCGCCTGGCGCTCCGGGTAGCCCATGTCGATACTCATTAGAAAGCGATCCAGCTGGGATTCGGGTAACGGAAAGGTGCCCACCATATGCTGCGGGTTTTGTGTGGCGATCACAAAAAATGGACTGGGTAACGGCCGGGTCTCTCCTTCAACGGTCACCTGGCGCTCTTCCATGGCCTCCAGTAAGGCACTTTGCGCCTTGGGTGTGGCACGATTGATCTCGTCGGCAAGGATCAACTGGGCAAAGATCGGCCCAGGGTGAAAACGGAAGGCCCCCTGGTCCCGGTCAAACACGGACACGCCGAGAATATCTGCTGGCAACATGTCTGAAGTAAACTGGATGCGGTGAAAACCCAGGCCCAGAACGGCGGCCAGGGTCTGGGCCAGGGTGGTTTTACCAAGACCGGGCAGATCCTCAATCAATAGATGGCCGTGCGACAGCAGACAGGCGACGGCAAGGCGGATAGTGTGCTGTTTGCCGAGGATGATCTCGCCAGTGTGATGAATTATCTGATCAATGAGTTTTTTAGTTTCTTCCATGTCACAAGCACTCGTTATTGTTTACAGTCAAAGCATAGTCGAGCGCCACTATCTGACCCAGCGGCAAAAACCTTTCTTTCAGCAAGCTAATGGGCTGAATTGTCTGGCCGATATGCTGAGATGATAATACTTTTTAGTGTGAGCCGTTATGAATGAAGTCAACGCCGAAGACGTCCCCCTGCAGGGCGACCACTTGATCGAAATCAGGAAAGAAAATTTCGGCTACTGCATTGTGCACATATTTAACGGTAAGTTGCTGTTTACTGGGACCTACCAATCTATCTCTGAGGCACAACGTGTCGCCGATCGCCTCATCCATACGCAGAAAGTGGATGGAAATGAGGTCTCCGTGCGCAAATTTCTGTATTGATTGACGCATAAAATGGCGCCTCGCCAGCCTGCACCAGACTTTGCCAGGCAGTGGTTTGATCGTAGAATCCACCCTTGTCTATAAAGCGCTATTGGCAAGACGATGAATTCTGATGAACCCGTATGATGTGATTGTGGTGGGCGGCGGCCATGCCGGTACCGAGGCAGCGCTCGCCAGCAGCCGTATGGGGGCACGTACCGTACTGCTGACCCACAACCTGGATACCCTGGGGCAGATGAGCTGCAATCCGGCGATTGGCGGCATTGGCAAGGGCCACCTGGTCAAGGAGATTGATGCGATGGGTGGCCTGATGGCGCGGGCCGCCGATCAGGCCGGCATCCAGTTTCGCATCCTGAATGCACGCAAGGGGCCTGCGGTGCGCGCCACCCGTGCCCAGGCCGATCGGTTGCTCTACAGGCAGGCGGTGCGTACCGCGCTGGAGGCGCAACCGAACCTGAGTCTGTTTCAGCAGGCGGTGGATGATCTGCTGCTGGAAAATGGCCGTATCACCGGGGTGGTAACGGCCATGGGCCTGATATTCCGGGCCAGGGCGGTGGTGTTGACCGTCGGCACCTTCCTCGGTGGCATTATTCATGTGGGATTGTCCCATACCCAGGGAGGGCGGGCCGGCGATCCCCCGGCCAATGCGCTGGCGAAGCGGCTGCGGGAATTGCCGTTCAGGGTGGGCCGCCTGAAGACCGGCACACCGCCGCGTCTTGACCGCCATAGTCTCGATTTTTCGGTCATGCAGGAGCAGCCTGGTGATGATCCGCTGCCGTCATTCTCGTATATGGGCAGGCCTGCGGATCATCCCGCCCAGCTGAGTTGCCACATTACCCGCACCAACGGCCGTACCCATGAAATCATCCGGCAGGGGCTGGATCGGTCGCCCATGGTCACCGGGGTGATAGAAGGGGTTGGGCCTCGCTATTGCCCGTCCATCGAAGACAAGGTGATGCGTTTTGCCGACAGGGATTCGCACCAGATCTTCGTTGAGCCGGAAGGCCTGAGCGTTGCCGAGATCTATCCGAATGGCATCTCCACCAGCCTGCCGTACGATGTGCAGGTGGCGCTGGTGCGCAGCATTGCCGGCTTTGAGAATGCACAAATAACCCAGCCGGGTTATGCGATCGAATACGACTACTTTGACCCGCGCGATCTTCGCTCGAGCCTGGAGAGCCGCTTCATCGACGGACTGTTTTTTGCCGGCCAGATCAATGGCACCACCGGTTATGAAGAGGCCGCCGCGCAGGGCCTGGTCGCCGGCATCAATGCGGTGCAGCGACAGCGGGGTGAGCCGGCCTGGTGTCCGCGCCGGGATGAGGCCTATATCGGCGTGTTGATCGATGACCTGATCACTCGCGGCACCAGCGAACCCTACCGGATGTTTACCAGCCGCGCGGAATATCGCCTGATGCTACGAGAAGACAATGCCGATCTCCGTCTGACCCCGCTGGCTCGCCGATTGGGCCTGGTGGATGATGAGCGCTTCAGGGCCTTCGAGAAAAAACAGCAGGCCATCGGCAAGGAACAGGCACGTCTGCAGGGCATCTGGCTGACAGCAGGCTCGGTGCCCGCCGAGCAGGCGCAGCGAATACTGGGTGCGCCAATGAGCCGCCCGGCAAATTTGCTGGAATTACTCAAACGGCCAGAAGTAAGTTATTACTCACTTCTTGAATTAGCTAATGCAGGCGATGCTGTTGAGGATCCCAAGGTGGCTGAACAGATTGAGATCCAGGCCAGATATGCGGGCTATATTGATCGCCAGCAAGCGGAGATCGAGCGTCAGCGACGGCATGAAGACACGCAGATACCAGAATCACTGGATTTTGCCAATATTTCCGGCCTGTCCAACGAGGTCTGCCAAAAGCTCAGTGATCACCGTCCCGGTAGTATTGGCCAGGCCGGGCGTATTCCCGGTGTGACCCCGGCGGCTATATCGCTGTTATTGGTCCACCTTAAGCGCCACGGTCGCCGCCGCGCCTGATAAAGTGTGAAGATCGCACACTCCCTTTTTCGATGTTTCTGCTAGGCTTGAGAGGTAAGGCCCATAGAACACAGGATCAACTGCTATGAAAGTATATGCTACTGTTTTTACAGCTATTATTACGATTTTTGCTGCGGGTGTGGCTGGCGCGGGTAGCCCAACGCCCCCGGGCAGCAACTCAAGCACGACTGCCGTGACCACCCCCGCCAGGCAGCAGCAAGAGCTGCGCACGGCGCAGGATGTGGTGAACAACCGGACCGAGGTCGCAGTGGAAGAGGCCACGGACCAGCCCAAAAATGCTGGCAATAACGGCGAAGATGAGGCCGGCTCAAAGTCCCAGGGCAAGCCGTAACAGACCTTATGTAATTGATTTTTAACTTGGTCAGTGTGTTGAAAAACACACCGGCCATGGGTTAGACTACTCCATTCAGAATATTAATAATCATCATCCTGGTGATGGGGGTGGCTCGTGTCGAGATGGATTTCATTTGTTGTTCTTTTGCCGCTGCTGGCTTCAATCGCTGAGGTTAATGCGGGCACAACAAAACCGTCACCTCCGGGCTACAAATATTCAGCAACAGAATTGGCGTCACCCGGGGTCTATTATAGTCGCGCCACCACGACCAATGGCACACTGAATAACCGCCTGAATGATCTGACCGGTGGTCAGGGCGGTGGCCCTGACTTTAGCGTATCCATTCCACAACAGACGGGTGTTGCTGCGGGTAATTCAGGCAGGACCATTAACCTGTGGTCATCGCTGTCGTGGACAGGCATGCAGGATACCGGTGTGATCACACAGTTTGACGGTAGCAGTAACAGCCTGTTTGTCGGTGCCGATACGCGTTTATACAAGAACTTTATTCTGGGTGTGTCACTGGGTACAAGTAACACCAAGACCAGCAGTGCATTCAATGGCGGCGGTTCGGAAACCGATACGATTACCATTGCGCCCTATGCGGCCTATATCATTAATAATAACTACAGTATTAGCGCCAATGTTGGCTATAGTGACTCGGGTACGACGATGGACCGTTTTACCGGCGTTACTGTCACTGGCTCGCAGGACTCCGATCGCGTCTTTGCCGCCGTCAATTTTAATGCCAGCTATTGGTTTAATAAATGGAACCTCGGCTGGAAGGCAGGTTACCTGTATTCGCGTGGTGACCTTGACGGATTCACAGAATCAGATGGTACCGTCAACGCCTCAAGCAAGGTAAAACTGGATCAGTTGCAGGTCGGCGCTAAAGTGTCCTATTGGTCCGGGTCCGTGATGCCTTACCTGTTTCTTGATTTCGAACACGATACGACTCGTACCAGGGTAACCCCGATAGCTGGTTTTGATAAACCGGCCAACGATCGTAGTGGCTATAATTACGGTGGTGGCATAAGGTTGTTCATTAACAAGACGACGGTTGGGCGTGTCGACCTCAAGAAGGTGGGGGGCAGAAATGACTTCGATAGTACCACCTTCTCCGCCAATATCGGCATCCGCTTTTAGGCAGCCGCCAGACCACCCGGGATAATTCTGCTGGGCCGGCCGTAGAGGCCGGTTCAGGGATCTGCCCCCCTCTGTTTTACGTTGCGCAGAATAGCCTTGCGCCGATCCAGTTCAAATAACCAGTTTAGTGTTCTCGCCGAGTGGCACAGGGGCATGTGCCTCGCGTACTGGATTATTGAGAAAGAGTTTTTTCACTGATATAGAGGTCATTTGGTGAAAACGGTCGTTATTGGCATCAATCGTGCGCCATGCTGCTCGCCAGGAATGCGGAATCTTCACGCGCTTATTGAGTCTATACGGTGGTACGCTATGGTTAGATTATGAACATAAAAGCCATCATTATTGCATTTGTTATCAGCGGACTGCTGATGTTCGCCGGGTTGGGTGTATCTGCGCCACCCGGCCATGCGGCGCTTGCGGTCACGGTATCCGGCGACGTCAATATAAAGAATGCCGAAGGCGAGCTGCGCACGGCGAAACGTCGCAGCAAGATATTTCCCGGTGAGACCGTTATCACGCTCAGCGAGGCCAGTATTAAAATGCGTTTTACCGATGGCGGTATTATCTCTATGGTGGCAGATTCCGAGTTTCGTATTGATGAGTACCGTTATCAAGACAAGTCCGGAGATGAAGACGCCAATAGCAAAAATACAGTGGTCATGACTCTGGTCAAGGGGGGGCTGCGCTCCATTACCGGACTCATTGGTAAAACAGACAAACAAGATTACAAAATGAACACGGCGACAAGTGTCATAGGTATCCGCGGTACGGATTATAATTTGCTGCTTTGCCAGGGCAGTTGTACCCATCCACAGATAGAAAACACCCCGGTGGATGACGGTTTATATGCCAGGGTCAATAAGACAGAAGAACAAACCAGGGGCATTGTGATGAGAAATGATGCCGGTGAAGCGAATGTTGGAGAGGGCCAGACCGCATACGTGAAAGACTTTGGCTCTGTGCCGGTGATCAATACCTTCTTCCCGGATCGTGCCCTGGTATTGGCCAGGCCGAATATTGAGATGCGACCGGTGTTCCCGCCACCGCAGGTGCCTACTGCCCCGCCGGTGCAGGCGCCACCACCCATACAGTACCAGTATGGTTACTAGAGCGCACGCTAGCTACGACTAACCATCGCATTACAGGCACGCAACGCCAGGGCCTCGATGGTCAGCGACGGCGATTCGCCACCCCCACTGCTGGGGAAAATGCTGGCGTCGATAACATACAGGTTCTTCCAGCGATGGCTGCGGCAAAACTGATTGACCACAGAGTCCTTTTCGTTCCCCCCCATACGGCAACCGCCAAATACATGTGTTGAACTGAAGAAATCGTAGGTACCATACTCCTCGAATATAGTGTTTTGGCCTGCCGCGTCAAAAAGTGATCTTACTGTTTTTGCCATGAACTCGAGGCGTCTAATCGCCATCTGATCCAGGTGGCTGTGGATACGCGCCACGGGTTTGTCGTGGGTATCTTTGTATTCAGGATCAAGATCAATGTAAGTTTTATCGTTTGGAAGTGATTCGCCTATTGCGCCAAGGCCCAGCACATTGCCGAAGGCCTGGCGCATGGCCCTTTTATGCTGTTTGCCCCAGCCGTTTACTACCCGGGTAGCATAGCCAATGGGCCCGGCCAGGTCTGCCTCACTGGTCGTTGCCATGATGCGACAGCCACCAATGATGCCATCGATACTGTCTGGTGCATTGTAGTCCCAGCATATCGTGTCCGAGGTAATCCCGCGATGACTCCCCAGTGGTTCGTCAAATAATGCACTGCTGTTCCAGGAGAGTGTTTCCATGAAGTGTTTGCCGACATGCCCGCTGTCATTGCCAAGGCCATCCGGCGAAAATTTGTTGGCAGAATTGAGTAGCAGCCTTGGTGATTCCACCGCACCACAGGAGATGATAACGATATCGCCGCTGACGGCATGAAATTTTCCGTCAGTATCTTTGTAGATCACTTTGTTGATTCTATCGTTATCGCCTGCTTCAAGATGGGTGACCTCGGCCCCGGTGACAAACTGGCAGTTTTTAAATGACCTGGCCCTGGCAATAAAGGTCACATCCACGCTGCCCTTGTCGGTGCGTGGACAACCGCGGTTACATTGGGCGCAGTAATTACAATCGGGCCTGCCATCATAGGGACGCGGCAGGATCGCCATAGAGTTGGGCTGGCTTTGCATGCCCAGCTTTTTACACGCATGGATAAATTTATGACTGGCATAACTTGCCGCATGCGCAGGTAACGGGAATGGCTGACTTCTGGGACGTCCAGGCTGTCTTGTCGGGCCGGCTACGCCGACGATGGTTTCCGCTTGTTGATAAAAAGGCTCCAGGGTCTGATAGTCGACTGGCCAGTCAGCGCCGACCCCGAAGCGGCTTTTTATATTAAATGCATCTTTGTGCAAGCGATGTGATTCACCTGAAAAATGCAGGGTACTGCCACCGAGGCCACGTACATGGTGATACCGCCAGCCCTTTCTTTGCCTGCCTGGATTATACCGGCCATGAATTTGGTTCCAGCTGCGTAAATGCCGGTATCGATCGTCAAGGGGCTGAAGTGCGGCAATACGATAATTATGGATGGTCGCGCCCTTGTCCGGGAAGCCCTGTTTCTCCCAGTCGTCCTGATCGAGTTTGTAATCCTTGTTCGGGTCATAGGCCGGGCCTGATTCAAGCACTAAAATATTCAGACCTTTGCGGGCAAGTGCCCATGCGCTGGTGCCACCGCCGGCACCCGCACCAATGATGACGACATCAACACGCTTGCTCATGACGGATGTTTTATGGTGGGCGGTTGCTGATAATCCCTGAAGCCGCGTGGTTGTGGCGGCCCCGGGTAGTGCAACGGTCGCCATGATTCGGCATTGGCATAGAATTCTTTCATCACCAGGTCTCTACTGAAACGGAAGAATTCATGCGGCAGCGATAATGCCTTGCTGCTGACGGCGTTGCCGACAATGCGCCCGCGTGACGCCTCGGGCAGCGAGGCAAAATCCGTGGACCCCAGCAGCCTGGCCTGCGCGTCCAGCCATCGACAGCCCCTGGCGACCAGGGCGCGATGTTTTGGCCGGGACTGCAGCGACTGCAGGATCAACGCGGGTATCCCGAGATCCAGCGCCCCCGCGGTAGCATCCCTGGGGATCAGGGTATCGATATAGGCCGTCAGGGCCTTTACTGGAATATCTTTATTTATCAGTGGCCTGGATGCACCTTGCTGGAGCCGCTCCAGGGTATGGCCGAGCGTTGAGGTGAGTGCTGAGCCCAGCAACAGGGTAAATTTCAGAAATCGGCGTCGAGTGCGAGTGAAAGGCATGGGGACCTGCATACATATTATCCAGCCTCGATTTGTAGCACAGTTGTCCGCCCAGAGGCCAGTAGATCGTAGCGGGATGAATCTGCATGGGGCCAGGAAAGGGAAAGGCAGCCCGGGCCGATTCAGCCGCTTGATGCAGATATTTGATTTGCACGCGCTGAAACTGTCATTATGTACGGCCCGGATGGTTCGACAGGCTCACAGCTAATACTAATGCCATACAGGGATCTTTGAGAAGGGACACAATCTGCAAATAGGAGAGGATTTATGAAAGCGTTATCTTCAGTAGTAAGCATTCTGGTTTTCATCTTTATGACAAACGTGGTCATGGCCGATAGCGGCACCGATAGTAGTGCCGGCAACGGCATGATTAATAAAAAAAGCCACTATGATGTAAAGACCACCCTGGATCGGCTCGAGAATATATTAAAGAAAAAAGGCATTACCATTGTCACACGCTGGAGCCATAGCGATGGCGCGGCCAGGGCAGGCATTCCACTGCGGCCAACCGAACTGTTGATTTTCGGTAACCCAAAACTGGGCAGCCATTTCTTCACCAGCAACCAGACCGCCGGGATTGACCTGCCAATGAAGGCACTGGCCTGGCAAGATGCAAAAGGCAATGTCTGGCTGACCTATAACGACCCCACCTATATTGCGAATCGACATGGCATCAAGGATCGCCCCAAGATCGTGCAGAAAATGACTGGTGCGCTGAACAAGTTGACCAACAAGGCCACCATGCCAGATACGCCTGCTGCCCCGGCAGCCAGGAAATAGTGATGCACTAGTTACTGATTCATTACCTCAACAGACGGCTCAATGGGTCTGCGTCATCAGCTAGAGGCACAACTCTCAACCGGAATAGACAAGCTTGATCTGGATCCACTCCTGCCAAAGGACACCCGGGCGGCTCTGGTTCAGTTTGTCCTGTTACTCGAAAAATGGAACAAGACCTATAATCTGACCGCGGTGCGTGAACCGCTGCAGATGGTCTCGCGTCATTTGCTGGATTCCCTGGTTGTGCTGCCCTACCTGCAAGGTGAGCGAATTATTGATGTGGGTTGTGGTGCCGGTCTGCCCGGCATCCCGCTGGCCCTTGCCAGTCCAGACAGGCAGTTCGTGTTGCTCGACAGTAATTCCAAAAAGACCCGCTTTGTCCTTCAGGCGGTCGCTGAATTAGGGCTTGCTAATGTTGCGGTGGTGCAATGTCGTATCGAGGCATATTCACCCGACAAGGCCTTTGATACGGTCATAGCGCGTGCCTTTAGTTCGCCTGGCGATTTAATACCACTGACGCAGCACTTGCTGGCAGCTGGCGGTAATATTCTTGCGATGCAGGGAAAATTGACCGATGAAAAAAAAATACAGCTGCCTAATTCCTGTGAAATTAAGGAGATAGTCGAACTTTCGGTGCCGGGACTGGATGCCGAGCGACATCTCTTGTGGATCCGACAGGCAAAATAATAATATGATGTAGTGTTCCTTCAGGGGGAGATTTCCTTGTGCAGGGACATAAACCCTATAATAAAGAAAGTAAGTAATACATTCTTGAATACACATTATCGATGAGTCGAATTCTTGCTATCGCGAATCAAAAGGGCGGGGTAGGTAAAACCACCACCTGTGTCAATCTTGGTGCCTCGCTGGCGGCTACCAGGCGGCGTGTGTTGATTGTGGATCTTGATCCACAGGGCAATGCCACCATGGGCTGCGGCGTCAACAAGAATGAGCTTGATGCCAGCAGTTGTGATGTATTACTGGGTGAATCGTTGATCGAAGAGACTATTGTTGCCCTGGATAACGGAATGTGGTTATTACCAGGTAATAATGATCTGGTGGCCGCTGAAGTCGGCTTGTTACAGGCCGAGGATCGTGAACGGCGACTGCGGCAGGTGCTGGAACTGGTACGCAATGATTTTGATTTTATTCTTATCGACTGTCCGCCATCACTGAATATGTTAACCATTAATGCATTGTCAGCGGCGGATGGTGTGATCATTCCGATGCAGTGTGAGTACTACGCACTGGAAGGGTTGTCCAGTTTGCTGGAGACCATCGAAAGAGTCCGCGCAACGGTGAACCCACGTCTGCAAGTGGAAGGCCTGTTGCGCACCATGTTTGACCCGCGTAACAACCTGGCGAACCAGGTGGCGGCGCAGTTAACCGATCACTTCGGCGACCGGGTATATAACAGTGTTATTCCCAGAAATGTACGCCTGGCAGAGGCGCCAAGTCATGGTTTGTCAGCATTACAGTACGACAAGAATTCACGCGGAGCGGTGGCCTATCTGACACTGGCCGGTGAGATCATCCGGCGCCAGAAAAAACAAAATGCCGCTAATGCCAATCAATAAAAGACATTAGCTGAAAAAACACCACAAGTAGCACCACGAACCACGGATAACATTCATTATGGCAGCAGCAAAAAAACGAGGATTGGGGCGCGGCCTGGATGCTTTACTGGGTGACTCACGCCTCGATTACAGCAAGTCTGAACAGAGCCAGGGTAACCTGCTCAATCTGGCCGTCGACCTGATTCAACGCGGTCGTTATCAGCCGCGCATGGATATGCATACCGAGAGCCTGCAGGACCTGGCAGATTCCATTCGTGTACAGGGGCTGGTACAACCTATCGTGGTCAGGCCCATAGGTGAGAACCGCTACGAGATCATCGCCGGTGAACGCCGCTGGCGCGCGGCACAGCTGGCGGAGCTGCATGAGATCCCGGTACTGGTACGTGATGTGTCGGATCAGGCGGCCGTTGCCATGGCCCTGATCGAAAATATTCAGCGTGAGGATCTGAATCCGCTGGAAGAGGCCAATGCGCTGCAGCGCCTGATCGATGAATTCGAAATGACCCACCAACAGGCGGCCGAGGCGGTCGGCCGTTCGCGCGCGGCCGTCAGCAATCTGCTGCGCCTGCGGGAGCTTAATGAGGACGTTAAAGAGCTGCTAATGACCGGTGCCCTGGAAATGGGCCATGCCCGGGCGCTGCTGGCCCTGACCAGCGGCAGCCAGTCCGAGGCCGCTCACCAGGTGGCGAAAAAGGCCCTGTCTGTTCGGGAAACCGAGTCTCTGGTCCGCCGCCTGATGGAGGGCGCCAAACAACGGCCAAAATCGCACCAACCGGACCCGGATGTGCGCGCCTTGCAGAATAATCTGGCGGAGAAGCTCGGTGCCAGGGTGCAAATCCACTCGGGCGCCAGGGGCAAGGGTAAGCTGGTGATTCACTACAATAATCTGGATGAACTCGATGGCATTCTGCAGCATATCAAGTAGCCAGAAACGCCGAAACCACACTCAAGCAGACCGGGTTAATCCTTTGCCGCTCATTTCATCGCTAAATAGCTGATATAGATCATTTTATGGCCGCATCCATTGACGCTATGGCGAGGACTATTTATACTTCGCGCCGCTGTTAAGTCCCGGCGGGAACAGCCGATATCAGGCATCGACGATGACCTAACTTCATTGCAGCAACGCCCGCTGGCGAGCATGCCGGGTCTTGCCCGGGTTCAAGGCCAGGGCCTGCCAACTATCAGGCGGCATGTGATGCGTAATTTGTTGTTTTATCAGGTATTATTAATATTGGTGCTTGGGGCGGCCAGCCTGCTATGGCGGGGGCTGGAAGAGGGTATCGCGGCGAGCTATGGCGGCATGATCGCCGTGGTAAATTCATTGTTGCGTTTGTGGTATAGCTATCGGCTCAAGACAGCGGGCGCCGATGCCGGTCGCAACATCAGGATATTGTATCGCTGTGCCCTGGAGCGATTTCTGGCGACGGCTGGTTTTTTCGCGCTGGGTATGGGACCGCTAACACTTGAGCCACTACCGTTATTACTGGGTTTTATCCTGGTGCAGGCAATCATGCTAACAGAAGGTTTTCAAAGGAAGTGAGTACGCGCAACAATGGCAAGTGAAAATCAAACCTCAGGGGAATATATAAAGCATCACCTGCAGAACCTGACCTACGGTCAGTTCCCTGATGGCCAATGGGGCATTGCCCAGACCGCTGCCGAGGCCAGGGACATGGGCTTTTGGGCCCTCAATGTTGACACCATGTTTTTCTCGATTCTGACGGGTTTGAGTTTTATGCTGATGTTCTGGCTGGTGGCACGCAAGGCGAGCAGTGGTGTGCCGGGCGGGGTGCAAAATTTTGTTGAAATGATGATCGAGTTTATCGACACCAGCGTGCGCGGCTCCTTTACCGCAAAAAATGATTTAATCGCGCCGATGGCACTGACCATATTTTTATGGGTGTTAATGATGAACGTGATGGATCTGATCCCGGTGGACTGGATCCCCACACTCATTGCCGAAGGGCTGTTCGGCCTGCCCTTTACCAAAATAGTGCCATCGACCGACCCGAATGTCACCTTTGGCATGTCACTATCGGTATTTGCATTAACGCTTTATTACAGCGTCAAGAACAAGGGCTTTGGCGGTTTTGTCGGCGAACTCACCCTGCAACCGTTCTCATCCAATAATATCATTATCAAGACCCTGTTTGTCCCGGTGAACCTGTTCCTGGAGCTGATCTCGCTGATTTCCAAACCTATTTCATTGTCACTGCGTCTGTTCGGTAACATGTACGCCGGTGAAATGATTTTTATCCTGATTGCCGTGATGTACAGCGCCGGCTGGGGCCTGGGTATCTTCGGCGGCGTTCTGCAGCTTGGTTGGGCAATCTTCCATATTCTTATTATTACACTACAGGCCTTTATCTTTATGACGCTGACCATTGTGTATATGGATATGGCCCACAGCGAACATTAGTATGGCGAACATCAGGGGTTCGCGATTTTAGTATTAAATTTAAGCATTAGCAGTTTTTGAAATTTTAAATAGGTAAGTTAAAGAAACAGGAGATTTAAAAATGACTGAAGCACAAGCATTGCTCTACATTGCCGGCTCATTGATGTTGGGTCTGGGGGCATTGGGAGCTGCCGTAGGTATCGGTATCCTCGGTGGCCGTTTTCTGGAGGGCGCCGTGCGTCAGCCTGAACTGATCCCGATGCTGCGTACCCAGTTCTTCATCGTGATGGGTCTGGTCGACGCCGTCCCAATGATTGCCGTGGGTATCTCTCTGTATATCCTCTTTGGTGTTATTTAACACGGCACAATTACCTATATCAAAACGTGTGTAACGTATAAGGTACTGTCATGAATCTGAATGCAACCATGGTTGGACAGAGTATTGTCTTTCTCTTTTTTGTGGTGTTCTGCTGGAAATTTGTGTGGCCGCCACTGGTGGCCGCCTTACAGGCACGTAAAAAAGTCATTGCCGACGGTCTCGCCGCTGCCGAGCGTGGTCAGCATGACAAGGAACGGGCGCAGGAACATGCCAAGGAAGTCCTCAAGGAAGCCAAACAACAGGCTGCCGGGATCATCGGTCATGCACAACAGCGTGCCGCCGAGATCGTTGAGGAATCCAGGGGCGATGCCCGTGTTGAAGGCGAGCGTCTGTTAAGCGCTGCACGTGCCGAGATCGATCAGGAGGTCACCCAGGCCAGGGAACATTTACGTGGTCAGGTGGTGACGCTGGCGGTTGCCGGAGCCGGCAAGGTACTGGAACGTGAAATCGATGAACAGTCGCATACTGAACTGCTCAACGATTTAGCGGCGCAAATTTAGCAATTATATTATTATTATATTAAATAATTATTATTATATTAAATATGGAATCGTTGTAAATAATGGCAGAACAATCCACACTGGCGCGTCCCTATGCACAGGCCATCTTTGACCTGGCCAGGAGCAATAATGAATTGCAGCTCTGGTCAGACATGCTGCAACTGGTTAGTGTCATCACTGCGGACGAACAGCTGCAGTTACTGCTGGATAACCCGAGTGTTTCAGGCGATCGGCTGCAGGACCTCATCATCGGTGTTGCTGATGCTGCAAACGGCGGCCTGACCGAGGCGGGCCGCAACATGGTGAAGGTGTTACGGGCCAATAACCGCCTGGGCCTGGTTGCCGAGGTCGCCCGGCAGTTTGAAGTACTGAAGGCCAAGGCAGAAAACACCCTGCACGCCGATGTTATTTCTGCGATGCCCATCAGCGATGCCCAGCAACAAAAGCTTGCCGAGGCACTGAAGAATCGCCTGGGCCGCGATGTGGAACTGAACTGCAGCATCGATGAATCTCTGATAGGCGGTGCTATTATTCGGGCCGGCGATCTGGTAATCGACGGATCTGCCCGGGGCCGCCTGGAAAAACTTTCTACAATTTTGCAATAACACTGATTAGTGACAAAGGGGACTTAACAGATGAGCCTGAATCCATCTGAAATTAGCGAACTGATTAAACAGCGTATCGAAAACTTCGAAGCCGTGGCAGAAGCCCGTAACGAAGGTACCGTGGTCAGCCTGGCCGACGGTGTGGTGCGCATCCATGGACTGAGCGATGTGATGGCCGGTGAAATGATTGAATTCCCCGGTAACACCTTCGGTATGGCGCTGAACCTGGAACAGGATTCTGTCGGTGCGGTGATCCTCGGTGACTACGAGCACATCTCTGAAGGCGACAAGGTCAAGTGTACCAGCCGTATCCTGGAGGTGCCCGTTGGTGAGGGCCTGATGGGTCGCGTGCTGGACGCCCTCGGTAACCCCATCGATGGCAAGGGTGACATCACCAGCAGCGGCACGTCTCCTATCGAGAAGGTCGCGCCGGGCGTTATCAGCCGCAAGTCGGTGGATCAGCCGGTTCAGGTTGGCCTGAAATCGATTGATGCGATGGTGCCGATCGGTCGTGGCCAGCGTGAACTGATCATTGGCGACCGCCAGACCGGCAAGACGGCGGTTGCTATAGATGCCATCATCAACCAGAAGGGCACTGGCATTAAGTGTATCTATGTCGCGATTGGCCAGAAGGCCTCTTCGGTGGCTGGCGTGGTACGCAAGCTGGAAGAGCACGAAGCCATGGAGCACACCATTGTGGTGGCGGCCACGGCGGCTGAATCAGCGGCGATGCAGTTTATTGCACCTTACTCCGGTTGTTCGATGGGCGAATATTTCCGCGACCGTGGTGAAGATGCACTGATCATCTATGATGACCTGACCAAGCAGGCCTGGGCCTATCGCCAGGTGTCTTTGTTGCTGCGCCGTCCACCGGGGCGTGAAGCCTATCCGGGCGATGTGTTTTATCTGCATTCACGGCTGCTGGAACGGGCCGCCCGGGTAAATGCCGATTACGTCGAGAAGTTCACCGATGGCAAGGTAAAAGGCAGAACCGGCAGCCTGACCGCATTACCGATTATCGAAACCCAGGCCGGTGACGTGTCGGCGTTTGTACCGACCAACGTGATCTCGATCACCGATGGGCAGATTTTCCTTGAAACCGACCTGTTTAATGCCGGTATTCGTCCCGCGATCAACGCCGGTCTGTCGGTATCACGCGTGGGTGGCGCGGCGCAGACAAAGATCATCAAGAAGCTCGGTGGTGGTGTGCGTCTTGACCTGGCCCAGTATCGTGAACTGGCCGCGTTTGCGCAGTTTGCCTCTGATCTGGACGATGCGACACGCAATCAGATCGAGCGTGGCCAACGCGTCACCGAGTTGATGAAGCAGAAGCAATACGATCCGATGAGTGTGGCCGAGCAGGCCTTCTCGTTGCTGGCGGCCAGTGCCGGATATCTTGATGACGTCGAGGTAAACAAGGTGGTGGACTTTGAAGTTGCCATGCAGAGCTATATAAAGAGCAAGAGTGCGGCATTGATCGACAAGATCAATCAGGACGGTGATTACAGCGATGAGATCGAGGCCCAAATGAAGGCCGCGCTGGATGACTTCAAGGCCAACGGTAGCTGGTAAACAGGAGCGCAACAGGTGGCAAGCGGCAAAGAAATTCGCACCCAGATCAGGAGTATTGAAAATACTCGCAAGATCACCAGTGCCATGGAGATGGTTGCTGCCAGCAAGATGCGCAAGGCACAGGACCGTATGCGTGCCTCACGTCCGTATGCAGATAAAATGCATAACGTGATCCGCCATCTGGCCTATGCCCATTCCGAATACAGGCACGTATTTCTGCAACAGCGTGAAGAAATCAAACGGGTGGGTTATATCATCATTTCTTCTGATCGCGGTCTGTGTGGCGGTCTGAACAATAACCTGTTCCGTACTGCGCTCACAGGCCTGAAGCAGTGGCATGACAAGGGTGTCGAAATTGATCTGTGTACCATTGGCTCCAAGGCCAGTGCCTTCTTCAAGCGTGTCAGTGATATCCGTGCCCAGGCATCTCATTTTGGTGATTCACCTGAAGTCGCCGAACTCATTGGCACCGTGAAGGTCATGCTGGATGCCTATGAGAGTGGCGAGATCGACAAACTTTTCCTGGTGTTCAACAAATTTGTAAATACCATGACACAGGATCCGATTGTTGAACAACTGATCCCTGTTGAGCAGGATCCGCAAGAGGAGCAACTGACCCACCATTGGGACTATTTATATGAGCCCGATGCAAAACCGGTACTGGATGACCTGCTGGTTCGCTATATCGAATCACTGGTGTATCAGGGCGTGGTGGAAAATATTGCCTGTGAGCAGGCCGCCCGTATGGTGGCGATGAAGGCGGCGACGGATAATGCCGGTGATCTGATTGATGATTTACAACTGGTGTATAACAAGGCGCGTCAGGCGGCGATTACGCAAGAGCTGTCGGAGATTATCGCCGGCGCTGCAGCCGTATAATTAATATGGCCAACGAATTTTAAATTATAAGTGTAAAGAGGAACTAGCGATGAGTTCTGGAGAAATTGTACAGATCATTGGCGCGGTAGTGGACGTGAAGTTTGCCGCAAATGAAATACCCAGGATCTATGACGCCCTGATGGTTGATGGCGCTGACCTGACCATGGAGGTGCAACAGCAACTGGGTGATGGCGTGGTACGTACCATTGCCATGGGCAGCACCGACGGCCTGCGCCGTGAGATGAAGGTGGACAACAGTGGTTCACCCATCATGGTGCCGGTCGGTAAGGCAACGCTGGGCCGTGTCATGGACGTGCTGGGCCGCCCGGTGGACGAGGCCGGTCCGGTTGAGGCAGAGAAACTCATGCCGATTCACCGTAAGCCACCGAGCTATGCGGAACAGGCCGCCAGCCTGGAGATCCTCGAAACCGGTATCAAGGTGATCGACCTGATCATGCCCATCGCCAAGGGCGGCAAGATTGGCCTGTTCGGTGGTGCCGGAGTCGGCAAGACAGTGACCCTGATGGAGCTGATCCGTAACATCGCTATCGAACACTCTGGTTCCTCGGTGTTTGCCGGTGTCGGTGAGCGTACTCGTGAGGGTAACGACTTCTATTATGAAATGAAGGAAGCCGGGGTGCTGGACAAGGTGTCACTGGTTTACGGGCAGATGAATGAGCCTCCTGGCAACCGCCTGCGTGTGGCGCTGACGGGCCTGACCATGGCAGAAAGTTTCCGCGATGAAGGCACCGACGTGCTGATGTTTATCGATAACATCTATCGTTACACGCTGGCTGGTACCGAGGTGTCGGCACTGCTTGGGCGTATGCCATCGGCGGTGGGCTACCAGCCAACACTGGCGGCTGAAATGGGTGCGCTGCAAGAGCGCATTACCTCGACCAAGACCGGTTCCATCACCTCGTTCCAGGCCGTGTATGTGCCGGCGGATGATCTGACGGATCCGTCTCCGGCAACCACCTTTGCGCACCTGGATGCGACCCTGGTGTTGTCACGTCAGGTGGCCGAGCTGGGCATATACCCGGCGGTGGATCCACTGGATTCTACCTCTCGCCAGCTGGACCCGCTGGTGATTGGTGAAGAACACTATAATATTGCGCGCGCCGTACAGGGCACATTGCAGCGTTACAAGGAACTGAAGGACATCATCGCCATTCTTGGCATGGATGAGCTGTCCGAAGAAGACAAACAGACCGTGACACGTGCACGCAAGATCCAGCGCTTCCTGTCGCAGCCGTTCTTCGTCGCGGAGACCTTCACCGGCTCTGAGGGCAAGTATGTCAGCCTGAAAGATACCATTCGTGGCTTCAAGGGGATTATTGATGGTGAATACGATCATCTTCCCGAGCAGGCCTTCTACATGGTAGGCGGCATTGAAGAGGCCGTAGAAAAGGCCAAGACCCTGGCCTGACAGGTAAAAGCCTATGTCAATGACATTACATGTCGATATCGTCAGCGCCGAAGAAGCCATCTTTTCCGGAACGGCCACCATGGTGTTTGCACCTGCCGAGATGGGAGAAGTCGGTATTGCCCCAAGGCATACGCCGATGTTGACCCGTCTTCGCCCCGGCGAAGTGCGTGTGCAGACACAGGAAGGTGAAGAAGTGTCTTTCTATGTCTCCGGTGGCCTGCTGGAGGTACAACCGCATGTGGTGACCGTGCTTTCTGATACCGCGATACGCGCCCAGGACCTTGATGAAGCACAGGCCATGAAAGCCAAGAAACACGCAGAACATGCCATGCGGGACAAGCAGTCCGACATGGACTACGCCAAGGCACAGGCGGAGCTGGCACAGGCGGTGGCACAACTTCGCGCTATCCAGAAGATCCGCAAGAAGACCTGAGCCGCTATTGCATAACACTCACTGATAAAATCTGATTATTCCCATGCCAAAAGTAAAAGAAACGGTACAGGCCAACAGGGCCATCTTCATCACCTACACCATCGTGGAAAAAAACGGCGATCTGCTGGAGCAGAATGATATTCCGATCGGTTATATACATGGCTGTGACAGCGGGCTGTTGCCCGTGGTTGAGAAAGAGCTCGAAGGCAAGAAGGTCGGCGATAAAGTGGAAGTCCTGGTCAGCCCGGAAGATGGTTTTGGCGCCTACGACGATGATCTGACGCATACAGATGACATAGAAAATGTGCCAGAGCAGGTGCGCTATGTCGGTGCCGAGGTGCAGATGCAAAACGATAAAGGCGACACCAGGACCTTCAAGGTGTCACACATGGATGATGAACAACTGACGATCGATGGCAACCATCCGTATGCCGGCAAGACCCTGATATACACCGTCAGGATAGAAAGCATGCGCCCGGCCACCCCGGTGGAAGTTGAAAAGGGCCGCCCGGAAGATGTCGGGCCGATAACCATTAATTAATAATTTTTTACCACAGAGGACACAGAGGACACAGAGGTGTCCAATGGTGTCTGACCCTGAGGTATCCAAATCTTAGCTGTCATCCCGGCGTTAACATCGTCATACCGGCGTTAACATCGTCATACCGGCGAAGGCCGGTATCCAGTTTTTATATGGAATGACTGGATTCCGGCCTGCGCCGGAATGACAGCTAAGATTTACCGGGCACTTTGTCACTTCGTTCGGGCGCACCGGTATGACGTCGTGAGTGATGATCGTCACTAAGTATTTATTTTTGATCACTATTTCGTGGGGATACCTCAGTGTCTGACCCCATTGACCTTACTCTCTTTCGTCTAGCCGGGCCTCCAACTCATTTATTTTTGTCTGCTGGGCCTTCATGGCTCCAATTGTGAAGGCCAGTAGCTCATAGACATCGACACCCTTACCATCCTTAGATAACACCTCTTTGGGCATCTCTTCGGCAATAAATCCTAGTTTGGTGGTGTCATCGCCACCAAACTCTTTTTTGTATTTATAGGTGGTGAGGTCAAGCTGCATGAGTGTGGCCAGCATCTCATCGTGTCTTGAGACGTCAAGCTTGGTGATATTTTCTTTATACTCACGAGAAGACAGGTTCGTCCAGCTGGTGCCGGCTGCAGCGCCATTGACATATAACTTATAAGCCAGGTTGCTCGAACCGATACCGACATTACCGGAAATATAGCCGTCGCCTAGCCCATAAAACGCCCACTCGCGACCGCTGGTGGTGCCGCCGGTGGCATCGCTATAAACGCCATAGGCAGTGGATGTCCCGTAGGCATAAGCATAATGTTTAGTCCCAATGGCAGTGCCACTGGTGCTGCCCCCATAGCCTGTAAAAGTACCGCCAACACCCCAGCCGGTGCCTGTACCACGTGCGTCACCTCTGGCGAATATGCCATAAGTACTGCCGCTGGTATTGTTATCATTATCAAAATAACCAAGATAATTACTTTTACCGCCTCTGACATCCAGGGGGGAAACGGGGGTCGTTGTGCCGATACCGACATCACCGGAAAAATAGCCGTCGCCAATCCCATAAAACGCCCACTCGCGACCGCTGGTGGAGCCAGCGGTGGCGTAACTATAGACGCCATAGGCAGGGGAGCTCCCGTAGGCAGCGGCACTGCTATAAACGCCATAGGCAGCGCCGCTGGTGCTGCCCCCATAGCCTGCAAAAGTCCCGCCATAACCCCAGCCGGAGCCTGTGCCATAAGCGTCGCCACGGGCGTATAGGCCAGAAGCATTACCGCTGCCATTGTTGTCATTATAAAAATAACCAAGATAACCGCTGACGCCGCCCCGTACATCCAGGGGGAAAGCGGGTGCCGTTGTACCGATGCCGATACCGATCCTGGCCAGCACATTGAGATTGCCGCTCATGGTGTCACCGGTAATATTGACCCAGTTGTCGGTACCGGCAGTCATGAAGGCCGTGGAATCGAGGCCATCGAGCAGGTCTGCATTCAGGCCACTGCCCGGGCCATCGGCGGCCAGGATCGCCGCGACGGCATTGGTATTGGAATAGCGATTATGGTTCAGCGCATTGCTATCGCCTAATGTTCCCATGGCACCGGCGGCTTCGCCATCGGTGATTTACGAAATACCTGGCAACCAAGAAAGAAGGTCGATAATACATTTCGTGTTTTAGTCGTATTAGCCTGATATCGATATTGCCATTGCTTCAATTCGGCCACTTTGCCGATCAGCCAAATAGCAAACGTGGCCAGTGTGCCGACTAGCATTAGGTTTTCATAACGATAGGTGGTTGTGGACCTGGCTTCTCTTAGACTAAAGCCCCAACGTGAATTCTTCATGTCTCGAAAGGCCTCTTCGATTTGCATACGTGTTTTATAGATATTGATAACCCGTTTTGTGTTTTTCGTTCCACCGGTTAAGGAGGTCACTATCAACCAAGGTGTGCGTTCCCGGTGGGCATTCTTTTTACTGTGTTTTGAGGCACAACGCTCCCCATAATTATTTTTCTTAATACGCCCTTGTTTCTTTTTCTTTAACAAATAGGCATGGCAGGCCAGTGGTTTATTACGTACCAGGTCTATATAACCCTGATAACGGGCATGCCCGGTGGCTGTTATCAGTATTTCTTTAGTGTGTTCCCAGGCGTCTTCACCCTGTGGGCTTACCATAGCATGTCTACCCACTCGGCCAACAAAGTCCCAGCCCATGGCTTGTACAGAACGAAACCAGGGATTTCTGAATCCGGCATCGGTCACGATAATGGGACAACAACCAGCGGGCAGGATCGCTTTTAACTTTCTCAGAAAACGTTCTTCGACTTGTGGATCCGCATAGTTGGCTTGTCGATGTGATTCTTCATATACCGGTAAGGCTCGCCCACCAGCCGGGACCGTGGCACGCAGCCAATGAAACTCGCGATCAGGACTGAGAGCAGACCAGTCAACATGAATGACCGGTTGGCAACATTTACCTAAGGCCAACTTCACCAAGGCAGCATAAATGTGATGACGTTGCTGGTTGAGATAGGGATTACCTATCAGACGATCTGCTTTTTTAATCTGGTGCTTTTCATCAATCTCACCCGGCATCGAACGACCCAATCCCGTCACGGACAGCTTTTTGCCTTGTATTAGTGCGGTGACTGTACTCATCAATGCTTTCCTTCTGACCTTGTGAATGCCTTGACACATCTTCTGTAAATGGTTATTTAATACGTGGGTAGCATGCATGCTGTGTTTCCTTATATTAAATTCGACACTTAATACAAGATCAAAAAACACCGTGCATGTCTACCCAATTGTTTTTATACCTAAATCATTGTTTTTGATCACTATTTCGTGGGGATACCTCAGGGTCAGAGCCCTTTGAATATTCAACGTTTAAAAAACCTGCCGGGCATAGTTACAATAAATTACCCCGGCACCATTTCTAGTGGGAGCTGTTATTTTCCTAGCGTGCCTCCAGTATGGCGAGTCTTTCTTCTAATGCCTTGTTTTTTGCGATCAACTCCTGAATGGCCGAGACCAGTACGGGTGTGATTCTGCCGTAATCAACGCCCATTGGTTTCTCTTTTACATCCCCATCCGGGTCGCCGCTCACGGCCTGGGGAAAGACGCTCTGTAATTCCTGGGCAAGGAAGCCTATCCGCTGGTTGCCGGGTGCCTCGATAAACTCGTACTGCCTGACCTTCATGCGGGAGACCATTGCCAGTCCATCGGTAAAATCAACGATGTTTGTCTTCAAACGGGCATCTGAAGCGGTGATATAGTTCACGCCGCCGACGCCGTTGCCGTTCACCCAGCCTAAATAGCTGCCGTCCCCATCAAAAAATTGGAGAAAAGTATTATTTGCACCAAGATTGACGGTGGGGCCGATCTGTATCGAAATTCCATCTGCGGAGGTAGATGTACTGGTGTTTGTAAATCTGGCAACCTCATTAGTATATTGAGAATCAAGAACATCCAATCGGACGCCGGGGGACGTCGTGCCGAGGCCGACATTGCCTGCCTGATTAAGCGCAATTCCGGCGCCAGAACTATCTTGCGGGGTAATTCTAAGTGTGTCGCCCAAACTATTGTCATTATAAATATGTTGCCTTACTGTGGCAGAACCATCATATAACCTGATACCCGAGTCCTCGTTGGTATTTTTTAATGCCAGGAATCCTTCTGCCCAGGAACTACCATTTCCTGAAACGATGAGCTTTTCTGTTCCGGGGCCTGTTCCGATCCCAACATTACTTGAAAAATATGATTTGCCTATCCCATAAAACGCATATTCGTTGCCAGTGGTGGGGCCGCCGGTGGCGTTACTATAAACGCCATAGGCAGTCGATGCGCCATAGGCATAGGCATAATTGCGTGAACCATAAGCATCACCGCTGCTGCTGCCCCCATAGCCGTAAAAACTACCGCCATAACCCAGGCCGCTGCCTGTGCCATAAGCGTCACCTCTGGCGAGTATGCCATACGTATTACCGCTGCCATTGTTGTCATTATTAAAATAACCAAGATAACCGCTGACGCCGCCCCAGACATCCAGGGGGTAAGCGGGTGACGCTATGCCGATGCCGACATTACCATTTGCAAGCACTAGTTGATTTGTTCCTGCAACAAGTCCGTCTGC
>BTQY01000012.1:0-55128 GCA_036986115.1 Gammaproteobacteria bacterium | reverse complement strand
CCGAAGACACGCCCGCTGAAGAGACTGACGAGGCGAGTGTCGATTCCAGCGGCGCGGCAATGGATAGCGGCACCGCCGATGCCTGGGACGAGGCCTTTGCCGGGGATACTGAGGCTGACAAGGACACCGAAGACACGCCCGCTGAAGAGACTGACGAGGCGAGTGTCGATTCCAGCGGCGCGGCAATGGATAGCGGCACCGCCGATGCCTGGGACGAGGCCTTTGCCGGGGATACTGAGGCTGACAAGGACACCGAAGACACGCCCGCTGAAGAGACTGGCGGTGATGATAAAACCGAAGACGAGACAGATAGCGCTGCCGCGGAGGCACCATCAGAAGGAGCCGATGATGCAGCCACTGATGAAGCCAGTGACGAAGCCGGCGATGAAGAAAGCAATGAAATCCAGGCACTGGATTCCACCGGTGCGACGATGGATGACGACACCGCCGGTGCCTGGGACGAAGCCTTTGGCGCCATGGAAGACTCGGCGGATAAAAGCGGGGAAGATACCGATAACGAAACCTCTGATGAGCTTGAATCCCTGGAGACTGAAACCACCACAGAATCCACCACTGAGTCCACTGTAGCCCCGGCTGATGAGACCCATGGCAGTGATGCCGACGAAGAAATCGGCACCGGGTCTGCTGACACGGAAGAAGAAACCATACAAGATAGCGCGCCAGACACTGACAGCTCGGCTGAAGACACCGATCCCGACAGGGTCCCTGCCAACAGCGAATTGCCCGAGGCGCTGCGCAAAGTAAAAATCCTGCAACCCGGTCCTGCCAGGACGGCATTATGGTCCGTCGGGATCATATTGCTGGTCGGTCTGTTGATCCTGCAAGCCATGTATTTCTGGCGGGATGAACTGGCACAACGCTATGATGGCCTCCGCCCGGGGCTACAGAGTCTTTGCAACATCGCTGGCTGCGAACTGCCACTGACCAGGGCCGTTGAGGAAATCGAGGTGGTGGATCGCGAGGTCCGGACTCATCCGGTCAAACCCAACGCCCTGCTGGTCTCCGCGACCCTGCGCAATAATGCCAGCTTTGTCCAGGCCTATCCGCTGATCCGCCTGACACTATCGAACCTGCAGGGCAAGATCGTGGCAAGCCGGGATTTTAAACCCCATGACTACCTGCCAGATAACCTGAACGAAAGATCCGGCATGGAGCCGCAAAAGCTCCTGCACCTGAGCCTGGATGTCGAGGATCCGGGCAAAGATGCGGTTGGATTTACCTTCGAATTCCTCTGAATTTCCTAAGCCCTGTACGAGATAGCATACGTAAGCACCTGAGTTTTTATTTCTGCACAAATTAATGTGTGAGTATCATCACAAATATGAAATATAGGCTTTATCATCGGCCATGAGTCGAGTATGATTTCCGTCCCCTTGCCGGAGATATTCGCAGGAAGCAAGGGACATAAGCCGAGATTCTTATTATAAATCATGCAGATCGGACCATACCAGTTACCTAATAATCTTGTCCTGGCCCCCATGGCAGGGGTGACCGATCGCCCGTTTCGCCAGTTATGCCGGCGCCTCGGCGCTGGTATGGCCGTCTCCGAGATGGTGTCATCCAATTCGTTGTTATGGGGCAGTGAAAAGACCAGACGACGCGCCAACCATGAAGGTGAGACCGAACCCAAATCAGTGCAGATCGCCGGAGCCGATCCTGCCATGATGGCCGAGGCCGCAAGATACAATGCCGGCCTGGGCGCCCAGATCATTGATATCAATATGGGTTGCCCGGCCAAAAAAGTATGTAATGTCATGGCCGGTTCGGCCCTGTTACAGGACGAGTTGCTGGTCGCGCGTATCGTCGCGGCCGTCGTCGCGGCCGTCGATATCCCGGTCACGCTCAAGATCAGGACCGGCTGGGACACACAATCACGCAATGGCCTCAATATTGCCAGGATTGCTGAATCCGCCGGGATCAAGGCCCTGTCGGTGCACGGTCGTACCCGTGCCTGTGGCTACAACGGGCATGCCGAATATGACACTATCAGGGCCATCAAAAAGGCCGTCAACATGCCGATCATTGCCAATGGAGATATCACCACAGCGGAGAAGGCCCGCGACGTCCTGGAATACACCGGAGTCGATGGCATCATGATAGGTCGGGCCGCCCAGGGGCGGCCATGGATCTTCCGCGAGATCGACCACTTTCTAAAGACCGGTAGCAAGCTTGCTCCACCGACTATCGAAGAAGTACGCAGCATATTGATGGAACACCTGGAGGACCTGTACTCATTCTACGGCGAGTTCACCGGGGTACGCATGGCACGCAAACACATCTCCTGGTACAGCAGGGGGCACCGCTATGGCGCTGTGTTCCGCAATACGGTAAACCGTGTAGAAACCATTAAAGAACAACTCGCGATGACCCACGAATTTTTTGATCAGTTATTACAGCAGGGAGAAGTTGCGGCATGACCGCCAAAAAAACATATAAAAACAATGGGCGTGTGCCACTCAGTACACAGGTAAAGACCGAACTGGAGCACTATTTTGAGACCCTTAACGGCCATAAACCGGCCAACCTGTACAACATGGTAATATCGGAAGTGGAGGCACCGCTACTGAGTGCTGTTATGGACTACACTGGCGGTAACCAGACGCGTGCCGCAGAGATCCTCGGAATCAATCGCACCACCTTACGCAAGAAGCTTGGCATACACGGGCTCGAATGAGACCAGCGTATTCAGTGTATTCATCTGGCAGATAATTCATCACATGGAAGCATCATCTGATAGCGACTATCGCAGCAGTTTTTTACTAACAATAAAGCAACGGTAACCCATCATGTCAGTCATTAAACGCGCCCTGGTCAGCGTTTCAGATAAAACCGGTATCGTCACATTCTGTCAGTCATTACAACAGCACGGTATCGAGATCCTTTCCACTGGCGGCACCGCCAAACTGCTGTCTGATAATCATGTCGCTGTCACCGAAGTATCCGATTATACTGGCTTTCCCGAGATGATGGACGGTCGCGTCAAGACCCTGCATCCGAAGATTCATGGCGGCCTGCTGGGCCGGCGTGGTACCGATGAAGCCATTATGGCAGAACATGATATCCCGCCGATCGATATGTTGGTGGTCAACCTGTATCCGTTTGAACAAACCGTGGCAAAACCGGACTGCCGCCTGCAAGATGCGATTGAAAATATCGATATCGGCGGGCCGACGATGTTGCGTGCCGCCGCCAAGAATTATGCCGCTGTTACTGTCGTCGTGGATGCCAATGACTATCAAACGGTGCTTGATGAAATGGCTGCAAATAACAGTACCGTAAGTGATGCAACCCGCTTTTCACTGGCCGTCAAAGTCTATGAACATACCGCCCGCTATGACGGCGCCATTGCCAACTACCTCGGCAGCATAAATTATGATGGCAGCCGCGAGCACTTCCCACGGACCTACTCCAGCCAGTTTACCAAGGTGCAGGAAATGCGTTATGGCGAGAACCCGCATCAGGCCGCCGCCTTTTTCGTCGAGGCCAGCCCGGCCGAGGCCTGCATCTCTACGGCACAGCAGCTACAGGGCAAGGAGCTGTCATTCAATAATATCGCAGACACCGATGCCGCACTGGAATGTGTCAAGCAATTCGACCAGCCCGCCTGTGTGATCGTCAAGCATGCCAATCCGTGTGGGGCGGCCGTCGGTAGCGGCCCACTGGATACCTATGATCGTGCCTATGCCACCGACCCGGTGTCGGCATTCGGCGGCATCATCGCCTTCAACCGGTCACTAGACGCCGACACCGCCCGTTTGATCATCGATCGTCAGTTTGTCGAGGTCATCATTGCCCCTGAGATCGATCAGGATGCCCGGACGGTATTGGCCGAAAAAAAGAATCTGCGGGTATTGTCGTGTGGGCAATGGCCTGGCGAGCGTACCCCGGGGCTCGATTACAAACGCATCAATGGCGGCCTGCTGGTACAGGATCGTGACCTCGGCATGATCACCGCGGCAGATCTGAAGATCGTCAGCAAACGCGCACCGACGGATAAGGAACTCAGCGACCTGCTGTTTGCCTGGAAGGTGGCGAAATTCGTCAAATCCAATGCCATTGTCTATTGCAAAGACAACATGACTATCGGCGTCGGTGCCGGACAAATGAGCCGTGTCTACAGTGCCCGCATTGCGGCCATCAAGGCCGCCGATGCCGAACTACAGGTCGCCGGATCGGTGATGGCCTCAGATGCATTTTTCCCGTTCCGCGATGGCCTGGATCAGGCCGCCGAGGTCGGCATTACCGCCGTGATTCAACCCGGCGGCTCGATGCGTGATGACGAGGTCATCGCGGCGGCCGACGAGCATGATATTGCCATGGTGTTTACCGGCATGCGGCATTTCAGACATTAGCCGGTGCCCTTAAGGAAATGAACGTACTCGTTATCGGTGGTGGGGGTCGTGAGCATGCGCTGGCATGGAAACTGGCACAGTCTGGGCGAGTCGAGACGGTCTACGTCGCCCCGGGCAATGCCGGCACGGCCCGGGAAGCAAAACTCGAAAATGTTGCCATCCCGGCGGAAGACATTACCGCACTGCTGGATTTTGCCCGCAGTAACGAAATCGGCATGACGGTGGTCGGCCCCGAGGCACCGCTGGTCGCCGGTATTGTGGATAGCTTTACACAGGCCGGTCTGGCCTGCCTTGGGCCAAGCCAGGCTGCCGCCGAACTGGAAGGTTCCAAGGCCTTTACCAAGGACTTCCTGGCGCGGCACCATATACCGACGGCCTGGTATGGCAGCTTTACCGAGGTCGACCCGGCCATCGCCTATATAAAGGACAAGGGCGCGCCGATCGTGGTCAAGGCCGACGGCCTGGCCGCTGGCAAGGGCGTCATCCTCGCCGACACCGAAGCACAGGCCATCAACGCGGTGAAAGACATGCTGGCAGGCAATGCCTTTGGCGAGGCCGGACACCGTGTCGTCATCGAGGAGTTTCTGCAGGGTGAAGAGGCCAGCTTTATTGCCATGGTCGATGGTGAACATATCCTGCCGATGGCGACCTCGCAGGATCACAAGGCCCGCGATGACGGCGACAGGGGGCCGAATACCGGTGGCATGGGGGCCTATTCACCGGCACCGGTGGTCACCGATGGCATTTATGAACGCATTATTAAGGAAGTCATTGAACCGACGGTCAGGGGCATGGCAGACGAGGGGCGATCCTATACCGGCTTCCTGTACGCCGGCCTGATGATCGATGCCGATGGCATACCGAAGGTGCTGGAGTACAACGTGCGTTTCGGTGATCCGGAGACACAACCGATCCTGCTGCGCCTGAGGTCTGACCTGTTGACGTTATGTGAAGCGGCCGTAGCCGGTGAACTGGATAAAGTCGACGCCGAGTGGGACCCGCGCGCCAGTGTCGGCGTGGTCCTCGCTGCCGGTGGTTACCCGGAAAGTTACCATAAGGGCGACGTGATCAGCGGCCTGCCAGAAACTGATACTGCCGATGCCAAGGTGTTCCACGCCGGTACCGCGAATAAAAACGGCCAGCTGGTAACCGCCGGCGGAAGGGTCTTGTGTGCCTGTGCCCTGGGAGAGACAGTCACCCAGGCACAAGCCGCTGCCTATGAACTCGTCAAACAAATCCAGTGGGACGACGTCTATTACCGGCACGACATTGGCTATCGCGCCATTGCCCGGGAGCGCGGCTGACTGAAGCCCGCCTGCCGAGGGTGCATAATGATACTTGATCTCGTCCCCTGACTGGACGTAAGGTTCAAGTATCGTTAAAAATAACAAATTAGCGTCTCATTGACAGATAATGACATTCTCTGATCTCAAACGTCGGATCATTCCCATCATCATCGGCGTGAATATTGTCATAGCATCGGTCTTGGTTCAGGCAAGCAAGGATCCATTGATCGGCTCCATTCGCGACCGGATCGAAGTATTGATTTACGATCTACGTCTGAAGCACACACTCCCCGACAAGCCGCAAAAGAGCAAAGACGTTGTCATTATCGATATTGACGAGAAATCGCTGGCGCTTGAAGGAAGATGGCCGTGGCCACGGGAGAAAATATCCAGACTTGTCGATAAGCTCTACCAGCACGGCGTTGCCGTCACTGCATTTGACATGGTCTTTGCAGAGCCTGAAAACAATATCGCCAAGCAGATCCTCAGGTCAATAAAGCAAAAACAGCTGCCAGCCACGCCGTCGGAACTGGACTATATCGAAGCACTGATCACCAGGATAGACGGCGACCTGACATTTTCCAGTAGCCTGAAAAACAAGGATATGGAAATTGTGCTCGGGTATTTTTTTTCCTCGTCCGGAAAAAACTATGGTGAACTTGGCAGGCCGATCCCGATATCCAATCCGGATGATGCCAGACGCATCAAGATGAAAAGTGTCGATAACTTTACCAGCAATATCCCACTACTCCAGCAACAGACAGCCTATTCAGGGTTTTTAAATTCCTTCCCTGACGAAGACGGGGTGAATCGTTCCTATAACCTGGTCGTTGAGTATGGCGGAAAGATTTATCCATCACTGGCACTGGAGGCCGCCAGACGGCTCAACCTCGCCGATGATATCAAGGTGTTGACCGAATATGATGCCATCACGGACAGTATTTATTTGACCGGCATTTCGCTGGGAAAAAATATTGATATCCCTACCGACGGCTCAGGGGCCATCAAGGTGCCATTCCGGGGACCACGGGGCAGCTTCACCTATATCTCGGCAACGGATGTACTAAACGACAAGGTTGACCCATCATTGCTTGAAAATACCGTAGCACTGTTCGGGACCTCTGCAATTGGATTATTTGATTTACGCGTAACACCTGTGGGCGAAGTTTATCCTGGTGTGGAAATACATGCCAATGTCATCACCGCACTACTGGAACAATCCTATTCCATGGATAATGATATCAGCAAAGAAGGAAGAACTGTGGTCCAGCAGTTTCCCCGTACAACTGAAATTTCTGAAGGCATTAATTATATTGTGATTATCGTGGTCGGCCTGATATTTGCTATCATTTCCACCTTGCTACCCCCGTTATACCTTGTCCTGTCTACCGTAGTGATCACCTTTGCTCTGGCGGGCCTGAACACCTGGTTATGGCTCGAGTTACAGCTGATTTCCGCACTGGCCATACCGCTGTTGATGATCCTTGCCATCACGCTCACCGCCCTGGCCTGGGGCTTCTTCTTTGAGACCAGACACAAGGAACACCTTAAAGATCTGTTCGGTCAGTACGTGCCCCCTGAACTGGTCAACCAGATGAGTGAGACCCTGGACGATGCGAGTTTCCAGGGGGAGCGGCGAGAGCTGACGGTATTGTTTTCAGATATCCGGGGCTTTACCACGATCTCGGAATCGCTGACACCAAAAGAACTGATGGACCTGCTGAATCGCTTCTTTACGCCGATGACCGAAATCATATTTAATAATCAGGGCACCATCGATAAATATGTCGGTGACATGATCATGGCCTTTTGGGGGGCGCCGTTGCACGATGGCATGCATGCATGGCACGCTATGAAGACTGCGCTGGATATGATGGCCCAGGTCGGTCAGATACAAAAACAATTCGAGCAGAGGGGCCTGCCCGAGGTAAATATCGGCATCGGTCTCAATACCGGCATGATGAGCGTGGGCGATATGGGCTCTGCTTTTCGTCGGGCCTACACCGTGATCGGCGATCAGGTGAATCTAGGGTCGCGGCTGGAAGGCCTGACAAAATATTATGGTGTCGATATCATTGTCGGTGATAATACCCGACACAGTCTGAAGAGTGATGAGTTTGTATTTCGCAAACTGGACCTGGTGCGGGTAAAAGGCAAGCATGAACCGGTAACCATTTATGAGCTGGTATGCATGACTTCAGATGCTGATAGCGAAATGCTGACTCGACTGCAGGACTACCATGATGCGCTGACCCTGTATGGCTCGCGCAAATGGCATACCGCTAGAAATCTGTTTGAAGAACTTGCCGACAAGGAACCTGGCCGGCGTATTTACCAGATCTACCTCGATCGTATAAATGAAGCAGCCATGGCCACTTTAGCGGAAACCTGGGACGGGGTGTTTGATCACACCTCCAAATAGTATATACGAACCTTCCTGACAGACTAATGTCAGACTCGTTGCTCACTGATTAAAAAATACTGGACCCATGAAGAGACTCATACTCAATCTGTTACTGCTGGTAACTATATTCCTTGCGGTATTTCCAGATGCGGCTATTGCTGATGCTTCACAACATGAGTCAAGCATCAGTGAGGGTCGTTTCGAGAAAGGTTTATTATGGGAGATTACGCGTCCAGGACGAGCCAGCAGTTACGTATTTGGCACCATGCACAGTGAAGACCCCCGTGTTATGACCTTGCCACCCAGTGTGCAAACATCATTTGATGGTAGCAGGAGCCTGACCCTGGAGATCCTCCCCGGACCAGAGCTGCGGGCGGCCAGCAAGATGATGTTCTTCACCGATGAGCACACACTTGCTTCGGTTGCGGGAGAACGACTTTACCAGGAGGTTGTCAGCGCCATGGCAGAATACGGATTGCCTGATGGCATCATTGTCAAAATGAAACCCTGGGCCGTGTTCACTATGCTGAGTGTGCCTAAACCCAAGAGCGGTATTTTCCTGGATATGAGCCTGTATCGCATGGCATTGCAGAATAAAATGCAAACTCTGGCACTGGAATCCGTACAGGAACAGCTGGGGATCTTTGATACCCTGCCAATGAAAGAGCAGGTGATACTGATGAAAAAATCCCTGCAGGATCGACATGCCATCAGCGAGCAAATCAATACCCTGACCGAGGCCTATCTCGCCAGGGATCTGAAACAGTTGCAGGAGATCGGTGAAAAATTCGCTCCCAGAGATGACCCGATCGCAAAACGCCTTATGCAGCGCCTGATAGATGACAGAAACCTGACCATGGTGAAGCGGATGCAGCCCCAACTGGAGGAAGGTGGTGCCTTTATCGCTATTGGAGCACTGCACCTGCCAGGCAGGCACGGGATCCTGGCACTGTTAGCTGAAAAGGGTTATCGCGTCAGAGTGGTTTACTAAATTTCCATCTGGAACAACTGAGCTCTACCACTATAGACTGAAAGTCCATAGCTTGTTTTTTTAGGGTTCAAAAATCGCTTCACTACCTCGCTATCGCTCAGGACGCCAGGCGTAGTAATTTTGGTAATGTCTGCAGACCACCATCCAGGATACAGGCCTTGAAACCGCGCTGATGAAGCAGGAAGGCTGCCGTGGTACTGCTCTTGCCCGTCTTGCAGTAGCAGATATAGGTGGCCTCCTTGCCCAGTTCATCGACACGTATACGCAGTTCACCAAGAGGGATATGCAATGCCTTTGGCAGGTGGGATTCATCAAACTCGGCATTGCCCCTGACATCCAGCCAGATAGCACCGTCGTTGATAAGCTGCCTTGCTTCCTCACTATTGATTCGTTTGATATGGGTCCTGGTAAACAGCGTATGAAAATTTTCGCGCGAGATACGTCTTAACACACCGTCAGTCGTCATGGTGATGGTGGCATTCCGGGGCTGCTCGGATAACAGTGCCTCTTCGCCGAATGTTGCACCAGCCGCCAGCTCTGCCAATTCCACCACGCGAGTGACCCTGGCCGATCCTTCATCCAGTATGTAGTAAAAATCACCGGCATCACCTTGCGCAATTACGGTATCGCCGGCAGATAACGAGATTGTTTCCATGGCACTTTCAAGCTGCGCATTATCCACATAAGGACCATGACGAAACAACGGCGCCACACTGTCGGTATCTTCTGTGGCCGTTGTTATGACGGCCACCTCGCCCGTGGACTCCGCTGCATCCAGGCCCAGGCCACCCTGCTGACGGACCATGTCATTCCAGGAAGACATGTAATCCAGTACGCTGTTATCCACCTTCAGAATGGTGACCTCGGTAAGTGCTATCACGGTAAAATGATGTATCTCCGACGAGCTGATAGGAAGTTTGGCTTCATCGCTGTTATCATGGATAAAATACTTCCGTGGATCTTCAAATGATGTCAGCAGGATCTCACCCTCAACAAGGTAACTGGTAGACTGATTTGCGTCCCCTTCCCAGAATACTGTGGCGCCCTTCTCAAATGACTCGACGCAAGACAGGGTATGAAGTTCCTTCAGGTGTTCAACAGCAAGGCGGTCCAGTGGTGTAAAATCACGCAGTCGCGACAAATCGATAGTATTAGGCACCAGACTATCCCCCGAGTATTTTCTTAGATACATATTTCACTCATCCATGGCACACAGACCTTCATATTCATAGCGAATAAACGCGCTACGAAATGTGACCCAGTGCTCAGTTTTGTGAAATAAGTGCTGAAATTCCGGAAATTCTACGGGATTTGCGCGGCATCCTGCAAAACCCTGTTTATTTCGGCCAGGAATTTTTCGTTGTCTATCGGTTTGGAGAGGAATACATAGGAACCATCAAGGTTCTCAACCACCATTTCCTGTTCCTTGTTGATCATGCTGGTTAGAAAAATGATGGGGATGTCCTTGGTAAGCACATTCTCGGCCAGGCGGTGGGCGGCCAGACTGCCACTCATCTCGGGCATAAACACGTCCATCAGAATCAGATCTGGCTGCTCATTCCTGGCTAATTCCAGGCACTGCATACCATCCTCTGCCAGCAATACCGCATAACCTTGCCGGGTCAGGAGTTCTTTCACATAGGTACGGATGGAACTGTCATCATCTGTGACCAGGATCCTGGCCCGTTGTTCTTCTGTCATCTATCCCCTTCCCCTAGGATATAACCATTAACACTTAAGGAACCTCTGATCTATTCATGAACTTGCATCTCACCTCTAAAATATCCAGCTGCTGCGTTGCGAACCTTCGCAATAGCTGGCTATTACGTGCGATTCGCGCCTTGAATCTGAACATTTTAGATGCAATCTGCTTCGCCCAGAATAAATCAGAGGTTCCTTAATAATAGACACTATATTGGAATAATTCTGGCCAGGCTAGCAAAGAAATTGCCCTGTTTCCCGGTAATCAGGCGGATATATGCACCAGCAGATGCCGGCGGCCACCCTGATGACGATGTTCCCACAGGTAGACACCCTGCCAGGTCCCCAGTGCCAGGCGATAATTAATTATTGGAATAGCTAGATTGATATTGGTCAGGATTGATTTAATATGTGAAGGCATGTCGTCTGCCCCCTCCTGAGTGTGTGTATAGAGGGGGTCATTCTCAGGTGCCAGCCGATTCAGCCACTGTTCCAGATCCCGGCGTGCCGATGGATCGGCGTTTTCCTGGATCGTCAGGCTTGCTGAAGTGTGTTGAATAAAGACACTGCACAAGCCTTCGGATATTCCGCTATCGCTAACGACGCGAGCGAGCTCATCAGTAATCTCATGCAGGCCCTGATCAGGGGTGGTAATAATAAGCGGCTTAATCACCAATCGTGGTCAGTATTCACGCACCAGGCGAAGACCGGTATTGTCCGCGCGCTGATTAACTTTTAGCCTGGAGCGTTTGGCAAGACGCAGGTTTGATGTTGGTGTATTAAAGGCGCCGCCTCTGACGACACGAACATTACATTGTTTGTCATCACCCCAGACACTGCCGTCGGTCGGCGCGCCCTGGTAGTTTTTATGATAACAGTCGTTTGTCCATTCCATGATATTACCCGCCATGTTGTACAGACCAAACTTATTCGCCGCGAAACTTCCCACCGGTGCAGTACTGGAAAAGTCCCACTGACTGCCGCAACCGAAACAATTGGCATTGTTCTTGCCGACATCAGCGCCCCATGGATAAAGAGTGTCATCACCGGCACGGTAGGCATATTCCCACTCTGCCTCTGAGGGCAAACGGTAACTCTTGCCGGTCTGCTGCGACAGCCACTTCACATAGGCCGTGGCATCTTTCCAGCTGATATTAGCCGCTGGCTGATTGCTGGTGCCCTTCAATGACTCCTCTGACCGGTAGTTAGTCGCCTGCAGAAAACGACGATATTCAGCAATGCTCACTTCAAACTTACTCATTGCAAATTGTTTCAGTGTCACCTTGTGTAGAGGTTTCTCATCAAACTGTGTGGAAACAGCCGAGCTGCCCATCTTGAATGAGCCCCCCGGGATGACCACCATTGCAGGTGCCTTTCCGCCGTTGCGCAGACTGTCACTGAAGACCCTGGGCGCTTTCGTGACAGGTTGTCGGCCTGGTTTCACAGACGCTTTGGGCGCGGGTTTGGGCTCCACCCTGGCCACGGCCTGCGGCGACTTACGGGTCATCTGGTATTTATTGACTTCGGGTGGTGCCGTCTCCGCCGGAACATACCTGGATTGTGGCGCAGGACTGTCCGAACTGGCCACCTGGGTTGCTTCTGTGGAGTCATCAGACGGGCCCATCGCAAACCATGCACCGATAGCAATCACCAGTACGGCGGCAATTCCACCACCCAACATGGCGATCTTTCTGTTGTCCCTGGCAGGCATGCCCTGTGCCCCAAACAAATCAACATGGGCTTCGCTGGATGGTCCCTGCCGAACCGCATCGACCAGGCCGCCAAGATCATCCGGTTCATCAGACCCGCTTTCTTCAACAGGCTGTTCCGCTTGCTGTGCTTCTTCATCAATCCTGGTGGCAACCTCGTCAACATCATCGGTAATATCAGGGATCTCGGGGAGGTCTGCCATATCCTCACTACCGCTATCCAAAATCTCGGGAATCGCTGCCAGTTTCTCAGTGGCTTGATCTTCGCCCAGATCCGGGATGGCTCCCAGGTCCAGGGGCTCGATCTCGGCTGGCGCCATATCCCCCTGCTGCGCTTCAGTTGAAGCAACCTCTTCGGCATCAAGGACACGATTTTCCAGGCGGACAATTTCCTCTCTGGCCTTTGCCTGTGCTTCGATTGCTGCACTTTCCAGCCGCTCGGATTCTTCGCTGGCCTTTTGCTTGGCGGCCTCCTCTTCGACCTTCAGACGCTGGGCCTGTTGCTCGATTTTTTTGCGTTCCTCGTTGGCTTCCTGCTTGATACGCTCGGCATCTGCAACTGCCTTTTGACGAATCTCCTCGGCCTCGGTACGTAACTGTTCAACCTCCTCCTCAGCCTTGCTGCGGGCCTCTTCGACAGATTTCATCAGGGCAGCCGATTCTTTTTCTGCGGCACGGCGGGCGACTTCAGCCTCTTCGATAATACGCTGGGCTTCGTCTGCCTCCATCTGCGCCGCACAGGCAGCCGTCTCCAGGCGGGCAGCCTCTTCGATCTTGTTTTCCTCTGAGGCCTGTTTATCCATACGGGCAGCCTCGGCATCAGCACGCAACCTTGCCGCCTCCTCTTCAGCCTTGATGCGATCGGACTCGGCCTCGGCCTTCATGTGCTCGGCTTCCTGCTCTGCCTTGATACGGATTTCCTCAGCTTCGGCACGGGCACGGGTCGCCGCTTCCTCGGCTTTCAGGCGGGCCGTTTCGGCGTCGGCCTTGAGCCTGGCAAATTCCTGTTCGGCCTCCAGGCGCGTGGCATCCGCCTCGGCCTGGCGTGTTGACACATTGGCGGCCCTGGCATTGGCCTCCTCTGCCTCGCGCTTCAGACTGGCGACCTGCTCTTCCATCTCCAGGCGGATACTTTCCTGCGCCGCCTTAACATCCGCGGCACTGGACTGGGCGCTCTTGCGTGCTGCCTCGGCCTCGGCCTGCAGACGGGCCGTTTCTTCACTGTGTTTCCTGACTTCATTTTCCACACGCTGCCTGGCATCTTCCGCCTCTTTTTTCAGCCGAGCGGCCTCATCCTCGGCCTGTTGCTTCGCCTGCGAGGCTTCCTCTCTGGCCCTGGCTGCCTCTGCCTCGGCTTGCTTGCGTGCCGTCTGCTGTTCATTCTTTATTCTTACTGCGTCATCAGCGGCCTTTTTACGGGCTGCCTCGGCCTCAGATTTGAGGCGTGAAGCCTCCTCTTCGGCCTTGATGCGAGCGGACTCGGCTTCCTGTTGCAATCGTTGCAACTCGCCATCTGCCTTGGACTTGGCATCGGCCTGTTCCTGCTTGAGCCTGGCAACCACTACTTTGGCCTTGTTGGCCACCGCCTCACGTTCGCTCTTTAGCCGTGCGGCCTCCGCCTCGGCCTGCTTCTTGGCTGCCTGAGCTTCGGCCAGCATTTTTTTGGCCGCCGTGGCCTCGGCCCTGGCTTTGGCCGTTTCTTCCTCGGCATGCTTGCGCGCCTGTTCCTGTTCCGCACGCAGGCGATTGACTTCGGCTTCGGCTTCGGCCTCGGAGCGCTTGCGTGCCTCCTCTTTGGCCTGTCGCCTGGTATTTTCTTGGTCCTCGAGCTTTGCCTTTTTAGCGTCTTTAGTGGCAGCGGGGACTTTCTGGGTCTTAAAATCGATGACCTCGGCATCTTTTTGTGCTGCCTGTGACGCAGGGACTTGCTCGGCTGCAGCGCTGTCATTTGCATAACCACCGCTTAATACATAGGCTTCAAAACCACGTTGATTCAACAGGAACGCGGCCACCGAGCTGCGTCGTCCGCTATCGCAGTAAAGGATATAGGAAACGCCGTCCTGTAGTTCCTCGACCTTGCGTCGCACCATCGACAGCGGAATATTCTGACTATCGGGGATGGCGAACTTTTCATGCTCATTCGGCAAACGAACATCCAGCCACACGGCCTTATCCTCGGCAACCAGCTTCTCGGCCCCCGCCATATCGATCCAGTTGAGCAATGGTTTCTTCATTAACTCATTAAAATCATCTTTGGACAGACGCATGAGTTCGCCATCGGTCAGCATTGTAATTGTGGCATTACGACGGGCATCCGATATCAATGCCTCTTCACCAAAGGTGTCTCCGTTACTGAGTTCCGCCAGGGTGACTTCTTCCTTGCTTTTTGAGGTTCGCGTCACCTTGCAACGACCGTGGCGAATGATGTAGTAGTAGTCGCCAATCTCACCCTGCTTGATAATGACGCCATCCTTTTGCACCTGGTATGGCTCGAGGTGAATAAACAGTGATTGAATATTGGATGGTGGAAGATTGGCAAAGGCCTTGGATTTCAGGATCAGGGTCATCCAGTCATTATCATCCTCTTCCTCTTCGGCCAGCTCGCTGACTTCGTAACTGTTGACATTACTGCTGGTCAGCAATACATCCAGTAATTGAGTATCAATACGCGCAATACTGACTTTGGATTTTGCCTGTGCTGTTAACTGGCGGGGAGAATGATGGGCCAATGGATATCGTGCCGATTCGGCATCACCATTGATGCTCTCGACGACCTTGTTAGCTGATTTCAGGACCACCTTGCCGGAAAGCAGGTATACCGCCCTGGCATCAGTATCACCCTCGACAAATATTTCCTGGCCTGCGGCGATCTCTTCTATTACCGTTTGACGGGACAACTGTTGGAAACTTTCGTCACTCAGGGCACTGATGGGCACCAGCATGCGCAACGCTGATTTATCGACTGATTTGTTAGGCGCTCCCATGTCTTACCCTGTCACCTTCATTTTCTATGGCGTGAAAAATAATCTGAACCGGAGCCAACGCGTTCCAGGATCGGATTGGCTTATCAATCAATTCATTAATTTGAGTACCTGGTTCTTGCCGGTTGACCTGGGCGGTAATGGAAGCCTGACTGCACACGCCGCAGCGACTATCATGCCACAAACTGCCCTGGCATATTTATCCTGGCACACAAGTACGATCATACTTAGTGTGCCTGGTTCACCCCTACCAACTTCATTTATTGACAACGCCCTGGTCCCTGATTTCTAAAGGGGATTATAGATTATATATCAATAAGTTACACATATAATAACGTGAACTACAACAACTTTTCATATAACCCTTTGTTAATAAAATAAAAATAGTTTGCCAGTTTGGCGGGATCACGGTGGTGACCTGCCCTGTAGGAAAATGCCTACAACACGATGCGGCATTCCGGCATTGTCGGATTAATCAAGAACAGCGACAATCATATCGGTAACAACTCATGACAGGATACCCGATGAAGCATCTAGCCAGCAGCCTGTTCACGACACTGATGATCGTGGTCGCGGCACCATCATATGCGGAGGTTCCACCTCAGGAAGTCGTTGCCATGACGACCAACTCCGTGATGAGCGAAGTCCGACGACAACATGACGCGCTGGCGAAAAATCCACAGCAACTTTATCGGCTGGTAAATAAACAACTGATCCCGCTGATTGATTTCAATCGGATGTCGCGCTGGACCCTGGGCAAACACTGGAGACGGGCAACCCCGGATCAACGCAAGCGCTTTACTGAGCAGTTCAAGACCATGCTGGTACGTACCTATGCAAATGCGCTACTGGAATTTTCTAATAACAGGATCACCTATCTGCCGATGGCCGCCAGCCCGGGTGCCACCGACGTGACTGTCAGAACCGTGGTTCACCTGAGCGGTGGGCCGTCCATACCGGTCAGTTACAGCCTGCATTTAAAAGACAAAAAGTGGCTGGCCTATGACATAAACATCGACGGCATCAGTCTGATCGCCAACTATCGCAGTAGTTTCGCCAGTCAAATGCGGCGCGATGATCTTGATACATTGATCTCAATGCTGGAAAAACGTAACCACTCACTTATCAAGTAATACGCAAAAATCAGGCTAACAGGATGATAACCATGCAGATATCATTTGCCGGCTGGTTTAATATCTATTTTACAACACCAATTTCAAAAAAATTGCAAGCGCGATTGAGCCTATAAATATAATGAAAAAATGCACTTTGCTATTGCATGAAGTGCCCGCTTGTGTGTAATCTTACTGCCACGTAACGACTCAAACAATATCTGTACATAACAGTACCCACTCTGCAGGAGCAATAAGTAATGGCAACTAAAAAATCTGTCAAACCATCAACAAAAGCCCAAATCTACACCAATATTGCCGAAGAGACTGGCTTCACCAAGAAAGAAGTCGGTATGGTATTTGACGCCATGGCTGCAATGATCAAGAAAGACCTGAAAAAGGCGGGGGCCTTTTCTATCCCAGGCCTGTGCAAAATCCGCGTGGTCCGTAAACCGGCCACCAAGGCACGCAAAGGTATTAATCCTTTCACCGGTGAAGAAATGATGTTCAAGGCCAAACCAGCACGTAATATGGTCAAGATTGGTGCCCTCAAGGCCCTGAAAGATATGGTATAGGGGTATTCCCGGACAGGCCGGTCCTGAAAAGGGTCCACTGACAAATCGGTAACGAATAAAAAGGCGGCTAACCCCCGCCTTTTTACTTTCCTTGCAACTCTGCCACCCCTGCCTGGATCCGGTGCTTGGCCTTCAGAAAATCCTGGTGGGAGACATGCAGCAAATCAGCCAACTTGCGTAACAAATGTTCCTCGTATTTATCCAGGTGATTGTCGCTATAGGCGACCCGCCATAGCAGTTCAACCACATGGATCTTTTGTTGATTAGTAAAGCCCCTGTCCACCAGGCGGGTGAAATCAAACAGGGAGGCAGACTGCCTGACCTCCTCCTCGGCAAGTTCCAGCAGTGCCTGGCACTCGTCATCGGACAATTCGAATGTCATCTGCACTGAATCAGTCACGGCCTGCATTTCCCCTTCCACAAGCTGGTCATCGGCGCGTGCCATCTCGATCAACAGCGCCGCCGTGGCCAGGCGAATCTCATGCTCGGCCACTTCACCGACCCTGACAGAAGCGCCAGCAGTATCGGCGGATGATGGCGCCATAATCCGGGTATCAAAAAAACGTTTAATATGATCCAGCATAAAATTTTCCTGCCAATCCAGTGCCCCTTATTTAAAACGCATATTATACTGGCAAATCGCCACTAAATACCGGATGACTGAACAATGGACCTGAATCAGGCAATTTCTACAATTATTTTGGGGTTATAAAAAAAATGTTAAGTGGGTTTTATGATTAACTGGATCATATAAAGGGTCTATGTAAATGAGTTTGCTTGTGAATTAGCATATCGCCATGTACTCCGATTAACTGTCCCTGTGATGTGAATAAATGATCCCAATTAGACGAGGGTATACCATGATCCTACAGTGATAACACTGCAACATTTTCGGAGGAGTTATGACATATCAGCTACCTGCTGTTGGTGAACGATTCGTAAATGAACAGGGTGAAACCTTTGTGGTGATAGGACAGGGAACACGGGGTATCGTAATTGAGTATCCCAATGGCCAGACCAAGCTCATCGATCAGGGCAGCTGGGCCAGCATGGGCATGAGCCCGGAGAAACAGGAGTTGCCGGATCTGGCTGCTGCCCAGGCTTAACGTAAGCTGCGGCTTGCATTGATACCTCTGATATCGCCCATGCGATATTGGTTTGGTGTGTCCGGTTGCTGGATCTGGCGCGATGTTTCAGGGGGAATCCTGACAGAGGCATCAGCCGATCTTTTCCTCCCATTCCTGCAAAGGTGATTGCATATTGCGCCTGGTACGTAACACCCGTTTGGCTGACTTCACATCCTCCGCAAATATCATCCGAAATTCATCACCCGGTTGTTCCTCGCTACGGTCAGTGCGCAGCCGGGTCACTTCTTTCTTGGCTTGTTTGTAGTCCGCATGCTCACTCAATACTTCGATTTCCACATCCGGATTGTTTCGATATACGAAATAAGGCATAGCTTCTCCTGAATACAAATAATGCGGCCCTTCATCTGCTCATAATTATGTCTAGGCAAACATTATAGAGTCAACCGGGATGACATACACCATGCCTTCTGGCAGGAATATCCGTTAATAACCGGAACGCCGGTGACGGGCGCAGCAAAAGTCTGCCGGGGTAATGCCCAACCCTGGCACGGCCCCTGTCAGCTTTTGAGCATTTTCAATACCCGATCTATGTCTTTCTGCGCCTGGTTAAGCACCTCGATACTGCCGGACGGGCCCAGTTTGCCCAGCGGTAATTTCCTGAAGGCCGGCAACTCGGTCAACGGTGGCCCGGTATAGTTATCCTGTTTGCCAAAGGTATTGTGTATGCGTGCGATCATCACCACATCGGCATAGTCGGCTACTGGACTTGTATCACGCAGCCAGTCTTCGCTGTGCCTCGGGATCTCCGCGAGATCCCTGTCAAAATCCCAATGCTTCAGGATAAAGGTACCGAGGCGTCCCTGGGCCTTGCTGCTGACCTGCGCCAGCAAGCCTGGTTTTTCAATTAGTTCGGGATATGCCTCTGCGTAACGCACTACCGGCAACACACCTATATTATGAAGTAACCCTGCCAGCATGGCACGGTCGGGTAATAAGCCGATAGTGATATCGGCCAACACAAAGCTGATGGCCGCCACCTGGGTACTGTCTTCCCAGCTGCTGGTCATCAGTTTTTGCAAGATCGAATGATTACTGCAAAACAGGTTACGCATGACAAAAGAGGTCACGATATTACGGGTGGCATCCAGACCCAGCCGGGTAATGGCGGTGACGCAGTCCTCCACCTTGTGGCGGACACGATACCTCGGGCTGTTCGCCACTTTGATGAGTCGGGCAGTCAACGCAGGATCAAACTGGATAATACGTGCAATGGCGATATGGCCATTGTTTTCGTCTTTTAACGCAGCGTGTATCTTGCCGGCGATATCGGGCAGGCTCGGCAGCTCCAGACGTCCCTCGCGGGAGGTCACCACGATGTCATCAATTAATCGCTGCGGAGATTCCATGCAGGATCCTTTGCCATGCCGGATAACGGTTATTGATAAGTATCGTTCTCCTCCTCATCGTCATTGCCGGCTGGCTTACTGCCAGACCTGTTCTCATTACCGTCATCGCTAAAGAATTTCTTAATGTCCTTCCATGCCCCTTCAAGTGTCTTGCCGACAGTGCCACCGGCAGCAGCTCCTGCCGGTCCTGCCACCGCTGCACCGGCCGCCGTGCCGATATTACGACCAGTGGCCAGTGAAAAATCCGGCTCACTGATGCTGCCCTGCAGAGCGACATCAATCGCCGCGATACTCATGCTATCTTTAAGTGATATCTCTATATTTCCGGACAACTGTTCCTGCTTATCCGAATGGACCTCGCCAACGGTCTTCAGCACCCCCGACTCCAGATCCAGATTGGTCAGATCGATACCACGATTCACCACCACGAAGTCACCCGTGAATGTTTCATAGGCCGTCCTGCCTCCCTTCATGGCGTCCGCAGATAAACTACTCGCGCCTTTAGCAAGATCCAGATTATAGATAACCCCATCGGAGAAAGAAAAACGGCCATTGGCGCGATATCTGTCCAGCGCTTTCTCTACAGAAGACGACGTCAGGCTGTATTTTGCATTACCGTTCAGGCGGCCCGAAAACAGCTTATCATCCTGGAATACGGCCAGGAGTTTTTCAGCGTTCAGCTTGCTGACATTAATATCGCCGCTGGCACGCATTTTATCCGCCCAGTTTAGCTTAAAGCCCTTGCCCTTCAGGCTGCCGTCATACAGTTCACCATGGATACGGCTCAATTTCAGCTGTGAAGACGCCACCTTAAGCTGTGCCTGTAATCGGGGGATCTGCAGGCCCTTGCCGACCGCGTGGATGATGGCATTGCCCAATAAAAAATTACCATCCGCCTTAAGGCTGGCGGCCAGCTTGTCAGGGGAAGTGGCTGCCAGCGAATAATTAACTTCACCTGAAAGCGCAGCAGAGATGATCCTGTCCTGGCTAAACAGGGCCATCACTTGATCCGTAGCCACCCCCTTAACGACCAGCCGCCCGTCAAGCTGATAGCCATCGGCCCATCCGGCGGTCGCCCTGCCCGTGACACTGCCGGCAAAAAGCCGGCCGTTGATCTCGGGCAATTGCAGGCCAGCTTCTGTGATATTGCCGTACGCCCGTAAACTATCAAACATCATTGCCGGACCCAGCGGCAGTGTCCATTGACTGGCCAGCAGCTCAATGTCATAGCCCGTAGCGATCTTTTGCAGTGTTATCTCCAGGTTGCCCTTTAACCGTTGACTCAAAACCAGTTGCTGTAAACCGTCTGTGGTGAAGTCCGCATCCAGCTGGTAAGGCCCAGGGAGCGGCTTGCCCGGTTCGATCAGGATATGCAGATCAACAATCTGCAGGGCCTGTAGTGGAAAATTATTGTCACCATCGGATGCCGTTTGCTTGCTGGCGTTGGCCACCCCAGTAGCAGAGATTTCGTCAATCACACCGGCCATAAGCTTCACCGGGATCTGGACGCCGCGAAGTCGCAGCCGCTGGACACGAATGTCACCCGACATCAGCCCGACAATATCTGGAAACACCTCCAGCTGCGAAACCGTCAGGCTGCCTTCATCGTCCTTGCCAGTAATGGCGATATCACTGGCGATCAGCCGGATCGATGGCAGTAGTCTGAATCCCAGACTGTCAATACTGACCTTTCGCTGTAGCAGTTGGCCTATCTGCTGTTCGGCCTCGCCCACATAGGACGACATCGGTACCAGCATCGGCACCAGCCAGAGCACGGCCACGACAGATAACAGGACAATCAGGGACTTTTTGTAGCGTTTATTTGTCATACACTATACCTATGTATACGTTTCAGCCTAGCACACCACTCGAGCAATGAAATTGAACATCAGGCGATGAGAGCAATATGAGACTGGTTTTGACTTTGGGGTTGCTCCTGACCGGCATGCTGCTATTGACTGGCTGCAGTCGATACCAGGCCGCCCAGGTGGTGCTCGCCGACCATCCCGGCCAGGTGGCCCGGGCCATCCTCAAGAGTAAGGGGCATGCCTACAAACACAACCCACTAAGCCTGATCAATGATATCAAACAGGCACGACACAACTTCAACAAACTGGTCGCAGTGCTGCGCGGTGATGTTGGCAGGGTCTGGGGTAAGCGTGAAGTACTGGTGCCAGGCCCCCGACGTTACGTCAAATACACCAACAACTACCTGAGCCGCGCCATTGTCAATTTCGATAGCGGCTGGATCACGGTGGAATCCCTGCAGTCACCATCGCCGTCAAAGGCAACCACTGGACCGCTGCACAATGCCATCGTCACCACCCTGCTGACCCCGAACGATCCCCGTTCCGTTGACCTGTACTCCGCCCGCACCATCAAGCTCAGTGGGCGCCCGTACCTGCAAGGTATGGTGCAGGATCAGCAGGGACGCGACATCGACGGGCCTGGGCGGGCCGAGGCCTTTGGCAATTACTTACTGGCCACGCAAATGAAGCGACGCATTATTCGCACTGCCAGGGGCGCGCGTCAGGTATTCTATGTGCGCTTTGCCATGGCCAGTAACTACCGGGATGTCGCCGCCAAACGCTACGCGCCACTGGTGGATCACTATGCCGCCAAATATGGTGTCAGTCGCAGCCTGGTCTATGCCGTGATCAAGACCGAAAGTGACTTCAATCCGTTTGCGGTCAGTACGGCGCCCGCCTACGGGCTAATGCAGTTAGTCCCAACCAGCGGTGGGCGTGATGCTTATCGCCATATCAAAGGGATAGACCGTATTCCGTCCCGGGATTACCTGTTTGATCCGAACAACAATATCGAACTCGGTATCGCCTACCTGAGTATCATCAACCGCCATTACCTGGGTAATATCCGTGATCCCCTGTCACGTGAATATTGCACCATCGCCGCCTACAACACGGGTAGTGGTAACGTCCTCAGGACCTTCGCTAAAGACCGTGACAGGGCAATAGACGCGATCAATCGCCTGACTCCTGCACAGGTGTACCAGCGCCTGAAAAATGGCCTGTCGCGAGATGAGGCGCGCCGTTACCTGATCAAGGTACTTGCCGCTCGCCGACAATTTGTGGATATCTGAACGCATGCTTCCAGCAGAGGGGTTGTATTTATGCGGGGGGGGGCCGCAACAAAGATCACAGGCACATTCATGCCCATTGGGGGGGAAATTCCAGCGTGAGACAGACACCGTGCCACACAGGGAGTGCGACAATTTAATTGTCTGGTTTTCGCCTGTCTAACGTGCGCTAACGCTGGTTCTGCGTTCGTCGTGCCAGATAACGTCCAGATCCAGGTAGCCCCAGGCATCGCTATCCACAGTCACTCGCATACCATCCAGAAACTCAATCATTACCTTGGTCAACAAGTCTTTGTCGAACATCAACAACTTTACTTTCATTAATTTGCCGGTCTTGTTCACATACCAGGAACCGGCGCGAGGTTCATGTTGCATGGCCATTATTTATGTCTCCCCACTAGCGCTTTATTTGTTCGCTATTTTGTTTTGCGCCACTATACCAAAACTACTTCTTTACTTCCACGCAAGTGACGCTTACACAATGGAAGGTTTTTGTAAGTCACAGTCCTTGTTGTTATTTTTAGATCCTCGACAAGGTCATGGACCAAACCTCAGTCCATACCCATTCCTCCACGGAATGACCAAATCAATAACTTAGAATCTGCTAACCGCATTTCGAATCCCCGCAATTCAGGCACGTCATACAACCATCCATTTTGATGACGGCCCTGGTAGTACACTTGACACATAATTGCGCACCAGCCGGAAAATCGGTTTCTTCATCCACTTTGCCTTTTATCAACGAGTTTTCAAACTGTATCCGTTTTTCTGCAAGAATTTTTTTCTGACTTTCATCCAGATCATCGTCTTTCAGCAGACCGATCATGCGCATGTGACATTCAATCGCATCACCAATTTCTGCTACCAGTGAAGGCATGTACTTGCCGCCCTTCTTGAAATAACCACCGCGAGGGTCAAATACACTGCGCAGTTCATCCACCAGGAAAGTCACGTCACCACCCTTGCGGAAGACTGCAGATACAATCCTGGTCAGTGCCACGATCCACTGGAAGTGATCCATGTTCTTGGAGTTAATAAAGATCTCAAACGGGCGACGCAGCTCATGTTCAGTCCCCGGATTCAGCAATACATCGTTAATAGTGACGTACAGTGCGTGCTCTGATAACGGTGTCTTGATCTTGTAAGTGGAACCCACCAGCATTTCAGGCCGTTCCAGCTTTTCATGCATCTGAATGACATTTGAGGCCTTGTCTTCAGCAGGCTTTGTCTCTGCCGGAGTATTGATAATATCCGTCTCTGTCTCTTCAGTGACCACGTTGTACTTTGTGATCTTTTTGCTAATCTTGATAGTCATTTTCCTGTTCCTTAATCCTTGCGTTTTTCACGTCTTAATCGCCGTTCAAAACTTGCCGTAATAGCCTTCTTTCAGGGCATCATATAGATTCGCGGCAGTGTGCATCTCGCCGTCGTATTCGATCTCTTCATTACCCTTTACTTCCACCACGCTGCCATCATCCAGCGTGAAACGATAGGTGGTATTTTCGAGGTCCTTCTCCTTCACCAGCACACCCTGGAAGGCCTCAGGGTTAAAACGGAAGGTGGTACAGCCCTTGAGTCCCTGCTCATAGGCATACAGGTAGATATCCTTGAATTCCTCGTAGGGGTAATCTGTCGGCACATTCGCCGTCTTCGATATCGATGAATCGATCCACTTCTGTGCGGCGGCCTGAATGTCCACGTGTTCTTTCGGATTGATATCCTCGGCAGTAATGAAATAATCCGGCAGCTTCTCGTTTTCTTTTTCCGAATAGGGCATCGCATCCCGGTTGATCAGTTCCCGGTAGGCCAGTAACTCGAAAGAGTACACGGCCACCTTTTCCTTGGTCTTCTTGCCTTCGCGGATCACGTTACGGAAATAGTGATGCGCAAACGACGGCTCAATACCGTTACTGGCATTATTGGCCAGTGACAATGAGATCGTACCGGTCGGTGCAATCGAGGAATGATGGGTAAAGCGCCCACCGACTTCGGCCAGTTCGGCGACCAGTTCCGGGGCCACTTCGGCGACCCGTTGCATATAGCGGCTGTATCTGGCGTGCAGTACCTTGCCCTTGATCTTGTCACCCAGTTTGAAACCGTCATCCAGTATCTCGGGACGTTGGCGCAACATCGCGTGGTCCACTTCAAACTCTTCGTTCATCACCGGCGCAGGACCCTTTTCCCTGGCCAGTTCCAGGGAGGCCTGCCAGCCGCTCACGGCCAGTTCACGACTGACCTGCTCGGTGAATGCCAGGGATTTCTCACTACCGTATTTCATGCACAACATGGTCAAGGTAGAACCCAGCCCCAGATAGCCCATGCCATGGCGGCGTTTGGTTTCGATCTCGGCGCGTTGCTGACCCAGAGGCAGGCCATTAATCTCGACAACATTATCCAGCATGCGGGTAAAGATACTGACCACTTTGCGGAATTCATCCCAGTCAAAGCTCGCTTGATCGGTAAACGGGTTACATACAAACTTGGTCAGGTTCACCGAACCCAACAGGCAGGACCCATAGGGGGGCAGAGGTTGCTCTCCGCACGGATTAGTCGCACGGATATCTTCACAGAACCAGTTGTTGTTCATCTCATTGACCTTGTCGATGAGAATAAAACCCGGCTCAGCGAAATCATAAGTAGAGCCCATGATCACATCCCACAAACGTCGTGCCGGCAGGGTGCGATAGACCTTACATGCCACCTGGCCATCACTATTAGTGACGTAAACGTCTTTCACCGGCCAGTCACGCCAAACGACCTGCCCGGGATCATTCAGATCCAGGCCATCTGTTTTGGCTTCTTTTGCTGTCACCGGAAATACGAACTGCCATTCTTCGTCATGCTTCACTGCCTCCATGAACTCCGCGGTGATCAGCAGTGACAGATTAAACTGGCGTAACCGGCCATCTTCACGTTTGGCGCGAATAAAATCCATCGCGTCCGGGTGGCCGATATCAAAGGTGGCCATCTGCGCTCCACGACGACCACCGGCCGATGACACGGTGAAACACATCTTGTCGTAGATATCCATGAACGACAGCGGGCCGGAAGTATAGGCACCGGCACCTGACACGTATGCACCTTTCGGACGCAACGTGGAAAATTCATAACCGATACCGCAACCGGCCTTCAGGGTCAGTCCGGCCTCGTGCACCTTCTCAAGGATGCCGTTCATCGAATCCAGCACCGTGCCCGAAACAGTACAGTTAATTGTCGAGGTCGCTGGCTTGTAGGCCAGCGCACCGGCATTCGAAGTAATGCGCCCGGCAGGAATCGCACCGTGTTGCAATGCCCAGACAAATTCCTCAAAACACAATTCGCGTTTTTCTTCTGTCTCCACATCGGCCAGCGCACGGGCCACACGCCGGTAGGTATCGTTAATTTCTTTATCGATAATCTGGCCATCTTTACTGGCCAGGCGGTATTTCTTTTCCCAGATATCAATGGAAGCGGACTGAAATGGTATTTCTGCGGCGGCATGTGGAATAGAGCTGACTTGCGCGATCTTCATTATTATTAGTATCTCCCTTCTTTCTTCAGCGGTGTAGTGGTGGTTCTGAACAGCGATCGGACCGGCAAAACCATTGAAAAACCCGCTGAATATCGCCCGGTTATCAAGGTTGGGAGACACCTGCAATTCCCTGCTAAGTGATTGATTTCCCGTGCTCTCGATCTTGCTAAAACGCAAACACTATATGTTGTGTTTAAGCTCATAAGATATGCCCACCAAGATCCCGTGTCAACACTATTTATGCTAATTTAGGTAGTATTTATATACCGTATATTCATATACTTACAATATATAGTACAGTTTTGACATTAAGTCTTGCAAAAATATTTAAAATCTGCGTTTTTAGCGGTACCACTATATATTGTGTTTCTAATATGCCTAAAAATTCAATATTTTGGCGATTTTTACACCCTTTGTGCACCCTTTGTCCCAGGGTTAACCACAGACTTATCCACAGTTCAGCGTAAGGATCCATATAATGGGCTGGATGCCCCCTGCGCGGATATCAATGCGGCCACATCGCTTGAAATCGCTGCAACTGCCACCATGTCTTCAGCAAGAGCATGAAAACTCACCCGACCCGCAAGGCCAGTAAATATAGAACGGTGAAATAGTAAGGCGAAATTGATAGCGAAAGGAGGTAAACCAATGAATACATCACTGAGATATTATGACCCGTGGAAAGACCTGGAAGGCTTTCGCACTGAATTAAGCCGCCTGTTCGGTCACCCTGTGCTGCATGATGAGGAATCCACCGTCAGCGACTGGATGCCCGCAGTGGATGTTAAAGAAAAAGAGGATCGTTATGTCATTGAGGCTGACGTGCCTGGCGTGGACCCGAAGGAAATCGAGATCCATATGGAAAATGGCATCTTGACCATCAAGGGTGAACGTCATAGCGAAAAGACAGAAGCTGAGGCAGGCCACCGACGCGTGGAACGTGTCTACGGCTCCTTCTATCGCCGCTTCAGCCTGCCGGATACTGCCGACGCCGAAAATATCAAGGCCAACAGTAAACATGGCGTACTGGAGATCACGATCCCGAAGCAGACCAGGGTCCAGCCCCGTCGTATTGAGATCAATGGCTGATTAGGCCATCTGGCGTATCCACGGCTCAACCGATATCCCCGGTTTATGCCGGGGTAGCGGTTGATAACGGGCCTGTCCATCCTCCCTGGGGAATGGAACTAAATGATATTCCAGTCGTTCCAGTGCATAGCTGTTAAATTACCAATATAAATAGCCGCCAAGAGTAAAAATATGCATTTATGCAGTCGCCCCCGTATCATCCTGCCTGTCCTGTTGCTGATCCTGTCTGCCACCCAGACTACGGCGTTGGCGGCCCTGCCTGTCACTGTAGAGGGACAACCATTGCCAAGTCTGGCGCCGATCCTCGATAAAGCCACTCCGGCGGTCGTCAACATCAATACCGAGACCCGCATCAGGATAAAGGAACACCCGCTGCTCAGTGACCCGTTTTTCCGGCGCTTTTTTGATGCCCCGACAATGCCCAGAGAACGGCGTCAAACCAGCCTTGGCTCCGGGGTCATTGTTGATGCCGAAAAAGGCTATGTCATCAGCAATCATCACGTTATAGGCAAGGCCGACACCATCAATGTCACCTTGACGGACGGCCGCAGTTTCAAGGCCAAACTGATCGGTGCCGATCCCGCCACCGACATCAGTATCCTGCAGATCCCGGCTGACAACCTGACCGCCGTGCCATTGGCAGATTCAGAAAAACTGCGCGTGGGTGATTTTGTGATCGCCATTGGTAATCCGTTTGGTCTGGGTCAGACCGTCACCTCCGGTATTGTTAGTGCATTAGGCCGCAGCGGGCTAGGTATCGAAGGCTATGAGAATTTCATTCAAACCGATGCCTCCATCAATCCGGGTAATTCCGGCGGTGCATTGATTAATCTGCGCGGCGAACTGGTCGGTATCAACACCGCTATACTTGCCGCCGGTGGTCGCGGTAATATCGGTATTGGCTTTGCGATCCCGACCAATATGGCACGCAGTGTCATGAGGCAGATCATCGATCATGGTGAGGTTCGCCGGGGACGCCTGGGGGCGCAGGCACAGGACCTGACCCCGGAACTGGCGAAGGCCTTTAACGCCACCGGTGTGACACGTGGTGCGGTGGTGGTCCAGATCAGCCCGCGTTCCCCGGCAGACAAGGCGGGCCTGATGGTGGGTGATGTCATCATCGCCATCAACAGGAAGTCCATCCGTAATGCCGATGATCTGCGCACCACCATTGGCCTGATGCGTGTTGGCGATGACGTGCTGATCAAGGTGATGCGCGAGGGACGGATCCGCAGCCTGAGCAGCCGCATAGCAGAAACTGATTTCGACAAACTCAGTGGCGAGCAACTTCACCCGAAGCTGGCGGGCCTGTTACTGGGAAGCATTACTGAAAGCTCACCATATTATGGCCGGATCAAGGGCGTCATGGTACTGAAGGTAAAACACCCGTCAGCCGCTGCCGCTACCGGACTGAAGTCCGGCGACATCATCACCTCGGTTAACCGGGTAAAGATAGACTCCCCCCGGCAGGCACTCGAGGTCGCCCGTGACAACCCCGACAAGCTGTTACTGAACATTCGCCGGGGTAACAGCGCGCTGTTCCTGATGATCCGTTAGCTCAAGGGGCCCTTACCCCATGCTTATCTCTCCTTCTGCTACTATAATGGTCAGATAACATGGAACAAATTCAACAATACAGTGTTTTATATGTCGAGGATAACCCCGCCAATTTGCGACTGGTGGAGCAGATATTAAAACGCCGCAAGAATATCGACATGCTCAGTGCCGAAACACCCGACATTGGACTTGAACTCGCCACAGAACACGCCCCGGATATCATATTGCTCGATATCAACCTGCCAGGAATGGATGGTTTTGAAGTACTGAAACTCCTGCGAGCCAGTGATCGCACCGCCCATATACCAGTCATAGCGATCAGCGCCAACGCCATGAGTGAAGACATTGTTAAGGGGAAGCAGGCGGGCTTTAATAGCTACCTGACCAAACCGCTGGACCTGAATAAATTCTTTCTGACCCTGGATGAGATCCTGGCGGTTAAAGTCCAGTAACCTGAGCAGGGATGCCCTGGAATATATTCAGGGGGATATTTTCAGGAGAAGTTCCTCATGTCGTCAGGCGACGATAAATATCCGAGACCTTTAACGGCAGCTTTTTGACATCATCGACAAGCGTGTAATTTACCGCACCATACATATGTGGCAGGTAGTCATGTCCTTCCTTATCGATGGTGATACAAAAGGGATGAATGCCCTCACGTTTGGCCTCGATCAATGCCATGCGGGTATCTTCGATACCGTATTCACCACGGTAGCCATCATAATCATCCGGTTTACCGTCAGACAACGTGATCAACAACCTGGTACGGGCATCAATCTCGTTAAGCAGTTTACTCAGATGACGGATAGTGACTCCCATGCGGGTGTAATCCTGTGGCGCAATACCTGATATACGGCCCTTGATGTCCTCGTTGTACCGTTCATCAAAGCCTTTCACTTTGTATAACTCACAGCGTTTGCGTGTCATACCGGAGAATCCATATATTGCATAGCGGTCCCCAAGGATTTCCAGCGCCTCGCACAGCAGGATCAGGGATTCCCGTTCGGCATCGTTGATCCAGCCCCTGGTAGAACCGCTCATATCCACCATGAACATTACGGCGATATTACGTTCCTGTTTGTGCATTTTGGTAAACAACTGCTCCGTCATCTCCAGGCCAACGCTTGCATCGGCCCAGGCCTCTACCAATGCATCGATATCGACATCGTCACCATAGGGCTGTTTTTTCAGCCGCTTGTCTTCGCCCCTGAGGGACTCAAAGGTACGCCGGATTTCTTTCACCAAACCAGCGTAACGATGCAGGGTTTCAGCAACGAATTCGGGTGCCTTTGGATGGACAGTGAGTTCACGCAACACACACCAGTTTTTACGATAGTGCTGACGTTTGAAATCCCATTCATTATACAGGTGTGCGCCACGCTCATGGTAAGTCCCCTTCCAGACATCCAGGCTATCGTCATCAGCCGAAGCGGGGTTGCCGGGAAACATCTCATAGGCGCCATCACCTGCCGGCACCAGGTAATCGTCCGGGATCTTACCGAGATCCTGAAAGATAGACATCAGTGTAGATTTAACCTGGACCGACGGTGGTACCGACTGACCGTCCATCTCCAGCTCAACCTGAAAACTACCCGGGCTGTCAGGGTTGTCGCGTTTATTGATGTTAAACACCGGGTCGGTGGCGATGTCAGACTGACTTGTTTCGGCCCGCTGGCGCTGCTCCCCGGCCAGCTTTGTCAGCACCAGGCGAAACTGTTGCTTCTCCCTGTCCATACGTTCAGCCATGACCTGCTGCACCAGTTGTGGTTGCAGATGCCCCTGAAAACACAGCCGCGCAGGCACAGGCGTCTTGCCATACAAGCTGGACAACAACTGCAAAGTGTCATTGACGCTTGCATTCGCGCGCCGTAACGGGCGAATCAATTCGGGCCAGCCTGCAGGCAGCAGCTGTTCCCCCTGTATCTCGCACAGCCGCTGCATCTGACGATACTGGCCGGGCAAGCTGCGCTCGATGCCGGCATTGAGTCGCCGGGTCTCCAGCGCATGAAACAGCTCCTGCGCCATCACCGGATCATCATAGCGGCTCAGCCGCTGGCCGATATTTTCACGCCAGCTACCAAACCAGCACTGGGCCCACTGCTGCACCGCCATGGCCTTGTACAGGGAAAAATTGTCATCACGCTGCGGGTAGTGTGTGATGACGGCAGGTAAATAAATTGTTTGCGTATCCGTGTACACCGTATCGGCGGTATCGAGCTTCAATCGGCGCCCGCCGAGCCCATGCACAAACAGTTCCAGAATACTGGCCACGTCTTCGAATACCGCACCGCGTAGCCTGTCACTGGCGTGCCTGGCAAATTGCTCAACATCATTCAGGGCAGCGATGCCGGAATGCAGGCCACGGCTGTCATACACATCCATTGCATGGATCAGCCAGGCTTCAACACCGGTTTCATCCATTAATTGCAGCGCCGCAGGGACATTGACAACGAACTGGTAGGCCATCTCGGCATTGGTTCGGGCGGTGATCTCGACCCAACGCAGGGCAAAATCCTGCTGCGGACGCTCACAGTTTGCCAGCGTGTTTGCCGGGCCGCTGGCGGTACGCCGTGAAGACAATGCGGGTTCAAGAAACACGTCCAGACGTTCTTCTATCTGGCGACGGCCAAAGGGGGACAGAATTCTATTCACGGACAGGATTATAGGGCAGCCGAGTAGTTAATGAACACCGGGCGCCGCGGCTATTCCGCTGCCGTGGCACCCTCGCCGAGCAGTTCCTCCACAATGGTAAGGAATCTGCGGACATCCAGCGGCTTGGTCAGATAATATCTGAAACCCGCTTGCAGACCCTTTTCCACCTCACGCGGCATGGCATTGGCGCTGAGGGCAATAATGGGGATCTCCCTGCACCCGGGGATCTGCCGCATCCCGGAAAGGACCTTAAAGCCATCAATCCCCGGCAAGTTGATGTCAAGTATGATCAGATCCAGTATATGCGCACAGGCCAGCTCAAGCCCCAGTTCGCCATTGTCTGCTGAGATTATCTCAATATCTTCATATCGTTCGAAGATCTTCTCCACCAGTGACAGGTTCGCCGGATTGTCTTCCACGTACAATACCTTGCACCGGGGAACATCAGGTACTGCTGAAGCAACCGATAAAATCGGATCATCAAATTTCTCACTATCCGTATTGGTCTGGCCGGTTATGGCGGGGTCTCCAATGGGGAGTTGAAACCAGAAGGTACTGCCCTCAGTCACAACACTGTCCATCCCCATGGAGCCACCCATCAATTCGACAATGTATTTGCTGATGACCAGGCCAATACCCGTACCCTCGATACTTTCATCACTGTCGAGACGTTCAAAGGCGTTAAACAGGCGTTCGTTCATCTCTTCGGGTATCCCCCGGCCGGTATCAATAACATTAATGCGCCGTTGCCCCTGTGAGATTTCACCACAGGTAATGCGCACCTCACCATTCTCAACATTGTACTTCACTGCATTTGTTAACAGATTAAGTAATACCTGTTTGAGCCTGACCCTGTCTGCATGCAATATGATGCCCCTGTCGGGTAACTCGTTCGTCAGGGTGATATTCTGCCTCTCGGTAAGCGGTGCGGCCAGATCGATACAATCCTTAATCACTTCATTGACATCGACTGACTCCGCTGTCATCTGGAATTTACCGGACTCGATCCTGGCAAGGTCCAGTACATCATTTATCAGTTCCAGTAAATGCCAGCCGGCCTTCAGGATCTGATCGATATTATCAACCTGTATCCCTCTGGGGGGATTATCCGTATCGGTTTGCATTAACTGGGCAAAACCCAGTATGGCATTCATCGGGGTACGCAGTTCATGGCTCATGCGTGACAGAAATTCAGTCTTTGCCGTACTGGCTGCCTCCGCTTCTTCCTTGGCCACCACCAGTTTCTCTTCCGCCTCTTTACGTTCGGAAATGTCCGTTACCATGGCCACAAAGATAGGCGGTGCCTCAGTCAGAAATGCCTGCAACAGGATCTCAACCGGATAAACGCTGCCATCCTTGCGCTGATGCAGGGTCTCGAAATGGACTTGATTAAGTTTGCCGCTGCGCAACGGATCCAGCAAGTCGGAAAAAGTGTCCCTGTCATATAATGGCTTGATATCTATCGGTGTCATGGATTCCAGCTCTTCCAGACTATAATCCAGGTTATCCTGGGCACTCTTGTTGACCTGGATAAAATGCAAATCCGCTGCACTGATAACATATATCTCGGTGGCCGCCTCATCAATGATCCGCCCAAGCCGGACGTTCACCAGCTCGGCTTCCTTGCGGGCCGTAATGTCCCTGAGCATGCCAGTGAACACGCGGCGGTCTCCGAGCTTAATCTCGGCAATCGAGATCCCCAATGAAAAAATACTGCCGTCTTTACGCAACCCCGGCAATTCCCGGTTAAACCCGATAATGTGTTTTATGCCTGTGCGTTTATAACTAGCCAGGTACTCATCATGATTACCCTGGTAGGGTTCAGGCATCAGGATACTGATATTTAACCCGGTCAACTCATCTTTCTCGTAACCGAACATTTGTAATACTGCTGTATTTGCCTGTTCAATGATCCCGGTATCATCAATGGTAATGATCCCCTCCGCTGCGCTGCCAATAATGGCATCCAGTCGCTGCTGGCTGTCCTCCAGCATGTGGTGTTGCGCGGTCACGTTCAATGACATGTCTTCAATCGCCGTGGCCAGCAGGCCCAGCTCATCGCTGGATTTCACTGCCATCGAAACAGGTTTGCCGGAACGACTGAATTCTCCGACGGCCACGGCCAGCCGACGCAACGGCATGATCAGACGATGGGAAAAGAACAGTACCGGTATAAACGATAACAGCAATAAAACCAGAATCAGCCCGGCAGTCCTGTTACGCAGAGCGATGGAGTCTGCGATGACATCGTCATACGCCCGGGTACTGGCCAGGCTGATATATCCTTCTGGGACCTTCTCATTGAAGAGAACCTTGTTAATCACGATCAACTGGGCATCATCACCTTCAACAGCTATCAGAAAATCTTCTTTAAAATCCGTACTGAAGTATCCTGATATCGCAGGATAATCATCGTAGATGCGCCGCCGCTGGATTGAGTGTTGTCCAAATATCTTCTCCTTGTCCGGATGGAGCAGGTACTCACCGACATTATTGGTAATAAAGTTAGTACTACCACCAGTTTGATACGGCAGTTCCGCCTTTTTCAGCAACCCGGTAAAATCCACATCAATAATGATAAAACCAAAGGCGGTACCATTCAGGTTATAAATGGGAACGGTAACACTCAGTATTAAGCGGGAGTTACCCTTGACACCGTGATAATCCCATTTATGGATGACGCCAAAGTAGTACACCTCACCGGGTGGCTGTTTAAAGGTCTCACGAAAATAGGGTCGTTGTTCGTTTTCGATGAGTTCATCATCACCGGATATCTGTAGAAAATTCTGTTTGTTCCTTTCCACCCTGACAAGATCACGACCGTTATTGAAGACCCCCACCAGACGAATATCCAGATAGGCGTCACGGTTCTCCATAAAACTTTTAAACGCGCCAGCAAGACGGGTGCGCCACTTACGATCAGCAAGTTCATCATAGCCCTCTTCGTAGTGCGCACGACTGATGTCCCGTATCGCCGGCAGCCTGGCAAGAAATTTCAGGTCCTGCTTGACCATGCGGAACTGGTGCTGAAGGCTGATACCCTCGACACGATTCTGTCGCTGGAAATTACTCAGGGCTTCATCCACCAGCAATTTGTTGGTGTTGATGTAGAAGGTGATGGCCACTGCCAGGGTTGTCAGTATTACCAGACTACCCGCGAGCAATGCCACTTTGGCAGTAAGTCCAAATTTCATGAGTGTATTAAGCGAAGCAGCATCACTTTACAGCGATTAGTCTACTAATGGTCTGAACTTATATAACCTTAGATGAGATCTGTTGGCGTTTCTATATCGGCTACAGATATAACCCTGTAAACACATATAGAATTATCTGCCTGGTGATCCTGTCCATGGCATCGACCATGAAGCATCAGAACAAGGTGCTGCTCAACTCGTTGATGGCCAGCAGCATCTCGTCATCATCGGTCAGCGCCTCGGCAATGGCGCTGCGGCAGGCCATTACTGGCTCAACACCCGAGGCCATCAGCTTAGCGGCATGCACCAGCAAACGGGTACTGGCGCCCTCTTCCAGACCACTGCCCTTGAGATTGCGGGTCATCCCGGCAAACTTTACCAGGCGGGTGGCCATCGACTCATCCACCCCGGCCTCGTGCATGATGATCTTCTGTTCCAGTTCGGCCGACGGGTAACTGAATTCCAGTGCCACGAAGCGTTGTCGGGTGCTTTGTTTCAGGTCCTTCAGGATGCTCTGATAACCCGGATTATAGGAGATCGCCAGGCAAAACCCGGCCCCGGCCTCCAGCAACTCGCCACGTTTTTCCATCGGTAATACGCGACGGTCGTCGGCCAGTGGGTGGATCACCACGGTGGTATCCTTGCGTGCCTCGACGATCTCATCCAGATAACAAATGGCCCCGCTACGCACGGCCCGGGCCAGTGGCCCATCCACCCACAGGGTCTCGCCTCCGCTGATCAGGTAGCGTCCGACCAGGTCCGAGGCAGTCAGGTCATCATGGCAGGATACCGTTATCAGCGGACGACTCAGGCGCCAGGCCATGTACTCCATGAAACGGGTCTTGCCGCAGCCTGTGGGCCCCTTCAGCAACACCGGCAACTGGTTTTTGTAGGCCGCTTCAAAAATCGTGATCTCGCTGCCTGGCGCCTCATAGTAAGGCTCTGTCTCGACGATATATTCTTCTGTCTTTAGCGATCGGGCCTGCTGCATTGGCTGCTCCTGCGACGATTTTTTGGCAAATTGAATCATTATCCGGCCTGATAGTATAACTTACTGGCCCGCTATGGTATTGCCTCTGTGCATATCAGGGCCATTGGCCGGCCGCCCATTACCCTGGCGGAATAACCCTATGCATATGTCAACTTTCCCTATATAAACAATCTATTAAGTCATACGAAAATTACATGGGTGAACACCCCCATACATATAGCATTCGGCGCCGATCGCGGGTATTGTTACACGCCTTAATATATAGCGGCGTGTACAAGCATTGTTAAGTTCAAGGTTATTCATCGGCCCGGTGACATCGAACCATGGCCTGCGAAAAAATCACACGACCCGAAACCAGAAAGGGCTATAAATCCCTTAGGTTTACAAGCACTTAGTATTCCGTACGGAGGAAAATCATGGCGGATGTAATCGCAACCAATGAGACCATCCTGGTGGTCGGCGCAGGCATTAGCGGCCTGACCTCGGCACTCGAAGCCGCCGAGACCGGCAAACAGGTGATCCTGGTAGAAAAGAATCCATCGGTGGGTGGCCGGGTCAATCAGCTCTACAAATATTTCCCGAAGATGTGTCACCCCACCTGTGGTATGGAGATCAACCTGCGGCGCCTGCGCGCGCAGAAAAACATCCGCCTGCTGAGCCTGGCAGAAGTGACCTGCGTTTCCGGTGATGCTGGTGATTACAGCGTCACCATTACCCAGCATCCGCGTTATGTGAATGACAACTGTACTGCCTGTGGTGATTGCGCCAGGGCCATCGAAGCCGAATTCGATGATGAATTCCATCTCAATATGAAGAAACGCAAAGGTGCCTACCTGCCGCACAAGCTGGCCCACCCGATGCGCTATGTGATCGACCCCGCCATGATCGGCTCCGCAGACGCCGACAAGGCCAAACAGGCCTGCAAGTACGATGCGATTGACCTTGACGAACAGGACAGCAATATTGACATCAAGGTTGGTGCCATCATCTGGTCTACCGGCTGGCAGCCTTACGATGCCAACAAGATCCAGCCGTACGGTTATGATCGTATCGACAATGTCATCACCAGCGTCGAACTGGAACGCATGATGGACCCGTTTGGTCCGACCGGTGGCAAGCTGGTACGCCCGAGTGACGGTAAAGAGGCCAGAGACATTGCCTTTATCCAGTGCGCCGGCTCGCGTGACCGTAATCATCTGAAGCATTGCTCGCGCATTTGCTGCATGGCCAGCCTGAAGCAATCCACCTACCTGCGTGAAAAATATCAGGATGAGGGCAAGGCATCGATCTACTATATTGATATCCGTGCCATCGACCGCATTGATGATTTTCACCAGAAGGTCAAACAGGACCAGAACGTCTCCTTCATCAAATCCAAAGTCGCCTCCATTGTCGAGAACAAGGAAAACGGTAACCCGGTACTGCACGGTGTTGATACCGAGGGTTACAACCGCTATGCCAACGAACACGACATGGTGGTACTGGCCATTGGCATGGAACCAAGTGTTCCGGCAGACCAGCTCCCGATTCAGGTCAAGCTCAATGAAGAAGGTTTCATCGAACAGGACGAAGCCAATGGCGCTATTTTTGCCGCCGGTTGTTCTGCCGATGCCCTGGATGTGAACCGTGCGGTGCAAAGCGGTACCGCCGCGGCTCTGCGCGCCATTCAGGTTGTAAATAAAGTTGCAGGGTCGGAGGGTTAAGCCGTGGCAGAAGAACAGAAAATTGGTGCATACATCTGTAAGGGTTGTGGTCTCGGGGATCGCCTCGATATCGATAACCTGAAAATGATCGCCGAGCGCGAGGCCAGGGCACAAGTGGTCAGGGAACATGACTTTCTGTGCAGCGCGGCAGGCGTCAAGATGATTCAGGATGACATCGACAATGACGGTGTGACACACACGGCCATTTGTGCCTGTTCACGTCGCGCCAAGGCCGAGGCCTTTAACTTTGAAGGTGTCGCTGTGACCCGCGGTAATCTGCGTGAAGGCGTCATCTGGTCGCGTCCGGATAGCGACGAGATGAAAGAGTCCACCCAGGAAATGGCGGCTGACTATGTCCGCATGGCCATATTCGAGGCCAAATACATGAAGCCCGCGACAGCGGCAGAAACGGCATCCTACAACCGCACCCTGCTGGTGGTCGGTGGCGGCCTGAGTGGCATGACCGCCGCGATTGAGGCCGCCAGGGCAGGCTATCAGGTCCACATTGCGGAAAAGGCCGGCGCCCTTGGCGGCAGCCTGGCGGCCCTGTGGAAGGACGTACCCTCGGTGTCACCGTTTACCGATCCGGTCGATTCAGGCCTGGACGCGTTGGTCAGCACCATTGAAGGCGACAGCAATATCACGGTGCACCTGAACAGCACGATTACCAAGACCTCCGGTGCGCCGGGACAGTTCTCTGCCGACATCACTACCGAAAGCGGTTCGACCATCACCGAGAATTTTGGTGCCATCATCCAGGCGACCGGCGCGCGCGATTATGACGCCAGCCAGTTGCCTGAACTCGGCTATGGCAAGTCAAAAAACGTCATCACCCAGACCGAACTGGAGGCGCTGGCCAAAGAGGCCAACGGCGGCCCCATCAAGCGTCCGTCTGATGGCAAGGAAGTGTCTTCGGTGACCTTTATCCAGTGCGCCGGCCAGCGTAGTGAAAAAGAAGGCCATCTGCCGTACTGCTCCGGCCACTGCTGCAACACCTCGATCAAGCAGGCCATGTATTTCAAGGACCAGAACCCGGCCATTGACACCACGGTCATGTTCTCCGACCTGCGCACCCCCGGTGCCCCCGGTGAGGACTTCTACCGCAGCGGTCAGGACAAGGGCATTATCTTTACCAAGGGTGATTGTTCCGAAGTCGTCGACAATGGCGGCGAGCTGACGGTCAGGTTCAAGGACAGGATCCTCGACGAGGACACCGAGGCCAGCACCGACCTGCTGGTACTGGCTACTGGCATGGTGCCGAACTCCGGACTTGATATCGATGAAATCGGTCAGGACGAACCCGGCGAGTGGAACAGTGATTCCAATTCCATCCTGAACCTGAGTTATCGTCAGGGCAAAGACCTGCCGCACCTGAAATATGGCTTTAACGATTCACACTTTATCTGTTTCCCGTATGAGACCCGCCGCACCGGCATCTATACTACCGGCCCGGTGCGTCGCCCGATGGACAGTGCCCAGGCGATCGAAGATGCCACCGGTGCCGCGCTCAAGGCCATTCAGGCGATTGAAAACGCCGGTGTCGGCAAGGCCGCACATCCGCGTTCCGGTGACCTGAGCTTCCCGAGCTTCCGCCGTGAAGGTTGTACACAATGCAAACGTTGTACGGTGGAATGCCCGTTTGGCGCCATCGATGAAGATGAAGAGCGTTATCCGCAATTCAACGAATCCCGCTGCCGCCGCTGTGGTACCTGCATGGGTGCCTGCCCGGTGCGGGTGATCTCGTTTGATAACTATTCGATCGATACCGTCGGCCAGCAGATCAAGAACGTTGATATGCCAGATGAATTCGATGAAAAGCCACGCATCCTGGTACTGGCCTGTGAAAATGATGCCTACCCGGCACTCGACATGGCCTCGATGGCCGGCAAGGAGATCAGCCAGTGGGCCCGCGTCATTCCGGTTCGTTGTCTGGGCTCCACCAACCTCATCTGGATCACCGATGCACTGAACTCCGGTTATGACGGCGTGGTGCTGATGGGCTGCCAGAAGGGTGAGGACTACCAGTGTCACTTTGTACGTGGCTCGGCCATCGCTGCCGAGCGTCTCAGCAAGGTGAATGACACGCTGCAGTCGCTGAGTCTGGAACCCGAACGTGTCGAGCATTATGAAGTTGCGATCACCGACATCGATCGCGCGCCACAGCTGGTTAATGATATGGCCGAAACAATTGACAAGATCGGCATGAGCCCGTTCAAGTTCTAAGGAGCCGACAACATGAACGATATGAACACCGCAATGATCGAGCAATACCGCAACAACTTCCTGCACGAAGTGGAAGCCAATGTCGAAGAGGGTGAATGGGTCAAGATGTGCATGCAATGTGGTGTGTGCTCCGGCTCCTGTCCGTTAGGTCCTTACTGGGATCACCCGCCACAGGAACTCTTCATGATGATCCGTGCCGGCAAGCGTGACGAAGTGCTGACTTCCAGCTCAATGTGGATGTGTACCTCCTGTTATAACTGTGTTGCGCGTTGCCCCCGTGGCCTGCCGATTACCCACATCATGCATGGGCTGGCCAATTATGCACATCGCCTCGGAATCGCACCGAAGAATCAGGCGACACAAAAATTTGCCAAGCTATTCTGGGACAACCTGACCAAGACGGGCCGCATCAATGAACTGAGGCTGGGTATATCCCTGTACTTTATGAACGGTCTGGTCAGCGGCATGAAGATGGGCATGATGATGGCTCCGCTTGGGCAACGCATGATGCAGAGCAAACGCCTGAGTCCAATGGAGTACTTCGGTGGCCATAAGTGTAAAAAATCCGGTGATCTGAAAAAGATCCTCGCCAAGGCCCGCGAGATTGAAGACGCCAAGATGCAGAAATTTGACGTCTGAGGAGGACGAGCATGGCAAAGAAAGAATATTCATTTTATCCTGGTTGCTCTTCCCAGAAAGCAGCGTCGGCCAGTAACTACATTACCTCGGTAAACACAATGTGCAAGGAGCTGGACATCCAGCTGAACGAGATCCCGGACTGGAACTGTTGTGCTGCCTCCATCGGTTATGCCGAAGGCGGTGAATTGCCCCGTCTGGCGCTGAGCGCCCGTAACATGGCGTTGTCTGAAGAGGCCCATCCGAACCAGGACATCGTTGCCACCTGCGCTGCCTGCTGGCTGGCCACCAAAGAGACCCAGGAACGTCTGCATAATGACTCCGGTCTGATGGAAGAAACCAACAAGGCGCTGGCCGAGGCCGGCCTGAAGGTGAAGGCCGATCAAAACGTGCGTCACATGGTCGAGGTGCTGATTGAGGACTTCGGCTACGACGAACTCGGCAAGCACGTCAAAAAACCACTCAACGACATCAAGATCGCCGGCTACGTCGGTTGCCAGACCAATCGCCCGTTCGGTATCGACGGTGAATCCTTTGAGAACCCAAAGTACCTCGACAAGCTGGTCGAGACCATGGGTGCCGAACCTGTCGAGAATTACGACAAAAAGGTCAGCTGCTGTGGTGGTGCGCTGGCCTTCTCAGAGCCGGAAAAATCCCAGGCGCTGATCAAGGACATCATCGAGGCCGCCTATGATGGCGGCGCCGACATGATCGTTACCCCCTGCCCGGTATGCCAGCTAAACGTCGAGGTCTACCAGCCAGACATCAATAAAAAATATGGCACCAAGTTTGACATCCCGGTGGTGTACTACTCGGCCCTGATGAGTGTCGCCTATGGCAGCAGCGCCAGGGAAGCAGGGCTGGACGGCCAGATCGTCAAGGCCAAACAACTCGAAGCCATTGCAAAATAATGGCAAAGTAAACGAGTGTTAACAAACGATACAATAAGCCCCCATCAGGGGGCTTTTTTATTGCCGGCAAAACCAAAAGTGTCAGGCTTTCGTTTCCCAGTTTCCATCGAGCCTGACCCTTTTGATTTTATGATATCATACACAGTCTGAATACCAGGCCAGCCTGATAGTCAGGACCCATATATTAAAGTTGGATACGAGGCAATAATCGCAGGTAACCAAAGACATACAGGATGAAAAATGAATATGCAGGTCTCAAGAGATAATGAAGGGTATTTGGTTGATCCCGAAGATTGGGATGAGAACGTTGCAAATGAATTGGCCAGCGAAGAAAATATTGAGTTAAATGACGAATATTGGCCAGTGCTGAATTTTATGCGGGACTACTATAATGAGCATGGGGTCGCCGCTGATGTTCGTCATGTTACAAAGTTCCTGGTAAATAAACATGGACATGACAAAAAACAGGCAAAAAAAATCATTTTTACATTATTTCCATACGGGTATGTAAAACAGGCATGTAAAATTTCCGGGATGAAACGCCCCCGCGGATGGAGCACAGGTTAGCGTTATGCCTGACAAATCTGAATTAAAAGAACGCGAACGAAATAACTGGACATCGGTCGCCGAAGGCTGGCGTCGGCGTGATGAACTATTGCGAAAGGGTGCGGCACCCGTCACCGAACGTATGCTCGAACTATCAGGAATAGCCTCTGGCTCCAGACTACTTGATATTGCCTCAGGCACGGGAGAGCCTGCGATATCGGCGGCACAAATTGTTGGTAAGTCCGGCAAGGTCATCGGCACCGACCTGGTTGATGAAATGCTTGCCGTTGCCCGTGAGAAAGCCGAAAAAATGAATCTCGGTAATATCGAGTTCCACTGCATGGATGCTGAAGCACTGGACTTTCCAGCAGCTTCGTTTGATGCGGTGACCATCCGCTGGGGCCTGATGTTTATGCCAGAGCCGCAGGCCTGCCTCGCTGCTGCCTATAAGGCACTTGAGCAGGATGGGCGCATTAGTCTGGCCTGTTGGGCAGCAGCGGAGAAAAATCCATTTGTGGGTGTGCCCATGAAGACATTAAGCAAGTACATGGACATCCCTGTTCCAGCCCCCGGCAGTCCCGGTATTTTTGCTTTTTCGGATCCTGGGCGTTTGCAGGATGTCCTTGCCGCCGCAGGTTTCAGAAATATCATACTGGAAGAAATGGCAATCGATGTCATTGAGGTTGATGATGGCCGCGCCTATTGGGAGGCGATATCCGATTTGGCCGCACCCGTCATGGCGCTCGTCAGGCAACTGGAGGCAGCGGCTCGCTCGGACTATGTCGATGAGGTAATCAAGGTCGCCGATGCATTGAAGCAAGGCGAGACCCTGTGTATGAGAGGCACCACCTGGATTGCCTCCGCCGACAAGTAAACCTGGGGGAGCCAGTCCCGGCATTGCCCCTGGGAACTGGCACTGCGCCCCAGTGTCAGACACAGTATGGTGGTATTACTGGGGGATACGCTGAAGGCCGTGGTTGTGCCCGTTATCACGCTGCTGACCCCCGGATGGGCTTAATTTATTTGTGCAAGATTAAGAAAAAACCTCGTAAAAACAAACTTGTACTCAATTTTTTCGCGCTTTTATGATGATTATCAGCGTAATTTCTCCTATAGTTGCAATGCTTTATAGAAAATCTGTCGATGAGGTAACAACATGAAATCCTTGATAAAGATACTGATTGTAATGATGCTGGCAAGCACCCCGGCGCTGGCCGACAAGCATGCCGTGCCAGCGACTGAAGCAGACGCCGCCAAGACACTGAAGTGGGTGGGTTGTGGCATCAGCAAGAAGGCCTATATGCATGAGCTGGCCGCCGGTTACGAAAAAAAGACCGGTATCAAGATCGAAATCAAGGGTGGTGGCGCCACCAAGGGGATCCGTGAGGTCGCCAAGAATAATGCGGATCTGGGCGGTGCCTGTCGCTACAAAATCCCCGGTTCACCGAAGGAGGCCCGTGCTATTCTGGAGCCTGTGGCCTGGGATGCGCTGGTAGTGATTGTAAACAAGAAAAACACCGTACAGGACATCACGCTTGACCAGATCCGCGGTATGTACCTGGGCAAGATCACCAACTGGAAACAACTTGGTGGAGAGGATGCCCCGATTCGTCTGATCGCCCGCAAGGGCAAGATCTCCGGCGTGGGTCGTGCCATACGCAAGCTGGTATTTGCCAATTATGATCAGGAGTTCAAGGCCACGGAATATGTAAAGTCGTCAGGCCCGTTGGAAAAGGCGGTAGAAAAAGACATCAATGCCATTGGTATTAGCGGGATCAGCTCGGCCCGCAAGCGTAATGTGAGGAGCCTGAAGCTGGATGGCAAGGAACCCAGCTTTGAAAATATCAAGAGTGGCCAATATATGCTGTATCGCCCGTTGTATCTGGTGATCAGCCCTGAGGGCCGGCAAAAGAAAGAAGTCGCTGACTTCCTTGCCTATGCACACAGTCCAGAGGGCAAGGAAATCATACGTAAGAACGGCACTGTGCCCTACCTTGATGCGCTTCGGCTGGTGATGAAGCAGGTAGAACAGGAAGAACGTGCCGCCGAGCAGGGCCTGTATCGATAATCACACCGGCAAGCCTCCTGCAACACCTTCAACATACTCAAAACGCCCCACGACGGGGCGTTAAATTTACACCACTATTGTCCTGGATCTTAAAATATACCAGTCGATAGAAACCAAATACGAATAACGGGAGTGTCGCATGCTGGATAAGATTGAAAACAGCCTGGAGTCTACGATATTCAACAGCCGTTGGCTGCTGGCACCGTTCTATCTGGGCCTGGTAATCAGCATCATCATCTTGCTGATCAAATTTTTGCAGGAACTGTATCATCTGGCACCACAGGTACTGAGTCTGTCTGAGGGTGAAGTGATCATCAGCATATTGACACTGGTAGATATGTCGCTGGTCGGCAGCCTGTTACTGATGATCATATTCAGTGGCTATGAAATCTTTGTCTCCAAGATTAATGTCGATGATCATGAAGACAAGCCCGACTGGATGGGCAAGGTGGACTTTACTGGCCTGAAGCTGAAGGTGATTGGCGCTATTGTTGCCATCTCTGCCATTGAACTACTGAAGACATTTGTGAATATTCCTGAGGCCCCTACCGAAGAAACGGTCCGTGTACTCACCTGGAAAGTGATCATTCATCTTACCTTTGTTGTCTCTGGTGTGATGTTTGCACTAATGGACAGGATATCATCCGGTGCTTCATCGGGACATTAATCAATATTTCTCTTACACAGGCTGTTGCGAGGCTGTCTGGCCATGCATCTATGTTGACTGAAATTACTGATGTCCGGCAAATCAAGGGCGAGACACCGCGGCGCTGGTTCCGCGACAAGGACTGGGATCTGATCGTCTGGATAGGCGAATCGGATGATATTATGGGCTTCCAGCTGTGTTACAAGAAAAAGCACGGGGAACACGCGCTGACCTGGCGTAAAGACCAGGGTTTTGTCCATCAGAAGGTCGATGATGGCGAGAGCTATCCGATGCAATACAAGGAAACACCCATACTGGTTCCCGATGGCAGCTTCAATATTACCGAGATAGCTGAGAAATTTGGAAAAATTTCGGGGCACATAGACGATGATGTCGTAGAATTTGTCTACCTTACCCTGTTGCTCTACCCAAATTGGGAAACCACTGCTGAATAACCAGCTTCGCATGCAGACTTGTTATAGCCTCGTCTGAAGAACCTCTCCCTTATCATTCCTGGCATGGTAAAATCTGCGCATGAAGCCGGTACGAATATTCTGCCATGTGCAGGGGGAAGGCCCTGGCTATCTGCTGGATATACTGGCACAGCGACAAATCCCCGTTGAACAGGTCAACATCTATGCCGGCGAGCCGGTAGCAACAGGACTGGACGATATTTCGGCACTGGTCTTCATGGGCGGAAACATGAGTGTCAATGACCCATTGCCCTGGATCGATGAGGAACTGACGCTGGTTCGCCGCGCGGCTGACCTGAAGTTACCGATATTAGGCATTTGTCTTGGCTGTCAACTGATCGTCAGGGCCCTCGGGGGGGTAGTCAGCCCGGGCGGCAAAGGCATGGAACTGGGCTGGCACCCGGTGCAGCAACGTGCCCCGGACAGCCCCTGGCTACAGGGTCTGCCCGACAAGTTTGATGTCTTTCACTGGCATGGCGAGACCTTCAGTCTCCCCGAGGGTGCACAGCTGCTAACAGGCAATGATTGCTTCGAGCACCAGGCCTATGCACTGGGCAAGATACTCGGCATACAATTTCACATAGAAATGAAGACCGGGATGGTACAGGACTGGGCAAGCCGATTCACCGATGACATCGCCAACGGCGGCGACTGTGGCCAGAGTGCCGAGGACATGCTGGCTGATTTGGCGCATCGCATCGATGAGCTGAATCAGGTGGCCGAGGTCATGCTGGGCCACTGGATAAACCAGTTTGCAGAATAAAACCGGTTAGCGGCTAATCCAGTCGGACAGATACTTTGCGACGTCGTGGTTATCCAGGTAGCCATAAAACTTATGTGGGTTAAGCTCATCATGCCAGTTTACAAACTGGTTATACATGCCATGATCATCCAGGGCCTCTAACAGTCCCCCATCAAGCATGTCAGTAAAATTATCGCGCAGCCTCTCATCCCTTGAAATAAAATCATCCGCGGCGGCAAAGTTGTGCCACTGTCGGATATTGGCAGGATAGCGGCCCGGCACCGGGTCATCGGCATCCAGCAGCTGGGAACTAACGGACTTGTCGCCAAGCGGCGAACCTAATGTCACCATCATATCAATCTTCCTGTGGCGCAGATCCCGGAATTCGTCCAGTCGGGACAATTGCCACAACACATCATAGGCAACGATGCTCCCCATGCTATGTGATACCAGGCATACCTCCTGTCCGGCCTCCAGTATCGGCAGCAGTTTCTCCAGCAGTCGCAGGCGGATCAGCTGGCCGATCCCGTCATCAGTGAAATACGCCTTCAGGTCCGGGAACTGCGAGTTAATAATCTCGTCACTAAGGCCGAAAAAGCCGGCAATCGGGCTGAGGATATCCAGCAGGTCATCCACCAGGCTGTTATCACTGACCTGTTCGCGGAGTTGGTCGTAATATTGCCGGTTCTGCTGCGTGGTGGGAATGCCAAATAAGCGGTCCAGACTGCCATCGTAGGAACCATCTTCTTCAAACTGGTAGGGCCAGCGGTCCAGAAAATCATCGCTGATCGGCGGTGGCGTCTGCTGCCGGGCGGCCCACATCAGGGCATTGTTGACGTCACCGTAATAGGCCAGGGTAACAGCAATGTCACCATTTTCAACGCGCTGAGCGACATCTTCATTGACCCGGTTCAGGCCATGTAACAACGATTGTGTTACCAGGCGAAACTTTTCGGCTTGTCTTGGCTTGCTGCTGCGCCCATGGATCAGCACAATATGCTTCATGACTGGCTCCTTGTCTGGCCAGGCTAATGCCCCACCCTGTTGAAACAGGATAATAACAAACTATTTCTTTTCTTTGCTGGCCTTTTCCTGCTGAAGCCCTTCCTGGTCCATCTTGTAGATATCGTTATTCTCCGTCCAGTCTTGCAGTGCGGCCGCCTTGCGTGTCTCGATAATTTCTTTCCGCTCATCGAGACGCTTGCCCAGTGCACCTTCCCGTTCCGGGACAGTCTGCTCGCCAAATAACACCTGCTTCATCAACTTGAAGCCAAACTGCATCAGCGCCACATCATCATTCTCAACTTCGGCAAAGAAACTGTCATCCAGATCATAGCTGTTTTTGAAGGCATCACTCATGACAAAACGGCGAAAACGATCCACATCATAACTGCACATAAAGAACAACTGCAGGCTCATCTCTGACGGCTTGCCGACGGTCGGGCCACTGGAACGTTTTTTCAGGATAATCTGGTACCATTCATGGTTCAGTTCATCAAAGGGTTTGACGCCCTGCTCTTCACGGTACTGATCAATGCTCATCTCGTTGTCTTCGGAATGGCCCATACAATGATCTTCCTGTACCACGAAGTAATGTTGCTCATCGGTCGGTGAGCCCAGCGCGCGCATATTCATCAGGCCGACCGGATAGTAGCGACAGGCAGAAGGCCGGTCTTCATAAACACTGCAACCCTCATCAGCGTTCAGCAACAGACAAACAGGGTCTTCATCTTCGGTGCGCATTTTGACGGCGGGCAGCCCGTGTGCATCCATGGGGGCCGGTACGGTGTATTTTTTCAGGAATTCAGAAGAATCCATGCCCAGCCGGGTCTTCAGCCGAACAATGTCATACGGCGTCAACTGGATATCCGCCTTTCTGCAGCAGGCATTAAAACAGGAGATCCCCTTGTAACACCTGAACTTGATCTTGTCATCCGGACCAAGCAGTTCAGGTGCCAGCGGGCTCTTGAATGGGATATCAAATGTCGGTTGTTTTATCTCGCTCATCGCGGATCTCCTATTCAATAAAAGAAAAAATCCGGGCACCAATCATGGCACCCGGACTTTCAGAGCTTATTACTCGACTAAATTGTTCTTATTTGAACAGCTTAGACTTGTCCACCAGATCGACATGCTCGACCTTGAAGCAATTCCAGGTATGGGTCTTCCTGTCGTAGGTGGAGTTAACGAAGCACTTCCAGTTTTCTTCATCCACAAAGTTGTAGTCCATGCGATAGTAGAAACCGGGATAACGGCTCTCTTCGCGGAACTGAATATGTTTCATGTGGGCTTCAGCCGTCAGGATGCGGTGATAGTTTTCCCAAGCGCGAAGTAACTCGTGCAGGTCCTTGGCACGCATCTTGGCAGCATCTTCTTTCAGCATGCCCAGTTTTTCTTCAGCCACTTCCAGCATCTTGGTATTGGTCTTGTACCAGGTAGACGTACCGGCAACGTACTCATCCATGATCTTCTGCAAGCGGAACTGCAGCATCTTCGGAGTAATGTAGTTGGGGTTGATATCAATGGCCGTGGAGTAATCCTTGTGCTCAAGGAAGGTCTTCACCGGCTGATAGATTTCAGCCACCAGGTCTTCGACACTGTCTTCAAGTTCAGGTGTAAAGTCCTTGTTGTCCATCACGTACTGGACCATGGCCTTGGCCGCGATACGACCTTCGGCATGTGAACCGGAGGAGAACTTGTGACCAGAGGCGCCCACACCGTCACCGGCAGTGAACAGACCATTAATGGTGGTCATGGAACGATAGCCCCAGCTCCATTCTTCCGGTGCCCCTAGATCGGTAGGACCGGAGACCCAGATACCACAGCAACCGGAGTGAGAGCCCAGCAGGTAGGGTTCGGTCGGCATCAATTCAGAGGCCTTCTTCTCGGGTTCAATGTTTTCACCCGCCCAGACACCGGCCTGACCAATACACATATCCAGGAAGTCTTCCCAGGCTTCTGCTTCCAGATGCTTGATTTCCTTCGGTGTCATGGTTTCAGCCAGTTTCGCCAGGGCCGTCGGGGTATCCATGTAGATAGGACCACGACCTTCGATCATTTCATGCATCATCAGGTGGTTACGCAGACAGGACGCAGGCACAGCCGCCTGACCATACGGAGGATAGTCATTCAGCATCTCCTTGTTCTTGGCCATGTAAGCTTCACCAAAGGCATTGACGGCCTGTGCCTTGAACAGCAGGAACCAGGCGCCAACCGGGCCATAACCGTCTTTGAAACGGGCCGGCACGAAGCGGTTTTCCATCATGGTCAATTCGGCACCGGCCTGAGCAGCCATCGCATAGGTGGAACCGGCATTCCATACGGGATACCAGGCACGACCCTGACCTTCACCCACTGAACGTGGACGGAAGATGTTCACACAGCCGCCAGCTACCAGCAGGCAGGCCTTGAACTTGTACACATGGACCTCGTCATTTCGCACCGAGAAACCAACAGCACCCGCGATGCGCTTGGGATCATTCTTGTCATTCACCAGCTTCACGATGAAGATACGTTCCTGGATGTTTTCCATGCCCAGGGCCTTCTTCGCGGCTTCGGCAACGATCCACTTGTAGGACTCACCGTTGATCATGATCTGCCACTTACCGGAACGCACCGGCTTGCCACCGTCTTTCAGTGCCTTGCCTTCGTCACCAGGCTGTTTCCAGATGGGCAGGCCCCATTCTTCGAACAGCTGCACAGAGTGGTCCACGTAACGGCCCAGGTCATAGGCCAGGTCATCACGGGTGATGCCCATCAGGTCATTTGAGATCATGCGGGCATAGTCTGCAGGATCGTTATCACCGAGGTAGGTATTGATCGCTGACAAGCCCTGTGCCACGGCACCGGAACGGTCCAGCGCCGCCTTGTCTACCAGCTTTACCTTGATGTCGTGACCTTGTGCCCTGGCAGCCTCGAGCCAGGGGCCAATCTCGTACGCGGCGCCACATGCGGCCATACCACCACCGATGATCAGGATGTCGACTTCTTCCTCGACAACTTCTGGATTACCAAATTCTCCAGCCATTTTAATTTCCTCTACTTAATTCTTAACTGTTAAATGCTTAATAAAACAATTCAGCCTGCTTAGCAGGGCTTATTTGCGGATCAGCTCACTCGCATCGGCTTCTTTTTCGTATTCGATGAAGAAACCACGATCAGCAATCTTGCTGATGTCAGCAGCAGGCTTGCCTGCATAAGGATCGATAGAACCCTCGGCCGTGGTACGGATCGGGAACTTGAAGCGTTTCATGTTGCCGTTACGGAATTTGATGGTCCACATAATGGAGTCGGTACCACGCAACGGTTGTACAGACGCACCCATCGGCACGATATCAGCATAGGCACGGCATTCAATCGCCTGCTGAGGACAAATTTTGATGCAGGAATAGCATTCCCAGCATTGCTCTGGCTCCTGGTTAAAGGCGCGCATGGCATGGCCGGTTTCAGAGCCATCTTTATCCAGCTTCATCAGGTCGTGTGGGCAGATGTACATGCATGCGGTCTTGTCTTGACCCTTACAACCGTCACACTTGTCGGTACGTACAAAGGTAGGCATGGTTTTCTCCTTACTTGCTTAACTTTTATGGTTTTTAACTGCTGTTAAAATATTCGCCATCCGCCATTACCGGCAAAAGACTAAAAACTACTGTTATGTGTGTTGATTCACAACAAGATTCTTTCTCGTTCCCCCCCACATCACATCCGGGTCAGCATCCTGTGACGGGCTCAATATTGGCCATAAAAACAGCCCCTACCAAGACAGGGACGGCTACTTTATATAGGTCCCGCGCCAGATCCAACTATTTTTATCTTTAGCAGCCATAAGCAGGTTTTATTTATTCCAAAATTCCCCTATCCTTTATCGGATACACTATTAATATCTATATATTCAATGAGTTACGGCATCCTGCCGGCAGCAAAATCAACCCTAAAAACCAACGAAATCACTCGGTTAAATTAATAAATGCTAATACAACAAGCCGGAACTGCTGTGAGTTGCGCCAAGTCTGGCGGATCCGCATTGAATTGGCTCGCGATGACTATCGTCCTGGCCAAAGCCGAATCAGCCCTGCTGGGTCAGGGGCACCATTCTGCATCTCAGATTTCACCCTGTCTCCCCCCTGGTGAATATATAACTTCTGTAATAACAATAAGTTATAAAAATTAACTCCATTATCAATTTTTTTCAAAAAAACCCCTACAAAAAATTAATGTCATGCCAGGATGTGCCGATAACAATATCAAAGTTAGGGCATTAGGGCATATTTTTTTATTCACAGAAACAACACAACCGGAGAAAATGGATATGAAGCTATCAACAAAAGGACGTTACGCACTCATTGGCTTAATGGAACTGGCTATCAATGATGGCAAGCGGCCGGTGCCATTAATCGAGATCGCTAAATCGTTAGGTATTTCCCTGTCCTATATTGAACAACTGTTCTCAATGCTCAGGGGCAAGGGACTGGTCAAGGGGGCACGCGGACCCGGTGGCGGCTATCGCCTGACCGACAATGCCTGGGGCACCAGTATGGCTGAGATCTTTGCGATGTTTGACAAATCCGCCGAGCGCCGCGATGAACAGGCCGCCGAGATTCGTGCCTCATACGAGCCGTATCTGATGTGGCAGATCCTTAGCAAGGATATTTATCACTACCTGGAAGGCATCACGCTGGAGCAATTCGTAAAGGCCAATGCCCCGGCCGCTCAGCCAGAGCCAGTGCAACAGCAAGATGTTCCACAAATGACAGCCGCCTGATCCGGCGACCAGGTTCCCGCATCTTAACGGCACGGCCTCATTTGTTGAGGCCGAGCCCATTTAAATTCTGCCGGCAGGTTGGGCCAGGTCTTATATCGTGCCCGGTCACGCGTTGTCAGGGTCATGCCGGGCTTGACCCGGCATCCAGTATTTCATCGGCTGGCTGGATTACCGGTCTTCACCAACGGGACAGGCAGACGATGGGTAAATTTCGCCCCCAGCGGTGCAAGTATCACACGGGTCATTACTTGATCCAAAGCGTCTTGGCATTGACAAACTCATGCATGCCATGACGATACAACTCACGACCAAAACCCGAGGCCTTGACCCCACCGAACGGCAGGCGCGGATCACTTTTTACCATACCATTGACAAAAGTCGCCCCCGACTGGATGTTGCGGGCAAAACGTTCGCCTCGTTCGCTGTCCTGAGTCCAGACACTGCCAGCGAGGCCAAAACGACTGTCATTGGCCACTCGCAGGGCCTCGTCTTCATCACTGACCCGGATCACCAGCGCCACCGGGCCAAAGAATTCCTCGCTATAGGCCCGCTGTCCGGGGGCCACATGATCTAGTATAGAGGCCTGGTAAAATGCCCCGGGGCCCTCTTCCTTCATACACCCGGTGACGACCCTGGCACCCTTGGCAATCGAATCCACTACCTGTTGATGGAGTTCATCGCGCAGGTCATGCCTGGCCATCGGTGCCAGCGTGGTACTGCTATCCAGTGGATGGCCCGGCCTAAGCTTCTCAGCGGCTTCCTTGAGCCTTTGCACAAATTCATCGGCGACACGTTCCACCACGATAAAACGCTTGGCCGCAATACAACTCTGACCGGCATTCAGGTAACGCGATGCCGCGGCAGCCTTGACGGCTTCATCCATATCCGCGTCTTCAAGCACCACGAAGGCATCCGAACCACCGAGCTCCAGTACAGATTTTTTTATCACCCTGGCGGCCGTAGACGCCACCGCGATCCCGGCGGGTTCACTGCCCGTCAGCGTGACCGCCTGGATACGCGGGTCTTCGATGACCTTCGCCGTCTGCGCGGAGCTAATCATCAGACTACGAAAGACCCCTTTGGGAAAGCCGGCCTCCTTAAAGGTATCTTCAATCGCCAGTGCACACTGCGGCACATTAGATGCATGCTTTAACACCGCGGTATTACCTGCAGCCAGGCTCGGAGCAGCAAAACGGAACACCTGCCAGAACGGAAAATTCCACGGCATCACGGCAAGTACAGTACCGATGGGCAGATAGGCCACCAGGCTGCGACTGGCGTCGGTTTCAATGATCTCATCGGCCAGAAAAGTCTCCGCCTGCTCAGCATAGTATTCACAGACCCAGGCACACTTTTCGATCTCGGCGACTGCCTCACCAATTAGCTTCCCCATTTCCTGGCTGATGAGCTTTGCCAATTCCTGCTTACGGGTGCGCAGGACAGCGGCGGCCCGTTTCAGCAGATCTACGCGTGCCTCCAGCGGGGTCGATGCCCATAGCGGGGTTGCCCCGGCCACTTCCACCAGGGCATCTTCAAGCTGCCGGGCAGTCCAGACTGGCGTTTCCTGCAAAATCGAGCCATCGTAAGGATTAATGCATCGAACATTCATGCCATTCTCCGTGCCCACAGGGCCATTCTTTATTTTCCTTTAGCAGACACTAATGCAATCTGAATAAGACCGGTCAGGAAACAAGGATTTTCATTCCCCTGTCATTCCTGATGTTATGATCCAGGGTGCAATACATTAGAGTATAGCGGTAATGTTGCTAAGGATAGGAAAACAGGGAGGAACACTTTTGTTATGTGGTCTGTTGCTGACCGCATGGATAACCTGCGCCAACGCCAGCAAGTTGAACGATCAACAGCGTCAGTTTCAGGATGCCCGGACTGCCCTGAAAAAGGGCCACCTGAAGCGCTTCCGTCGCCTCAAATCACAACTTGCGGGATATCCCCTGCAAGGTTATCTCGATTACCTGTTCCTGAGCCAGCGACTGTCCTCCAGACCCGATAAAGAGATCCTTGCATTTTTCGCCGCCAATGATCACGCCGCCTACGCCATTATTCTGAGGAAAAAATGGCTGCATCAGCTGGCCCGGCAAGGTAAGTGGCGGACCTTCCTGAATGAATACCGTGTGGGACTGGGTGACAACCTGTATTGTCGGCAATTGCAGGCCCGCCTGAAAACCAGTTCCATGGCCCGGGTCAAAGATGACATCCAGACCATGTGGCTGGTCGGCAAGTCTCAGCCGAAAAGTTGTAACAACGTATTCAAGCAGTGGATCGGCAAAGGGCATCTGACCACAGCGCTCGTCTGGCAGCGGATCGACCTCGCCATGGCGAATCGCAAGCTGAGTCTGGCACGTTACCTGTCGCGCTTCCTGAATAAACAGGATAGCCGCTGGGTGGAACGCTGGATACGGATGCACCGGCGTCCCAAACAATTATTGCATGCGTCAATTTATAAAAAGGACACGGCCATCATCCGCAAGATCGTTGCCCATGGCATTCAGCGCCTGGCGCTGATCGATGCGGAATCGGCCCACGAAATATGGCAAAAAATAAAAGGCCGTTACCGTTTCGAGAAAAAGCGCGCCGCAGAGATCCAGCGTTATATTGCCCTTCGGGCCGCCTATCAGGGCAAACCCCAGGCGCTGTTATGGCTGACACTGGTGGACCCGCAGGCCGTCAACGATCGCGTAAGAGAATGGCGCATCAGGACGGCCATTTCCCTGGAAGACTGGGCCGCGGTACTGGTGTGGGTCAATGCCATGGATGCCTCCAAACGCAACAGCAGTCGCTGGCGTTACTGGCGGGCACGGGCCCTTGAGCAACGCAAGCGTATCGACGAAGCAAACAAGCTATATGCGCTGGTGGCCATGGATCGTGACTACCATGGCTTTCTGTCAGCCGATCGTTTGAAGATACCCTACTCTATGAATGACCGGGCGGTTGACTTCAATGAGCATGAACTAATGGATATCGGGACTATTCCCGGCATTGCCCGTGCACGTGAGTTTTATCACCTGGGTTACCATATTGACGCCCGCCGTGAATGGAACCACACGATCCAGGGATTCAGCCCCAGACAATTGCAGCTCGCCGCCGTACTGGCGCAACAGTGGGGCTGGCATGACCGCGCTATCCTGACAGTGGCGCGCGCCAAACATTATAGCGATCTGAAGATGCGCTTCCCGATCGTTTATCGAAAACAGGTCGAACATAATGCGAAAAAATTCAAGCTGGAACCTGCCTGGATCTTTGGCGTACTGCGACAGGAGAGCGCCTATATGCACGATGCCCGTTCCCTTGCCGGTGCATTGGGCCTGATGCAACTGATGCCGCGCACCGCGCGTCACGTTGGTCGCCTGATTAAATCACCGCTGCGACGTAACCGCGACCTGTTAAATGCAGATAAAAATATACGCCTGGGCTCTGCCTATTTAAGGCGCGTACTGGATAACAACAAGGGGAATCAGGTGCTGGCGACCGCCTCTTATAATGCCGGTGTACAACGTGTCAGACAATGGATCGCCAAAGACAAGTCAATCGAGGCAGATATCTGGATAGAATCTGTTCCGTTTAACGAAACCCGCGACTACATCAGACGTGTCATGACATACACCGCCATTTTTGAAAACCGCCTCGGCAAAAAGATCACGCCTATCAGTAAACGCATGCCGCTGATCAAGCCGGCATTGTGAA
>BTQY01000011.1:0-55812 GCA_036986115.1 Gammaproteobacteria bacterium | reverse complement strand
ATTCGTCAGGAATTCCCACATTGAGTGGCGGATCTCGATATCAACACCTGCCGTCGGCTCATCCAGGATCAGCAATTTCGGATTATGTACCAGTGCCCTGGCGATCATCAGACGCCGCTTCGTGCCGCCTGAAAGTTCACGGGCCATGTCATGGCGTTTTTCCCACAGTCCCAGTAGTTTCAAAAAATACCTCGTGCGATCGACAGCAACCGGGCGTGCGATACCATAATATCCGGCCTGATTAATAATAATCTCTTCGACAGGCTCGAACACATTAAAGTTAAATTCCTGTGGCACCAGGCCCAGGCTGGTACGTGCTTCTGGAAAATCTGTATCGATGTCCCTGCCAAAAATCAACACCTTGCCGCTGGTCTTGTTTACCAGGGAACTGATAATTCCGATAGTGGTCGATTTACCTGCCCCGTTGGGGCCCAGTAATGCAAAAAAGTCACCCTGTTCGACGTCAAGGTCAATGCCTTTCAGTGCCTCAAACCCGTTCGCATAGGTCTTGGTCAGTCCGGTTATTGATAATGCGACAGACATCAGGCGTTTCGGAAAATAATCAGGAGAGAAACGTTAGCGACATCCACCGTTACAGCGGATAACGCGTTCAGCGCAGGTGATCTTGTCAAAATCTTCCTTGATAAAGGAGCCATAGTCACCACCGACATGCTGGGTGACTGCACTGTTACATTGCCGTTGACTGGTGACATACTTCACCTCGGATAGCCATTGTACCCCGGCACAGCCCGGGTCTCCTGCCCCAAAGCGCATACCTACTTCGTAGGTGGCACAGAACAGCCCCGTGTGCTTTACCCTGCCCTGTATATTCCAGTCCCCATTGGAATTAAGCCATGCCTTCATCCGGCCGAAATTAAAATTTACCTTACGTGGCGCTCCTTTGGAAAGGATTGCGAGTGTATCGCTCTTCGCCGGAGACATGGCCTTGCTGACCTTTTGAGTTGAACTCTTGCCGCTGCCAAACAAGTCGGCGTAAACAGCCCTGGAGACCAGAGCGAAGACCAGTATCAGGCTAGCCAGCACGACGGTTATTTTTAACAACTTCATGTCATTACTCCTGTCCATACGTTCATTATTTCCGGGCTAACGCCTTAGTTGTCCCCGACACACCCTTTAACAGCGCCTTTGCAGCAAGTCGATTATACACCCTTGACCACAGGGAAGGCATTGCCATCCATTTGATACCGGCAGAACGGTCAGCCTGTCTCGATAACCAGTTGTCTAAACAGACTGTTTTCGCGGTTGTAAAACCCATGGGTATGAAATGAATCATCAAGATTGAAATAGACGTAATCAAGATGATGACACAATTCGTGGAGTAAGGTACGTAAAAAGGTCTTGAAGGCAACCACCTGCCTGCGCTTGGCAGTTCGCATCCAGACAGTGATATTTGCCCTTTTTCGTGGTTCTGCCGGGATGTAAAAGCCATGCAATTCTTCAACATCATTACTCGGGCGTGCTGACAGGACCTTGATTGTTACTGATGGTATATCCATGCCCCGGGTCAACCGGTTTACCAGCTGCTGGCAGGCCTTACGTGTATCTTCCTGGTGTTGCTGCCTGAGGCTGGTAGCCAGAACCGCTACCGCTTGCCTTAATTGTGGCGGATCGGCCAGCTTAATGACCGAAATACTGTCACTTTGACGATATATCTTTTTTTGCGGGCGGGACAGACGATTATAGTAGGCAAATACCATGGCTCAAGATCAACGACGTTTCATTTGTCTCCATACCTGAAAATTTGGCAAGCTTTTGTCTCCCTTCTGCTGGACTCCAGGTAATACATTCCCGATCCGGTGTCCCCATACAACAGAATCTATACGAATAATTTCCTTGCCGGTTTCATCAGGAAGATCGGCATCAGTGAATAAAATATACCAGAATCTTCTGTCCACTGTCAGACCGTACGGTGATGTCCATTAACCGGAAACAACAATAGGCTAGAAATTGTATGGTTAATACCCAATAACGGCTTTTCCGGATACACCGGGCCATCCATATCAGTCAGCATTGGCTCGCTAGCTGAATAATAAACGACACGGCAGGTTTACGCAGCGTAGACTGACCCTAAAACAACTATGTTACACGGTGATCAACCATGCTAGAGTAGGTCAGATACTTGGGCTTGCTTGCCCGGCTGGCATAGATTGAGAGGTGACTTTGTATGGATGGATTCAAATTCAGTAATCTCTTCGCTCGCCGTAACGCAAACAAAGATCGTCGTTCAAAACCACGCCAAATACCCAGGCGCGGCACCAAAATCCTTGTTGTAGATGATTCAAAAACCGTCCTGTATGTTCTAAAGACCATGTTACGCCAGAGTAGTTACCTGACCCTGGATGCTGAATCTGGTGAAGAAGGTCTGCGTATGGCACGGATTCATCAGCCCGATTTGATCATTATGGATGTGGTCATGCCTGGCATTAACGGCTTCCAGGCCACTCGTGCCCTGCGTAAAGACCGCGTTACCGCTGATATTCCGATCATCATCATGAGCGGCAGTGAACGGGCGACAGAACAGTTCTGGGTCTTACGTATTGGCGCCAATGACTTTTTGACCAAACCCTTTGATCGCGGCGCGGTCTTCCAGAAGATCGAACAACAACTGTTACCAGGCCAGCTGGCATAGTACTCTTTCAAGGAATCCTGCTCAGGGCGATAAACCTGTTAGCTTCCGCCCCTTCATCGGCACACGTATTTAGTCACACCAGCGTTTGACCACGCGTTCTATACTGAGCCCCTGAACGATGACCGAAAATATCACCACGATATAAGTGATGGTCAACAGCAATTCCCTGGCCTCTCCAGCCGGGATCGACAATACCAGGGCCACCGAAATGCCGCCTCGCAAACCGCCCCAGGTAAGAACTCGAATACTGCCGGGGCTGAATTGTTGTTTCAGGCTCATTAACTTGATCGGGAAACTGACACTCAGGAATCTTGCCAGTAACACCACCGGTATCGCCAGCAAACCAGCATAGATACTACTGGGACTAAAGCTGATAATCAGCAACTCAAAACCAATCAACACAAACAGGACCGCATTGAGTATTTCATCCACCAGTTCCCAGAAGGTATCCAGATGCTCCCGTGTCTTGTCGGACATCGCATATCGCCTGCCATGGTTACCAATCAAAAGGCCCGCAACCACCATTGTTATCGGACCTGACGTATGAATTGCAATTGCCAGAGAATATCCACCCATTACCAGTGCAAGCGTAAGCAGGATCTCCACCGGATAGTTATCGACATCCTTCAGCAGGTAAAATGCCATACTGCCCAGCACAAAGCCAAGAATGATCCCGCCAACGGCTTCCTCCAGAAATAATATGGTTATATTCATTGCATTCACCTCCTGGCCGCCTGTGGCAATCCCCAGGATGGCGATGAACAACACCACTCCCACGCCATCATTAAACAATGACTCGCCTGCAATCTTGATCTCCAGGTTTTTTGGGACACCCGCAGACTTCAGGATTCCCAAAACTGCAATGGGATCAGTCGGCGAAATCAATGCGCCGAACAGCAGGCAATAAATAAACGGAATGGGCAACCCCAGCAGACCAAGCAACCACCACATCAGGGTCGAGATAATCAGCGCGGAGACCATCACACCTGCCGTGGCCATCAATCCTATCACCCATTTGAAACGGGCAAGATCATTGATGTTGATGTGCAGTGCACCGGCAAATAACAGAAAGCTCAGCATGCCATGTAACAAGGTCACACTAAAATCGACCTTATCAATCAGCAGACGAGCACTCTCGGTAATCACCACCATACCCAGCTTGCTGAGGATGATCAGACCAACGGACAAACACAAGCTGATCACCATCAAGCCGATCGCTGAAGGCAGACCTATAAAACGGTAATTGACATAGGCCATCAACGCGGCAATGCTGACCAGAATCGCTGCCACATTTACCAGCTCCATTTACGCTACTCCTTGATGACTTAATGATTTGCAACATGCCAGGTTGACCATCACCCGCCAGAATGACCTGCAAGGTGACAAATTACATATAATACAGCAGGTTATAGAATTTACGGTGATCTGATGTAAGCATATGCTTACATCACAATAGGGTAATATCTGATAAACATCCAACCACGTCCGGCATAGTATAGCGATAAGGGACAGGCACGTAAGGGGGGTTGTAATGGATATTCAACATGGACTGTTGTTTAGCACGGAACAGCTGATCTCTGAGTACAATTTTCTGGATGAGCAAATCACAGGGATCGTGAACCTCTCAGGGCCTGCAGGCCCTTCTGCACTGAATCACTGGATCTCCTGAAACGGCGTTATTGTCACCTGTCGCTGGCCGAGGCCTGGCGCAAGCACTACGCTGTCTGAACACGCACTCCTGTCATTCTTCATTTTCCTGCAACAGGACATCGGCTTCATCAGTCATGCCGTTCTCCTGCAGGACCCTGGCTGCCTCACGGCGCAGATCATGAATCTCTTCTGCTGAAAATTTATCTTCAAGCTTTTGCGACAGGTATTTTTTAAACATTGGGTGAAACTGATAATAAGGGGTATCACCAGCATGCTCGATGACAAAATAGTGTTGCCGGTTGACCATGTCCAGCAACGCTTGCGGGTTCTTTTCTCCTGTGAATGCTTTTAGTACATCAATGGTCATCCGCGGCAACAGGCCACACTTTAATAAAAACCGCTGTGTCTTCTCATTCGCCTGGGTGAACAGCATGTTCATCAGCACATCATAGTTAATGGCATCTGTCGCCTCGCCAATAACTCTCCAGATGGATTCGTCTTCATTTTCGCCGGTATCAAGTAATAGCGTCAGCCCTGCCGCCCATCCCTGTGACTTGAAATACAATTGCCTGATCGTTTCCGGATCATAAGGATGTCGTCTTACACCATCCTTGACACTATCATAGGCATCAACAATGCCGCCGGTCTCCTCTTCCGTCAGCTTCATCTCATTCCAGTCGATAACACTGATATCATTATTTGTTAACAGCAACTCATAGGCCGCAGGTGGTGATTGACGACTTAATATCAGGATCCGTCGACCACCAACTACGTCACTAATGACTTCGCACAATATGGAATGTAAACCGCTGTCGACAGGTATTTCCTGGAAATTATCAAAGACCAGTAGTGCATACTCTGGTAACACACCAAGTAATTGCTTAATGTACTCCCTGACAAACTCCTCAATGGGGCTTTTGTACTCAGCGGTCAATTCGGGTAGTGATTTACTCTTCTGCGGGTCAACCTTCTGTGCGGCAATATCCAGGTAATGGAGAAAATTAGCCGGATCAGCGTCCTCTGCATCCAGCGTATACCAAAGACAATGTAACTCCCTTTTCCTGACATAACTGCTGACCAGGGTGCTTTTACCGGCCCCTTCAGGCGCCACCAGCCAGGTAATGGGTGAAGCATCTGTGTCGTCCAGACGGGCGAACAGTCGGGTCCGATCATACACATTGTGTAGCTCGGGGGGGATTACCTTCGCTGGAATATTGTTCTCTACCATCAATTCAATAGTTTAGGATAGGAGTTATTATTCTGTATACATCCCTGGCCATAATGGGACCATCCGGTGGACCTCTGCCAGACCAAACCAGGAGCATAAAACCATATAATTATAGCTGATAACACCCGCGGGGATCGGCCAGTACGGTGCGGCCTGAACGGGCAGCAGGGGGCCCACCGCGGGGACATCAGAGACAGGCAATTCGGGCTACAGGAGTATTTCCACCAGCACAGACTTGGCCAACAGGCCGACAAACCCCAGCCCCAGGACAAAAAACAGTATCATGCTGCCAAACCGGCCAGCGTTGGAATCTTTGGCCAAACGATAGATGATATACAGCATATACAGCACCAGGGCACCGATACCGATGGTCAGAGACAGGAATTCAAATTCTTCAATGCTCATGGTTCGCCTCACGCTGATGGGAGACGGGACTATATATTAGTAATTACTAATATACAAGCCAGGTAACGACCGCAGAAACACTAAACGTACATCGACCTGCCGCAATACAGAATGTTGATCTCAGCCGATGAAATCATTTATGGGCAGGTTGGCCTGTAGGCAGAATACTCTACAACGTACCGAATGAATTCTCATAGAATCGCCTTGACGGATCGGCAGGCATACTGCCAAGCTGTTAATTACGAGGCGCGGTGCACGTCATGTGTGTGCAGTCCCTGTATCTTAATTACCATGGTTTACTTGTGGTAAATATCTAGATAGTAGTGGGTGGACAGGACAGTGGCTAAAGTGACATCAACTCATCGGCTGCTTAGCGGCATTTCCGACAAGCGCCTGCTGGCACTTATCGCTATGACGATACTGGGCCTGATATTATCCATCACCCTGTTGATCTCACTAGGCCAGACCGCACGTATCACCAAAGATGTGAATACTATCAACAAACTGCTGCATGCCTCTGCGGCAGTCAAGATCCAGTATGGCCGCGGCAGTGATGCGCTGGATACCTTCATGCTTCTGGGCAGTGACGAGACCTGGCAGAAGAGCCGCGAGGAAATCCAGCGCCTGAGTCAGCTGGCATCAGAACTGCAGCTGCTGACAAAGGACCTTGAGCGTGCCCAGCAGGACGTCAGCAAACGCATATATACCAATATCAGTCTGTACGCAGAATTGTTGCCGCCGTTAAAGGCCATACGACAGGACAGCCGGGGCGTGGTCTCGGGAGTGCGCGAATCAAACCTGACCCAGGCATCCCACCACTACGAGTTTATCAGTGCTATCTCCGAGATCATTAGCGCCTATAAATTTGCCAGACCCGATATGGAATCCTACCAGATAATGTTCAGTTTCCAGGAGGCCAAAAACCTGTGGCTGCTTGCCCTGCTGGATTTCCGGGCACATCTGATGCTGCGCAATCCCCAGTCTCTGGCCGATATGCGACTCTATCTGGATCTGTTCCAGATCAAGTGGCAAAAGCTGATTGACCGGTATGATGACTACAATTTTGAAATCTATGATGCCCTGAAAAGGGCAGATGCAAGCCAAAGCGCATGGATAGGGGCACTGGATAAAGTGTTGAAAGTCCACAAGAGCAAGCGATGGCGCTATGATTTACGTTTTCTACAGGACAAGCTGAATCCGTTAAGCAAATCATTCCTTCAGGATCTTGATAACTTCACAAGCGATCTTAACAATATGCAGGAAGATTATAGTAAAGACCTGATAGCCATTCAGAGAGAAGGCTTTGCCTGGGCAACAATCGTGTTAGCGTTGGGTGCTTTGCTGGCACTCGGCCTGCTGCTGTTTTATAACCGCTTGCTCCATGAACATCAAAAGAAACGTGCTTCTGCAGAAGAAGCCAGTGATATGAAGACTGCATTTCTATCCAGGATGAGTCATGAGCTGCGCACGCCATTGAACGCAATTCTCGGTTTTGGGCAGTTAATAAATGACGATACCGGTCAGCCTTTATCTGCCTCGCAGAAGGACCATGTAGATGAGATCCTCAAGGCCGGATACCATCTTCTGGATCTGATTAACGAGATACTGGACCTGACTGCGATTGAGTCCGGTAAGCTAAGAATGAAAATAGGAGTGGTTTCTCTAAATAAGGTGGTTTCCGAGTGCATCACCCTGCTGACTCCCCTGGCCAACTCCCGGAACATAGAGGTTGTCAATAAACTGAACAAAAAGGCCGGTGCTTACCTGTATGCGGATCAGAGACATCTGAAACAGGTTTTAATTAACCTGATCACAAATGCTATTAAATACAACAAGGATAACGGCCTCATTACTCTGGACATGGAAGATAAGGAGGGCTGGGTACGCATAACGATTACAGATACCGGTGAGGGAATTAGCAAAGAGGACCAGTTAAAACTCTTCCAGCCCTTTGAACGGCTGAAAACTTCCCGTATTGTAGAGGGCACGGGTATCGGTCTTGCAGTTTCCAGGGGACTGGTTGAAAACATGAACGGTAAAATAGGCATCGAAAGTGCATCCGGATCTGGCAGCACCTTCTGGGTATCATTCCGGCGGGCCTCCAAAATTAAATCTGATCCTATGAACAACGATAACGATGATGATGAAAAGACTATGGTTGAAATAAAGACCGGTTAGTCTTGCTGGTGATGATGCGTTATGATTAACTCACCAGAACTGATTATTTCCAAACAGGGGAAGCATGTCTGAAGTTAAAATATATAGCACTGGCACCTGTCCGATTTGTGATAAAGCCAAGACCCTGATGACTAAATGGGGTATAGCCTATGACGAGATCCGTATCGATAAGGATCAGGATGGACTTAGGGAAATGCTTGAAATAAGCAATCACGCACGCACCGTGCCACAGATTGTCATCAAGGATAAATGGATAGGCGGCTTTAGTGAATTGACTGAACTGCATATGGATGGAGCGCTGGATGATTTGCCTGATAAATAGAAACCGCAACAGTAATCGCCGCCTTCCGCATACCAACAGGAGATCAAGGTCATGATACAACTGCTCGCAGTAATAGTGATTCTGGCGATAGTTATTGGCGCCTATTCCTGCTCACCCGAAGAAAAGTCCGGGCTACAACAAAAATTAGAGACACCTCAACGTGTAGAACAGGACGTGCAAAAGAAGCTCGAACAAGGAATGCAGAGAAACCGTCGGGAACTGGAACGAAATCAATAATTCCAGATATTAATCTTCCTGTTAGTCATCCGGATCTTTAAAAAGCGCCTTCAGATCATGAAGTGCCGCATCACTATTGTCGGGTGTTATTCCGCTTTTTGAAGACAGGCCAAAAAGCGCGTCAAGTTCTGACTGTGATTGCTGTGCTGCCGTGGTATCTTTTGCCTCAAATGCATTTTCTCTGGGGGAAAGATAGTCACAGAAATTGGAACGGGTAGCATCAGTAACGCTACCGGCGGCCAGTGGTTCATCACAACCATCACTCTGCCCGGGATTATAGAATTTGCACAACCGGCAGACATGCAGGTCAGCTCCACATGACTTGCAATGATCCGTTCTTGCAATAGGCAATAATAGCTCTTCAAGCGGTGCGCCACATTTCCAGCAAACAAGCTCGTCCATCATGGTACAAATCCTACCTGAAAACCCGGCAGCCGACAAAACCGCCAGGGTACGCAGGGCTGTATGGTGAGTTCTTTTTCTCCGTGGCCTGAATAGAAATTGGCAGAAATTACAGAAAAAGGTCATTGTATTTCATACGTATTTATAGGATTCTCCCTCAATTACCGATAATATAGCTGCTATGGGTAATGACTGGATCCTCAGGGCATGCAAGATGGCCATGCTATGTCTGGCGCTTGGTCTGACACTGACTGGATGTGGTGGCGCCTTTTTAATTGTCGGTGATGTTGTCAATGCAGCTGGACACGCCATGACATCAAATGACCCCCGCGATTACCGGCCATCAGAAGATGCTGTCATCGAAGACTATTTACGTGAAGGCGCCAAACTCGGTGATCCTGAATCACAATACCAGCTGGGCATTTACTACATGCGCAAGAAAAATTCAGAAGCCTTTACCTGGATCTGCAGTGCTGCCGATCAACTACACCCCAGGGCGCAGTTGCTAATGGGGCACTGGTACAGTCAGGATCGTAGTCGCAGTGATATCTGGCCCTACATCCAGAATACCCTGGATGATCGAAATGCCTATGTCTGGTATAGCCTGGCGGAGAACAGTGGCGATAATGATGCCAGGTTATTTCGTGATAACATGGCCAGAAATCGCATGAATGAGAAACAGCTTCAGGAGGCCCGCAAGCTACTGGAGGACTGGCGTCCAGGGACCTGCCAGACCTGATGAGCATCACTAATACCCGCTATGTCAATCATTACAATACATCAGGCAGTATCGACAATAACAGGAATGCTGTGAGCAAGATCCTGACAGTTGGTATTGCCACACTCGACATTATCAATATTGTCGATCGGTATCCCCGGGAAGATGAGAAGATGCGCGCTATGGATCAACGTGTCTCCAGAGGTGGGAATGCTGCCAATACTGCCTGTGTTTTAAGCCAATACGGCCATGACATAGACTTTGCCGGAGTAATCGTTGACGAGCCTGATGGCCACCGTATCGAACAGGACATGCTTGGAAACCAGATTGGATTGTCATTCTGTCAGCGCGTGGATTGCGGAAAAATGCCCACGTCCTATATTACCCTGAACACGGACAATGCCTCCCGAACCATTGTGAATTATCGTGACCTGCCAGAATACAGCGTGGAAAGTTTTAAACAAATACCATTGCAGGAATTCGACTGGATTCATTTTGAGGGGCGTAATATTGAACATACCATTAAAATGATCCGGCATGCCCGTAAACACATTAACAACAAAGTCATATCAGTTGAGATAGAAAAAGATCGTCCCGGCATAGATGCGCTGATGCCGCTTGCGGATGTCCTGATGATTCCGGGTGCCCAGGTAAGGCGTCGCGGTTTTACAGACCCCTATCTGTATTTTGATCACATACGGCCCCAGGCCCCCACAGCAACCCTGATCACCACCTGGGGGGCCGAGGGTGCATTTGGCAGAGATACCAATAACATGGATTACCATTGCCCGGCTGTTCCACCTGATAAAGTTATCGATACCATCGGTGCCGGTGATACCTTCAATGCAGCTCTGATAAATGCCTTCAGCAGTGGCCTCACTCTTGAGGAGTCACTCTCACACGCCTGCGAAATAGCCGGGAAAAAGGTTGGTCAGCTGGGCTTTGATAATCTGGTATGACCCGATCATCAATGTGGCAAACAGAAACTGGCACAACAACCGGTCAGGTTAGAGGGGCTATAATTCGTTACGGCTCGAGCACTTCTGCCAGTTCGGAGGGAGAGTACAGATCATCAAGCAGTTCCAGTGCCTTGTTCTCCTCGACCTTAACAAGTTCCAGTTTTGGAAAACGGACACTGCCCCTGCGAGTTTTCTTTACCATTCCGACCTCGCCATGTAAGGCGATATAGTAATATTTCCCTGCGTCAACCTGAATAGTCATGCGGTAACGCTTATTTGAGGACAGCATACGCCGAACATTCATCTCAATCTGGTGGTTTCCCGGGCTAACAATAAATTGACGATACATCTTCAGGCTCAGTTCACCCTGTTCCTTGTTGTCCAGATAAACCACCGGGGTCGCCAGTTCAAAGGTATTAAAGCCGGAACGGAAAATATAGACAACCGCCTTTCCTGGTGGGGCAGCGAGCTTCTGGAAAGGTCTGTCATCATCAGGAATTGCATGTACGGAACCCGCCTGAAACGCCAAAACAAGTATCGCGAGGTAAGTAATCAGTATTAACGGCAAGCTGGTTGATTCACGATTCATTTAGTCGGGTTACCAGAGCTCTATCAGGATTGCCATTATACTATAATGTCCGTAAAAGCTATATGATGACAGCGATGTCAATGTCACCCTCTTTGCGTAGAATATTTATGCTCACATCGTTGGGATGACGGCGGATTGCGAGGTCAACAACAGCGGATCCAAACCTGATGTTGGTTATTTGCAGGCGTTCAAGATAATCAGGCAATTGTGGAAAATGGAATTTTATCTGCGGTTTATCAGCGGAGAACGTCATCCCCAAACACGATTGAAGGATCATAAAGACAGCCCCGCTTGCCCATGCCTGCGGAGAACATGCTACCGGATAGAGTGTCGGCTCCTGTCTTGATAAACGTTTAAACCCGCAAAATAACTCCGGAAGACGATGAAGATCCAGATCAATACTCGCATCAAACAACCCGGTGAGTATCTTTATTGCCTTATCCTTGTAACCGTAACGTGCCAGGCCGGCTGCAATAATGGCATTGTCATGTGGCCATATTGATCCATTGTGGTAAGACATAGGATTGTATCGCTGCCCATCATTTGCAATTGTGCGAATGCCCCAGCCAGAGAATAATGAATCTGACAACAGAGTTTCCGAAAGTCGCCTTGCATATTCTTCATTTGCTATTCCTGTAAACAGGGTATGCCCGGCATTTGAGGATTTAACGACACAAGGGTTTTTGTTACCGTCCAGCGCCAGTGCGTAGCTACCTATATCTTCGCACCAGAAATCCTGATTGAATCTCCGCTTCAGTTGTTCTGCCTCATCTTCCAGCTTCTGTGCGCATGTTAATTCGCCAAATAACGCTGCAAAATGTGCCATGACCTTTTTTGCCCGGTATACATAGCCCTGCACTTCACACAACGCTATCGGGGCAGTTGCCAGCGTACCATCTCTGTGAAAGATACTGTCATCGGAATCTTTCCAGCCCTGTTGCAGCAAGCCATTATCACTTTCTCTTGCATACTCCACATAGCCATCACCGTCCATGTCCCCATAGGTATTTATCCATTCCAGGGCGCGTTCAAGTTTTGGCCAGATGCTTTCTATAAATGCCCGATCTCCGGTGCGATCATAATATGCACCTGCCAGCATGATGAATAAAGGTGTTGCATCTATGGTGCCGTAGTATCGCTTAAATGGTATCTCGCCCAGTTCCGCCATCTCACCCTGACGGGTTTCGTGCAGAATCTTGCCTGGCTGGGCATCTACTGCCGGATCCAGCTTATCGGCCTGAGTCTCTGCCAGAAAAGACAGCACGCCCTTTGCCATCTCCGGATACAACCAGTTGTATTGCAACGCCGTGATAATGCCATCTCGCCCAAACGCAGTACTAAACCAGGGCACCCCCGCATAGGGATAAGCGCCATATACGGTAAACGTGGTTAATGTATGCAGATCTGCGGATGAACGATTAATCCAGTCATTAAATTGTTCATTCGATGTAAATATATTTCCACTATCCTGATTAATTCTGGAGATTGCTGCCCCGGTTTCTTTCAGGGCATCCTGATATTGCAGGATATTTTCCTGATGTGAATTACCTTCACATATAATGGTGATATAAAAATTCTGCTCCTCTCTTGAATTTAAAGTGATATTAAATTCGGCGCGGCGACCCCTGATACTGTCAGGAGACCTGTCAAATCTGATCCTGGATTGACGGCTGACCCCGTCCAGTCCTTTATATGCCAGACATATTTCCTGACTGGTAGTTTGTACGGGCAGGATTTTACCTCTCTTGTCCCGCTTTACTCCCCTTACTTCAAAAATATCACTATAGTCGGCATCTACTTCAAGACCGAGATCAAAACTCACACAGTGGTCGTTGTAATTAAAGAGTCTGATATGCTCATAGCAAACGCCATTCCATAGTAATCTGGAGCGGAAAATATGAACTGTGCCCTTCGCTATGATGCATTTCTTGCCCTTGTACAAATCAGGCGTTGTAAGATCCACCACCATCAAGCTGTCATCACTTTCAACAGTCGAATTTAGAAGTAAGGGACGGCGTTTATTTATATCCAGTTCATAGCGGGAGAGGTATCGCGTGCCTTCATGATATATGCCCTGCTCACCGAGACCGATATGCTGCACATCACCATAGTGATCAAAAAGAGCGAATGTTTCACCATGCTTTAAAACCCTTGTTCTGCTATCGACCCTCGTTGAGGCCAGAACATACCACTTGTCATCTACTTGTATGACATCATCCATGTTCAGGGTTAGCCGGCCAGCCTCGGGACAAACTCCTTGTCGATCATTGATTCATAAACATTCACATAATTGTTTGCCATGATCCGTGCAGAGAAGCGGCTCTCAAACATATAGCGACAACAATCCCTGCTGATGGTCCGCACATCTTCAACCGCCTTGATGGCCCCCTGCATATCATCCACAACAAAACCGGTCTCACCATGGTGCATCACTTCAGGCACAGATCCGCGCCTGAAGGCCACCACCGGGGTACCACATGCCATGGATTCAATCATGACCAGACCAAATGGTTCTGGCCAGTCTATCGGGAACAGCAAGGCATAGGCATGTCCAAGAAATGCATCCTTCTCAGCCTCGTCAATTTCACCCAGATACTCAATGCGGGGATGCCTTAACAGTGGTTTAATTTTATTCTCGAAATACTCCTGGTCAACTTTATCCACCTTGGCGGCAATCTTTAGCTCCATACCAGATCGAATCGCAATCTCTATGGCCCGGTCGACACGCTTTTCTGGTGAGATACGCCCCAGGAATGCCAGGTAGTTTCCAGGACATTTCTGAAATGTATAATTCGCTTCCGGTATGCCATTGTACACCGTGGCCTTCCAGCAAGCTTGCCGCAACGGCAGGCGCTGACTATTGGAGATGGAAATAACGGGAATGTCGTTAAACTCATCGTATACCATCTGCAGATCCGGTAGATCCAGACGGCCATGCAAGGTGGTCACGTGGGGGATCTGCTGCAGACGCGATTGAGTAAAGTGTAAATAGTCCACATGGTAATGAATGACATCAAACTCGGATAAGCGGCGACTCACCTGTCCTAACATGGCCATGTGAGCGGCAAGGGGATCGTGAACATGCTTTAGCCGAAGCGCCTCGGGAACCACCCCTACAAGGTCCGCCTTTGTGACGGAGTCACCACTGGCAAACAGGGTGACGTCATGCCCCTGTTTTACCAGTTCTTCGGTGAGATACGAAACAACACGCTCTGTACCGCCGTATAACTTTGGGGGCACACTTTCGTGTAATGGTGCGACTTGTGCGATCCTCATTGCGCCACTCCTCCATGAAGTCCAGGATAAACCTGTTGTTAATATGGGTTAATACTCATGCTACTGAGCATAAAATAGATCTATAGCACTTTCAATACGCGGTAACCAGAGTTAATCTGAAATAATCAAACCGATACGAAGAATAGAAAAATACCGGGACCTGCCGCAGGATTCCGCTATTTGACAGCCTTAACCTGCGTAGGGGATTTCGTCTAAAGCTGCCTCAGTAACATGAAGGATCCCGTCTGTCGGGGCATGCTGTGCGGCAAAATCATCATCACTTTCATACATCAGGATAGATTCATTATCAATGACCAGCAGGCGTCCATTGGTCAACATAACAAGATCCAGTACCAGACCATCCTTGATGTGTACTTCGTGGTTAGCGATAAACTCCAGACCATATCTCGAGTCCACTTCATCTTCATCCGTGACATTCAATATCACAATACAATCATCGGCCACCTCACGGTCATCGTCATAAATATGCTCACCTTTGGGGACGCACCGTATCAAGGTCTTGCTGACCAGCAACACCGTGCCGTCATTCAGCGTTAGCGCATTAAAATTTTCACCGCGCTCGGAGAAGTCAAAGACTGACAGGATCCGCTCTGATTTTGGATAAATCACTAAATTTCCTCGTGCTTGACTGACTGGTTTACCCATTATAGACGCCATGAAAAGGCGCATAATAACTAAATGTAGCGGTAATAATAGCGGCCCGCCACTGTCATGAAAAAGTCATAGGCACCCACAGCGGATCACAGCATGGATAAATATCTATTTAGCCAGCATTTTGTTGCTGCAGCCTGGATATATTAGTAAATGCTTATATTTGATCCGTGCAGGACCCGGGATGAGATATCGATTCAGGGATTAAATATGCATATGACCCGTCCAGATATCACGCAGCAGACTGACAAAGGTGCCAATAATACAAAAGAACAGTGTTACCAGAAAGAACAGCGCGAAAATTCCATCATAGCTAACGCTGACCAGTATTTCCGGTTGCAGTAATTTCCAGCCCATGCCGATGCCCCCCGCCGCGGCAGGCATCACCACATACAGGACAAGATAATAACTAATAACCTCCAAACGTGCGTAGAATTGTCGCCACATGGTGCCCTCCCCTTGCTGTTGCCGGTTACTCTTCAGGTGGTTCTGCAACCATTATCCGCCGTAGCCCGTAAACGACGATGATGGATTCACCTCCTGTGTGTGACATATTCACCTTATAATCCGCGCGGATTATTTCACAGACTCATTAAGATCCCCTCGTTACTGATTAATAAATAATATTATCTTGAAGAATATCAGCATTGGCTAATTCTCAGTCGCCGCTAACGCGCCCCGTCAATAGCAACTATAATGTTCTGTATGAATACACTCACACACATACTGACAATCTCACTGTTGGCCCTGGCTATGCTCGGGACGGCAAATGCCGGACAGGTTTACAAATGGCACGATGCGGCAGGTAACGTCCACTACACGGCAACCCCGCCCCCGGATACGGCTATTGATATAGATAAGGCAGCCACTGAATTTAGTACCGGCGCTGTGATTAAAGTGACAAAAAAGGGCCGTTATTCCTATTGCGGCAGTAAACGCCTGCCAGAATCCTATTACAGTAATAGGCGTACCCTGAATACCATCGATTACAAATACGATGACTGGCAGAAGGCCAGAGACAACCTGAAAAAAACATTGGCGAAATCCAGGCTGCGCCTTTTGAAAGAAAAAGCACGGATGAGCGACTATCGCAGAAAATACGGGAAACAATACAACAGATATTATACTGATGATTATCAGGTAACGGCCATCAAACGTATGAGTAAGGAAATACGTACCTATGATTGCATGATCAGCTGGGCCAATGAGAAGCGTAATTCGCGCAAGAACCAGCAACAGCGACTGGCAAAGGAAAAGAACAACCTTGCCGGCGAGTATGAAAAGGTAGTCTACCAGCGTGATCAACAGTGTGGCGCGCGACCCCAGGGCTTTGGTAAAACGACAGAAAACTGGTATGACTGTGTCAGGGAATTTGACAATGTCATACATCAGACAGTTCGTGGCATTGATGTCGCTGATGAGGAGACTCGCGAGCTTTCCCGGGACAGCAATTATGAGAAATACTACAGAAAATACCGCTACCCGAGCCGCTATTATTGATCCTCTACTGATAAAAATCCCGGCCATGCCGGGATTTTTTTACCTGCATCATCACCCACGATGTCATGCCGGGCTCGACCCGGCATCCAGTTTTTCTATGCGATGACTGGATTCCGGCCTCCACCCCAAGGGCACTTCCGCACTTTGTTTGGGCGCGCCGGAATGACAAAGCGGGTCTTTACCCCAAGGGCATGATGTACAGGATGTACAAATGTTGCGGAGCGCATGGACGCAAAGTTATTCAGTTAGCCCCTGATTAATTCCCTTGACGTCGTGATAGAAGGTAAGTTTGTATGCTATTTCTCTTTGAAAAGGCTGGGGCCCGATTTGATAGTGACATCTCGCTGTGGGAAAGGGATGGTGATATTGTGCTCCTTAAATGCCTTCCATATTGCAAGATTGATGTCGGACCTGACGCTTCCCGTGCCCATCTCCGGATCATCAATCCATACCCGTAATTCAAGTTTGATACCATTATCTGCAAATTCCAGCATCCTCACCTGGGGCTCGGGATCACGGAGTATGCGATCACTCGAGTAGCTGATATCTACCATGAGCTTCATCGCAAATTCAGGATCGTCGCTATAACTTATCTGTACCGGGATCTTGAGCCGAACATGCTTGTCGGTATAACTCCAGTTGGTCACCTCGGAGGTAATCAGGTTCTCATTCGGTATAAGTGCCTCCACCCCATCCCTGTCACGGACCACAACATAGCGGCCATGGAGCGCAACCACCCAGCCGAACCGCTCGCCGATGCTAATAACATCACCGGGTTTGATCGACCGATCAAATAACAAAATAAAGCCACTGATAAAGTTACTGGCAATCCGTTGCAGACCAAAACCCAGCCCGACACCAAGCGCACCACCAAAGACGGTTAACGTAGTCAGGTCAATACCAACGCTGTTAAGAGCGATCAGTATAGCAACGGTATACAGTAATACCTTGCTGAACTTCGTCAGGCCAATCTGCATACTGGCACTGATATATTTTGACCGTCTGGTCCGTTGTTCAATGACGTGAGATATCCAGTGGGCCAGTACGATAAAGATCCCGGCGAACATCACAAGCTCCATCGAAGACAATACCGAAACCCGGACTTTACCGATATTAATTGACAAATTATCCAGTGCCGACAACACATCCGGTAACCAGCCAAGCAGATGCAAAGCCACGACCACCCACACCAGGCTGCTGATGATCCCCTCCCATGCCTTTAGCGCCGCACTGGGTGTAAAAGCACGTCGAAGCGAATAAACAACAATGCGAATGATCACCAGAGAGCCGATAAGAGGAACCAGCAAATTCAGCAGATTTGTCTTGATTTGATACTGGTTCAGTATCCCCTGACCAATAACGATGAACAGCAACATCACTGACGGCAATACCACATGCACGGTGCTGCGGATCGCAAAGCGGCGGATCCCGGGGCGTTCCTGATCGCCTAATTTATTGTGTATGAAGCTGAGCCAGCGACGATGTGACACCCAGGCCAGAATTATGGATAGGACGACGACCACCAGCTGCAGCGAACCAGCCCCTGTCATCATGGCACTAAGCCATTCCTTGAGAACCCTCAGAATTGTATCTAATTGATCCATGGTAATGATTTTGTCCTGACAGCCCTATCAGATATAAGTCTCTGTCTTTACAGAAATAAAGCATAACATGGCTGGTAAATGATACATACCCTGTACATTCCGCCTGTTGGGCCACTGTCAATGACGGTCACAGCCAATGTGACGCGCGTCACAGTGTTAGTCATAAAGCGGATATTAATTCGACAATTTGTGAATGGCTTCACAATTTCTCCGCTTACAGGCCCTATCATGTACTGGCATAAAAATTAAAGGGAGAGAAGCATCATGGATAGAGGAACCAGTCATTTTATTCGCCGCCTAACAGGATTTCTGTTATTTGCTTTTAGCATTAACAGTTATGCTGTCAGTTTTGATAGTAGTCTTGATCTGACCAACCTTTCCTATACTGTGCCGTATGAAGCCAGTCCCGGAATTATCGTTAATGTCGCCGGGGCCCTGGATATCAATCGTTTCAGTCTGGGGAGTGGCTACAGTGGATTTTATGATGCCACTCTTACCAGCGGCAATTACAACCCGGATTTCACGCTGTTAGGATTTGCTATCACAGATCATCCTAATGATGCCCTGCTAGCTGATCCATCACCATTATTGGGTATAATTGATGGCTCGGCCACATTTGCCGATATCTTTGAAGGTAGTTTCTGGCGCGTCGTCTGGGCGGTCCCTGCCAACACCACCACCAGTATGCTCGATATTTTTGGCAGTGCATTCCAGTTAATAGCTAACAAGGAATATTTTCTGTTTACTGCAGGGGGGTCGATTACTCCCACCATCATCAGTACCACCACAGGTATTAATGCTGTACCAGAACCACAAACCTGGCTGCTGATGTTGCTGGGAACGGGAATATTACTTGTCTCGGCATTCAGAAAAAATAATGAAGGAAAAATATAACATCGACTACTGTTTATTGTTCCGCATTGAAAAAAACCAGATCTGTTAGCCCGGCCTGTTGCATGGTGGTAATAACATTCTCAATGCCATCTTCTGTATATGCTGCTGCCGGTATAGCGCCCCATACGGGAGATGGCCAGCAGGCATCCGTCGTATATCGCACGATATGATGAATATGCAGTTGCGGCACGATGTTCCCCAATGCGGCGATATTAATCTTGTCTGCCTTGAAAGATTTATTAATCGCTTCTGAGAGCCTTGATGATTCAATCGCCAATTGGCGTTGATCCTCGTCACTAAGCTGAAAGACCTCGGAAATATTATCCCTGTCAGGGACCAGAATAAACCACGGATAGTTGGCATCCTTCATCAGCAATAAATAGCACAATGGAAATTTCCCAATGACCAGGCAATCCTGTTTAAATTGTGGGTGCAGTTCCGCCAGGGCAACAGCCTATTATTCTGATGTTGATTTCAGGAAAGTGGTTCTGAATGCTATTCTGGCTTAACTATCGAGACACTGCAACAGACTTGCCTTGAGCTGCAAGGTGTCAATGGTTCTGATGACCTCAAATGAGCCATCTTTATAGATAGTATCAAAACTGATGACAGCAGAATTCTCTCGCTTGATCCTGACATGACCGCCGACCCCGAATGATTTATGGATCTTGGGTAGGTCCATATTTACCACTACCTTCTGCCCTATTTTCAGGCGCTCTGTAAAATTATCATCTTCAACACTTTTGACACGCGCTGCACCCTCTGAAAAGTCCAGTAACAAACAGCGATGAGGCTGATCATTTTTTGTTAATCGAAGTGTCACAGGAATTTGCGACTTTACACGACAATGCCGCCGATTATCGATGGTCTTCATTGTATCTGGAATCACCTTCAGGAAGACCAGTTGTTCCCTGGCATAGTAGCCATCTTTCATCGGCTGAATTTTCAGCACATTTGACTCGACCATCGGCGAGCCAGAGTCACCACTATTGGCCAACATGGTGATATGGTTCCCGCGGGTAAACTGGCCCCGGGTGCCCAGCTCAGCCCTGGCTTCATAATTCAGGCCACTGGTTTTCTCATCATTCGGCAACATAAAGCAAAAGGTGTGTACTTCATATATTTCATGTCGGCCATGGTCATCAGTAATAACAATGATTGATTCACCCTGAATGGTTTCGATACTGACTTGATCCTGTATATAGATAATATGTCCATTCACACTATAGCCAAGAATAATCGACGGCAGTACAGTCTCATCCTTGTACTCGGGAAAATAACGGACCTCATCACCAATTGAGAAATTCCGCATGACATCCGCCAGCCAGTGTTTTGCCGGATCACGGGGTTTAATTTCCTGCACATTCTTGCGTTTCACATTCATATCCTTTGCTATAAGCAACTCTTCCTGCCTGGGCACTGGTTTGCGGCTGCTAACGACTCGTTTTTCGGGCAATGACTCCATCTCACGCATGCCGTCCTCAGGCAATCCGACCTGCTCCGTTACCGACGCCTCATTCCTGGCCGGCGTCTTCCATGAAAACAGCTCGACCAGAAAACCTAATATGCTGCCGAGCATCCCGTTTCCTGTATAAATTGTCCATTACCTGACTAATCGATATCGTCATTCAGGCACACAAACTTTAACCTGACGGAGCATATAATGACCCGCATGAGTGCACACAATATGATATAACCCATTGTATTATATGATAATACATATTCGATCAGGGTATTCTAACTGAATCAAAATGCGGCATAGCCAGGTAACCTTACAATTAATATAAGTATAAACTTATATAGTAATCGGTGATAATATCCGATAGAATTAGTCAACTATTATCTCATTAACGAATGACTTCAGGGGCGCTAACCATGCAGGCACAGGTAAACGGTAAAACAATCCAGCTCAGCGAGGCAGGCTGGCTTGAGAATCTGGACGAATGGAGTGAAGAACTGGCTGTCGAGATCGCCAGCAATGAGAAGATCCTGGAACTGGGTGAGGAACACTGGGATATCATCAATACAGCGCGTGACTACTTCACCACTAATGGGCTGGTGGCCGAGCCCCGTGCGTTTAGCAAGATCATGAAGAAAAAGTTCGGCGACAATCGTAGCAGCCAGAAATATATCTATTCACTGTTTCCGACTGGTTTGATTAAATGCGCCAACAAGATTGCCGGCCTTCCCCGGCCGAAGGGCTGTAGTTAACAAGTCGACATGCCAGATCTGATGATTAAAGTTGATTCAGGACAACGCTGTTCCTGAATCGACTCTAATCGTGAGGCGTGTCAGAAAACAGCTATTTATTGTAATTCATGAATCAGCTATTTTGCCTGCTGATTCAAGCTCGTCCCATCGGTTATAACAACTGCCAAGTTCATTTGTGATCGATTCCAGTCTTGCCAGTGTTTTGGCAATCTCTTGCGGTTGCTTCTGATAAAACGCACTATCACTCACCAAGTCCTGTAAGCTGGCCTGCTCTTCTTCAAGATGTTCAATTATGTCCGGCAACCCCTTTAATTCATTTTGTTCCTTATAGGACAACTTTCGTGGTCTGGATCCAGGTTTATTGTCAGGATTTGTGGCAGGTTTCCTGGTCGCTGTGGGCTGCTGCTTTTTCTCAGGCTTGTCCCTGGCATGCTCCTCCCTGTAACGTAGCCAGTCACTGTAGCCGCCCAGATATTCGCCAATACGCGCGTCGTCCTCAAACACCAGGGTGCTGGTGACCACATTATCCAGAAAGGCACGATCATGACTTACCAGTAATAACGTACCATCATATTCCATCAATAGCTCTTCCAGGAGTTCCAGCGTCTCGACATCCAGATCGTTGGTGGGTTCATCCAGCACCAGTAGATTCGCCGGCTGTGTAAATAGCCTGGCCAGCAATAGCCGGTTTCGTTCACCACCGGACAGGCTGCTGACGGGTGATCTCAGGCGCTCGCCAGGAAACAGGAAGCTGCGTAAGTAACCCGCCACGTGCCTGTCGCGCCCATTTATCTTCACCGTCTCGCTACCATCAGCCACATTGTCCATGACGGATTTTTTGGGATCGAGTTGCGCCCGCTGTTGATCAAAATATGCTGCCTGGAGTTTGGTGCCACGACGCATCCGCCCGCTGTCTTTCCGGATCTCACCAAGTATTAATTTTAATAACGTGGATTTACCGGCACCATTGGGGCCTGTAATTCCAATGCGGTCGCCACGCATAATTCGCAGGGTAAGCTCATTGATCACCTTGTTATCGCCATAGCTGTACGATACATCTTCGGCGTCAAAAACAATTTTTCCTGACATATCTGCCTCAACCATACTCAGACGGGCCTTACCTGCCCTGTCCTGTCGTGCGCTTCGCTGACGCCGCAGTTCCTGCAGTGCACGTACACGTCCTTCATTGCGGGTACGCCTTGCCTTGATGCCCTGGCGGATCCACGCTTCTTCCCTGGAGAGATTTTTATCAAACCTGGCATTCTGGACTTTTTCAATTCCCAGTAGCTCCTGTTTGCGCCGTAAATAATCATCATAGCTACCGGGAAACGATGTTAATTTGCCCCGATCCAGCTCGATAATGCGCGATGACAGCCGACGTAAGAAGGCGCGATCATGGCTGATAAAGATCAGTGCCCCCGGATAATTCACCATATAATCTTCCATCCAGGTGATGGCCTCGATGTCGAGGTGGTTGGTAGGCTCGTCCAGCAACAGGATATCAGGCTCGCAAACCAACGCACGGGCCAGCATGGCACGCCGCTGCCAGCCACCGGACAGCGACTGGATCGGAATATCACCATCGAGATGCAGGCGGGAAAGGACCATTTCCACCCGTTGTTCCACCTGCCAGCCCCCACAGACGTCCAGCTCATGCTGAAGATCGGTCATGTGCCGCAGCAATTCATCGGAGTGTGTATCCGGCGGTAATTCACCCAGGGCCACGACCGTGCAGTGATAGTCGGACAACAACGCCGCCATCTTTGGCAGGCCCCCTGCGACAACATCAAAGACACTGTCATTGCTGACCACCGAGACTTCCTGAGCCAGGTGGGCAACCCGAATACCATCGCGCAGCCAGACTTCACCATCATCAGGGATGGCCTCCCCCATGATGGTCCGCAGCAGGGTGGTCTTGCCTTCGCCATTTCTGCCCACCAGGCATACCCGCTCTCCCCGGCGGATCTCCAGGGTAACGCCATCAAGCAATGGCTTGTGGCCATAGGCCAGTGAAACATTATCCAGTTTTAATAAAGGCATAGTGAAAAGATCATCCAGCAGCGGGATTCATCCAGAATATATCCGTTATTTATGCGGCACTGGCGCATTTAATACAAAAACGTTGTGCCTGTCATCGTCGTCAGGAATTCGGAACTTGTATTTAGTGTGCGGAATGGTCTGTTGATTGAAGGTTATCAGATGTGCGAACAGATAGCGTCTTGCACATGAAGACACCGGTGGGTAAGCCTGCTCCTCACCGATAAAGATATCCCTTCTGCTACCCGCATGTTCAACCAGAAAATACACTGGTTTACCGGTAGCTACAGGGAAATACCTGTGAAAAATAAATCCCGCAAATCAATTGGGGGGATTTATCGATCCGTTACATCAGGTATACGTACTTAGGCCGCTTTAACCTGGGTCGCCTGAGGTCCCTTGGGGCCGCTCTCAATATCGAAAGTCACTGACTGACCTTCTGCCAGTGTCTTGAAACCATCCCCTGAAATTGCAGAAAAATGTACGAAGACGTCTGCGCCACCATCCGAGGGAGAAATAAAGCCAAAGCCCTTCGACTCGTTGAACCACTTAACAGTACCTGTTGCCATGAAAATAACCTCAAAACTATATTTATAAAAACATCATGTTACGTTAAAAAATTGCATAGATTATATGGAATAAATACAACAGGATATCGAAACATAAATTCCTTTTAAACCCATATAAACACGCAAAGGATCCGTAGTGTAACTGAATTTCCGGTTAAAACAACAGTGATCTCATGCTGTTTAGACCGTTTCTAAATATCCACTGTATCCTGATATTGACCTCAGCAGACGGGGCAATCGAGTATTTCGAACATAAAGTTCCTGATATGCCACATTGGGTCAAAACGAAACAGTGCGCTGGCAAGTATGTATTGATGAACCCAGGCTTGGGATATCCCTAATATTTCCTCTATTATATTGAAGTAATGAGGCCACCCCCAGGAAGGTACCGTTGACCCCAGCCGAGCGCTACGCCGCAGACTTGAATACAGCCAATTTCCAGCCGGATAAAGCCCAGCGCCTGTCCGTTGAACACACCCAGCGTCTGTACGAAGAACTACTGGATCAGGAGATCCGGCCGGGTTTGTTTGCGAGACTGTTTAATACCAGACGACCTGTCCGCGGCCTGTATCTATGGGGTGGGACCGGCCGTGGTAAAACCTATCTGGTGGATAGTTTTTACGAATGTCTGCCGTTTAAAGAAAAGTACCGTACGCATTTTCACAGCTTCATGCGTGACACCCATACCCGGATGCAAAACCTTCCCCGCACGCCTGACCCGCTGGTGATAGTCGCAAATGATCTTGCTTCAAAGATCCGCGTGCTATGTCTTGATGAATTTCACGTTCATGATATCGGTGATGCCATGGTAATGTCCGGCCTGCTCCGGGCACTCATCGAAAATGGTATTACCCTTGTCACCACATCGAATATCGCTATTCATGACCTGTATAAAGATGGCCTGCAACGTGAGCGGTTTCTCGGGGCCATAGACTTGTTAGCCGAACATACCTGTGAAATTAATCTCGGCGATGGGACAGATTACCGGTTTCAGGTTCTGGAAAAGAATGGTACCTATAAAATCATCGAAAATGGCAATGGTGATGAATTCCTGCAGCAACACCTGGCGGCTATCGCACCCTGTACACCAAAGCACAATCGTTCCATCGTGATTAATGACAGGCAGATCAATTATGTCGCACATGCTGATGATGTGATCTGGTTTGATTTCGATGCTATTTGCAATACGCCGCGATCGGCCAGTGATTTCATACAGATAGCAGAAATATACCATACCGTACTAATAGGTAATATCAGACAGATGACTGAAGAACAGGATAATATTGCCAAACGCTTTATTCACCTCATTGATGCCCTCTACGATCACAGTGTCAAGGTCATTATCACTGCGACTAACGCAGCCGATGATCTTTACACTGGCCGACTGCTCGCAAGGGCCTTTGAGCGTACCGTCAGCCGCCTGATCGAGATGGACGATAAGGAATATCTGGCACAACCCCACCTGGGCAAGATATCTGCTGTCTATACCTAGGGAACCCATAAGACAGGATTACTTTCGGCCTCCGGCAGGACACGCCGTAAATACGTCCCTGTAGGCTCGGGGGCCGCATCCCTGCGGCCCACGGTCTTGCCGGAGGCCGAAAGTAATCCTGTCTTATGAGTTTTTACAGTCATTGGGGTCAGGAATTCAGGAACCGTATTTAGTATAATCAGTCAACGGCTAAATATCTCTTACGGGGAACAGTTGTGTCAGTATGCAAACCAGGTCAGCGCTGGATTTCAGGTTCAGAATCTCACATGGGTCTGGGGATAGTCGTCGAGGTCGATCAGCGTCGTATTACCATCACTTTCAATGCCACTGGTGAAACTCGTGTTTATGCTGTTGAAACAGCGCCCCTTAGCCGGGTCGAATTTGTCCCCGGGGATCAGGTCAAGAGCAACGAAGGCTGGATATTAAACATCGAATCTGTCACTGATGACAACGGCATACTGACCTACCATGGACATCGTGATGGTGACTATGCAGAGCTGCCCGAGGCTGAGCTGGATAACTTCATTCAGTTAAATCGTCCTGGTGATCGACTCCTCAGCGGTCAGATCGACAATGATAAATGGTTCGATCTACGCTATGAAACCCGGCTGCATAGCAACCGCCTGTGCCACTCTAATGTCTATGGTCTGGGTGGTGGCCGCACCAGCCTGATCCCCCACCAGCTGTACATCACCCATGAGGTCGCCAGTCGCTACGCACCACGGGTGCTGCTGGCCGATGAAGTGGGTCTCGGTAAAACCATTGAGGCAGGCCTGATCCTGCACCAGCAATTGCTTGCCGAACGGGCCAGACGCGTACTGATTGTGGTGCCGGAAAATCTCTTACATCAATGGCTTGTGGAGATGTTGCGACGTTTCAACCTGCATTTCAGTATCTTTAATGAAGAGCGATGCCAGGCAGCGGATCAGAGCACTGAACAGGACAACCCGTTTCACAGCGAGCAACTGGTCCTTTGCAGCCTGGAATTCCTGATGGCACATCCATCTCGGCAACAACAGACCCTGCAGGGTGACTGGGATTTACTGGTCGTTGACGAGGCACATCATTTGCAATGGTCACCGGATGAGGTCAGTCCAGAGTACCGATTAATTGAGGACCTCGCCAATGTGACCAGTGGGGTGCTACTACTGACGGCCACCCCGGAGCAACTCGGTAAAGCCAGCCACTTTGCGCGTCTGCGTCTGCTGGACCCGGGCAGATTCCCTGACTTTGATGCCTTCGTGGAGGAGGAAAATTCATACGAACCGGTTGCAATCGCGGTAGCCGCATTGCTGGATGATCAACCCCTGAATAAACAGGTAATACAGACCCTGCGGAGCGGCCTGCAACACGGTGTGAATGAGGAAATACTCGCCCAGATCGATGACAGGGATATTAGCGAGTCAACACGAACACAGTTGATCGAACAGCTGCTGGATCGCCACGGCACCGGGCGCGTATTATTCAGAAATACCCGGGATGCGGTCAAGGGCTTCCCTGATAGAGAATTGCATAAGTACCCAATGCCCTGCCCTGATGAGTATCACCAGACCCTGAGGGAGTTTCAGACTACGGCCATATCAGAGCCGCAGTTATTATTGTGCCCGGAATTACTCTTTGAAGCCGTGGCCACACTTGAACAGGGCTGCTGGAGCGATATTGATCCGAGAGTTAACTGGCTAAGTGGAAAACTTAAGGAATTAAAACCCGATAAGGTCCTGGTAATTACCGCCAGTGCCGATACGGCACTTGACCTGGCGCAGGCCCTAAAGGCAAGAACCGGTTTACATGCCGCCGTGTTCCATGAAGGCCTGTCGATTATTGAACGAGATCGTGCCGCTGCATTCTTTGCCGACCCGGTAGGCGGTGGCCAGGTATTGATTTGTTCAGAAATTGGTAGCGAAGGCAGGAATTTCCAGTTCTCACATCATCTGGTATTATTTGATCTGCCAATTAATCCTGATTTACTGGAACAACGCATAGGCCGGCTCGATCGTATCGGCCAAAAGGAGACCATCCAGATCCATGTGCCCTATTTGCAGGGTACCGCGCAGGAAATCATGTTTCACTGGTATCACGAGGGCCTGTCTGCCTTCGAACATACCTGCCCGACTGGTCACAATGTGTTTGTAAAAGTGAAAGATACGCTGCTGAACGCACTGCATCAGGCGGATGAAGGCATCGCTGATCTAAATGCCCTGCTGACAACCAGCCGCAACCTCTACAGGGATCTGACCGAAGACCTGCATCGTGGCCGGGACCGGCTGCTGGAATATAATTCATGTCGCCCTGAGGTGGCCAGGCGGATCATTGCGAGTATCAATGACGAGGAAAATGAATCCAGTATACTGGAATATTTAAACAAGGTATTCGACAACTTTGGAATTGATATTGAGATCCATCGTTCCCACAGTTACGTGATACATCCAGGCAATCATATGCAGACTGGCACTTTTCCGGGACTACCTGCCGATGGCATGACCATTACCTGTAACCGCGATACCGCGTTATCAAACGAGGACCTGCACTACATAACCTGGGAACACCCGCTGGTTACCGGCGCCATGGACATGGTGTTGAGTGGAGAGCTGGGAAATACTGCCATTAATGCCATAAAATTACGAGGCATTGAACAGGGCACATTGCTGCTTGAATGCCTGTATATCCTGGAATCTCCATCCAGTGAACTGCTACAGTCGGGCCGATACCTTCCTCCCACCAATATTCGTATCGTGATTGATTCCAGTAGCCGCGATTTATCTGACAAGCTCTCGCATGATGTTGTCAGCAGTCACCGTCAGCCGGTAGACAATGAAACCGCATGCAGAATTATCAATGCCTATAGCCAGGAACTCCGCAATATGTTGAATGCGGCTGAAAAAATGGCAACATCAAAAACACCCGGGCTGCTAAATGATGCACACCGGCAAACGAAACAATCCCTGATGAAGGAGATTACCCGTTTAAAGGAATTACAGCATGTTAATCCGAATGTCAGGAATGAGGAGATCAACTTCTACGAAAATAATCTGACGGCACTTGGCAAGGCGCTGGATCATTCAGGCCTGCGACTGGATGCCCTGCGGGTAATAGTCACCCTGTAACATGTCCTCAAAGGACAGAACGGATACCAGTGTATACGAAAATCGATAATAAAATAAACACCCGGGAAATATTTCCCGCCGTAACATCACCATAACGTGACGGGGCACGGGCGAAGGATCTGGCCTGATTATGCGACGCTACAGTCTGCGGCATCAAAACAGGTATTCAAATAGGCAATGATATCTGCTGATTCATACATCCAGGTGGTTTTACCCTTTTCTTCTATGCGCAGACACGGGACCTTGATCTTACCGCCTTCGTTAAGTAACTCAGCCCGGTACCGCTGGCTATTTTGTGCGTCACGAAAGTGAATCGGTATATTCAGACGATGAATGGCCCGCCGGGTGCGAACACAAAACGGACAAGCATAAAATTGATATAAAGATAAGCCACTGGCACGCTCAATAACACTGGCTTGTTCTGATTCTGAACGCACGATCTTCCCCGGCCTTGTCAGAAAATCCACGAAAATAATGACCCTGCCAAGGCCTTCACGCAATGCTTTAATGATCATACTGTTGCTACTCTTGTATTCACCCATGTAAACCGTGGCGCATGTTAGCATTTTCTGTCCCCGCATGGGCCACAAACTTCATGAGGAAATCCCAAGGCTGGCCTCAATATCTTCCACTACAGATACCATCATACATGCCAGCCGCTCATTATCAGTACAATTGCTGCTGGATTCGATCCGGCAAATAAAATCATCAATCATGTCCTTGAGTGGTTCGCTCAGTTGCACATGCTCAAGGCCATCCTCACCAATCAGGGTATGATTATCCCATCGTAATACGGTATGGTCATTAAAATGATATTCCCCTGCCCGGTGTTTCTCCCCTTCACAGGTGCGATCCAGTAATATATCGGCAGTGGCGCCACCGGTAAATTTCATAGCCAACTCAAGAATATCAATACGGTCATCTTCAAGGGGGCACTCCTTGTTAGTTACTCGCCATTCCTGACATTCTCCAAACAGATCCAGCAGGATATACAGATCGTGTGGTAACAATGTCCGGGTAATCGGTTCATGGAATGTGCCAAACTTTCGCCAGCTCAGTGTCACCCTTCCCAGAGGTACTGTGTCCGCCTTTTCCCTGATACGGCGACAGGCATCAGTATAGTAAAAGATATGACCCGCCATCAATACCCGCTCGACCTGATCCGCCTGCCTGAGTAGCGACTCGGCCTGCTCAAGGTTGAGAGTGAACGGCTTTTCAACAAACACGTGTTTGCCATGTTCCAGTGCCTTCAGGGCTATATCATAATGAGTATGGGCAGGTGTAATGACAAAAACACTATCGATACGATCGTCTTTCAGGGCCGTTGATAAGTCGGTAATAAACGCGGTGTCTGGATGTGCACCCACAAGGTCATCGGTAAACTTTGCCGTGCTACGATTGACGACGTAAGACACATTGTGCTGCTGAGATAGCAGCCTGAGATAATTCAATCCCCATCGCCCCATACCGACCAGTGCCACATTCAGGGGTGTCATGTCAGGTCTTGATCTCCAGTACGCTCTTGTGCTCGATAATATTCAGTACTTCTTCCGCCGTAATCTGGCAGGTGTCGATCTTGCCTGAAAACACCGAGATCAGATTATCATGGATACGCCTGACCAGCGTTGGACGTGCGTCGTCATTTTCATGATTGGGCAGCACAGTGCGCACTGTGTACATTGAGGCAATATGTTCTGCCTTGCCAAAGTCCACAAAAAACTCCGCCGCCGACTCAATGAAACGGTCTATCCTGGTGACCGGGGGATGGCTAATGTGCCCCTGATTGATAAAAGGCTCCAGCTCCTGTGGAATCTCGGCAAGTTCCCCCACATTGCTATGGTGTATCGCGTGTACCACGTTACCCAGTACAAACTGATCGGTCTCGCCCAGAGGATCGAAACACATAAAGGGGCCATCCATCATGACCAGACTAATTCCACTGTAAATATCTGGTAACCGCACTATCGGCTTCTCACATACCTCAAACTGGCCTTGCTGCTGGTGTTTTGCGTCACCGCTCAGAAATTCATTGTTTTTCGAGTACGTGGCCAGGACCACAAGATCATAGTTATCCATTAATGCCCTGGTAGCATGTTGATGAATGACCTTGACTCCGTATTTATTCAGGCGTTCACGGATCAATTCACGCAATACATTGGGATCAAACAAGCTTTCTCTTACCTTCACACACAGGTCTATCTTGTTCGGCTTCACCATAGAAGGTGGCGTGACTTCCTCATAGTCCAGTTCATTCCGTCTGAGAAATTCCAGGTATTCCTCTGCACTCGTCAGACTGTGCTCGCTGGCAATACAGTAAAAATGATCGTAGTGACTGATATTCGCTTCGGGATAGGTAGCCGAAAAACTGGGGGCCGAATAACGGGTAGACTGCGCCGTGTCATCGCTTCTCGGGTAGTGATACCCCTGGTGGATACGGTACTGATTAATTGCAGAGGCGCCACACAGGATATCCCGGTTAGATTCATACACATCTACATGTAATTTGTACTTGGCGAGATTCCAGGCAATCGTGGTGCCAAAAATACCACCGCCTACGATGGCGATCCTCATAATCGATTATTCCAGTCTCACAGGGTTAAATGATCGGTTGTCATCACAACGGAGATATTATCAAAATTTTGTCAAAATTGTTTATAACGGGCCATTACGATTCGTCTTCTCCCTTGTTCTTGTTGCCCATTTTTGCGGCTAGATCGGCAAACGGTTTGTAAGTTGTCACCTCCGGTTCAGCCGGTGCCAGGCCATCGTGTCCCGTTACCCTGTCCACAAATCGTTGGTGTTCATTGTCATGACAATACAGGCACAGGTTCTCCCAGTTACTGCCATCAGCTGGATTGTTATCATGATTGTGGTCTTTGTGATGTACCGTCAGCTCATGGAGGTTCTTGCGGGTAAATTCCCGGCCACAACGGGCACACACCCAGGGATGAATCCCCAGAGATTGTTGCCGATAGCCCTTCAGGCGCGCATCGGCATCCTGACGCGCCTTAATGACCGCCTGATCCAGCCTTGACGGCTCGACAGGCTGGCCTGGAGAGGGTTTTTTCCTGGACATAACGTCACACCCCATAAGTACCTGAAGCTAAGAAAAATGGCCGGCCACTAGCACACCAACCCTGAATTTTAGACAATTCCTGTAAGAATCCACCTACATACAATGGCCAAAAAGTAGGATATCGTACTAGTGTATCCAAGCGACTTGCTGTCAGCGAATCCGACTACTGTGTCTAGGGAAGGATATATAGACCCCGTCCCCGTGGCGGGGTTTATTTATAATAGACACTCGGTCCTGGTCAGTACCCTTTAGCAGCAGTCTGCTCTTCTCGATAAGGCGGGTTCGGGATATCAGGGGACAATCCTCATCGTGCGTTCCACCCACGAGAGGATATACAGGTATGAAACCAATTAACAGCTCAGTTTCAGAAAATTCACAAATCTTGTTTTATTCGTCATTAAATACGAGTTCCGAATTCCGAACCACCTAAACACGGGCGAAGTTGAATTCATATGTCGTATCATGGCGATAGCCGTAGTGGTCAGGAATTTGGAACTCGTATTTAGATGGCGTCGTTATCGAGTGACGACTCAAGGGTCGTCGACCAGCCCCAACGGTAAACTGTATGTTGGCGCAGCTTCTGCCACAGGCGCAGATAGAGTGGTTGTCGCAAATAGCGACGCACCATATTGCGATGTTGCCTGAGCTCTATCAGGGTTTCACGCAGCCAAATTTTGTCCAGCGTAGAGATAATATCCCTGATTGTAGAGCTCATGTACTGTTCTGCGGCAGTAATGTTTTCAAAAACTGCCACCTGTCCCCTGCAATGACCAATATTTTCCAGCCGGAGCATCAGCGACGGCATTGGATCATTATATTTTGATACAGAAGAACAGGCAGATCCCAGCCATGCAGGATATTCTTGCCGTGCCAACCAGGCATACCATACCTGTAATAACCTGGATTGAGGAAACAGGTGTGAGCTTTCATCATCACACAGCATTTTTTTCAATGCAGGCCAGTAACGCGCCTCCAGGTAATTCGTGGCAACTTTCATGGTACACATCATCTCCTGTGTTTCCACGTCATCGAAATATTCCATTGTGTAATGATCCGCTGCGAGCTCATCCATTCGTACGGCATGGATACTCAGCATGTTATACATTGACGTATAAAATCTGAAAAACCAGCGCAACGGTTCTACACCGATGCCTCTTTGCCTGTCATATGCCATTTGGTATTGTGGCCAGATATCTCTGAGCTGATACAACCAGTTGGTAAGTTGGTTATCCCGCTTTGAAAATTGCCCCAACCGTCTTGCCAGTGCACAGCGGAACATTTTTGGTGAGAGTATCTGCAACACCGGTGCACCAATGACCAGGCTATTAGTTGACCAGACAGGGAGCCCCCACTTCGGGGTCTTGATAATATCCATCTCAAAATTATTTGTGATAATAATTCGATGCATTTTCGGGGCCTTGTATTCATATCGGAGCTCACGAATCATCAGGATAAAATCCTTGTGGGCCCTTTTGTTCAACTTATGGCCCCTCGGGTAATCCGGTGCCTTCATCGGCTTGTACTGGAAAATACGCAAGCTGATAAAACCTGAAATCATCGTCAGCAGGAACCAGGCCAGTATTTCCATCCAGCCCGAATTCTGGAATGCCAGCAGGGCACTTAGTAATTGCCAGACCCCAACAACTACCAGAGATGGAAATAACAAAATACCTGCATATCCCATTAGCGCCACAGGTATCATCCATAGGATATACAGACGTGGAAAATGGCTTGCAAACCGGTTGATGGATTCACCCAGCCATTGTTGTACAGAACTTTTCCAGTTGTCGTAGTTCATAGCGATACCTCATCAAGGTGGCCCAGATAGCATAGTTGTCCCACAGGATGACTATAGCGTCTGGGCAAAAATCCTCCGTGATTTGGATCACATTTCAGGATAGTCCGCAGAACCAGGCCGCAAACCTGTGATCTACTTATCAATTTTAGGAGATTTATGGTGTTCGGCGTGCACATAGAAAGGGGCAGAATCTGCCCCTTCTTTATTCCAGGTGCAATACCCTGGCCAGCTCAATCTTCGCTATTTTTTAAGCCATTCACCAGGGCATTCAGGGCACGATCAATGACAGGGACATTATCAATAATCCTGACAGAGCCACGTCTGAGATCGGCAGCAAGCCCCCTTAGTGTGCGGTTAATACTGTACCTGGAACGCCAGTTCAAAAATGTATAATCATCCATAATATCACTCCTGTAACTGAGTTTGGCGCGATACTTCTTGTTACCTTCCCGGTACTCCACCCAGTCTCCGAGCTTCAAATCCTTGACCATCAGGATATATTCATCTTCCTCGATTTCAATAATTTCTTTACCCGGATCCACAAAGGACGATAAGACAATATCCTCAACAATGATATCTTCACCCTCTGCAGCTTCCTCGCTATCAACCAGATCCTCCGTAAAATCTGATTCCAGACGATCGATATCGGTCATGTTTTTCTGGATCTCGGCAATAAACCTGGTGGTTTCCGAGAGGGGCCCATCAAGCACTTTTTCAACCTCTTCCCTGACATCAGGGACGATCTTCGGCACATATGTCTCACCTTTCAGGCTTGCCACATGGAATGGCTCGAGGCCACCAACTATCCTGTCAATCTCATCTTTCTCCAGGTTAATCTGCTTTAGCCCGTCACACAGCATCTTCAGAAGCTGCTTCACATTTCGCGACAGTTTATCCCTTTCACGAACATTCACCTTTGGGATGATTGACCAAAGCAGGATATCAATGAATTTTACCTTGGCACGCCAGTTAACGCTGTCTTCACCCTCGGTAGAAATTGTGGTAAACATGGATCGGCGCCATGGCCCCATGATAATTTCCAGGACTGGTCCGGGGATCTCCTTTCCGGCCAGCTTCTGCTCGATTAATTCAGTTACTGAACGATACCCGAGCAGTAAAGCTTCTCTCTCCTTGTGTTTGCTCAATACTGTACTTTCTACCTTTTCTTCCTGATCATCATCCTTTGATAAAAAGTCTTTTAACTCTGTCAGAAGTTCCTGGAAGATTTCCACATTGTTAGTGAAATCGTAGAGTATCCGGTTAATGATATTGCTGACCATCGTGTAAAGCGGAGTCTCTACCTGGGAAGTCTCGATACCCATGGATACTTTGGCAAGTTCATTTAATAATTGACGTGCCGGATGACTCATATTGCTGAAAAATTCTTTATCGATGATCGCAGCCTTGAGCACAGGAATTTGCAGTTTGCTTATCAGTGCCTTGGCAGCATCAGACAGGTTATCGTCATCAAGAATGTATTGAAACATCATAGATATAATATCAATGACATCGTCACTGACATTATCAAACACCTGATTACCAGAGCGGCCAGTCAGTCGCTTGAATTCCTCGACCATGACGGATTTATCATATAACGCTACAGGCTCGCCGATGGTCTCACCCTCTGAAAGCGCATGCTTTTGTTGCATACCTGTCAGTGTGGACATCATCTCATTTTGAGCAATATAGGACACCTCGCCATCAGGCATATCCGGGCCTGCCCGCCGCTGTTTGCCAAGTAACCCCTGTATATTTTCAAATGATTCGTTGGCTGACGGGGTCGACGTTGCTGCTGATGCTGCATGCTCCTGTTCCATGGGGTCAGCCACAGCCACGTCGTCAGTTTGACATAAACTGACATTCTCTTTCTTTTTAAGTATTGCCTTTAATTTAGGCAACACCCCTTCAGACTTCAGGTAATTATTTATTTCGGCATACCAGGGTTTTATACTCGCTCCAAGCTGAACCTCGAACACCTTATAAATAACTAATCTGACTTTTATCCCGGTATTGAGCTGGTCCACGGATTCGGCAAAGGCATTACATATCGTTGTGGGGCTTAGCGGATTATTCTCCGGCGTAAGAACTTCTTCTGGATATATAAATGTCATACGCTGTTCCAGGGCACTAAGCTCTCTGGATAGCAGGTTTTCTATCTTTGTCACCAGGTTGGTAATAGCAATGGTCTCTTCAAGATCAATATCTTCAACAAGTTTCAGATCTTTATAACCATCTTCATCTTCTGGTATCGGGGCTACAGCAGATTCAACCTTGATTGCCTTCCTGAAATTTTCGAATCGACCTGCAATGATTTTCCTGAAGTAATCCGAGATCTGTTTGTGGCCAGACTGAATAGCACCGGCTGCCTTAATACATGCCGCCTTTTCTGTGGCATCTTTCATCCCTTCCGATATGACCTGGAGCGTCTCACCTGTATTATTAAGCATCTTATTAAGCAGGGTATTGATGTGATCATTCGAAATTGATTGACAGCCCAGAATATGCTCTGAGGATTTGGCAAGATCCGGCAAGCCCGACACATCGGCAGACGCATCTCGCCCCCTGTCACTATTCAATGTTCCCATATGTAATCCTGATAATTATGAAATGTTTGTTGTCCGGCTCCAGCGTAACGGAACCGCTACAGGGAAGTCCCAGGCAAATACCCGACTCCCTTTATGTTATGGTCGGCTTGTGCGTCTGATCCTTGAGGGTATTTGCCACAGAAACCTCAATTTCCGCCCGCTCCGGCTATATCGGGCGGTATCACTGATGCGCCCCGTAAGCCAACTGTAACTATTTGATATTTAGTGATTTGATTAAAGCACATGTCCGTCCGCTCAGGCTGGCCGGCTCCCATGCCAACAGGCACATTCGGGGGATCCCTTACAGGCAGCGGGCCAGATATAACTGATGAGGAAAATTTTTGCTAGTATATCCACCAATAATAAGGGTTAGTCGGGCATTCATCATCACTAACACCCTCATAACTCAACATGATAGAGAGAACCATGAAGCTAACAACAAAATTTAATGTCGTACTGGGTTCAGTTTTTACCATTGGTCTGGCCATTGCCGGCATGGTGTCATATAGCGTACTTCACAATAACGCACGCGATGAGGTCATCAAGCATGCCGGTATGATGATGCAGGCCGCATTGTCCATCCGCGGATACACCATCAATGAAATCAAGCCGCTGCTCACTAAACAGCTAAAAAAGAAGTTCCTGCCACAAACAGTTCCCTCTTACGCGGCAACCCAGAACTTCAAATCACTGCACGAAAAGTACCCTGAATATATGTATAAGGAAGCGACCCTGAACCCGACCAATCCACGTGATCGCGCCGCAGACTGGGAGGCCGATATTATCCAGCAATTTCGCAACGACAAAAACCTGGCCCAGGTCGTTGGTGAACGCGATACCCCAACAGGGCCTTCACTGTATCTGGCACGACCGATAACAATCAAAAACAAGGCTTGTCTCAGTTGTCACAGTACCATCGATGCGGCACCGAAGAGCATGTTAAAACTCTACGGCAATGCAAATGGCTTTGGCTGGAAACACAATGAGACTGTCGGCAGCCAGATCATCAGTGTGCCTATTGCTAAAGCGATGGCCAAGGCCAACCAGGCATTTACTATCTTTATGGTTTCTCTGGTCGCTATCTTCATTGCCCTGTTCTTGCTGATAAATATCATGTTACGCAAGATGGTCATCAACAAGGTCAATAATATTGCCTCCATCGCGGATCAGGTCAGCAAGGGAGACCTTGATACTGCTGCTTTCGAAACTACAGGTAATGATGAAATGTCAACACTTGCACAGTCATTCAATCGTATGCGCATCAGCCTTGAAAAGGCGATGAAAATGCTGTCAGACTAGAATTAATCGGGTTATAAAACTATGGTAAAGAAACATCGCACCTGGATCTGCACAGTTCTGTTTCTGGACATCGTCAGCTACACAAAGTTTTCAGTAGAAAATCAGATGGCCGTGCGTGAACACTTCTATAACCTGGTTCAGGAGGCCCTGGAAAACTATTCTGAAGAAGATTACATTACCCTCGATGCAGGTGATGGCATGGCAATATGTTACATTGGTGACCCCGAAGATGTGCTGCTGATGGCTATCAGTCTGCGAGATGCCTTCCAGAAAAACTGCGACACATCAGACCTGCCATATTTCGTCCGCCTTGGGATCAATCTTGGACCAGTAAAAATCGTTGAGCTCCAGGGTGAGCGCAGAGTTATCGGTGATGCCATCAACGTTGCCAGTCGCGTTATGGACTTTGCCGGCTCTAATCAGTTACTGGTGTCACGTTCCTATTATGATGTCGTCAGCCATGTCTCCAGGGAATACCTGAGCATGTTTCATTACCTTGGCCTGCGCGAAGACAAGCATATCCGCAAGCACGCCGTTTATGAGGTACTCGCCGCAGGTGAAGGAGATAATGAGGAGATATCGAGAGAGGAAATCGAACCTACCAATATTGTCACGCCTGCTGCCAGCTTCGATGAGGACACGCTGACCTACATTGAGAATGAACTGGCTGCACACATTGGACCTTTAGCACGGATCCTGGTCAAAAAGGCCGCCAGCAAAGCGGCCAACCTGAAGGACCTGTACGAAGCACTGGCAGAGGATGTACCGGATATGGATGGGCGACAGGCATTTATGAGATCCAGCCAGACACTGCATTAACCGCACAGGGCCCCGTCAGGAACGAACTGACACCTTGTTACTGGATTAACGCTTAAACCATTCCCGTATTATCTGAAAAATACCACGCCTGACAGGTTCTGTGCCGCTTTGCCTGGTCGTCTCTTCACTGCAAGTCTCCTCTCCGGGAACGACTTCCTTGTCCAGCGCATCAGCCTGACCATTATCAACCGTAAATGATCCCAGACCTCTTGCCTCCATTACTTCAACGACATAGGGCATGCTTGCAATGGCCTTGCCTGAATCAAGGTGTTTCAGGTTGAATTCCAGTTCAACGAGCGATCCTTCAAGAATTACTTTCATCCCCTCAGGGGTTCCAGGCTGCCTGAGCAGATCCCTGATATTGCCCTGCATGCCGGTAATATGATCATGGACCCTGACACGGCATTCTTTTTCCTTTTCCCGGATATAACAGAGCCGCTCCTGAAGTTCTCTCTCTGATACCTCAATTTCTATCGGCTGAGTTAGAACATCACGGCTGCTCAGTAATACCCGGATCACCACGGCTGTTTGTGCACATTTACTGAAATTCTTCATCAGTAAATTAACATCCCGCGTCATTTCAGTCAGTGCCTGTTCAAAATTTCTGGCTCTGGACAACTTCAGGATGACCTTGAAATCCACCTGGATGGTCTTTTCCAGGGTAGTAAGAATTTCCTTCAGCCTGTCCGAGGGTAGTAACTTGGTATTTCCATCCAGCTCTTCAAAACGCTCAATAATGTCTTTTGAGATCCTTGATGTGGGTTTCCCCATCAACAATGTAGCGTGAAGCCCACGCTCCATACGCTCAATATTCGTAGCAATATAAATTGCTGTTGTGAGGGCCTCTTTTTTCTCCTCAATCGACCTCAGCTGCTCTTCAGGATTTCCAATATTTGACATTTTTTCTGCCACTCGATAAATGGTGATTTATCCGGGTTATCCGGATTTACCTGCCAGGTTGAACTTCTCTGTCCATCCCTCACATACCATGGCCTTCAGCAAGGCGATAGATGACCATACCACTTTCCGGCACTACTCATCGTGTCGGAGCTTATGCCAGTAAAACTGGCCAGGATTATCAGCATATTTCATCCTCACAATCCTGTATTTTTCTAATTTACCCATTCAAACTGCATATTACCAGCTTAACTTGTTTTACGTAAAACGCGCTATAATCCTGCCCAATGTAATATGTAATTATCATTCATTAATACGGGGGATATCGGGTGCCAAGAGCCAGTGACTTAAAACGGGGAATGATCGTGGAGATCAAAGGCATACCCCACGTAGTAAAAAAATTCGAGAGCAAGAGCCCTTCCTCCCGGGGAGCGGCCACCCTGTACAAGGTACGCTTTAATAATCTGAAGACCGGCCAAAAACTGGATGAGTCCTTCAAGGGTGAGGACATGCTCAAAGATGCGGATTGTCAGCGTACCCAGGTGCAATTTTCATATCAGGATAACGATGATTTTAATTTCATGGATAGCGAGGAATATACCCAGTACACATTAAACCGGGATGATCTGGGCGATGACGTTGGTTATCTTTGTGAAGGACTGGAGGGTATAACTGCATTGATAATGGATGGCTCCATTCTTGGTATCGAGTTGCCACAATCAGTTATACTGACGATAGTTGATACCACACCGGGGACCAAAGGTGTGACCGCCACAGGCCGCACCAAGCCGGCCACCCTGAATACCGGGCTGGAGATACAGGTGCCGGAATATCTTGAGAATGCTGAATCAATCAAGGTCAATACCAGCAACGGCAAATTTATCTCACGGGCCTGAGTCGCCAGGCAAGTTCAGGAATCTGCAAAAGCGGCACTCCAGTTCCATACCTTTACTGGTGTTTTGCCTGACAGGGCAAACACCTCAACTGCCATATTGGGAAGACTCAGGATCGCACAGGTATGATTAAACTTCGAGCTGCCGGGATTGATGGCCAGTGTGTTTGCCAGCTGTTCCGAGAAAACCTGGTGTGTATGGCCCAGCACTAACACATCATGAGAAAATCCTGTCAGTTTCTGCGACCACTCTTTCTTCCGCTCCTGCAACAGGTTCCCATCTTTATCCAGTAATTTAATTCCACCTGATACAGACTCGGGTGGGCTGGCATGTGCCATATATAATTTGATCCCTTCGATCTTTGTCTGGTAATACCCCGGAAGTGAGTTCAAATAATCACAGGCATCGGCATCAGGGTGCTCATCAACAAACCAGATATCATGATTTCCGAGGATCGAAATCACCTCGCTTGCTTTTAATATTTCGACTGTTTCATCCAGCTGTTCACCATAACCAGCAATGTCCCCGGCGCACAATACCCAATCGACTCCCTGTCCTTCGAATAAGGACAAGGCCTCCTGCAAGGGCGCAGGTGATGCATGCATATCGCTAATGAGGCCAATTTTAGTCATTGCTATAGCATACCTGCGATGTCACCAAGGTTTACTTCAACACATCGAATCCTGGCTCAGTCGAGATAGCGAGTTCTTCCATTACATTCTCCTGTTTAAAACAGGCAGGCTGCACCTGAAACCCGTCGTGCCAGAGTATAATTGCCAGTCAAAGGGTGTCATATGCCACAAGTTGGTGCAAGCGCCGAAGTCGAACAAAGGCACCTTGTTACCCGGAGTGACCATTTCTATTGGTATGGCTGGACTCCATCCAGGACATAGCGCTAACGAAATAATAGAAGCCGCTGACTCGGCCCTGTACCGTGCCAGGAATTAAGATCGGGATCAGGTTGTCAAATAAACCGGATTCCTGATCAATCGACCTGATTTATTTGTATAAATGCAGAACGAATTTTCTCTACACGCTTTTTATTGACACCAAGATCCGACCTTCCCACCCGGGAAGCTGATCTTATATGTATCACGTTATTATCTCTGTCCAGACGTAACTCGACATCATCAATAAAACGGAAAATGCTACTGGTAAAAGTGGCGTGCATATATTCAGCCTCTTGCCTTTCAATTTGGCCGCCAACCTGAATAATCGCCTGCTTCATGTTCAACCAGATATCCGGACCAACCGGGTATGTGAGCGGTTCGATAAAATCAGCTGAGCTGGCATGCTCACTACAGACACAATTCGCTGTTTGCGGGCAAGCCGCAAGTTTACCGTCCACAAGACCGGCAACAGAGTAGTTACGAGAACTAACAGAAAGGTATGTAAAATACAAAGCTGGAATTATGCTTAATCCAATAAGTATATATATAGATGCTTTTATCATTCTGTGTTCCCATTTACTCCAGGGGTGAAAATTTTCTCAGTAATCCTCATCCTGACAGACCATCTGTAATTTATTCTGCCCCTATACATCCCTGTTATTTAAATGCCGATTTAAATGCCTGCAGAAAAGTATCAAATATATCTGCTGGTAATGAATTGATACCTGCGGCAGCCTTGCGACCTCCTCCTGTTGGAAACTGCCGGCACAGTTCATCCGCCCCGGTCTTGTTATTCAACGGGGCACGAACACTGATAATGTAACCCCCCGCTTCTTTATCTATTAATAGCGCATGCGCCCTGTGCGGAAACTTCTGCGCCAGATCATTTGCAAATACCCCACTCACCCGACGGGCCCATTTTTTATCTGGCAGGATCAATAATGCATGGCTGTCATCTTCATAGAAGGCAGAAATTGAATTGGCATGAATGATATCAGAATCATAACTATGCTGTAATGCCTGGTAATCTGGCTCATTCCTGATAAATTCAAATGGATCATCATAGGGTGATATTAACCGGTATAAATCTTCCGGGGTAAAGATCAGATCGTCCAGTGACGCACCATAACTATTATAATTCAGGCAAATGCCCAGCTGCTTTAGTTCGGAAAGATCATCTGATGACAAACCCAACGGCGTGGCCGCCTGTTCTGCGGCACTGAATAAATTATCACCATAGGCCGCCGTCACCGCCCATGACAGAAACTTTCCGCCCAGATGCTGGTTCACCAGAAGGCTGGTACAGACATTGGTATCGGTATCGATAAATGTTGAGAGTGCTTCGTGTTTCGGGATCTCCCCCGGAAAGTGGTGATCAAAGTATTGCACACTGGCACCATTATCCAGCAGGCGGATCAGATCATCCCGGTTCTTGTCCAATGATATATCTAAAACAGTGACCTGATCACCTTCCCCGGCCTGTACATACTTTAGCAAACTGATATCACGTTTCACCCCGGTCACCAGCTGACTATCTGCCGGGTTTGCCCGCCTCAGTTGCTGAAGCGCACAAATACCATCAGCATCACCATTGAATACATCAATAATTGACATAAACGCTCCTGCACTCCAAACATAGGACGGTGGTATATTAACAGAGAAAACCAGCAAGATATCTGCCTGGAGCTATCTCGAGGTGAGATCGGACTGGTATTTTCCGATCTGGATTAAAAGTTTTTATGCCCGGGATGGTGAGCGATTACCCAGGATGAATTGATTTATTACTATTTCCTGACAATTGTCACTGATATCCGAACACTGTCTTTATTACCATCATCGACAAGTATGCTGGTCACCCTGTTATCCTTTTCATACATCATGATTGACTGGGTATCAATCACCATGGTTGTTTGTACCTTCCAGCCATTGGATTGCATTGTATCCTGGTAAGCATCCACTATGTTCTTCCTGTTATCCTTTGACGTCAGTCCCAGGCTGAACCCTTCCGGCATTTGCACTGCGCTCTCAAGCTTACTGCCCGGATACACCAGCACATCCTTCGGAAAATCTTCAGGCAGCGTCACATTTTCCCCGATGCTCATGCTGACCTCACCGCCCTTCGAATCGGAGGTGATGGTCATTTGGCCTTTGGAGATATCGACGTCAGCCTTGCCGCCAGTCGCCAGTTCGATTTGCTTCTCCACCAGGGTTTCTTCGGCATCATCACTACAGCCGGAAAGCCACAGTGTCAGAAACACCACAAGAATTCTCTGTAAAGTCATCACCCTTCTCCTTTAAGACTGGCAACAGACACCTGCCCAGTGTAATGGATTTCCTGTTACTCTGAAACCATGCGCTGGAAATATTGCCACATTTCAAACTCCGCATAATGTGACCATATTGTGTCACTGAAGCCGCTATACTTACTCTTGAATACCGGGATAAACAGATACAGTCGTTGCCATGCAACAAAAATACCTGACAAAACTACTCATACTCTGCCTGCTGATTGCAGCGGGAATCATTCTGCAGATCTCCGGGTCACTTGAGCCGGATAAATTAATTACAGTGGCCAGAGAATACTCCGGTAACAGGTGGTTGATAGTCATACTAATCCTGTTGCAGGTGCTTTTCTTTACCTTTGCCCTGGCTGGATCGATCTTTCTCTGGGTGGCAGCGACTCTTTATCCCCCTGTTACCTCTACATTCATCCTGGTCATCGGTGCCACCCTCGGCGGGGTATCAGCGTATTTTTTCTCCAGACGACTGACAGAAAAATGGATAAAGAAGGTTGAGGACTCGGCCATTTACAAATTGCTCCAGTGGGAAAACAACTTCTTTGCACTACTCGCACTGCGCCTTATACCAGCCTTCCCTCATGCGCTGATCAATTACAGTTCAGGAATACTACATATTAATCTTGGCCGATTTGTCGCTGCAGCAGTACTGGGCCTGTCGGTAAAGTCATATATATTTTCCAGTGTCATATACCAGGCGACTTCGTCTGCATCATTAAGTGACTTGCTTGATATTTCCACCTATGGACCACTGTTACTACTTTCGGGCATCATTGGGGCGGGTGTTATTGTTCGCTACAAAATGAAGAAAAATCACAATAGCTAGCATGGGACTGCAGTTAAATGGCGACACTCAAATTGTGAGCTCAATCTCCGTAGCGCCAGAATTCCCCGATAAAGCTGTAATACATACTGATTTAGGCTAATAAATGTTAACTTTGTACAAGTAACGTCTCCGGACAGGGACTATAGTAATACATAGTGTTATAGAGACTTGCAGGAATGATCCGGATAATCATTTTGAGACGACAACGCATCTTATACCATGGCTTAATCGGTTTACTGGTCATTACATTGACTGGTTGCGCTTCCATGGCCACCCAGGGCCTCGCCCGCAGTCTGCAAAAGGGGATCAGTAATCATGACGATCCCGCTACAGTGAAAGCCGGTGCACCGGCCTATATGCTGATACTTGATGGCTTTATACAGGATAATCCCAGGGATCAGAAATTGTTGGTCGCCGGTGCCAGACTCTATGGTACCTATGCAACGATATTTGTGGATGATCCCTCTCGTGCCAAATTGCTGTCTAGAAAGGCACGTAGCTATGCCCGTCGGGCCATCTGTCTGTCGCGGGATGAGTTGTGCAAAAAGAGCAAACAATCATTTGATGAGTTTGTCGCCATTATCAATACCATCGGCAAGAGTGATATTGATACATTATTCACTTATGCCACAACCTGGGCCGGATGGGTAAAGGCCAATCGCGATGACTGGAATGCAATTGCCGATGTGCCAAGAATCGAGGTGATGATGCAGCGTGTAGTGAGCCTGGATGATGGTTATCAGCGTGGTCAGGCACACCTTTATCTGGGCATATTACAAACCAGATTGCCCGCCAGCCTGGGGGGCAAACCCGAGCAAGGTCGGAAACAATTTGAACGTGCTATTGAACTATCTAACGGCAGAAATCTGATCGCCAAGGTAGAACTCGCCCGGCGCTACGCGCGTCTTTTGTTCAGGCGCGAGCTTCATGACCGCCTGTTAAATGAAGTATTAAAGGCCGACCCCGTTGAACCGGGTTTAACACTAAGTAATACCCTGGCCAGACAGCAGGCGCAGCAATTACTGGAATCAGCGGACGATTATTTCCAGGGGTATCAATGATCAGGATATTTTCAATATTAATTTTTAGTCTGGCCTTCACCACTGTTTATGGACAAACATTCAAGATCGCCACCATCGTCCCTGATGGGACCCGCTGGATGAAGGAAATGCGTCAGGCCGCTGATGTAATCAGGCAACGTACACAAGGCAGGATAAAATTCCGCTTTTATCCTGGCGGTGTGATGGGCAACAACAGCAGTGTATTGCGCAAGATCCGCATCGGCCAGCTCCACGGTGGTGTCCTGACCAGTGGTGGACTGTCAGAGATATACCCGGATAGCCAGATATACAACATGCCATTTGTGTTTAATTCTTACGATGAGGTAGATTACGTTCGCGCCAGAATGGACAAGCTGATTATCATTGGCCTGAAGAAAAAAGGCTTTATCAGTTTTGGTCTGAGTGAAAGCGGTTTTGCCTATTTAATGTCAAACAGTCCTTTGCAATGTATTGAGGACCTGAAACGCCAGAAAGTATGGGCGCCACAGGGTGACCGCATCAGTCGAACGGCGTTCGAATCTCTCGGTGTGTCTCCTGTCTCGTTGCCTCTGACTGACGTGCTTACCGGACTGCAGACTGGTCTGATCAATACTGTTGCATCTCCTCCGATAGGTGCTATTGCATTACAGTGGCACACCCGTGTTAAATATCTGGCAGATATTCCGCTACTATACCTTTATGGGACTCTGGTGGTAAAACGCGAAGCCTTTGAAAGGCTTTCTCCGGAAGATCAAAAGATTGTACAAGATATCATGGGCAAGACATTCCGAAATATCAATAAACAAAATCGCAAGGATAATCAGGGGGCCCGCCAGGCATTGAGAAACCAGGGAATCAAATTCACATTGCCGGCAGATTGTAATGGACAGCGATGGAACAAGATCGTAACGGAGTCCATGAAGAAACTTGCCGAAAAAGGCCAGTTTTCAGAAGCCATGTTGAAGACACTGCGGGGACATCTGTATGACTACCGACAGGGATCCGCAAGGAAATAGCCGCTTAAACCGGCTGTTCCAGTATACCCTCACTGTCGAGGATGGCCTGCTGGTCATCATGTTATCGACTATGATCGTTGTCGCCAGTGTTCAGATCCTGTTACGCAATGTCTGGGGTACCGGCCTTGGCTGGGCTGACCCGCTGCTTCGTATACTGGTGCTGTGGGTGGCCCTGCTCGGTGCCATGGTGGCTACCCGGGAAAACAACCACATCACTATTGATATATTGTCACGCTATTTACCCCGTCGTGGAAAGCAGCTCAGCCAGCTGATTACCAACCTGTTTACCAGTATAGTGTGCGGAATATTGGCATTCCATAGCGCCCGCTTCGTGATACAGGATTATGCAGCGGAAGTCAGCGCATTCTACGCAATCCCTGCCTGGCTGTTTGAATTAATCATCCCGATTGGTTTCGCCGTGATTTGCCTGCGCTTTGCACTGCATTTTATCGCCGTTCTACGTGGTCAGCTAGCATGATACTGACTGGCATCATTCTCATTATCCTGACACTGCTCGGTGCACCGCTATTTTCGATCATTGCCGCAGCTGCCCTGCTGGGATTCTATCGTTCAGGCATCGATCTGTCGGCAGTGCCCATCGAATTTTATCGACTGGCGGAAATGCCCATCTTGCTGGCCATCCCGTTATTTACATTTGCCGGCTACCTGCTCAGCGAAAGCCAGGCAGCCAGCCGGCTGGTACGCCTGACCCAGGCGCTACTCGGCTGGATCCCCGGTGGGCTGGCTATCGTGGCCTTGTTAGCCAGCGCGTTTTTCACTGCCCTTACCGGGGCCACCGGGGTGACCATCGTGGCCCTCGGTGCATTACTGTTTCCGGCGCTGACACAGGCCGGCTACCGTGAGAATTTCAGCCTTGGCCTGGTCACTACCTCCGGCAGCCTCGGCCTGTTATTCGCCCCATCGGTACCCCTGATCCTGTATGCCGTAATTGCCCAACAACTGGGCATCGGTAAGCCGGTGAGCGTCGATGACATGTTTCTGGCCGGCATCCTGCCAGGCTTACTGATGCTCAGCCTGTTGTCCATCTGGGTGTTCTGGGTCAACCGCTCACAACCATTGAAGGTGTCTTCGCTGTCCGAGGCGGGTTCAGCTATCTGGAAGGCCCGCTGGGAGATCCCGTTGCCCTTTATTGTGCTGGGCGGTATTTACAGCGGTTATTTCGCCGTCTCGGAAGCCGCTGCAGTCACCGCACTGTATGTTTTGATCGTCGAAGTCGGCATCTACCGGGAAGTCCCGCTGAAGCAGTTACCCCGGGTCATGCGCGAAGCAATGGTGCTGGTTGGTGCAATATTGATCATCCTCGGTTTATCACTGGCCTCGACTAATTACCTGATCGATGCCGAAGTACCGACAAAACTATTTGCATTGATAAAATCACATGTCAGTGACAAACTGACCTTCCTTATCCTGTTGAATATATTTTTACTGATTTTAGGTACCATGCTGGATATCTTCTCCGCACTGGTCATTATGGTGCCACTATTACTGCCTATCGCAATTGGCTACCAGATTGATCCGGTACACCTGGGGATCATCTTTCTCGCCAACATGCAGATCGGATATTTCACACCACCTGTCGGCATGAACCTGTTTATCGCCAGTTACCGTTTCAAGAAACCAGTGATGCAGCTGTACAGGGCCACCCTGCCATTCTTCTTCATTTTATTGCTGACTGTGTTGATCATTACCTACTGGCCGGCATTATCGTTGAGCCTGCCGGGTCGATAATAACTGCTCCTTATTGGTAATAGCGACCATCTGGCAACCGCTGGCCGATTTGTGCAAAAGGCAGCTTCAGAGTGCATGTGAACCAGAGTTTATCCAGAGAATATGTCTATAATTATTATTATCGGATCTGTTTAGAGAAATACCACAATGATTGATGACCTAAAGGGCGATGAATCCTGGCGAATGTTCAGGATCATCAGCGAATTTACCGAGGGCTTTGACAAGCTGGCCACGCTTGGCTTTGCTGTATCAATCTTTGGTTCTGCACGGCTAAAGCCGGATGATGAATACTATCAACACGCCGTAAAAATCTCCCGTATGCTCGGCGAGCAGGGATTCAATATCATTACTGGTGGAGGTCCTGGCATCATGGAGGCTGCAAACAAGGGCGCCTCCGAGGCGGGTGTAAAATCTGTTGGCCTGAATATCGAGTTACCTATGGAACAACAGCCTAACAAGTATCAGAACGAGTCTCTGGAATACCGCTATTTCTTCGCCAGAAAAGTCATGTTCGTTAAATACTCGCTGGGCTATGTATGCCTTCCCGGTGGTTTTGGTACCTTTGATGAATTTTTTGAAGCATTGGCGCTGATTCAAACCAGAAAAATCTACCCGTTGCCATTGGTGTTGTTTGGCAAGGATTACTGGCAGGGCCTCATTGACTGGATGCAATCAGCTGTTCTGGTCAAGGGGACAATCTCTCCTGCGGACTTTAACCTGATAACCATTACTGACGATTCAGATGAAGTGGTGGATCTGATGGTCAAACACCGGCAATGGAAACAAAACCAGATCCAGGGTGAGTGCGACAAGTGTGATCCGGTTATTAATCACCCGATTTATACAGACTAGACACGAGTGCCGAATTCCTGACCACCTGAAAAACGGGCGAAGTGGAATACATCTCTTCCTGAAAGGATCGAAATATTTTTCAATGATTCCCGGCTATTTCCAGACTGAGCATCAGTAACGCGTATCCCACCATTTTACGCACATCGTGGTGCCTGCAATCATACCGAGTACTGCCAGCAAGGACTCAACAGACAAGGTCGAGATACCGCTCAGCCCCTGGCCAACATTACAGCCATAAGCCACCACGCCACCAATACCCATCAGAATACCACCCAGGATCGAATACTTTGTCATGCCCTTTTGTATCGGGGTGATCCTGAATTGTCCTGTTGCTACGGCAGAGATCAAGGCGGCGATGGCCGCGCCAATGACAAACGAAATCGAAAATGAGAATGCCGGGATCTTCCCGGAAATCAGGATGTAACCCAGCCTGGCCATCGGCCCGGATACAGTCATTGCTGACGGATGAGTAGGATCAAATTCATCCTGCGCTACCACCCCGGTGATATACCAGCTGGCGACCACCAGGCCACCAATGACGATGCCCGTAAGGGCCAGCGGCATACTACCACCACGACGCCAGGAAAATACCAGAAATGCAACCAGTCCCAGCACCACTGCCGCGGCCGGTAACCAGGCGGGCAATGAGAGCATCGATGCAATGCCTGCATCGGTCTGAAGCTCCACGGCAGTCAGGTTGGTCAGATTCACACGTGCCGTTTCCAGGAACCCAAACTGGGTCACTGCCCCGACGATGGCAAACATTAATAATGCCAGTAGCGCATGCAGATTACCTTCCATTGACGCGGTGATCGTTCGTATCGCTCCTCCGCGCGCCATGGTTGCACCCACACCAAACAGGACCCCGCCGAGGGACGCACCGAACCAGTCCAGTGTGCTATTTCGATAGAAGGAATCTCCAATATCGACAATCTCCATCAATTCCAGCAACTGGGTGCCGCCAATAGCAATTACCCATGCCGCCACAAAGGCAAATGCCTGACGATAATCTTTCATCAGCATCATGTTTCTGGTGGCTGCCACCATGCAAAAACGAGACCGTTGCATCAGGGCCCCGAAAATCACACCCACTGACAGGCCACCGCCAATCAGCCACCAGTTAACTTCATCCATACGCCAAGTTCCTCATAAAGAATCAATATCTGCCTTTATAAATATGAATTCATAATTAACAGGCTACCCGCCTGCTCCAGTCGCATCTGCGCCCTGAATAGCAGAGTATATTCTTTCTCAACAAAAAATTCAGGGCTATTGATCTTTACGATATTTGGTGTAATGTTGATCTCCCTATTTCATCACGAGGAGGATATCATCATGAAATATCCGGCAATCATACCAACAACGCTGTTAATCCTGCTGACATCCCTGACATATGGCCCTGCCTTGGCAGAACCCTCTTCCGCAAAAGGACCTCACGAAATGATGCAGGGTAAACAAAGCAAGCAACAGAACTCCGCTTCAAGCCGTTCTGGTCAGCATGAACCCCGCTGGAAGAAAGCCTTGAGCGACGAACAACGCGCCAGGCTACAGGCACTCATGCTGGATCACATGAAAAATAAATTCCCGCTGAAGGCAAAGAAGAAGGCGTTGAAGATCGATCTTGCACTGCTGGTAATGACGGATAAACCGAATGAAAAGACCATAGATAAAAAAATCAATGAACTACTGGCAGTCAAAAAACAGATGATGAAATTGAAATATGCGCATAAGATAACCGTAAGAAAAGCGCTGACTCCGGAACAACGTGTGCTATTTGATATGCATATACTAAAAAAGTCCATGCGAGGTAAACATCGCAAACACAGTCACTAGAATATTTCAGGCTAATCTGAAAACAGGGACTGTGCATTAGCACAGGTATATGGCGTCACCACCAAAGTAGCTGGCTCAGCACAGACGATGCCATCAGTGGTTCAATTGCCATAGGAATAATTTGCTGATGACATCCCTGTCTTCCCTTCATGTTATTGTATGCATGAATGCTTATTTATGCCGTCTTTGTCTGATGGTGAATAATAACATCTCAAACCTATGGAAAAGCCATTCCAGAAAACGTGCATACCAGTTTCTGTTAATCCACTCATCGTAGGTAATTTCCAGGCTACTCTCAAAATCCTTTTCAAAAATGGCCTTTACCTTTTTGGCAATATACTGGTCATCGATTTCCTGGTTAGCTTCCAGGTTCCATAGGATATTCCAGCGATCAAAGTTACATGAACCAATGCTCACCCAGTTATCACCAAGACTCATCTTGGCATGGAAGAAACGCGGCTGGTACTCAAAGATCCTCACGCCCTGCCTTAACAATCGCCCATAGTAACGATGACTGGCATAACGTACCCAGGGGTGATCAATTATGGAACCAGGCAGTAATACGCGCACATCGACACCCGACCGTGCGGCGTGCATTAATCTGCGGCGTAACCGCCAGGTTGGCAGGAAATAGGCCGTGGCCAGCCAGTATCGATGATTGACATCGTGAATACGCTTATACAACGAGCGCTTCATCCCCTGTCTTTTCTGCGCCTCATTCACGGTCACCCGGCCAAGCTGGCCATCGGTAATTTCAGCCGGCAAGATGAATGGTAATTCCAGTTCCTGCCGCGCATATCTGTTCCAGCCTTCTTCAAATATCTGTTGCCAGTCTCCCAGCACTGGCCCCTGGATCTCCACCATCGTTTCACGCCAGCGGTCGCCTGGATCAGGCGGATCAAAATTATCGGTGATACCAGCCCCGCCAACAAAAGCGATTTTGCCATCGATCAGCAGCAACTTTCGATGATCCCGATACAGACTGCGAACAATATGGTGGCGGAAGATTCTGTACAGAAGGGCCAACTGGTTGTGGCTCTGTAACGGATTATAATACATCGTTTGAATATTCGGATGTGAGAGCCTGTCCCGATCAGGCTGTTTCAGATCCAGCGAACCATAGTCATCCAGAAGCAAATATACCCGTACACCCTGGTTAGCGGCCGTTAACAAGGCGTTGATAAAGCGGTCAGCCACTTTGCCGGATTCGAACAGATACATTTCCAGCAATATATATCGCTTTGCCGATTCTATTGCATCAAGCATGCGGGGATAAAATTCCGTGCCGTCAATCAGCACATCAAACTGATTCCCCTCCCGCCATGAGAATTTGTAAGCCTTCTTTTTCGATTTCATATTGGCCATAAGGGTCAGATTAAACGGGTAACGCACAATAATATGTGCTGCCATCTTCCTGTGCATCATTGCATCTGGCCATTAGCCAGAGGCATTTAGCATACAACCTGTATCCTTCAGAAACTCAATGGGTCAGAGACTGCTTAAGCAGGATATTCAGTATGCACTGGCAGACCACCGGCATCGCATGACCAGTCGGCACGAGAACCCCAGAATATCCTTGCAGAAGGCTGAATCGGCGGTTCATCGTCAAGAGTTCCAGCAGGAATAATAACACCTTGCAGTTCCGGTACCTGCCTTGGCATGGGACTACCACATTGTTTACAAAACAGATTATAGAAGCGCTCCGCCTCAGGTACCTTGTAATGCACCAGCATATCCTCACCTTGATTCCAGATGAGACAGGATTCTGGCTGCACCAGCATATTCGATGCATGTCCCGTCCCGGTCGTCTTGCGACATCGCCTGCAATGACAATGATAAAATCGCAGGGCCTCACCATGGATAGCATATTGCACGGCGCCACACAGACAACTGCCGGAAATGTTCACTTCAGTCATTATTGTCTCCTTATACCACGGCACAACCTGATGCCTGATCAGCAATCAGATTATTGCAAACCACATTTAGCATCAAGCAGTTTTTTCTCTGGCTATTACTGTCATGCAAACTACCGAACACTGGTATGAGATGAAAATATTATTCAGCCGTTCAGGGATATTTCATACCACGAATATTCAGGCGCACAGGAAAAATGTTCATTGGTCCTTGTTCTGGACAGACGTTTGATGAAAAGATGGTTTGCCTGGAACCACCACACAGGGAACTGCGGATAGTTACAGGCAAACACCGCTGGCGGTTGCTATGGCTTGGCAACTCCGGCCGCAGAGCCCGCCACAGGCGGTGCCGGGGGTGGGACCGATACGGGCGGCGGGCCTGCACCGGGTTTGGGCGGAGGAATAACCGGAGGTGGCATACCCGGACGCTTGACGTCCTCGGCAGCTGAGCCGATATCAATGCAGGGCTTGCCACCGGAGCTGGTATACCCGGTATGGGCCGAATCCTTGTCCCTCTGGCTACTGACGCCTTCCGGTGTCTTACCTCCCCCGTCACAAGGGCCAACGGCAATCTCACCTTCAACGTCTTCTTTTTTCCCGATTGATTTGTCAGCGGGTGTCCCTGGCACAGCTATTGGGGGTGCCTGCGGGGAAGTCGGTACCGACGCTTTTTCAGGTTCAGGCCCGGATTCAGGCTCCGGCTCCGGCTCCGATTTAGACACTGGCTCAGGCTCTGACTCAGTTCCCGTCTGGACAGCAGGTGTTTCTACCGCAGCAGGCCTGGAAGCCGGCACGTCTTGTTGCTCATCCATCGACTGCGTATAGATAAATAAAATCGCCAGTACAAGTATGGCAACCACGACCACTACCTGGTGTCTACGTATCCCTGCGCTCATCAGATTCTCCCCGTATATCGTTGATCCGTTATTCTAAATATAGCGTCTGTAATACAAATATAACAATTCAGCTGCTCCGATACACATCAATATATATAATCCGTCAACCATCCTGAATAAAAAGGATTTATTGGGTTCAACTCAGCCCGCAAACACCGCCAGAACCATCAGATTCACGCTCTGCTATAGTTAAATGAATCAGGAGCTCAATATGAAAATACTACTGTTTTCTGCAATGATACTTGGCGGCATGGCATCGCCATTGGCATATGCCAGGTGCATCCCCAGCCAGTATAATGACTGCCCCGATGAAGAATACTCAGCCCCCCAAACCCATTCCACACCCTATCGGCCGGCACCGAAAGCTACCCGCGCACCGAGGGCACCAAATCTTAAGGGTGGCGGGGTCAACAAACCTGTTCCGCCCGGAAACCCATCGAAACCTGCCGCAAAGGCACCCTGATTCCAGCGCAACCAGCCTGACCACCGGCAGGATATTCTTTCGCTAAAGTCAGGTCACTAGAGGATCAGTGCATACGCCTGTGGCAATTGCTTCTTGAAATCCGTTGCCCTGATAATTGACTCCGCCTGGGCAGGTATATTCATCGCCGTGCAGATTTGCTCCTCGGTGATCTCGTACTGGCTGGTCGAATCACGAAATTCAATTTTTATCATCCTCATGACATCTTCATCAATAATATTATCCAGTTTACTACGCACGTCCCTGTTGAGGATCTTGTTTATAGACGCAGTCTCACTCTGATAGTAATCATTAAATGCACTGATGTAGTTATCTACCGGCAAATTGTATTTACGACAGTATTTGGCATAACCAACCACATGCCGATATTTAAAACCATAGAACATGGCTGCGGCATTTATTTTATCACCCTTACCACCGCTAAACCGTTTACTGGCCATCTTCCTGGCTTCAATGGCAATGGCCTCGGTTTCTGTGACATCAGGATACTTTTCAGCGCTTTGTCTGAGTTCATCCATGGTCGTATCGTATTCTTGCAGTGCCTTGTTTTCGTTATATGCACCAATCACATAGTAACCAATGGCAATAAATATTCCGTAAATAATCAACTGTTTCAGCATGGAATTAGCCCTGTCCCTGTATACCGCGAATAAACAGCCCTGTCGTGTCGCCTGCAGGGTCGATGAGGAATGAATGAGATAATTATAGACACCTGAATGGTAAACCGATGGAAAAAAACCGGCGTGACCCACATCACGCCGGTTTTAACTGGTTGTCGTACTGCCGGCCAGCCTGATGCTGAAAATACTGCTCGCCTGGCGACAATGAATCAATATACGATAACGCGGGCCAGCACAATCAGGCTGATAAAAAGCCCAAACAGGGAGGTGATCATAATCTTCATGGTACGTAGAACATTGGAATCTTGCTCACTCACGATTCTTTCCTCTTGATAACCTATTGATAATAATGCCTTTTATGTCAGGCAACCAAAACTCGGCCATAGTCTACAATCTGCATCGGCTATTTGATATTAGAGATATCTAATCGGTAGATAAGCTAATTTATGAGTAAATTAGTCAGGTATTTTGCAGGGAAATATAACGATGGAGAATGCGCCCGTCACCCATCATCGAGACATGCTGATTCGATGATTCGTGTCGTGGGGCCGGCTATAGACCCTGATTAAACGGATTAGTGTTCGATGGCTGCGACGGTGGTTTTTTCTCTTTGTCCCCTTTGTCCTTCAGATCCACCGCCCGTTGCAATATCTTCTCAAGAATAATACCGCCCTGAGTAAGCTGAAACTTGTCTCCCTGTTTCAGTGAATCCTCTTCACCACCGGGTTCCAGGTGAATGTAATTGTCTCCCAGAAGCCCCGCTGTATACACGCTGGCATTGGTATCTCTTGGAATGCGGTTATATTTGTTATCGATCTGCATGGTAACAATGGCCTGGTGATCACTCGGATCAAGCTCAATGTTCCTGATCGTACCAATCTTCATACCACCGAGCTTGACCGGGGTACGCACCTCCAGACCTATGATGTTATCAAACTTCCCAGTCACTTCGAACTGGCCACTATCACTATAGGTTGTCAGGTTGCTGACGTGATAAGACAAAATTGCCAGCGCGATGATTCCGCTGAGAATGAAAAACGCCACGGCGATTTCAACATACAGATTCCCCTTCATGGTGTTGGTCCAAACAGGTCATCGTCTGGCGGAGTACTATCAGATAGCCCGTCACCAGCCGCCTTTTTATACAGGATTTCAGAGATCTTCTCTTCCAGGATCATCGGGCCTTCTGTTTTTTTAATGACACCACCATCACTAAAGTTCTCCTTACTCTTGCCAGGCTTGAGTGAAATGAATTGCTCGCCAAGCAACCCGGCAGCATATATATTTGCCCGGCTATCTTTTGGAATCACGTCATATTTGCCATTGATTTTCATA
>BTQY01000010.1:0-56399 GCA_036986115.1 Gammaproteobacteria bacterium | reverse complement strand
GGGGCCTAGAATAACCACACGTATTAGGGAAGTTAACAATACCTATAATTGGTTTAACAAGGATTAATTCTGGGGGTATACCATGCGAACGTTTTCTCTTGCCCTGTTCATGGGGCTGTTTTTCTCTATTTCTTCGGTACAGGCCGCTCCTGTTGACCTCAATACCTGGACGGCGGAATCGTATCCGGCAGTTTCCGGGTTTGGTTCTGGTGTATGGACTGTCTCTGGAAGCGGGGATTCGGTATACCAGAGTGTCAATGGACAGCCCACAATGTTCTACAGCGATTTTAATGCCATGGGGACAAATGTAACTGGCACCATCCGGTCTTCAGGCGGTGATGATGACTACATTGGTTTTGCCCTTGGTTTTCAACCGGGTGATTCTGCCAATGCCTCAGCCAGTTATCTATTAGTGGATTGGAAGCGATATCAACAATCTTATAACTTTGGCGCACCATCCGGTACACCTGGCACCACAGCATATGTCGGGCTTGCGGTTTCACAGGTAACGGGGATACCAACAGCCGATGAGTTTTGGGGGCACGTCAATTTTACCACCGATCCTTCCGGTGGGCTTACTGAACTTGCCAGAGGAAACACGCTGGGAAGTACTGGATGGGCACCCAATACGGATTATGTTTTCGGCTTTAATTTCCTGCCAACAAGTCTGCAAGTTACAGTAAATGGCATTCCAGAGCTTAGTATTTCGGGTAGTTTCTCCAATGGTCGCATGGCCTTTTATAACTTTTCGCAGGCAGGCGTAACCTACAGTGCCTTCGAAGTTGTGCCCGCCGTTCCGGAACCGTCCACTTACCTGTTGATGGGCATTGGCCTGCTGGGTCTGTTGGGCCTGCAGCGCCGTCGGAAACAGGCTGTATAGGCCACATTAATTTCCGGGCCCAAAGAACTGGAGAGGGCGACTTTTCCCAGTCCCATATCCCCGCTATTTTTACGATAATTGCCTCGATGCTGTATTCTGTAAGAAGGATGGAAATAATATAAAATAATATAGGAGCCTCATCATGAACGTAAAAAAAATTATTGGCGTAACTTGTGCCTTCTTGATATACGCAATAGGGAACACCGCTGGCGCTGCACCGATCTCGATCAATCCTGTTAACACTTATCTTTTAACAAACAACGATCCAGCTGGAAACACTATCCCAATCTTACTTGCTGATTTTTCTATCAATGCAGGTGATACGATTGAATTCGGTCTCTTTGGGGATTGGGACAATGGACCAGACGCAGACGTTTTCAATACTACCATCGGCATATTTAGTAGTTCAACGACACTACTTGCTTCCTCTGTTCTAAATCGTGTCACTGATGCTATTGATGCTGGCATTGATAATATTACACCTAATACGTACTTCGGAAACCTTGCTACTGACATACCGGAAGATTTCCTGATTACCAATGGTCTGAACATAGTTGTACCAACTGGAGCCGTCTATTTATTCGTTTCGGCGCGTGACAGCTTGTATTATGACAATTCAGACCCTGATAATAATTATGCGATTAGTATACAAGCAGTGCCTGAGCCTGCTGCCGTTTGGCTTTTCGGCATAGGCCTGCTGGGTCTGTTGGGTCTGCAACGCCGCCGGAAACAGGCTGTATAAGCTGCGCCCGAACGAAGTGACAAAGTGCCTGGTAAATCTTAGCTGTCATTCCGGCGTAGGCCGGAATCCAGTCATTCCATATAAAAACTGGATACCGGCCTTCGCCGGTATGACGATGTTAACGCCGGTATGACGATGCTAATGCCGGTATGACTAAGTATATGATTGGCAGCATCATTGGAAATTTCGTGGGGATCCCTCTGTGCCAGAGACTAATTAACTCTAATTATTAGAAACCATTGCTCTGTGCGCAATTTCCCGTATTTTTCGTCAATTTCCCGGATTTCTCCGTGTCTCCCGGGGTAAGTTTCTGGTATTTCCCGGCAGAATCCCTATAAATACAATAAAAACATATAGTTAGTGTATTTAGCGGTAAATAATAAAGACGCCTGAAAATCTCCCTAAATCGGCCGGAACCCTTTGTGATCGCAGCTAAATTTGCGTAAAATACCGCCACTTATTGGGCCGTCGGTGCAGCCGGCGGCCTCGTTTATTTGTTGGCTAATAACACAGGATACAATCGAATATGGTTACTATTCGACTTTCACGAGGCGGAGCAAAAAAGCGCCCGTTTTATAACATTGTTGTAACGGACAGCCGCAACCGGCGCGATGGTCGCTACATTGAGCGTATTGGCTATTTCAATCCCCGGGCAACGGGTGGCGAGACCCCGCTTCAACTGGATACCGAGCGTCTGCAATACTGGATCTCCAGGGGTGCCACGACGTCTGATCGGGTTGCGAGCCTGGCCAAGAAGCAGGCGTCTGCCGCTTAACACTGGCAGGTAATTCGCCCGTATTGAATTAATGTTTTGCTAATGTATTAGGCCACCGATGGGTAACGATTTATCCAACATGGTGGTGATGGGACGAATCTCCGGCGTCTATGGCGTACGAGGATGGATAAAGATATTTTCTGATACTGATCCAAGGGAAAATATACTGAATTATGACCCCTGGTATCTGAAGGTTGATGGCAAGTGGCAATCCTTCAGTCTGCAGGGTGGCAAGCGACACGGTAAAGGCGTCGTGGCACATTTGCAGGGCTGTGATGAGCGTGACCAGGCACTGCTACTATTGAACATGGAAATCGCGGTGCAACGGCAGCAGTTACCCGCGGCAAGCGAAAATGAATTTTACTGGTCGGACCTGGTGGGTCTACTGGTGATTAACCAGCAGGGCATTGAGCTGGGGAAGATAGACAGTTTACTGGAAACCGGTGCAAACGATGTGCTGGTGGTGAAAGGCGACAGGGAACGGTTAATACCGTTTATTCACGACCAGGTGGTGAAGAGTGTCGACGTTGAACAGGGCCAGATGATGGTTGACTGGGATCCTGATTTTTGAACACGCTCATATTGGTCGCGTGTGATTAAATAACAGGCGCCATACGAGCATGAGAGTTGATGTTATTACACTGTTTCCTGAACTGGTGCGCGAAGTCACCAGGGTGGGCATCACCAGTCGCGCGGTCAAGCAGGGATTGCTGGAGCTGAAACTCTGGAATCCCAGGGACTTTACCCGGGACAAGAATCGTCGCGTGGATGACAGACCCTATGGTGGTGGTCCAGGCATGCTGATGCAGGTGCAACCACTGCGAGACAGTGTGCATGCAGCCAAAGAGGCAGCGGCTGAGCCGGATAAAAAGACGAGGACAATTTATGTCTCGCCACAGGGCAAACCGCTAACGCAGGACATGTTAGCCGGGTTTGCCAAATGCGAACACTTGATACTGGTTGCAGGACGTTATGAAGGTGTCGATGAACGCTTTATCGAGACCGAGGTCGACGAAGAAGTCTCCATCGGCGACTATGTGATCAGCGGCGGCGAACTGGCGGCCATGGTAATAATTGACGGGATAACACGGTTGTTACCCGGGGCACTTGGCGATGAGGACTCGGCAGATCAGGATTCATTTGTTGACGGATTGCTGGACCATCCTCATTACACGCGACCGGAAGAAGTGGCTGGGGCGTGTGTACCGAAGGTGCTGCTAAGCGGCGATCATGATGCGATCCGGCGCTGGCGTAAAAAACAGGCACTGGGGCGGACCTGGTTACGAAGACCGGATCTGCTGGAGAGATTAGAGCTTGATGAACAACAGCAGGAATTATTGCAGGAGTTCATCAGGGAACATGAACAGGGTTAGTTTTAATTTGTAGAAATACATGTTTCAGCGGGAGCATTCTCATGAGCAATATTATTGAACAACTTGATAAAGAACAGATGACCAGGGATATTCCTGAATTTAGTTCAGGCGATACCGTGGTGGTACAGGTGAAGGTGAAGGAAGGTAGTCGTGAACGACTGCAGGCGTTTGAAGGCGTTGTTATTGCCAAATCCAATCGTGGTCTGAATTCATCGTTTACGGTACGCAAGATATCTCATGGCGAAGGTGTTGAACGTGTGTTCCAGACCTATAGTACGAGTATTGATAGCATCAAGGTCAAGCGTCGCGGTGATGTACGGCGTGCCAAGCTGTATTACCTGCGTGGACTGACCGGAAAAGCAGCGCGGATCAAGGAAAAGCTTTAAATACAGTATATATGACCGAACAAGTGGGCGGATTCCGGGGCATGATAACAACATACTGGAATCCGCCTTTTTTATTGCCTGCCGTTGTGGATGTTGTCCGCAATCTCTTTAAAGCAAGTCTCTTTTATCCTCTCTTCATGCCCGTTGTGTATGGCGCGAGTCTGGAGGAGATCCGGGTTATGTCCGATTCTGGTGCACAGGAACTGGCGCTGAAGGTACTGGAAAGACAGCAGCAGGCAGTTGAGGACAGGCCTGATGTCTGGAGAGAATGGGAGAAGGAGCGCATTCGTTTACTGGAGGAACGCTCATCGTGGCAAGAAATTATTTACCGGGTAGCCACTTATGAACTTCAGTCTGATTCATTCAGACATTGGGGCCTGGGAAAGAAGGCGCGGGCCCACCTTGAATTAAAGCAGGGCAAACAGACCCGTAACGCATTATTACAGCTGCTATGGAACAGTGAGACAGAGCAGAAACACTTTCCTCAATGGCGACTGATGTTGATCAGAAGTTATCTGGCGGATGATTATGTCGGTGATGCCTATATATCCATGGTGCGTTATCAGCAGGATTACCCGCAGCAACTGGATAATCCTGAGTGGCGCGTGCTTAAAGGCCAGATTCTGCTACGGCTGGGTCGGTCAGAGGCTGCATACAAGTATCTGAAACAGCAGAAGACCCCTGAAGAAAAGCTCTATTACCTGCTTGGTCTGCTTAATAGTGGAGATGGAAATCTGAAGTCTGTAACCAATGAGGCCAGGATACTTGCCAAAAACAAGAAAGTCAGGATTGATGTTCGAATGCGGGCATGGCAACTGCTGGCACGTGCCGCGACTGTTGGGAAAGATAATGTATTGACGGCGGTTGCTATCGAACACGCCCTGGCACTGGTGCGTGACGCGAAATATACAGATCCATTGTTTGTAATACATCCGGATATGCTATGGGACCACTATCTTTCATATGCAGATATTCTTGGAAACAGAAATAATCTGTTATTTGGTGAGGACCAGTCATGGATAGACAAGGCCGTTGAGTACAGCAAGAAGAGCCCGCCTATGGCCCGTTCGATATATGCCTTTATGATATTTAATGCGATGACAGATGAGGCAAGGACAGCGGCACACTATGGTCTGATGTCATTATTATTGAAGAATGATTTTGGTCCTGAAACATTACGGCAACTATATCTTGATTCTTCGCGTATTACAGAGATCGATAGTATACCGGATGCCATTCGTTATTACCTGACGGACAAGGCACTCAAAGAACGTGACTACAAACTGGCTTCCAGACTAATGCATGGTCTGGAGGCACCTCCCGAGGGCCTCGATCCGCTATTATGGCACCTGAGAAGAGCGAGGGTCTTCATCTTTGCAGGACAATTCGAACGTAGCTCGAAAATATTGACTGAATTGAGCAGCAATATCAGTACATATAACAAGGGACAGATTGATAAATTTATCCAGGTAGTATTTGAGTTTCAGGAAACCAGAGAGTATGAAAAGGCCATTGAAATCTTCACGTTAATGTCGCTAAGGGTCAGGGACCCCGCGATTAAACGGGAGATCATTTTCTGGATTGGAGACACCTACAGGGCAGACAAGGAATATGTCCGGGCCGCTGAATACTACATAAAGTCAGCGCACAGTACCGATGCTGAGGTCATGGATCTGTGGGGACAGTCCGCCTACTATCAGGCAGCGGACATGCTGATGCAGGCAGAATATTTCGATGATGCACTCAATCTTTATCTTAAGCTCTACAAGGCAACAAAAGAAAAGAGCCAGAAAAGTATTATCCTCAGAAAATTGAGTATACTGAAAGTGAAGCGCACACAAAAACAGTAACAGGACTATGGCCATGTCTTCCTGGAAAAGAGATTACCAGGCAATAATTGAAACCCCGGTAGGCTATGTCGGGGTCATTAGTGAGGGTGCCCGCCTGACCCGCCTCGAATTTTTGTCACAACGTTTCAGGCCAAAAGAATCAGATGATCCCTTTATCATTGATGTATGCAGGCAGATCCACAACTATATGAGTGAACCCGGTTACCGGTTTGATATTCCTGTGAAGCTATGTGGAACGCCCTATCAGCAGGCAGTCTGCCGCGCATTGAGCAGGATTAAACCTGGTAAAACAATAAGTTACGGGGATCTGGCGGATAAATTGGGGAGTAGCGCACGGGCTGTTGGTGGTGCATGCAAAAATAATCCATTGCCTATTATCATTCCCTGCCATCGGGTCGTGTCTCGCCGCGGACTGGGAGGCTTTTCAGGCAAGACCAGTGGTGTAAAACTGGATATAAAACGCTGGTTATTGTCCCATGAGGCCTCTGCCGGCAGTAAATAATATGAATGATAATGAAGGTATCGATGTTTTTCTTGATAACTTATGGCTTGAAAAAGGCCTGAGTAGAAACACCCTTGATGCCTATCGTGCAGACTTAAACAGTCTGTCGACCTGGTTGGGACAGCGTAAAACAGGGCTGCTGTCTGCGAACCGGGAGGATTTGTTAAAGTATATCGCGCAGCGGGTAAGTGGCGGAGCGCATTCCAGGAGTATGGCCCGTTTACTGTCAACCATGAGGAGTTTTTATCAATATCATCTTCGCGAAAAAAATATACAGACAAATCCCAGTGAGAAAATAGAATCGCCCCGGTTAGGCCGGTCATTACCTTCAATATTAACCGAGAGTGAGGTTGAAGCACTCCTTGAAGCACCCGATACATCGACACCGGTTGGGCTGCGTGACAGGACCATGCTGGAGGTGTTGTACGCCACCGGCCTCAGAGTCAGCGAACTGATATTGCTGACTACATCGCAGATTAATCTCCGCCAGGGTGTCATAAGGGTCACAGGAAAGGGGAATAAAGAGCGACTGGTGCCCCTGGGTGATGAGGCCATTGACTGGCTGGAAAAATATTACCAGTCCGGGCGTGATTCTTTCATAAAGGCAACAGCAAAGGATACCGTTTTTCCGTCCCTGCGGGGGAAACCCATGAGCCGCCAGACATTCTGGTATGCGATAAAAAGGCATACAGCAAAAGCGGGAATAAACAAGAAAATATCACCACATACACTACGCCATGCCTTTGCTACACACCTGTTAAACCACGGTGCTGATTTGCGTGTTGTGCAGTTGCTGCTGGGACATAGCGATTTATCAACAACACAGATATATACCCATGTCGCAATGGAAAGGTTAAAATCTCTTCACGGTGAACATCACCCAAGAGGGTAATAATTAGGGAAGCTCTGATTAATTCGTCATTCCGGACGTAGCGGAGCGGAGATCCGGAATCCAGTGTTTTAAATACTGCAACTTACTGGACTCCGGTTTTCACCTCAGGGGCACTTCCGCACTTTGTTTGAGCGCACCGGAGTGACGTAGATGCAATTAATCAGAGCTTCCTTAGAATATCGTCGTAATATATAAAGATTTATTGTATAAGCAAAATGGACCAGGAGATAACGAATGCCTTCATTTGATGTAGTTTCTGAAGTTGACAAGCATGAGTTGACCAATGCGGTAGATCAGACCAATCGTGAGATCTCAAACCGGTTTGATTTTAAAGGGATAGAAGCGAAGCTGGAGCAAAGCGATGAAGATGTCATCCTGAAAGCCGATGCCGAGTTCAGAATATCGCAGATGCGGGATATCTTTCATAATAAACTTGTCAAACGTGGCATCGATATAAAAAGCCTTGCAGAAGGAGATATCGAAGAAAGCCTGAGTGAAGCCAGGCAAAAAATTACCGTGAAGCAGGGTATAGACAAGGATATAGCCAAAAAAATAGTTAAACAGATCAAGAATTCAAAGATGAAGGTGCAGGCAGCGATCCAGGGAGAGCAGATCAGGGTGACTGGCAAGAAAAGAGATGATCTGCAGGCGGTTATGCGGCTGCTGGAAGAGGGCGATATTGATTTGCCTCTGCAGTTTACTAATTTCAGAGACTAGTCAATATAACAGAAAATTGTACCGTGACGTAAGTCAGCAAATGGAGAGCGGATATGTTACTCCAGCCCGGCTTCAGGCCGCCGTTGTGGTTATCGCTCCAGGTACTTCATTTTGCCCTTTATACCTTTCCAGTCATCGGCGTCTGCAGGAGGATCCGTGATTTCCGTGATTACCGGCCATATTTGCGAGAGTTCTTCATTCAGTGCCAGAAATTCCTGCTGATCGTCAGGCAGGTCATCTTCTGAGAAAATGGCCTCTATAGGGCATTCGGGCTCACACAGTGTACAGTCAATACATTCCTCCGGGTCGATCACCAGAAAATTAGGCCCTTCGTGGAAACAATCTACCGGACATACTTCTACACAGTCTGTATATTTGCATTTAATACAATCTTCTGTCACTACAAATGTCATGGGAATAAACCTCTGCGACCTTTACGGGAATATATTACCGGGTATGCTATCCAGAATGGATAAATTAATCAAACTATTATCAAGCCATGTGAGGCGCGTCAAAGAGGCAGGATATTATTCGTATTAACGGTTGCTGCTGACCCTGTTTCTTCCCTGTTCCTTGGAGCAATACAGTGCCTTGTCAGACATGGAAATAAGGTCTTTAGCGCATATACCATCATCTGGTGTCAGGCTCGCGATGCCTACGCTGATAGTGACCTGATCATAATCGGGTGATGCGGTGTGTTCAATATTGGCTTCTTCAACAGAGGCACGTATTTTCTCGGCAACAGTTTTAGCCCCTTCGATCGGAGTGCTGGGCAGAATGACAGAAAATTCTTCTCCGCCATATCTTGCGGCGACATCCGCCGGCCGATTGGCAGTATCAGACAATACGTTTGCGACATATTTTATACAATCATCACCTGCCTGGTGACCATAGGTATCGTTATATAATTTAAAGTGGTCTATATCAATCATAAGCAGGGATAATTCATGACCATCACGGTGTGCACGCTTGCATTCACGTTCAAGCGCTTCATCAAAAGAGCGGCGATTTGCCAGGCCGGTAAGACCATCCTGATGTGACAGCTTTTCAAGTTTTTTATTGGTTTCCTCAAGTTGTTTCTGCATTTCCCTCAAGGCATAGAAAGCGGCATCACGTTCCATTCGGGCCATATAACTTCTCGAATGCGCACGTATCCTTGCAATTAATTCGATCTTGTCCGGGAGCTTTACCAGATAGTCATTGGCGCCATTATTAAATGCGTCACTTTTTATCTTTGGATCCTCCCTTGAGGATAATACGATGACTGGAATATCTTTGGTATTGACATTGGCCCGGTAAAACCTGAGAAGTGTGAAACCATCAACGTCTGGCATGACCAGATCCTGCAGGATGATACTAATATCATTTTCAATGGCCATTTTAATGGCATTGGATGGATCACCGCAATAGTAGAACTCGATGTCCTGTTCCGGCTCGAGCATTCTGCGTACACCTTCAGCAACAATCCTCTGATCATCAACAAGCAGGACAGCAATTTTCCTGGAAGATAATTCCTGAATATCTTTTATCGATTCCAGTGGCTCATTGCTCATTATGATTCTGTCTTCTGTATTGTTTCGTGGTTGCAGGAAAGTTCTATCAGGGCGCTTGCTATGTGATTGAGATGAAGGACCTCATTCGCCGCATCAAGAGCTACAGCGGCTTTTGGCATTCCAAATACAACGCTGCTTTCCTTGTCCTGTACAATCGTGTGATGGCCATTCTTCTTTAAATTCAGCAGTCCCTTTGCACCGTCTCTTCCCATGCCGGTTAGTAATAGCCCAATGACTCTTGATTTGATATTTTTACTGGCGCTGTTAAAGAATATATCAACTGATGGGCGATAAGGATAGTCTTCTGGCTCTTTCTCGTAATGAAATCTGAAATTCTTCCCGATGGTCAGATGGGCATGTGAGTCGGCCAGATATACGCAGCCAAGGGCTGGTGTTTCACCTTCAGTAGCAATCTTGACTTTTAGATCACATTGTTCATTTAACCAGCTGGCAAGATCTCTGGAAAACTGCTGATCTATATGCTGGATAATAACAATTGGCATTGGGAATTCACTCGGTAACTGTGAAAGTATGTGCGCCAGGGCAGTAGGTCCGCCAGTTGACGATCCTATGGCGATGAGCTGATTATCCCGTTGTCGTATTGCGGTAGTCCTGGGCTGGTTTCGCGCTATATCAGTGCCAATCAGCCTTTCAATATGTGATATCTTTCTTAGCAGGGGGGCAAGGTTATCATCTTTGATTCCTTCATCCAGATCTGGCACATTCACTGCATCAATTGCCCCCGCACCCAGTGCGTCAAAGACGTGTGACTGATATGCATGCACAGAATCTGCGACAATAAGTATTGCACAGGGCGTCGTTTGCATGATGTGCCTGGTGGCCTGTGCACCATTGATACCGGGCATGGCGATGTCCATCAGGATCAGATCTGGCAGGTCTCGTTCACACTCCGTATAGGCATCTTCTGCGTTGAGTACTGACCAGATAAGGCTATGTGGCGTATTCCGCTCGATGACTATCCTTAAAAAGTCATTGGAAATCCTGTCGTCATTGACTATGGCTATATTCATATTTCACCAATCAGGTCGGCCACGGCCTGTAACAGGCTATCATCATGAAAACTTCCCTTGGTGAGGTAGTAATCAGCACCAACCTGTAATCCCTTCTCGCGATCTTCAGGGCGATCCTTGTAGGAAACAATCATTACCGGGATTGAACGATAATTAGGGTCCTGCTTGATATTCTCTGTTAACTCAATGCCATTCATTCGTGGCATATCTATATCGGTAATAACCAGAGAATAATTCCCGGTACGCAGTGTGTTCCAGCCATCAATTCCGTCTACCGCGACATCGACATGGTAGCCCCTCGATTCAAGCAGTTTTCTCTCAACCTCTCTTACGGTGATTGAATCATCTATAACCAGGATGCGCTTTATAGAGGCCGCCTGCTCTACTGATATATTTCTGGCCCTGCCTCGCTTGGCATCAGTATTCAGATTATCAATGGTCCTTATCATATCGTCTACATCGATAATCAGGACCGGTGAACCGTCTTCCATCAGTGCAGTGGCAGATATATCCTGGACTTTTCCCAGCCGTTTATCAATCGGGCATACTGATAGTTCCGATTCACCATGCAACTTATCAACGATAATTGCATATTTGCTGGTTCGGTCACCAATAATGATGACGGGATAGTTATCACCAATATTACTCTTGTCGTGAAGTGATAATACATCTACCGTATCAACCAGGCCTATATTTTCACCGTTAAATTCAAAGTACTGATGATCTTCCATGGTGCTGATATCTTCAGGAGATATGTTTCTTACATGCTCAATTCGTGCAAGTGGAATCGCATAATAGTCCGAGGCAATCTCCACCAGCAGGCAACGCATCAGTGACAGTGTCAGGGGTAATTGCAGGTGTATACGCAGGCCATTACCCAAAGTAGAAGATGCACGCAGATTGCCGTGGGTTTCCTGTACCATTGTATGAACGATATCCATACCGACACCACGCCCTGATATCTCGGAGACCTCTTTCCTGGTGGTAAAGCCGGGCAGGAAAAGGAAATCGAGTATTTCCGATTCAGATAAATCTGATGCCATATTTTTATTGACCAGGCCCCGGTTGATGGCCTTGTCACGTACCTTGTCCAGTTCAACACCACGGCCGTCATCCGAAACAATGATATTCAGAACACCACCATGGTGCAGGGCCTCAAGTTTTATCTTGCCGCGGGCACGTTTCCCTGCCGCAAGACGTTCCTCAACTGTTTCTATACCATGATCTATGGCATTTCGTAACATGTGGGTGATAGGTGCATCAAGCTTTGACAGAATATCCCTGTCCACCTGGGTCGTTTTGCCTGTAATTTCAAGACGGATATTTTTCCCCATTGAACGCGACAGGTCACGCGCCATTCTCTGGAACCCCTGGGTGATATCAGAAAACGGCCGCATTCGACTGGCCACCACTTCACGGTTCAGACGCTCGGCCAGATTGGTGACCCTGCGATCGTATTCTTCCAGGTCTGATATACGATCCGATATCAATTGACGGCAGTCATCAGCCTTCTTCTCGGTAGAGAACAATATATTTTGTGAAATTTCATCGAGATGCAAACCATCCAGTGCCGAATGCAACTCATCAATGAGTGTCACCAGATCAGTCTGCTGCCGCTTGATCTGATGCAGAGAGTCTGCATGTGAGCGTATCCAGCGGGCCTCGACTCTTGACTCGCCAGCAATGCCCATCAGTCTATTAAGACGATCGGCGCTGACCCGCAGCGAACGGTCTTCAGCTGGCAATGTCTGGTTTGCCGATATTGGCATATTCCCGGGATCATTGTTTGCCTTTTCTGTTTCATCTGATGGAACATCTTTTGTAGATGATGTTCCTGTCCTGATTGATTTATCTTCCTCAATAATTTCACCAGCCCGCATGGCAGCAAACCTTGCTACCAGTGATTTCAGTTTATCGGTATTATTCTCAGCCCATTCTGGCTGGCCATCTTCAGGAATCTCGGAAATCTCCTTCAGGATGTCCACACCCTGAAGCAATATATCGACATGCTGTTCCGCTATACTGAACTTGCCCTCCTGTGCAGCAACAAAACAGTCTTCCATAGCATGCGCTACCAGGCATGCAGACTCTGCGCCAACAAGTTTTGCGGCACCCTTGATGGAGTGTGCAGCACGCATCAGGGATTCGAGATGGGTCGTTGGCTCAGCGCCTTGTTCTATTTCCATCAGGCCTTCAGTAAGGGTGGCGCTATGAGTATCTGCCTCGACCCTGAACAGCTCGAACATACTGAAATCACTTGAACTGGTATCGGTAGGCATTATGCAAGCGTCCTTGTAAATGCCTTTAACAGAAGTTCGTCATCAATACATGCGACAGTGATGTCCTGCCATTCAATCGAACCCTTTATATAGGAAACGGCAGACATTGATACAGTAGATGGCAGTTTCATCAGATCATCATTATTGTACCGATAGACCCCGGCAATCTCGTTCGACGGAAAAACAAATTTATGCTCGTCAGAGTCTATCAACACCAGTCTGTTGTGGACCTTTCTCTTCTTGAGGTCTCTGTCCCTGGCCGATGGGGGGATATCAAGCAGGTTGCCCAGTGATATACATATTTCGAGCTGGCCCTTGATATTGACGAGTCCCTTTAAAAGGTTTGAGTTGCGAACATGCGGAAGAGGGTGGATTGGTGCCATCTCAAGTACTTCAACTACCAGCTTTGATGGCAGGGAGAACCATTCATCGCCAACTCTGAATATCACCACAGACACATCAGTGATTATCTTGGACGCCTGTTCTTCGGCGAGAAGCGTCGTCCATTGTGCGATCTGCTCATTTGGCAGGGCCCTGCTCAAAAGTGTCCGGCTGGTCTGTGTATATACATCACAGTTGGCGCAATGAATGAATTCTTTTAAGCGGGGGCAGGTATGGCCCTTGCTCCATATGCCTGTCTGGTTCCAGCAATCATCTATGGCGAACACTTTTTCATTCACGGAAGCCATGTTTAGCCGGTATCCTTGTCAATTCTGTTTTTAACACGCAATGCACGGATTTTCAGACTGTTCGCCTGCGCAGCATCACCATGGCTCCCCGCGATGATGGACAGGTTGATCAGCGCGTCATAGTGTTGAGGGTCGAGATAGAGTGCCTTCCTGAAGCAGGATTCTGCCATGTTAATGTCATTTCTGGCGTGATAAATGATACCAAGCAGATAGAATGCTTCAGATGTATCACCTGATGCAGACATTGCTTCCTTGCACAGGGATTCAGCCTGTTCCAGATCCCCTTCATTGGCAAGGGCCACTGCTTTTGCAAGGTCATCATTGACAGCAGCATCGTTTTCATCGTTAACAAGGATCTTTTCAATTCTGATGTCTGCGAAGGGTTTTGCTGCGGGTTCTGCCGCTATCTCGGGTAATTTCCTGATACCGATCCTGGCCACATTCTGTGCGGGGGTGGCTTCCGGTATTTGTTTTTCGACTTCATTGCTGTGTATGAATGAGAAGGCCCCGATATCGTATACCGGCAGGAACAGATCTTCCGGGACACTCCCCGACTCTGCAGGACCAAGAAAAAGTATGCCACCTGGTTTGAGTACCTTTTCAAGATTCAGGAATGCCTTACGTTTGGTCTCCTGGTCGAAATAAATTAACAGATTTCGGCAGAATATAACGTCGTATTGATCTCTGTGAGTGTGGAAATCCCCGGATAAAATATTATCCTGCACGAAAGATACAGATTTTCTGATATTGTCATTAAGCTGGTAATGGCCGGCATGTTTATGAAAATGGCGTTTTACCAGAGAATTATCCACACCTCTGAAGGAATGGTGACCATAGTCAGCATTTCTTGCAATCGAGAGTGAGTCTCTGCTGATATCTACTGCATCAACATGAAATTTATCGCAAGGTATGTTTCCGTCAATTAGTGTCATGGCAATGGAATAGGGCTCTTCACCGGTAGAGCAGGGCAGGCTTAATATTCTTAATTTTCCTCCTGACTGGAGTAAATGCCTGTCTGTATAATCCTTCAAGACCTCGTAGGCAGTGATTTCCCGGAAGAACCATGTTTCCGGTATAACAACGGTTTCTATCAGCTCATTGACCTCATCTTCTGATTGCTCAAGAATGTCAGCATAGCTGGATAGTGATTCACACTGTATTGCCTTCATCCTGCTCCTGAGAGCGATATCAACAACATTTTCTCCCACCGAGGAGATGTTTAATCCGATTCGTTCATAAAGAATCTTCTCAATTCGATTAAATGGCATAAGTCACTTTACCTAGGCCGCGAACAGGCGCATGTCCAGCTCTTCAGGGAAGATCCTGCTGGTATCTATCAGCTGTATAAATTTTCCACCTATACGGGCAACCTTTGTCTGAAAGGCAGAAGTTTCTGAATTAATTCCAGATTCAGTAAACTCGTCATAGGAACATTTTACTGTTTCAGTAACATGTTCTGCGATAAGTCCGATGATTCTGATGTTCCCCAGTTTGACATAGCGCACCAGCAGGATCCTTGTGCTCAGGCTTCGCTGGCATTCACCATGGCCAGAATACTGATTGATATCTACGACAGGTATTGGCTGGCCGCGGAAATTGATAATACCCCTGACGTAATCCGGGGTGTCCGGGATCTTTTTCGTATTGACCAGGGGAACGATCTCCACGATATCGGCGGCGGCGATCGCGTAACGGTCATCCATCATGTCAAAGGTGATAAATAGCATCTACTTCTGCCTGTCGTTATGACACCTTGAACTGGGAGACTCCGGACTGGAGGATCTGTGCCGCTTCCTTGAGGTGTTGTATGGACTCATTGGATTGTTCCAGTGATGCCACGGTCTGCTTGGCCATTTCATTCAGTTGCACCATGCTCTCACTGATCTGCTCAGCGCCAACTGATTGTGATTTCATGCCTTCGGCGACAGTCTCTACCCGTGGTGACACGGTCTGTACCTGTTCGATGATCCTGGCCAGCTGTGAGCCCACCTGGCTGATCTCATTGACGCCCCGGCTGACTTCCTCGGAAAACTTGTCCATGCCCATGACCCCGGCACTTACGGCGGACTGCATTTCCTTGACCATCTGCTCGATGTCCCAGGTGGCCACAGCGGTTTGATCGGCAAGTCGCCGGATCTCGGTCGCGACCACGGCAAAGCCGAGGCCGTATTCACCGGCCTTTTCCGCCTCGATGGCGGCATTCAGGGACAACAGGTTGGTTTGATCGGCCACCTTGTTGATGGTGGTGACCACAGTATTGATATTACCGGCCTTTTCGCTGAGCACGGCCAGTTTCGATGTGATCGAATCAGTGGCCTCTTTCATTTGCCGCATGGTCTGTTCCATTTTCGCCAGGCCGCTTTGTCCATCGGATGCCGATTGCGCAGTGTCGTTGGCAATGCCCGAGACCTCGGTCATGGTGTTCACCAGTTCCTTGGTGGTGGCGGATATCTCGGAAGCGGTTGACATGATCTCATTGGTATAGGCAGCCTGCTCACCGACCGTGGTTTCCTGCTCCCTTGATGTCGCGGCAATCTGGGTGGTCGACGAGGTCACCTGGATCCCGGATTTTTGCACGTCTGACACCAGCAGATTCAGGCTATCGATCATCTTCTCAATACCCCTGGCAAGATGGGCGATATCATCGTTATCACTGAATACCATCATTTCGGCGGTCAGATCACCAGAGGCAATACTCTCTACGGTGTCCAGCAGGATCCCCACTTTACCCTCGACATCTTCTTTTTGTTGAACGGCGTGGGATATATCGTCCTGAATGGTTTGTGCCATCTTGTTGAATGCGGCCCCTAACTGGCCAATTTCATCATTCCCGGTGACACTGGTTCGCGCCGAGTTATCTCCATGGGCCAGTTTTTTTACCGTTCTCATCAGACGATCGATGGGTTGAAACAGATGTCTCACATACAAAAATGCCAGCAGGCCTGCGATCACAATGCCGAGCAGGATGAGTGCATATGACAGAGTGCGGGTTGAGGCAACAGCCTGGTAACTTTCAGTCGCATCATTCACGCTGACAAGATATGCCGTAGTTTGATCGCTTACGTCTTTAATCTTGATCGTCGATACAGAAAACACCTTATTGTTTACTTTCCTGGTGATGGTCCTGTCCGCCATACCTGATACATTGTCCAGGGCGAGCGTCTCGATGAGCTGGCTATCGGTTGAATACTCATTGGAACCCATCTGGCCTTCGTCGAGCAGTATGTTGGCACTATCGATATCGCCATCCTGATTTATGATAAATATTTCTGATGCATCACTTTGCTTGAATTCCTCAATGGCGCTGTGCAGATGATGCAGATACACGGCCACACCGACAAACTCACCTGACAGATATAACGGGAATGCCAGCATCGAAAGCAGCTTGCCATTATCATCGCGACTGATGCCTCTGACGGTCTTTTTAGCGGCGAGTACCCGGGCGACCAGCGGGATAGAGGTCTTGCCGGTAATATCGCCATCAGAATACCAGGCCACTTTGCCGCTGGTGTCAGTCAACAACAGTCCCGTGATGAGTTGGGCATTGCTCAGACGAAGGTAGGTAGGCATGGCGCTATCGGCGACGGCGTCCGTATCAGCCTCTTTCAGGGCCTCCAGGGTGCGTCGATCCCGGCCCAGATTGCGCATGCCGAGTTGCATGGAATCTATCTGGCTGTCGATGATATTGTTCCACAACACTGTCTTGCCACGGTTCATGGCCTGGCTGAATCGCTGTTCTGCCAGGTCGTTGGTGAGCCCGTTGGCGAACATCATGGCAACGGCTATCAACAGCGCCGTCAGTATCGGGATGAGGGTTAAACGCATCCGTAATGTCATAAGCACATGCTCCTGTACTATCTAATGCATTGATATTTATATGAAATCAGTGTGGTTAAGGCTTCCCTGTGGTTATCGGCATAGTATTTGCGAAACTTTAGCCGGGACAGGATCGGCTGTTGCCAAATATCTCAAGGATTTTCAGAGACTTGCCGGTAAAAACGAGGGTAGCGCTGGAGCGGTAAGGATCAGCGGACGCCCCGGGGACAGCCGTTAATTATTAAGGTGGTGTTTTAGCCGGTAGAGGATCTCCAGCGCCTGCTTCGGGCTCAGGCCGTCCGGGTCCAGTGACTCAAGTTCCTCCAGCACCGCATGCCGGCCTGTTTTCGCTGTCTTTTGCGCCTGGCTCTGTTGCGGGCCCGGATCGGCATGCGGCGCGTCAGACTGCTCAAGTTCAGCCAGCTTTTGTCTGGCCTCATGGATCACCTCCGCGGGGATGCCGGCAAGATGCGCGACCTGCAGGCCATAACTTTTGTCGGCCGCGCCGTCGCAGACGTGGTACAGGAAGGCAATTTGCTGGTGTTTTTCCTCCGCACTCAAATGAACATTGGCAATACGGCGGCAATGTTCGGGCAGTGACGTCAGTTCAAAATAGTGTGTCGAGAACAGCGTATAGGCGGTGGTTTTTTCGGCCAGGTAATGGGCACATGCCCAGGCCAGTGACAGCCCGTCAAAGGTACTGGTGCCGCGGCCGATCTCGTCCATCAGCACCAGGCTTTTGTCAGTCGCATTGTGAAGTATGTTGGCCGCTTCGATCATTTCGACCATAAAGGTGGAGCGGCCACTGGCAAGATCATCATGGGCGCCTATGCGGGTAAAGATGCGATCAATCGGACCGATGATGCAGGCCTCGGCAGGCACCAGACTGCCGGCGTGGGCCAGTAACACGATCAGGGCAATTTGCCGCATATAGGTTGATTTACCGCCCATGTTGGGGCCGGTGATCACCAGCATGTGTCTGTCCTGATCAAGCTTCAGGTCATTCGGGATAAAGGGCGATTCCAATGACTGCTCTACCACCAGGTGTCGACCTTGTTTAATATCCATGCCGGGGTTATCCGTTAATGTCGGCATACTCAGGGAAAGACTGTCGGCACGTTCGGCGAAATTACTGAGCACATCTATCTCGGCCAGCGCGGCAGCCGTCTTCTGCAGCTTTGCCAGATGAACAATGAGTTTATCAAGCAATTCGTCATACAGGATCTTTTCCAGTGCCAGCGCCTTTTCACGACTGCTCAGTATGCGTGTCTCAAATTCTTTTAACTCGGGCGTAATGTAACGCTCGACGTTTTTCAGTGTCTGACGACGAATATAATGTGCCGGGGCGTGCCCGGCCTGGGCACGACTGATCTCGATGTAATAACCATGTACTCTGTTATATCCCACCTTAAGGGTTGCGATTCCGCTGGCTTGCCGTTCGCGGTCTTCCAGATCGAGCAGAAACTGATCATCGTTTTCCTGCAGGCAGCGCAATTCATCCAGCTCGGCATTGTATCCCGGTGCGATCACTCCACCATCGCGGATCAGGACCGGTGGGGTATCGATAATACTGGCAATAAGCAGTTCCTGGATCTTCGGGTGTGGTGAGACATCTTCAGACAAATCCTTGAGGTGAGGTGAGGGGCTGTCCACCAGTAGTTTCTGGATGTTTGGTAATGCCCCCAGGCTGTCCCTCAAACAGGCAAGATCCCGCGGGCGCGCAGACTTTAATGCCACTCTTGCCAGGATGCGCTCAATGTCACCGACGCCATGAAGCCCTTCATGCAGGGCTTCGTAGCGGTTTGAATGGCGCAATGTTTCGACCGCCTGGTGACGCCGCCGCAGTCGTTGCTGGTCCCGTAATGGTTGTTGCAGCCAGCGTTTCAGTAATCGGCCTCCCATCGGATTGGCAGTGCGATCCATCACCTGGCACAGGGTGTGCTCCTGCCCGCCAGAAAAGTTATGCATAATTTCCAGGTTCCGCCGGGTGGCGGCATCGATAATAATACCGCTGTCCTGATGTTCCGGATGTAACGCATGGATGTGTGGCAATGCCGATTGCTGGGTATCGCGAACGTACTGAAGCAGGGCACCGGCGGCACCGATGGCGGGGCCCAGGTCCTGACATCCAAAACCCGCGAGATCCTGCACATTAAAATGCCCGCTCAACAGACGGGTGGCACTGTCGACATCAAACAACCAGGGCGGCTGCTGTTTGACGCTGCCAGTCAGTAACGCCTGGCAGGTAAACCCTTCTGCGATCAGCACCTCGGCAGGGTCCAGTCGGGCCAGTTCGCTACGGAAATTTTCCTCGCCAGTGATTTCCGAGACACAGAAACGGCCACTGGCAACATCCATCCAGGCGAGTCCAAACAGGTCCCCACAGGTATTACTGTCCTGATGTATTGCCAGGATAATATTGTCATGACGCGCTTCCATCAGGCACTCGTCGGTGACCGTGCCGGGGGTCACGATCCGCATGACCTTGCGTTCGACCGGTCCCTTACTGGTGGCCGGGTCGCCAATCTGTTCGCAAATGGCCACGGATTCACCCAGCTTGATGAGCCGCGCCAGGTAGCCATCGGCGGCATGATACGGTACCCCGGCCATCGGGATCGGCTCACCAGCGGACTGGCCGCGCGCGGTCAGGGTGATATCCAGCAGTTGTGAGGCCTTTTTGGCGTCGTCATAGAAGAGTTCGTAGAAATCGCCCATGCGGTAGAACAAAAGCAGCTGGGGGTGCTCGGCCTTGATGCGCAGGTACTGCTGCATCATCGGGGTGTGGGCAGTAGAGGATGTCACCATTGAGACAGGAGTTTACATGATATGGCGACCCCGGACAAAAAATCTATGAGTACTATTTTCTTCTTGCAACTGGTGAGCTGAATCAGGACACTAGTCACATGGATGATGAGTTACGCTATCTGGCGAGCCAATGCGGCAAGGCCCTGCAGGATCAGAAGCTGATGCTGGTGACCGCCGAATCCTGTACCGGTGGCTGGGTCGGTGAGGCGGTAACGGCCATCCCGGGCAGCTCGAAGTGGTATGAGCGCGGATTTATCACCTATACCAATCTTTCCAAACAGGAGATGTTGGGAGTTAAGCCACAAACCCTGCAAAATTATGGTGCCGTCAGTGAACACACGGTGTTACAGATGGCCGATGGTGCCCTGAAACACAGTCATGCACAGGTCGCTGTGGCGACTAGCGGTATCGCTGGCCCGGGTGGTGGCAGTGAGGCCAAACCCGTCGGTACGATATGCATTGCCATCGTCATCAAAGACAAGATCCGCTGGGTCAATACGTTTCAGTTTGATGGTGACCGTGAGGTAGTGCGGCAACAGGCCGTCAAGACCGTGTTGTTACAGTTGGTCACGTTACTGTCTGAATGATGCCATGGAAATTGTCGGGGGTACTACGGGGAGAAGCAGGACCATTCGTCTGTTCTTTGCGTTGTGGCCGAGTGAAGCCATGCAAAAGACACTGCGGCAGATTTCCGAGGGGGTAATAGTGGGCGATGGCGGCAGGGCCGTGCCGCAGAAGAATATCCACATGACACTGCATTTTCTCGGCGATGTGTCGATCGATGTAATGCCCTGCCTGGAACAGGCGGCCAGCCGCGTTTCTGCACGGCCCTTCGAACTGACGGTTGACTTGCTTGAATACCGTCAGCGTCTGCAGATGTTGTGGGCGATGCCGGCAGACACGCCGGCAGCATTGTATCAGCTGGTGGAAGATTTATATCACGAGTTGTCCGGTTGTGACATCAAGCTTGAACCACGCCGCTATCTGGCGCACATGACGCTGATGCGAAAGTTGTATACGATGCCGGCCTTGCCGGATATTCCGGCGGTCCGCTGGCAGGTGAATGATTTTTGCCTGGTGGAGTCGGATACAAAATGTCAGGGGGTGGTGTATAAAGTATTGCGGCGCTGGGTATTGTAAAAAAATAAAATCAGTCCGCAAATCCTTCTGTTGAGGTAGTGCCGGGGTTATTAGCCATAGAATTCCCGGTGTCTCCCCTGTGTTCCCCGTGGTAATGTTTTTACTCTTGCTGGAACGACCTGCAGCACGGTTAGTTTACAAAAACGCCCAGCCGGCAAACGGCTCGATCTCTTCGCGATTGACGACCACCAGTTGATAGGCATTGGGGTTGAGTGAATGCTCACGGGTGGTGTCGACCGACATTCGCTGTAACACGTAACCAAGCAGGGCTCGCCGCACACTGATCTCGATGATGTTATCGGTGGCGGCATAATCAACCAGTAAACTTTGTTGCTGTTGCGGGGTTAAATCCGGGTGTGGTGCCAGTTGCAGGGTAAATGTCTCGACCCAGTCATCATCGTAGTGGGCACTGGATTCGGCATCCTGCTCCAGCATTCGGGCATCGACCATCCTCGATAAAACAAAATCCCGAAAATCAAAGCTATCTTCGTTATATGCCCGGACGTGCCAGCGCAGGCCATTGTTGATAAACGAATGCGGTTCAATGATGCGACTGTCGTTGTTGTCGCGCGGCGACATCGAATGGTAGCTGACCTGGCATTTCTTGTGGTGCTTCGCGGCCCGGGTGATCTGTGCCAGGATGGCCTTGTCCGGCAGCCGCGACGGCAGTGGCAGGGTGTCAACATGGATCCCGTAGATCAGCTTGTCGTCTGTCGGACCACCGACCGTGGTCAGGTTGCCGGCGATCATTGGCAGGGCAACGCTGGGCGTCAGATCCGCAAAGACTTCTTTAAACGACGGGCCCGGCACGAAACCAAACACGCTGTGTTTGTAGATCAGGTTATCGGGCGCCAGTTCACCGTATAATTTCAGGTCCTTGGTGGCGGCCGGATCCGAGAGCCCGAAGGTACTGGCGACGTCACTGCGGCTCACCACGCCGGTGTACCAGGCCATCAATTCGATATATTGCAGCCGCTGACGGCTGTTCCACTTGATATCCGCCGGCTGTTTCTGTTGCGATTTTTTCCCGAGTACCATGGTCCCTTCTCACTGAATGCTATGAAATCATAGCAAAAATAACCACTTATCTCCATTAAAAATAGTACCTAATAAATATTATTTAGGTGATAAAAAGTATTGACATTATCGAAAGTATGGCATATCTTTAGTCTCAATGAAGGCGTTATCCTGCTGATGACACGAGTAAGTTCCAGGCGGGATGGCACATAAGCGTAATCAGCAGATAACAATGGAGAATGACAATGGCTGAAGATCAAAAGAAAAAGGCACTTGCCGCGGCACTGGGCCAGATCGAGAAACAGTTTGGCAAGGGCTCGGTCATGCGTATGGGGGATCAGGGGATCTCGCGCATCGAATCCATCTCAACCGGCTCACTCGGGCTGGATATCGCGTTGGGTATCGGCGGCCTGCCCAGGGGCCGGGTGGTCGAGATCTACGGGCCAGAATCCTCCGGCAAGACCACACTGACCCTGCACGTGATCGCCGAATGCCAGAAGGCCGGTGGCACCGCTGCATTCATTGATGCGGAGCATGCGCTGGATCCGAGCTATGCCGGCAAGCTGGGGGTGGATGTCGATGAACTGCTGGTATCGCAACCGGATACCGGTGAGCAGGCGCTGGAGATCACCGACATGCTGGTGCGTTCCAGTGGTGTCGACATTATTGTTATCGACTCGGTGGCGGCGCTGACCCCGAAGGCCGAAATTGAAGGCGACATGGGTGACAGCCACATGGGCTTGCAGGCCCGACTGATGTCGCAGGCACTGCGTAAATTGACCGCCAATATCCAGCGTTCCAATACCATGGTGGTCTTTATCAACCAGATCCGCATGAAGATCGGCGTGATGTTCGGCAGCCCCGAGACCACCACTGGTGGTAATGCGCTGAAGTTCTACGCCTCTGTGCGTATGGACATTCGTCGTATTGGCGCCATCAAGAAGGGCGATGAAGTGATCGGCAACGAGACCCGTGTCAAGGTGGTCAAAAACAAGGTGGCACCACCGTTCAAGCAGGTGGTGTTTGATATCATCTATGGCCAGGGGATCTCCCGTGTCGGTGAGATCCTGGATCTTGGTGTGAAGGAGGGCATTGTCGACAAGGCCGGTGCCTGGTACAGCTATAACGGTGACCGTATTGGCCAGGGACGCGAAAAGGTGGGCATCTTCCTGCGGGAGAACCCGGACATTGCCGATGATATCGAGAACCAGATCATGGACCGATTGCTGCCGGCACGCCAGGCCCCCGAGCTGGCAGTCGTGCACGACGCGGATGCCGCCGCCAGTCAGGATCAACTGGATGAAGCAGCCGAAGCGTGACCAAGGCGTGAACGGCAACATCAAGGCAGGTTTGAGTGGCAATGTGATCGAATTTCCACTAAATACCGATAACAGCTATACCGACCACCGGCATACCGACAATAGCGATGAGCGCTATACCGATGGCCTGAAGATCGCCGTCGGTCTGCTGGCCCGGCGCGAGCATAGCCGGCTGGAAATCAGGCGCAAGTTGAGCAGCCGGGGCATTGAGGATGGGGTGATTTCTCGCATCCTCGATGTCCTGCTCCAGCGGGGGGATCTGGATGAGCGCCGCTTTGTCGAAACCTATGTGCATTATCGTCGGCAAAAGGGCTATGGACCGAGACGCATCCAGATGGAACTGCAGCAGCGGGGGGTCGGTGATGAACTGCTGGGTGATTATCTGGATGAGCGGGATGAGCACTGGCAGCAGCTGGCCCTTCAGGTAATATTAAAGAAATTTGGGGCTGCACCGGCAGAATCCGTCAAGGACAAGGCAAAACAGATGAATTTTCTGCAATATCGCGGATTTACCATGCCACAGATTAATAAACTGTTCAGAGACGACACCTTTATATAAAATAGGCGGCTATGCAGTCCACAGCCGAAATCCGCGCCAGCTTTCTGACATTCTTTCAGGAGCGGGGCCACGAACTGGTTGCCTCCAGCCCGCTGGTGCCAGCGAATGATCCGACCCTGTTATTCACCAATGCCGGGATGGTGCCGTTTAAAGAGGCCTTTACCGGCAAGGAAAAACGTAGCGTCAATCGTGCCACCTCATCACAGCGTTGTGTGCGTGCCGGCGGCAAGCACAATGACCTGGAAAACGTTGGTTATACCGCACGTCACCACACCTTTTTCGAGATGCTCGGCAATTTCAGTTTTGGCGACTATTTCAAACGCGAAGCCATTGAATATTCATGGGAATTTCTGACCAGGAAACTCGGCCTGGACCCCGAGCGCCTGTTTGTGACCGTGTTTGAAGAAGATGATGAGGCCGCTGATATCTGGCTAAAAGAGATAGGGGTATCGGAACAGCATTTTGCCCGCATCGGTGCCAGGGACAATTTCTGGTCGATGGGCGATACCGGGCCGTGTGGCCCATGCTCGGAGATCTTTTATGACCATGGCGCGGATATTCCGGGTGGCCCTCCGGGGACAGCAGATGAAGACGGTGATCGCTTTATCGAGATCTGGAACCTGGTGTTCATGCAGTACGATCGTGACGCCGATGGCAATATGACCCCCCTGCCAAAGCCGTCCGTCGATACCGGTATGGGGCTGGAACGGCTGGTGGCCATCCTGCAAGGTGTTCACGATAATTACGACATCGATCTGTTTAAGACATTGATTGCTGCAATTGCAAAGATCGCCGCGACGGATGATTTACAAAACCGTTCACTGCGTGTGATTGCCGATCATATTCGTTCCTGTGCCTTCCTGATCACCGATGGTGTCCTGCCCTCCAATGAAGGTCGCGGTTATGTGCTGCGCCGCATTATTCGGCGTGCCGCGCGACATGGCCACAGGCTGGGGTTGCATCGACCATTTTTTTATACACTGGTCGAGACTCTGGATGAACTGATGGGCGATGCCTACCCGGAATTGCGCAATGCCAGCGGGCATGTGGCCAGGGTGCTGCAACAGGAAGAAGAACGCTTTGCAGAAACTCTGGATAATGGTATGTCGATTCTGGAAGCGACTATCGCTGATCTGTCCGGCAAAACGATCGATGGTGAGACTGTCTTCAAACTTTATGATACTTTTGGGTTCCCGGTTGATTTGACGGCCGACATTGCTCGAGAGCGGGGTTTACAACTGGATATGGCTGGATTTGAATCTTTAATGGAACAGCAGCGTCAACGGGCGCGTGCTGCCAGCCAGTTCGAAACGGATACAGCGAACTTGATTGAGATAAAAGGTGGCACTGAGTTTACCGGTTATGAACAGTCTGAAGATGAAGCGACTGTCGTAAGCATCTTTAAAGATTTAAAAGAGCCGGTTAACAGCATAAAACAAGATGAGTTGGCGATTGTCGTCCTGGATCGCACTCCCTTTTATGCAGAGTCTGGTGGCCAGGTGGGTGATCAAGGCTCACTGAGTTGCGAAACTAACCAATTTTCTGTCGAAACTACGAAGAAGCACGCTTCGGGTGCTTTTTTGCATCTCGGTCGCATGGGCAAGGGAATATTAAGCGTTGGGGATAAGGTACAGGCCAGAGTTTGGGAAGAGCGAGATTCCAAAATACGCTTGAATCATTCTGCCACACATCTCATGCATGCAGCCCTGCGTGAGGTGCTTGGTGATCATGTTGCCCAAAAGGGCTCGTTGGTTAACGCCGGCTATTTGCGCTTTGATTTTTCACATAACGAGCCCGTTTCTCCAGAGCAGTTAGCAGAAATTGAAACCATGGTTAACGAACAGATTCGTGCCAATCTAGCAGTGGAAGCCAGGGAGATGTCTTTGGATGAGGCCAGGGCAACCGGTGCCATGGCGCTGTTTGGTGAAAAATACGGCAACTCCGTAACCGTGTTGAGTATGGGTGAATTTTCCAGGGAGTTGTGTGGAGGTACACACGTCAAACACACCGGGGATATTGGTTTATTTAAAATTGAATCTGAGTCAGGCATTGCTTCAGGTGTGCGGCGTATCGAAGCGGTGACTGGTGATGGTGCACTCTTGTACGTTTCAGATCAGCAACAACAGCTTGGCAATATTGCAGGTATGTTGAAGACCAATACTGATCAGGTGCAGGAAAAAGTACACCAGTTGTTGAACCATAATCGAAACCTTGAAAAGGAGCTGGAGCAGCTAAAGGGCAGGCTCGCCAGTGCTGCCGGCGGTGACCTGGCGGGCCAGGCCGAGGACGTCAATGGACTCAAGGTACTCGCCGCCCGACTCGATGGCGCCGATGCCAGGGCGTTGCGAGATACGCTGGACCAGTTGAAGAACAAGCTGGGCCAGGCCGCGGTGGTGCTGGCGGCCGTCAATGGTGACAAGGTCGCGCTGGTGGCCGGGGTCACCAGCGAGCATATGAATACGCTAAAGGCCGGCGAATTGGTAAATTTTGTGGCCCAGCAGGTCGGTGGAAAGGGCGGCGGTCGCGCGGATATGGCCCAGGCCGGAGGCAAGGACCCGTCAAAACTGGATGAGGCACTGGCCTCGGTGAAGGATTGGGTCCGTCAACAACTGACTGAATAGCTGACTATTTAACTCAGGTATCAAGATAGTCTTTGGTCTTATGGGCGGTATTCCTCTATAATTAGCCAATATTTTGTGTAACGAGCAATTCTGAGCAGTAACCCCGTAGTCACATTAGCTATACCGCCATGCCGCAGACGGCATGGTATGGGGGAGTTCGAATCAAGTACAGGAATATGGCACTCATAGTACAGAAATTTGGCGGCACCTCTGTTGGTACCATTGAGCGCATCAACGCCGTGGCCGACAAGGTGAAGTCGTGTCATGACAATGGTGACCAGATTGTCGTGGTGGTCTCGGCGATGAGTGGTGAGACCAACCGACTGCAGACCCTGGCAGCGGAGATATCAGAGCATCCTGTGCCAAGGGAACTGGACGTACTGTTGTCCACTGGCGAACAGGTGACCATTGCGTTGCTGAGCATGGCCCTGGAAGTACGAGGCTGTGCGGCCCGATCTTATCTGGGCCACCAGGTACATATACGTACCGATAGTGCGTATAACAAGGCACGCATCATGGAGATCGATGCCGAGCGTGTGCGCGAAGATCTGAATGCCGGGCGCGTGGTGGTGATAGCCGGTTTTCAGGGTGTTGATGGCAACGGCGCAATTACCACCCTGGGTCGTGGCGGATCGGATACCACCGCCGTGGCGATGGCCGCTGCCTTGCAGGCAGATGAATGCCAGATATATACCGATGTGGATGGGGTCTATACGACTGATCCGCACATCGTAGCGGAGGCCAGACGCCTGAACGAGCTGACCTTTGAAGAGATGCTGGAGATGGCCAGTCTCGGCTCAAAGATACTGCAGATCCGCTCGGTAGAGTTTGCGAGTAAATATAACGTGCCCATACGGGTGCTATCGTCCTTCGAAGAAGGGCCTGGCTCGTTGATTACGTCAGAGGACAAGGTCATGGAACAAGCTTTAATTTCAGGTATTGCGGCCAACAAGGACGAGGCCAAGCTGACGATTCGGGGTGTGCCGGACAGGCCCGGTATTGCATATACTATCCTGGGCCCGGTGGCGGATGCCAATATTGAAGTGGATATGATCGTACAGAACATTGCCGAGGATGGCAGCACGGACTTCACCTTCACGGTGCATCGCGGTGACTTTAAAAAGGCACTCGGTATCCTGGAAGGTCTGGCAAAGGAAGTGAAGGCGCGCGAAGCCACCGGTGATGATAATATTGTTAAACTGTCACTGGTGGGTGTTGGTATGCGCAGTCATGCGGGCATTGCCAGCAAGATGTTTGAGACTCTGTCAAAGGAGGGAATTAATATTCAAATGATTTCTACCTCGGAAATCAAGGTTTCTGTGGTGGTAGATGAGAAGTACCTGGAGCTGGGTGTTCGCGCCCTGCACGAGGCTTTTGAACTGGAAAGGGAGTCCACTTAACAATAATAAACAAGCATGGATTTAATGTTGTGGTAGAAACGAAAGCGATAAGCGCACTAATAATATAGCACTTATTAAATGTAGTAAATTTTGCAAGGGATCGGCCGTTAATAATTCTAACAATGCCATGGCAGGTTTCGGGCTAGATGAGATGACCCAGATGGTTGTTTTAAGGAGATTGGACTCATGCTGATTTTGACACGACGTGTTGGAGAGACACTTATGATTGGTGACGATGTCACCGTGACCGTATTGGGAGTAAAGGGCAACCAGGTAAGGATCGGAGTTAATGCCCCCAGGGAAATTTCGGTCCATCGAGAAGAAATATATGATCGTATACAGAAAGAGAAAGAGGACTCGGCTGCTTCGGGCGATTAGCTCCTTTATATATGGCCGTATCATCAGGACCCGGGAATTGTTTCCCGGGTTCTGTTTTTTTGTGCGGCGCGCGTGTAGAATACGCCTTCCGGTTTTGTAAATCACTCGGGAAATCAATAACGTAGAGATTTTAACGGGAATATATTACTTATTGGAGAGGTGGCCGAGTGGCTGAAGGCGCTCCCCTGCTAAGGGAGTATAGGCTAATACCCTATCGAGGGTTCGAATCCCTCCCTCTCCGCCAGCATTGGATATTTGGGATATTTGGGGTCAGAGTAAAAACTCTGAAAACATGGAAACGAGAATGAGCTTTTACTCTGACCCCATATATGTACCATATATGTATTGACCGTCAATCATCCATTTTAATGGGATAAGTAAAGACTTGACCCCCTCATTACTCATCTCATTTCAAGCTTTATGGCGGCTTGTGTCGGTTCCCTCGCAATGGAAGGTTGTTAACTCCGTCAGGCCCGGAAGGGAGCAGCGGCAGCAACTGGACGTGTGCCGGGGTGTAGCTGGCACGAGCTGCCACCCTTACACAGCAATGCCTCTCGCAGCGCCATTAGGGTATAATTTATGTCTTTGCTGCACGGCGCAGTGTGAATACATAGAGAAGCTATAAATATCAATGAGTTACCAGGTACTCGCCCGAAAATGGCGTCCCAAATTCTTCACTGAGCTGGTCGGTCAGGAACACGTTCGCCGGGCCCTGGTGAATGCGCTGGACAGTGATCGCCTGCACCATGCCTACCTGTTTAGCGGCACTCGCGGAGTCGGCAAGACCACGGTGGCGAGGATCTTCGCCAAGTCACTGAACTGTGAGCAGGGCGTCAGCGCCACGCCATGTGGCCAGTGTAGTGCCTGTATCGAGATCGATGAAGGCCGTTTTGTGGACCTGATCGAGGTCGATGCGGCCTCACGTACCAAGGTAGAGAGCACCCGTGAACTGCTCGACAATGTTCAATATGCGCCGACGCGCGCTCGTTACAAGGTGTATCTGATCGATGAGGTGCACATGTTTTCAAATCACAGCTTTAATGCGCTGCTGAAGACCCTTGAAGAACCACCTCCACACGTCAAATTTCTGCTGGCCACGACAGATCCACAGAAGTTACCAGTGACGATCCTGTCCCGTTGTCTGCAATTCAATCTGAAGCGACTGTATCCTGACGCGATCACAAAACAGTTAAGCATGATCCTTGACAATGAATCGGTTGAGCATGATGCCGGGGCAATTTCGCGTCTTGCCATATCGGCCGACGGCAGTATGCGAGATGCCCTGAGTCTGCTGGATCAGGCCATTGCCTTTGGTGGTGGCAGTGTCAGGGAGGATGATGTCAGGAAAATGCTCGGCAGCATAGACAGTAATCATGTATTCGACATACTGGATGGTGTTGTTAGCCGCAATGGCGCACAGGCATTGGCCAGTATCCGGCAAATGGACGAGCAGGCACCTGATTATGCTGGTGTGCTCGCTGAAATGGTGTCCATACTGCAGAAGACTGCTACTGCTCAGGTGGCACCAGAGATGCTTGACGGTACAGATGGCTATGCGGATGAACGGGCAGAGGCCATCAAAAAATTATCCATGGCCATGTCACCACTTGATGTGCAGCTATGTTATCAAATCGCACTAAACGGAAGACGTGATATTGCGATATCAGCGGATCCTCGCAGTAGTTTTGAAATGATTATACTGCGGATGCTGGCATTCAGCCCGGCAGATACCGCACCAGTTGCAACAATGACTGCACCAACAGCGAAACCGCTTCAGTCAACACCGGCCAGTAAACCGGCAGCAACGAATAAAACAACACCTGACAAGGAAAAATCCAAACAGGCCAGCAGTAATGCGCAAGTCAGTGCTTCTTCTGCATGGGGGGATATTATCGAGGTACTCAAGCTGGGAGGCCTGGAGAAAGAGCTGGCTAGCAATACCGCGCTGGAAGAAGAGAAGGCCGGGGGCGTCATCAGGCTCTCACTTGATCCGGCATGCGCCAATCTACTGAATGACACCCTGAAAGAACGTCTGAACATTAAGCTGAATGATTATTTTAAGCAGGCAATAACACTTACGATCGATGTAAAGGCTCCGACGAAAGAGACTCCGGCAAAGATCAGGGAAAGGCTGAATGACGAACGGCAACGCGAAGCAATCTCTGTGATGAAGGAAGATGAAACAGTCAAGGCTATCTGCGATGTGTTCGATACCGATATCGAGTCAGCGACAATTCATCCTGTCGATAATTAACCAGTGGCATCCGCTAATAGATAAGCGAGGAATGGGATCATGAAAGGTGGCTTAGGCAATATGATGAAGCAAGCTCAACAGATGCAGGAGAACATGAAAAAGGCCCAGGAAGAGGTTGCCAATATTGAAGTAACAGGCCAGTCCGGTGGTGGCCTCGTCAGTGTTGTGATGACAGGACGCCACGACATCAAGCGCGTCAATATCGATGACAGTCTGATGAGCGATGACAAGGAAATACTTGAAGACCTGATGGCCGCGGCAGTGAATGATGCGGTAAGACAGGTCGAACTACAGAGTCAGGAAAAAATGTCAGGCGTGATGGGCGGGATGAGTCTTCCTCCAGGATTCAAGCTTCCCTTTTAAGTTAATTGTTTAAGGAGTTTCTGAAATGTCTCAAAGTGCATTGATCAACATGATGATCGACGCATTGCGTTGTCTGCCGGGTGTGGGCCCCAAGTCAGCCCAGCGCATGACATTTCATTTACTGGAAAGGGACAGACAGGGCGCCCGTATACTGGCAGAGGCCCTGGTCGAAGCCTGTGATAACATCGGCCACTGCAGCCTGTGCAGGACCTTTACCGAAGAGCCTGTCTGCGGTATTTGCTCGAATACCGGACGCGATCATTCACAGTTGTGTATCGTCGAGACCCCGGCAGACGTCTATGCTATTGAACAGGCCACCGGATTTAAGGGCCTGTATTTTGTATTGATGGGACATTTGTCACCATTGGATGGTATTGGCCCGCAGGACATTGGCCTGGATTTGCTGGATAAACGCCTGACTGACAGCGATATCAAGGAGGTCATCCTGGCGACCAATCCCACTGCAGAAGGCGAGGCAACGGCCCATTATATTAATGAGATGGTGCATGTCAGGGGGATCAGGGCGACCCGCATTGCGCACGGTGTGCCACTGGGTGGTGAACTGGAATATGTTGATACCGGCACATTGTTACATGCGTTTAGTGGCCGGCGTGAGATATAAAGAATTATCTTTTTTGCACCTGTTCCTGGAATGAATCACACAGTCTGATAAAACTGTCATAGCGACGTTTGGCTATTTTCCCTTCAGTAACGGCCGTATTGATGGCACAATCTGGTTCCCGCCGATGGGCACAGTCATTAAAGCGGCAGTTGCCATGGTGTTCTGCGAATTCCCTGAATCCTGAAGCCACCTCGGATGGTGATATCTTCCATAGATTAAATTCACGGATCCCGGGTGAATCGATCAGCGAGGATGCGGCATCGATATGATACGAACGTGTCGTGGTGGTGGTATGGCGTCCCTGGCCCGAAGTGTCGGAAAGTTTGCCTATTGCGATCTTGATGTCTGGCAGCAGATGCTTGGCAAGCGAGGATTTACCGACACCGGACTGTCCGACCAGAATACTGGTCTTTCCACGCAGGTGATTCAGTAGTGTCTCCAGGCCATGATCCTGTTTCACACTGGAGTAAACAATGTCATAGCCAATGATCTGGTAGGTGTTCAACAGATCCTGCATCTTTTGTAGTTCGTCCTTTTCGTAAAGGTCTGTCTTGTTGAGTAATATCAGGGGTTCTATATGAATGAGTTCGGCCGCCACCAGATAGCGATCGATCATATCCAGATCGATCCCTGGTCTGGGTGCCGATACTATAATGATTTGATCAATATTTGCCGCGATGGGTTTATATTTTCCCGATGCATCCGGTCTTTCCAGCAGGGTCTTTCTCTCCTGTCTGTCACAGATAACACAATCGTTGTTGTCATGCCCCTGCCAGGTGATGACATCACCACAGACAATGGAGATCATCGCCTTCCTTATCGCGCAGTTTAGTAACTGTCCTTCGCTGGTTTCAATGTCCGCTGATTTACCAAAACGGGCAATGACGGTGCCTTTTTTGTCATTGGTGTCTTGTTCGGGCTCAGGATTCATAGGGCAGGGCATTGATTTTCGCGGCGCAGATGAAGTCATTGATACTCAATCCACCGACTGAATGGGTGCTGAAGCTGATGTCGCATTTGTTATAGCTGACCAGCATGTCTGGATGGTGATCCTCGTGGAGAACAATCCAGGCAACGGCATTGACGAATGAGATGGTCTGGTAATAGTCTTTGAATTTAAATGTGCGCTGGATGGTATGATCATCCCGTTTCTCCCAGCCATCTACCTGGGGCAGGAGTTCATTGATGGAAGATTCGTCAAGGGGAGGAGCATCTCTGGCTATCGGTGCACAACGCTGTTCAACAAGATCTCTCACTGAATACCTTCTGCTATATTACCTGGTCCATTTTCGCTGTAAGGTGCGAGATCCTGACGGGTGCCGGCGGGTGTGAATCATAAAATGCAGAATATACCGGGTCCGGTGTCAGGGTACTGGCATTCTCCGTGTACAATTTAACCAGCGCAGAGATAAGATTTCGTGGATCCGTCTGGCTTGCAGCGAAGTCATCGGCTTCAAATTCATGCCGACGCATAAAATACGAGAACACTGGTTGCAAAAAGAAGGTAAATACCGGCATGACGATCATAAACAGCAGTAATGCGACATGGATAGATGGTGTTTGTACGCCCAATGCGGTATAGAACCAGGGTTTACTGATCAGCCAGCCGAGCAGTGCCAGCCCAATCAGGCTGATTACTGCGGTAAGCAGGATGTTTTTATGGATGTGTTTGTGCTTGAAATGTCCCAGTTCATGGGCAAGCACCGATTCGAGCTCGTCACCATTGAGTGACTGCATCAGTGTGTCGAAGAAAACGATGCGTTTATTCTCACCCAGCCCGGTGAAGTAGGCATTGCTATGTCCTGAACGTTTGGAACCATCAATGACAAAAATGCCCTTGCTCCTGAAGCCGGTCCTTTGTAACAGGTTCTCGATTTGAGTGCGTAACGGGCTGTCCTCCAATGGTGCAAATTTGTTAAAGATAGGCGCTATAAATACCGGGTAGGCCCACATCATTAGCATGCTGAAAGAGAACCATACTACCCAGACATATAGCCACCACAGTTGCCCTGCATTATCCATCAGCCACAACACCAGCATAATCAGCGGTGTGCCGATGGCTATCAGCAGTCCGGTTTGTTTGATGTGATCCATAATGAACAATCTGAGGGTGGAATGATTAAAACCAAAACGTTGTTCAATAACGAATGTACGGTAGGTGCTAAACGGCAGGTCAAGCAGCCCCATAATGATGATGGCAGACAGTATGAATACAGTCCCCGTATACAGAGTAGACAGGCCCAGGCCGCGGCCCAGATTATCGAGCAGTTCGAGCCCACCTCCCAACGTCCAGATAAGCAGCAGTATGGTGCCGTAAACCAGTTCACCGTATCCAAAACGCAACCTGGTTATGGTGTAGTCAGCGGCCTTTGCATGCTGTTCCATGCTAATGGAATCCCTGAATGAATCAGGGACACTGTCACGATGGGATTCGACGCTGTGGATTTGTCTGCGGGCCAGCCAGATTTGAACGAACACTGAACAGGCCAGCGCGAACAGGAACAGGTAAGTCAATATGTGCATATTTATCAAGTATTGATTAATAATGTGTCTGATGGGTATTATCGGTATTATTAAGCTGTAATACAATCTCTATCAGGATGATATATCCCGATAACTTGATGATAAACAGGATAAAAACCTAAAGACAAGCCACTATGCCACAGGATGCCAACAATCTGATTTGGATAGATTTGGAAATGACGGGTCTGGATACTCAAAAGGACTGCATTATAGAGATTGCCACTATTGTTACCGACAGTGAACTAAATACCCTTGCGGAAGGTCCGGTAGTGGCGATTCATCAGTCGGAGGAAATCCTCGGAGGCATGGATGAATGGAACACCCGGCAACATGGTCATTCCGGACTTGTTGATCGGGTAAGGAAAAGTGAGATGACCACGGTTGAGGCGGAGCAGCAAACGATCGCTTTTCTAAAGGAATATGTGCCCCTGGGCAAGTCACCTATGTGTGGTAACAGTATTTGCCAGGACAGGCGTTTTATGGCGAGATTAATGCCGGAACTGGAGAGTTTTTTCCACTATCGTAATCTTGATGTGAGTACCCTGAAGGAACTGGCACGTCGCTGGCGACCAACGGTGTATAACGGCTTTGAGAAGAACTCCAGCCACCTGGCACTGGACGACATTCGTGATTCTATCCGTGAGCTGGTTTACTTTCGGGAACACTTCATCAGGCTGGATTAGTATTTCTTTTATTCACCCTTGACCAGTATGTCATCGGCGGGTGCTACCAGCAAATTGGTAGTACATGCCATATCATAGCCATAGAAATCCTTAAGGTAACGGTGGATCCGCTTGTCCTGATATTCTTTGTGTTCCTCAATGGATTCGATCACATCCCGTGCCAGCTTATAGGCCGTCTCTTCTGCTGCCTCGATGGTGAATATACGGTTCTCACAGCGGAAACCCGTTGCGATCATCCGCTCACGGATTTCGCTCCACAGGATCTGACAGGCATCTTCCGAGTGGCTGATATAATCCAGATTAATGACGATGGCGTAGCGCATGACTCTGATACTTCAGATTAATTTATCCATTAGCAAGAACAGATGCTTTCTATTCGTCGATCACTTTCCAGCATATCCTAACACAGTACGCCAGTCATATACCTGATGACAGGGCATCCGTTTGCCAGCGGCGAAGCTCAGGCCTGAACCCAAAAAATCTTATAAAAACAGAATATTAGCTGTATGCAAATCGCTAAAGTTCACTCGCGATGTGTCGATATCGATAATAGCGAATAACGCATATATATATGCCGGCACCCTGAAAACTATATTATTTTCAGGAAAAACAATACCTTATGATACGTGGGGTGGATAGATATCTTTATGCTATCAGCGATCACGGGGAGTTGCCGGGATGATCTGGACGGTGAAATACCATCACAATACAAGCCTGGCCATTTCATAAAGTATTTAGCAAAGTGGCAAGTAAAGGATAAGGAGTTCTCTTGATGTTAGGACATGTTAAAAAAAATAAAATGCCTTACCTTTTTGGTGTGCCGGCAATTATAGTCATGCTGGTAGCAGGTCCCGATATCATTGGCATTGTGTTGATGATTATTGTTATTTCTGCCTGGGTATATACAAACCAGAAAAATATAAAAGAAATACAAGATTCCGAATTATCTGTAGAAAATGATTCTGCAGATATAAAAGAAGAATTTGCTGCAGTGCTGAACAGCTCGAAAGATAATATGCTTAACGAATATATATTGATGGAAGACGAACTGAACAGAGTCAGGAGCATTCAGGCGGGAGCTATAGAGGGACTGGTTGCCAGCTTCAGGACACTGGAGGAACAGTCCAATAATGGCAGAGATCTGGTTGAGAATATGACTGTCAGGATCGCAGGCGATGCTGATGCTAAATCAGAGAATCATGCAAACGAGGCTATTAAACTTATCAATGTATTTGTTGGAAATATAACTGCGATGAGTGAAGGAAGCGTAGACCTTGTGGAAGAAATCACGAAGATGAGTGATAAAATAGAGAGAATTGATAAATTATTGGGTGAAATAGATGGGATCAGTGGCCAGACAAATTTACTGGCACTCAATGCGGCAATAGAGGCAGCAAGAGCCGGTGAAGCGGGAAGAGGCTTTGCTGTTGTTGCAGATGAAGTAAGATCACTCTCTCTAAGGTCAAGTCAGTTTAGTGAGCAGATTCAGGGACAATTTTCTGATGTCAAGTCAACCATTGGCAGATCCGCCGAGATCATTGGAGCAATGGCCTCAAGGGACATGAGTATGACAATGGAGTCCGGGAAAATTGCAAAATTGATGGAGGACGTGGAGGAGACCAACAGAAAAATATCAAAAGACCTGGAACAGGTTTCTGGTATATCCGGGCAGATCACGGAATCAGTAAGTATTGCAGTACGCTCTCTGCAGTTTGAAGACATGACCAAACAATTACTTGCACACATGGAAAGCAGGCTTGGTACTGCCAGGACATTTCTTCAGGAATATACTGGGCTGTGCAGTGAATATATGAATACAGAGCATGATAATGAGTCAAAGCGTATTTATCTGAGCAAGTTTATGAATCTGCATGATGATGTTAATAACAGGATCCAGTCGACAGAGCATAATCCGATAAACCAGGGCAATATGGATAATGGTGTAGTCGAATTATTCTAGTCTGGTGTTGAACTGTATATCAGAGGTAATAGTATGGCGAAAATACTGGTAGTAGATGATGATGATGCCGTCAGGGTACTGATACGGGATTCTCTCGAGCTTGACGGTCATGATATTGATGAGGCATCAACTGGCAAGGGCCTAATGGAAACATTTGATATTCACAACATCGATCTCATTGTAACGGATCTGGTTATGCCTGATAAAAGCGGCATTGATGTAATTATGGAGATAAAAAAGGCACACCCTGATATTCATATCGTCGCTATATCGGGTGGTGGTGGTATTACAGGAAGGTTTGATTATTTGCCGATAGCGAAACTAATAGGCGCTCAGTTCATACTGAGAAAGCCATTCCAGATGAAAGAGTTAAGAGATATTGTCAATGAACAGGTCGCAGCATAAGAGCAATGCAGCGGAGGTAGTATGGCAACGGTATGGAGAATATTGTCTGCCAGAGAAGGTATAGAGTTGTTTATTGAGAAGGTCAGTCGTGAAGATAATCGCCATGAGCAGCTTTCCTGATATAGCAGGAAACCCCGCTGCTGAAGCTTGTATAATGTCAATCCAGTAGCAGGTGTGCCTTTAATATGTTAACGGGAATCAGGATCCGCTTGATAATACCTATTTTGGCAGCATTTTCAATATTCGCTGCCGTATTCAATGCTTACTGGTTGCCTGATTATATTGAAAAAGAGAGAGAGAATTTCCTTGCAAATGAGTTCTCAAATATACATAAACTGGCCCCGGCAGCTATCAAGGAAATATCCAGGTCAGATTTTGCTGCTCTCACTGAATGGGTTGATGATATTCTTGAATATGAGAAATACTGGAACTCCATCGAGATCACAAGTAACGACGGTAATGTCCTGGCTTACTCATTTAAAAATGCAGCAGCGGCAGCTGATCCAGACCCGGATAATATAGTTAGCATAACGCTTGATCTTGAATATCAGGGAAATAGTACAGGAACTTTACGACTTGTAGCGGATTCAACCGGGTATATCAGTGCATCAAGAAATGATATTTATTTTGTTGAAATCATGCTGGCCTTGCTGTTTGGCAGTATTCTTTTCATACTGATACTCCTTTTAGAAAAGGAGGTCATCAGACCATTATCCATGCTCGCAAATGCAACCAACTCAATTAGTGACGGTGATTTCAGTGTTCCACTGCCAAAAATAAGCAGAAGTGAAATTGGAAGGTTGACAGCCTCATTCCTGAATATGAGCCATAATATGCGAGTTGCCAGAATAGAGCTGGAACAGGAAGCCCAGGTGGCTAAAGATGCGGCAAAGATGGTTAGCAGGAAGAACCGCATTATGAAAATTGTAAACAATGTACAAAGGCAGTTTATCACGGGAGATAATGCGAAACATGTATTTTCAGCGATGTTGGCAGATCTTCTGGATCTTACAGAGAGCAGGTTTATTCTTGTTGCAGAAGTATTAGTAGCGAGCACAGGGGTAGCGTATGCAAGGACATATGCATCTGCACAGGTCATTGGTCGTGGAAAGAATAAAGAAACCAGAATAAACACAGATTGTGATGATATAGTCTTTGATGACCCCACTTCATTAATAGGAAGAATCGTCTCCTCAGGGTCTGCAGTAATCAGTAATGACAAAGATATAGATGACGATGAGATATCCTGCATACCTGTCGAAAATGGCATCAGGACCTTTATGGGATTACCTATCTATGGATCCAGTGATCTTGTCGGGGTACTGGCAGTGGCCAACAGGGCAGGAGGCTATACAAGTACTGAATCCAGGGAATTAGATATGATAGTCCAGGAGTATGGAAGTCTGATCTGCTGGAACCGGGACAGGATCGCTCTTCAGAAAAATGAACAACAACTCGCCGCCGTCCTTGATAATGTCGTAGACGGAATTATTACAACAGATGAATACGGGAATATTGGAACATTAAATAAAGCGGCAGAGGGGATATTCGGATATAGCGATGTTGAAGCAAACGGTATGACGTTCGACATGTTTCTGTCTGACGGCGGCAATCGAAATGACAATAAGAATGTGTATGCCATTGGAGACAATGATGATGTCCCAGGGATGGGTGGGGATACGTTTGCAAGGAGAAAAGACGGTACTGAGTTCCCCATCGATTATGCAATCAGTGAAGTGACAGTGTCTGGCAAGAGGTTGCGTATTGTTTTAGTTCGCGATATCACCCGGCGGAAGGGGATGGAAGAATCTCTTAAGCGTAGTGAAAAGAGATACAGGGAACTCGTGTCGAATTTACCGGGCGCTGTCTATATCAGAAAACCTGATGATGATATGTCAATGGTTTTTCTCAGTGATGCCTTTATTGCCATATCTGGATACGAGACAAAAGATATTATTGGAAATACCAAATCAAGCTATTCTGGCATCATCTTCAGAGAAGATATCGAAGACTTAAGAGAAACAGTCAAAAGAAGTCTGGAAAGTGGTCGTCCTTTTGTCGCAGAGTACCGCATACTTAATCCCGACGGAGAGGTTGTTTGGGTTTACGACAAGGGCCATGGTGTGGTTGATGAAGAAACAGGGGAGAATCTTATAGATGGTGTTATATTTGATATTACTGAGCAGAAATATTCAGATATGGAGAGGGCAAAGCTCCAGAGCCAGGTACAGCTGGCACAGAAAATGGAAGCAGTAGGGCAATTAACCGGCGGCATTGCACATGACTTTAATAATATTCTTGCCAGTATGATGGGTTACTGTGAATTGGCTGTAGAGGTAATTGACAAGGATAGCAATGGAAAAGTAATTCAATACCTTGATCAGGTGTATACATCAGGAGAACGTGCGCGCGATCTTATTCAGAAAATGCTCGCATTCAGTCGTGGTGAAGGGACAGGGGAAGGTGTAGAGCCTCTGGTTATTGAGCCATTAGTCAATGATGTTATAAAGATGCTTCGTTCAACCATTCCTTCCTCGATTAAAATTGATATAAATGTGGAAAAGGACCTGCCTGCCGTTGTTATTGACCCAATCAATTTCCAGCAACTGATTATGAATTTGTGCCTGAATTCCAAAGATGCAATGAAGGATCAGGGGAGAATCAGTATTAGTGCCAGTCGAAAGCACATTGTAAGCGCTGAATGTTCATCATGCCATCAGAATTTCTCAGGAGACCTTGTTGATATACTGCTGGAAGATAATGGGCATGGTATTAGTGAGTCGATTATGCCCCGGTTATTCGAGCCGTTTTTCTCGACAAAGGAAGTAGGAAAAGGGACAGGAATGGGCTTATCCGTTATACATGGCATAATGCATGATCATAATGGTCATATCCTTGTTGAATCCGAGATTGGTAAGGGAACAGCATTTCACCTCTATCTGCAGGCAGATACAGCACATATCACGAAATTGCAGCCTGAAAAAGGAAGAAGTTTATTAGCAGCGCATGGGCATGGCACCATCATGGTGGTCGATGATGAACCAACTGTGGGTGGTTTTACCAGTGAAGTACTGTCAAGATCCGGCTACGATGTCAAGTTGTTCAATGACTCAATTGATGCATTAGCATATTTTCATTCAATGCCAAACAAGGTAGATTTTATCTTTACTGATCATAGTATGCCTGGGATTACAGGTATTCAATTTGCGGAAGAAGTTTTAAAGATCCGCCCTGATGTACCGGTTGTTATTTGTACTGGTTACAGTGAGTTGCTTGGCGATGACAAGATAAAAGAGCTAGGAATACGGGCGATACTTAACAAACCAATGCGTAGTAACGAACTGTTACAACAGGTCAATGATGCATTGCAGGGAAGAAAAAGAAGAGTCGGCTCGTAGCGATAAATTACCGCTTCTGCATCAGGCAGTCAGTGGGCCGCAGTTTCCCCCTCACTCTATTTTAATGATGTTAAATGAGAAACCCAGGATTCCCCGGCAAGCCTTGTCTGGTCAAGAATGCCATTTGGGTATATTCCGAATGTTAATATTAATATTGCCATGACGAGTATGATACCCAACTCGCGTCGTCTCAGATCTGCTGCATCCTCGATGACCGCATGTTTGATTGGGCCCATGAAGGCCATGCGGTAAATCCTCAGGAAGTAAGCTGCACTGAGAATTATACCGGCAAGGGCGGCTATGCCTGCACCAGTATGTACTTTCAGAGTACTTAATATCAACAGAAACTCGGCAGGGAAGCCACTTGTTCCGGGGACACCTATACTGGCAATGCCAAACAGAAAGAAGAACGTGGCAATTAGCGGCATACTGCTTGCTACACCTCCAAGGCTGGCAACGTCAGTTGAACCAACCCGGTGATGCATGAAGCCGGTAAGCAGGAACAGGCCACCGGCAATAAAGGTGAAATTAATTAGCTGAAATATTGCGCCCTGGAATCCTTCGATAGTGAATGATGAAATACCAAGGATGACCAGGCCGACATGGCTGATGCTGGAGAATGCCAGCATTCTGCGCAGATTAGTTTGTGACAATGCGACGAGCGCGCCATAAATAATACCGAATACACCCAGTCCTGCGAGTAGCCAGTGAAACTCCTGAGATGCCTGCGGGGAGAGAGGAATAACAAAGCGTATCAGCCCATAGAGGCCAAGCTTTAGTCCAGCCATCATGGTGATGACGCTGACAGGCCCTTCCATGGCCACAGTGGGTAACCAGGTGTGTAACGGGAAAACCGGCATTTTAACGGCAAACCCAAGCAATAGCAGAAAAAATACCAGGGTCTGTGTTTTTGCCGGGACTGGGTGCTCCAGCAGGGTCGTGTAATCAAAAACCAGTCCTGACGGTATGCCGACGCCACTCATTTCTGCATGCGTAAACGCAAGCAGGATAAATCCAAACAGCAGAGGCACACCTCCTGCCATCATGAAGAAGGTATATTTAACCGCTGCATAACGACGATTAGGCCCGACCCCCCAAAGACTGATGAGAAAGTAAATGGGTATCAGTGTCAGCTCCCAGAAGAGCAGGAACAAAATGGTATCCATGGCGCTAAAGATGCCCAGCATCGCGCTTTCAAGGATCAATAGCAGCGAATAATATAATTTAGGCATACTGCGTATACTGGTCCAGGAAGCCAGAACTACACCGATAAATAACAGTATCGTCAGTGGCAGGAACAGGACTGAAATACCATCAATTCCAACGGTATACTGAATATTCAGGCTCGGTATCCAGTCCCAGCGATCAATCAACTGATGGGAAGCATCGCCAGGGTCGAAGTTATACAGGGTGATCAGGGCAATCAGCATGTCAACCAGTCCTGTGAGCAGGGCGACCATGCGTGCATGTCGTGAATCAGGCAATAGCCAGATAAGGGCGACCCCGAGTGGCAGGGTAAAAATCATCAAGCTGATCAATGGTATCTCGGTGCCGAACATCGGTTATTCCTTGCCAACATCAATATGTGTAATTTCCGGAGTTAGTGCGCCGGAATTGTACAGTTCATCCAGGGGGCGTAATGAAGATTCAATCAGGTTAAGCCATGGTTCTGAAAAGAAACCCGTAGTCACCAGGATGGCGATAAATGACCCGGCAATAAGCAACTCCAGTGGTGTCGCACGTATGATTTCTTTTTTTACGTTGACGATGACTGGTGATAAAAATGCCTGCTGAAATGCCCAAAGCAGGTAGCCCGCGGCAATGACGTTGCCCACAGCCGCCGCTATGGTAATGAGTGCGCCAAAACGCACTATGGCAGCCTCCGTAACCAGGTGTACTGCATCAAATCCAGGTGTACCAGGCATGCCTATAATAGACAGGCCACCAACAAGAAAGGCAATACCAATGAATGGAATCTTGTCAAACAGGCCACCCAGATTGGTGAATAGCAGTGTACGTGTACGGTGATACACAAAGCCGGTCATTATCATCATCCCGGAAATGGCCAGGCCAAAGTTCACTGATAACAGTATACTTCCCTGAAACCCCGCATTACTGAGACTGAAAAGACCTATTATAAGTATGCTGGTGTGACTTACTACAGCAAAAGCTAGCAGGCGTCTCAGGTTGACCTGCATTAATGCCAGGAAAGCCGCATAGAAAATACCAACCACAGAAAATGCCACAACATACTCGTGCCAGCGAATGACGGCATCAGGCAGTAGTGGGAAGACAAATCGGATAAGACCATAGATGCCGGTTTTTAAACCAAGGAGGAAAACTCCGGTAACGGCTATAGTGCCATGTTCAGACATCATGGGTAGCCAGCCATGCAGAGGGAACAATGGAACGCGTATTGCCAGCCCGTAGAATAGCAGGAAGAAGATTAGCGATTGTAAAGCGACCGGGACTGGTGAAGAAGCAAGGTCATGCAGATTAAATGACCAGACGTCGTTATTGGCGTCAGCGTAGTTCCAGCCCAGCATGATGGTCCCGGCAAGTAACAGGAATAATCCGGTACTCATGAATTGTATATACCTGAGTCGTGCCAGATCCTCAGCAGGGGATGTGGCCCAGCGCATTAACAGGTAGCCTATCAGGGTAAGTTCAACTGCCGATAGAAGAGTAAACCACAGCAGGTCCTGTGTGGCGAATATCCCCTGCAATGACGCTTCAACCAGAAATACAATCGGGATAAACCTGTTGGCAGGATTTAGTTGCCTGATGCGGCTGTATATAATCAACATCAGGGTAAGTATTGAAGTCAGCAGCATAAACAAAACGGTGATGCCATCAGCGGCAACATGATAAGTGAGGGGTGGGAAAAGACTGATTTTCTCGAAAAATTGCATTGCTTGCTGGTCGCGGTCAAACAGAATAAATAGATCCACCGCTATTAAGACTTCGATACTGGCCAGTAATACGCTGATGGCGACGACGAACCGGTAATTACGGAAAGTCAGCAATGCGGCGATGAACGGCAACAGTTGCATCGCCGAGAGTATTGGATATGTAGAACCTAATGACCAGTGTATTTCGGGCAAAAGCATCAGATGATCACCACGAAAGTAATAATTATGATAGTTAGCAAATAGCGGGGCTTGCTTAATATCTCATCGACATCGATGAGATAATTTCCAATACGATGTATCACTTTTAGCAGGCCCTCATCTGTTCCCTTAAGTACCAGGTGGTCCTCGAACCAATGCATCAATGAGGCGACCAATTCCATAAGTTTTCCCATGGCCCCTTTACCCTTGCCAACATTGTTACTGTTGTTGATGACATGGGTATCTGACTGATATTTTCTGGCCTCCCATTGGCCAATGGATGACACTGCACCCGCCGTGTCGGGGAGTCCTGCGATACGGTTTACAACACGTTCATCAAATCCGTTAGTGTCACGTGCCAGTGATTGTGTTGGCCGGACAATCAGCCCTTGTGCGGCATTGTCTAGCCAGAATCTCTGTAAAGACGCGGTATATAACCAACGAAGCTTTCTTAGCCAGTGCGGGACAGGTCTTGTCGGATGCTCCATTAGCTGAATAACAGATGGTGCGCTTAAAAACTGGTAAGCACGCCAACTCGCATGAGCCAGCATGTACCAGGTGGCTGCTTCGAAATAACCAAGACCACTGGCAACAAACATCAGTCCAACATGGGAAAGGGTAGAGAACATTAAAATACTCTTGGTGTCTGCCTGGACCAGACCGCAGAGAAAGCCATACACGGCAGTTAATAGTCCTATAATAATGAGTGCCACCATCATTTCTGGTGCCTGTTCAAATACAGGCTGCATTCTGATCACCAGATAGACGCCAACATGCACCATCAGTGACCCATAGAAGATTGCACTCGATGGGGTAGGGCCTTCCAGTGAGCGTGATATCCACGGCGAGAATGGCACTTGTCCTGATTTGGCCATTGCCGCGATTAAAAAGGCCGCCGCAATTATGCCTGCATGCAGCACATCCAGGCCAGGTGCGTTTCTGGCGATGACAGGCCATTCAATTCCCTGCAGCCAGAAGAAGCTTAATGCGATGCCCATCAGAAAACCGGCATCACCGATACGGTTAGTGATAAAAGCACGGGTCGCGTTTTCTGCCGCAACAGGCCGTGTATGAGCATAGGCAATCAGCAGGTAGGAACTGACACCTGCCAGTTCCCAGCCAACAAAGACAAGCGCGACATTTCCGGCCATAACGATGAGTAACATGGCACTCATAAACAGCAGCAAAATAATATGGAAACGATGGAAGGCAACTTCCCTGTGTATGTAATTCCTTGAAAAGCGAATGACTAGCACACAAAGAAATGCGAACAGTGTGGCAATACTCAGCCCCAGTATGTCCAGTGTAAAGCTTAATAAGACGGTAAAGTCGCCGCTGTTGATCCATGAAGTATACTGGACCTGGCCAGGTGCGGCGCCATTGAGTATGGCCTGAATATCTATAGCCAGTAGCAATAGCAATGACAGTGTAGAAAACCATATTGCCAGGCCGCCGGTGATGCCCTCACCTTTTTCTCCACGATTACTGCCATATAGATAACCAGCGGCTATCAGCGCAGAAGCTGTTATGGGTAACGCCGGTATCAGCCAGCTGTATTGTGAAAAATCAACCATGTGACGATACTCCGGGTTGTTTGATCAATACTGGCGGCAGAGGACCATCGTGACCACGATAGCATTCATGGGAACTGTCAATGGTATCAGTTTGTCCGGCCTCACTTTCCCATGCAACGAAGCCGTTGTCCGGCTCAAAAACAGATATCTCCCCACTATCGGGGTCCATGGTGCTCAACAATAGCCAGCCATTTCCGATGAGCTCCTGCAGATCAGGTTGACGCTGATAGATCTTTGTGAGGACATCGGTTGATGCCTCCACGACGACCTGCAGGCGCATGGGTTCATGGATCTCCGTCATTTGTAATGGCAGACCAGTGCGTAAGTCACTACTGGTACCATCCATAACGCCAAATAAACCGGTCACGTTATGGGTGACCTTGGAACCGCTACCGTACAAATCGTTATTCACAGTGGAAAAATAATATTCAAGGCTTATACCGGCGCCTACTGGTCCGACATTGAGAAGGATGTTTTCGATAATACAGCCATCAGCGTCAATTGTCGGATCATAGGAAATAAGAAAAACGCGTCTGTCGAAAAATGTCCCCTGGCTCATCGCACGGCGTCCGATAAAGGCAGCAGCATTGGTTGCATGACCCAGCTCAGGTCTTGCCTGGCTAAAATCCAGGGAACGGCTGATGATATGTGTCAGTGCCTCTTCATCGCCAGGGTCATTCGGTGCTGATGCCAAACGACGGCAACGTTCATGGGCAGAACGCCTGCAGGCGATGCTCAGATCCTGTTGTACTGCCAGTAGATCCGGCTTTAACTCATCAGGTAACAGATCCAGATCGTACCAGGAAATACTTTCATCACAGGTGTTGTGTTCAGCACCTATAAACCATGTGTCAGTTGCTATGTCTATGCCTCGCGCGCCCAGAAGGCGGCGTATTTCCGGCCGGTTTGCCATCGCTGCAAATACTCGTGCGTTTGGCCCGCCATGGCGACCACTGCAGGCACCACAATCATACGCCGCCATATGGGGATTATTCTGGCTGGATGAACCATGTCCCATCAATATCACCAGCCTGGAGAATTCATTCACCAGGCCTGTGTTACGAAGGAAACCGTAGACGCGGTCTGCCTGTTCGGTATCAGTAAAACCTTCCCTCGGATTTTCCTCGGTGGCCTGCACCGAAGGATCCTGGGCGTTAATGGTAATATCTGTTCTTACTGTCAAGTCACAGGTATTGCGTAGCCTGAGCGATAATCTTCCCAGTGACAGTGGGGCAAGCAACCTGGCAGTTAAAACAAGCAGTGCTCCGGGGCCAGCAACCAGAATAACCGCAACGGAACGGATCAGGTCACGGCTGGTTCCCAGATGAAGTAAGTCACGCAGATTGATCCGGCTGGCCCGACGATGTACATGTCGGTTATTTATATCAACCTGATCTTGTCTGGGGACTTCCATTACATTGTGTGATGGCGTTACGACAACCGGGCATAACGGGGAGGCTGTTCGCTCATCCAGCCCCAGCCAGTTGATGGCAACACCAAAAAAACCTGCGGCGCCGAGTGTTTCAATTTCCGGATTGTGTTCTTCCAGATGGCGTCTGAAGGCCTCTTCGCGATCATCCATACAAAAGATAATCTGTGCCTGCGGACGCCTGTTTCTTGATTGCCATCGACCACGACCTGAATTGGATGCCAGCGTGGCGAGCATCCTTTCACGGTAGTGATGCTCATATGCGCGTAACCAGATAAATCCGGAAGTTTCCCGATCAAGTATGTCGAGACACTCAAATATGGATTCGATCTGCGCTGTATTCAGCTTACGGATTATGCTTCCATCCATCCCCATGTGCTGTGACAGGCGGAATAATCTCCATGCACTTCGGTAAACACTGTGTACTTTTGGATCACCTGCAGCGGGACTCTTTCGCCAGGTCCACACGAGGTGCGCAAGACGGACCCATTGCGGGTCATCTACTGCACACAGCTCGGAACAGTTGAGTAACCGCTGTACCTGAGTAGCGAGATATTCTGGCAGGCGCGTGTTATGGAAGATATAGCGGACCCAGAATTCAATACGGTGATGTCTGAAATACCAGCGTATGACATCGAAACTTGCCTCAATTTGCCAGTTTGTCCTGCATAGACGTTGGGCAAACAAGCGTTCCATAATCAGGCGGACTGCAAGATAGTCCATCATATCGACAGGCTGTGTCTGGCCATTGTAGTTTTTATGATTGTGTCGCCAGCAAAACATGCCAGACCAGCCGGGAAGCTCTAATGCCAGCTCTTCCAGGTATTGCCGCCAATTGTCTTCAGGGAGCCCCAGCCAGCGGAGTTCAATCATAACGGTATCTACAGCATCTTCAGGCAGGGCATGAATACTGTCAAACCAGTCAGGCATATCATCGAACATCCAGGCAAGGTCAGTTGCCGCACTTTTTCGCCAACTGACATAGAAACCCTGATCACGATCAGGACTGGTCCAGGCAGATTGTCCCTGATCCAGATAAGAAGCCAGGTAACGTATCAAAACCGGTCGTAAATCTTCTAACAGATCATCACCGGTTAACTGGTGCAGTAAACTGGCGATAGTGATGCCAGATTCAAACAATGCCCTGCCGATGGTATCCGCCTCTTCACCGATGAGTGAATCCATCTGCGGGGTATCTGTGTCTTTGCTCTCCTGTTCAAGTATCTCTGAAAGCATTTTCTCCGCCTGTTCCGGACTTAAATCCAGCATGTCTTCAGGGTGCATCAGGAAATGATCAAGATCCAGCACGGTTAGACAGGCATGCCACAGATCATTGATGGCCTCACTTTCAGATGTTTTTCCGCTGGCCTGGGCTCTTTTGAGCAGATTTTGACGACTGTCATCGGAGATGTCAGGCTGAAATGCGTAAAGCGTATTGAGTTCTTCTATTTGCCAGGTCAACTGACAACTGGTGACTACTTTTATCGGGTGCAATAAGGCCGTAAGATATATGTCCTTTCTGGATATTTCACTGCCCTCAATGGGGCTGATCTGTTCACCGGCATACAGGTCCTGATCGTTATTGATGACATGCAACAGGTCTTCATCAGTGATCCTGCCCTGGGCATGGAGTTCATGGAATTTCTTTTCTGGAAAGTAACCATATGCGCCGGTAGTCTTGTGCGCATGTTTAAGTGCCTCAGGAAACGACAGGTGTTGATATCCGTGCAGAGTGTTGTGATGTACAAAATCCTGTATCGGTGCCTGGCCAGGTAGAACCTGATCCAGGTGTTCTACTATATGACGCAGTTTTTCGCGGTGTTCACTGTATTTTTTAGTAAATGCTGACACAGTCATTCCTTACAGGGGATATCCGGAAAACATATTGCTTAGTTCAGTGACTGAAGCATTGATGAAATGAAGTATGGATGCAGGAAATATACCGATAATGATGATGCCTGCGGCAAGGGTGCTGACAGACAGCATTTCCACAGGGTTGAGATCTTTAAGTTTCTGCATTTCCGGACGTACCGGGCCAGTTAGCAGTTTACCCACTGTTCTGATAGCGTAGGCAGCACTAATCATTACTCCAACACTTATAATAACGATGCTCCATCCCCAGCGTTCAAAACCACCAATGATGGCATGTAGTTCAGCAACAAAACCTGCAGTGCCTGGCATGCCGACAGCACCGACAAAGGCAAGAGAGGTGAAGAATGCAAACCGTGGTGTGACCTGAACAAGTGAGCTGTAATGATTGATATCACGTGTACCGGTACGTTCATATAAAAGGCCTATCAGCAGGAACAGGATCCCGGCGACAAAACCATGGGAAACCATTTGCATGATAGCGCCAGTTAACCCTGCAGCATTCAGGGCGGCAATGCCAAGCAGCACTATACCCATATGACTGATAGAAGAATACGCGACCATCATTTTCAGATCCGTCTGCCGCCATGCAAGCAGGCCACCATAGATCAGACTAAACAGCGCGAGCGCTGCCAGTATGCCCTGGAGTGAGATAATGGCCTCCGGCAGCATAGTTGCCGCGCGGATCAGCCCGTAGGAACCCATTTTTAGCAGAATACCAGAAAGCAGGATGCTGACCGGGCTGGGTGCTTCGACGTGGGCAAGAGGTAACCAGCCATGCAGGGGAAATATTGGCATCTTTACACCAAAGCCGATCAGGAAGCCGAGGAAGATCCACACCTGGGCCTCCTTTGGGAGTGATTTTGCCCCGAGTGTCATATCGGCCATGGCGAAGGAATGCCCGGGGGTACTGTCAAACAATACCAGCAGACTGATGAGGATAAATATTGATCCACCCATGGTGTACAGGACAAAGTTCAGCGAGGCCTGGTTGCGCTTTTTACCCCCCCAGCGCCCGATAAGGAAGAACAACGGGACCAGCGTTAGTTCCCAGAACAGGTAAAATAATGACCAGTCCTGCGCCATAAAGACCCCGAGCATGGCGGCCTCCAGTAATAACATCAGTAAATAGTAGCCTTTTATGTTCTCTCGGATGGACGATGATGCAACGATGGCGATAAAGCTCAGTAGCGTTTCCAGCAACACCATCGGATAGGAAAAGCCATCCAGACCGAGCGCGTAGTAGGTCCCCAGGCGAGGGTTCCAGGGGACCATCTCGGCAAACTGTAATGTTGCAATAGAGCTATCAAAGGCGGGTAATAGCCACCAGACGGCCAGCATGGTGATGGCTGCCACTATAATGGCAACAGGACGAACAGCATATTGCGGCAACAGGGTGACCAGGATCGCGCCCAGTGCAGGGATTGCCATCAGTAGTGTCAGTTCACCCATTTAGCTCATTCAGACCTGTATATATATAAAAGGTATGCATCGGCGGGATGTTCAGGCGAAAAATCCTTTCCAAGCCTATGAAATTACTGATAATTTACCATGATTCCGGGCAAATGTCATGGAATTGTGATCATCAGATGGTGAAATATGAGGTACCCCCACGAAATTTCCAGAAATGATGCTGTCAATTAAATACTTTGTCATACCGGCGCAGGCCGGTATCCAGAAACCCCTCTATGTATGGATGGCTGCCATAACAGTGCGGCAACAGTGCCTTATCCGGGCCATACCAGTGACCACAGGTTATCCTATAATGAGGTATATCCAATATCGCAGGAAAGCAGTCCATGGAAGCAGTGACGGAAGACCGGGATCTGTTTACACAAGGCTATGAGCAGGCGGTCAAGTTGCTCAATGCCTGCTGCACTGAAGATGGTTTTCTGGCCTCGCCAACAGCAAATGATAATTATCGCAGGATTTGGGCCCGCGACGGGGTGATTATTGGCCTGGCGGGATTGCTGAGCAATTATCATGACCTGGCCAATGGCCTGAAGCTCACCCTGGAAACGCTTGCCAGACACCAGGGGATCCATGGTGAGATCCCGAGTAATGTGGATCCGATCTCCGGTCGGGTCAGTTACGGTGGCACTACCGGTCGGGTGGACGCGGATCTATGGTTTATCATTGGCTGCGGTGAATACTGGCAGGCCACTCGTGATGATGATTTCCTGGAACGCGTGCTGCCCGCGATTGAAAAGGTGCGTTTCCTGCTTGGTGCCTGGGAGTTTAATGGCCGTGGCCTGTTGTATGTCCCGCAGGCCGGCGACTGGGCAGATGAATATCTGCACACAGGCTATGTCCTGTATGATCAATTACTCTACCTGCAGGCACAGCAAACCATCAGCTATCTGCATGCGCAGGTCCATGGATCCTCGGACCATGTTTTGATTGAGCGCCTGAGTCGTCTGAGACATCTTATCAGGGCGAACTACTGGTTTGAAAAAGATCAGTGTGAAATCGGTGATCGGTATCATGAAGTCCTGTATGCCAAGGGTTGTGAGGCAGCAAAGAGTCGTATGGAGAATTTTAATTACTGGCTGCCATCATTCTCACCAACAGGTTACAGTTATCGTTTTGATGCCTTTGCGAACATACTGGCATCCCTGTTTAATATTGCCGATGATGATCAACGTCATTGTGTCGATGAGTACATTGAGGCACATGTCAGGCCGGAACTGCCTGTATTGCCGGCCTTTCAACCGGTCATCAAACCACTGGATCAGGATTGGCAAGAGCTGCAGATGACCTTTTCCTATACCTTCAAGAACAAGCCGCATGAATTTCATAACGGGGGTCTATGGCCGATGCTGAGTGGCTTCTATGTCGCGGATCTGGCCAGCCGTGATCAACAGGATAGGGCACGGTATTATCTCGAGGCCATCCACAGGGCCAATCAACTGGAGATGAATGAACAACCGTGGAGCTTCCCGGAATATGTTCATGGCAAGCTCCTGACGGCCGGCGGAACGTTCCGGCAGGGATGGAGTGCGGCGGCGGCAATTATTGGCCATCATGCATTGCAGGGCGATAAGGTATTTCATGTCGAGGCCTGACAAGCTGCTACTTTGTTCCGATCTGGATCGCACCCTGTTACCGAATGGTCCCCAGGAAGAATCGCCGCAGGCGCGGCCATTATTACGCGCAATCGCCGCTCTTCCTGAAGTTACTCTGGTATATGTCAGTGGTCGGCATAAACAGCTACTCATCGACGCCATACACGATTACGATCTGCCGATGCCTGAGTATGCGATAGGTGATGTCGGTACCACCATATATCACGTTAATGGCAAAGACTGGCACCTGTGGCAGGACTGGCATGATGAAATTGCCGATGACTGGCAGGGGATGACGCATGATGAACTGGCCGCATTACTGGCTGATGTGGATCATCTGCAGCGACAGGAGCCAGCCAAACAGAATACCTATAAACTCAGTTACTACGCACCAGAAGACACCGATCGTGACACGCTGCTTGGGGTAATCAAACAAAGGCTCGATAGCCGGCAGGTCAATGCCAGTTTGATCTGGAGCATTGATGAAATGGCGCATACCGGTTTGCTGGATGTACTGCCGGCCAGCGCCACCAAGCTGCACGCGGTACGTTTTCTGATGCAGCGCACTGGATTTGATGAAAGCAATAGCGTGTTTGCCGGTGATAGCGGAAATGATCTGCCGGTGCTGACCAGCAGCCTGCCATCCGTACTCGTGGCCAACGCCAGTGAGGCCGTGCGCAATGAGGCGATTGAGGTCACCCGCCAGGCGGGGTATCAGCACAGCCTGTATTGTGCCCAGGGTAATTTTCTTGGTATGAACGGAAATTATACCGCCGGAGTGCTTGAAGGCCTGGCGCACTATCATCCGGCCATTGTCGAGACAGCGTTGGAAATGGTGGGCGATACTGGGTTCGAAGCAGTGACCCCTGCCGTGTGAATGCGTAATCACACCCGTTCTGTTTCAGGGACTTGTAGGTTAACATATGAAATAACAGTCACATAGTTTGTTTTACGGTAAGGCCGGATCACGTTGAATTTTGTTCGCAGTGTGACAAAATTGTGACAAGAATTTCACCGTTCAAGCTGCATAAAGTGTTTCCTGGTTCCGTTGTATGCATTCCAGGAAATAAGGGTTGGTAATGGCTGTCATTGACACCAGTTCAATGCGGTGATCAAACAGTGCTGTCAGGCTCTCGTAGAATCCCTGATAGGCATCCGCATAGACGGCTGGTTCGAGCTCCTCAAACATGACAAGAAAGTCAATGTTAATGGTATCCGGGTTGAGCTTGCCGGAAGCTGCGGAGCCAAACAACTCCAGTCGCCGGGCGTGGTAACGGCGACACAACTCTTCCATTTCATCGCGATATTGGGCAATGGGAGAAACCATGATCTCGACTCTATGAGCGTTAAGTGTTTACCAGTATAGTGTCAGGTAGGGATTGGGTCGTGATTGGTGTGTTGACCGAGATGAATATAACAGTAAAAATCCGGTGACGAACCTGGCAGGTAGCAGGATGGCGCTTTCCGAAGTACTGACAACGAACCGTGTCCGGCGTTGGGCCGGGCCGCGCTCCTATGGGCGCGGTGAGGGTTATTTCCATGGAGGGCATGTCAGCAAACTGAAGGCCGTCAAAGGCAGGATTACTGCCACGGTCTACGGGACCTACCCATACCGGGTAATGTTGTGGGACGAAGGCGACACAGTCGGTTACGATTGTGATTGTCCCGTGGGACAGGGCGGGGATTTCTGCAAGCACTGTGTGGCAACTGCACTGGCCTGGCTGGAGAAACGGACACCGGCTGGAAAAACAGGCAAGGGCAAAGGAAAGAAAAAGGCCGATAAAGGCCTGACCATGAAGGATGTGCGCGCCTGGTTGCTGTTGCAAAAGAAGGAATTCCTGGTGGACATGCTCGTGGAAGTCGCTGACTACGATAGTCAGTTGAGTAGTGGCCTGATGTTGAAAGCGGCGGCTGCCAAGGGTGTGAATCTAGTGACTTACCGAAAGGTACTCGACCAGTCGATCGGTATCGACGGGTTCATCGACTACCATGACATGTACGAATACTGGCGCGGTGCTGATTTGGCAATTGATGGGATCGAAGAACTACTCAAGACAGGCAATGCGGCTGAGGTGGTGGAATTGAGCGAATATGCGCTCCGTTGCCTGGAAGGTGCAATGAACAACGCTATGGACGACGGTGAAATGGGTATGTTGCAACACCGCTTGGAGGATATGCACCTGTCGGCCTGCCGCAAGGCAAAGCCTGATCCGGAGGCTCTGGCGGAACGACTATTTGATTGGGAGTTGACTGGGGAATGGGGCACGTTTGGGGATGCCAGGAATACCCATGGCCGGGTAATGGGCAAGAACGGTATGCGACGTTATCGCGAACTGGCCGAGGCCGAATGGGACAGGGTCAAGCTGCTGCGGCCGGGCGAAGATACCCGGAACAAATACGGTAAGCGTTCCCGCATCACTCATATTATGGAGAATCTGGCTCTTCAAAGCGGTGACATTGAGGCACTGGTCACAGTCATGAGCCGGGATCTGTCATCGAGCTACGATTTTTTCAAGATCGCCGAGGTTTATCGAAAGGCGCGCAAGGGCAACAAGGCGCTGGAGTGGGCGGAGAAGGGTATACAGCTCTTTGGCGAAAAGGCGGACAGCCGTTTGCAGGATCTATTGGCAGAACTGTACCATCGGCGCAAACGTCACGATGAGGCGATGTCCCTGGTCTGGCTCCAGTTTGAACGGCGTCCTTGTCTGGTTGCTTACCAGCATCTGAAGAAGCACGCAGATCGCAGCAAACAATGGCGGGCGTGGCGTGAGCAGGCGCTGGAACTGGTTCACGCGGAGATTGCCGGGCAGCCGCAGGGCAGGACACGTAGCGGTAAACCGGACCATTCCCTGCTGGTGAAGATCTATCTGTGGGAGCAGGATATCGAGGCCGCATGGCAGGCGGTGAATGCAGGTAGTTGCGGCGAGGCCCTCTGGCTTCAATTGGCCGGCCTGCGTGAGAAAACACATCCGCGTGATGCCATCGCGGTTTACAGGATGCTCATTGGACCTATCGTGGAGCGCACCAATAACCAGGCCTACGCACAGGCGGCGGGCCTGCTGCGCAGGGTTAAACAACTGATGTGTCAATTGGACGAAGACGGTGAATTTCGCCAGTATCTGGCCCAGCTTCGCGTTGAGTACAAACGCAAGCGAAACTTCATGAAGTTGTTGGAGAGATCTGGATAGTGATGAGGTTGCTGATATGAAGCCGGTTTCTTTAAAAGCCGTTGTGAATGAAATGGATGTCATCAGCGATGAGGTTACCGCCTACATCAACACAAAGACCGGGGAGCTGTGTGCGGTCAGTGAAGAAGAGGCCAACATCATCGAAGAGGGGAAAGAAGACGATGAATTTATTCCCGACTGGCAAAAGGAAATATTGCCCAAGGTCAGGGAGGTGCTCGAGTCCGATGACTTTGTGGCCCTGCCGGACCAATTCGAAATTCATGAATATTCGATCATGGAGCGCTACTGCTTGTCTTTATCTGATGAAGGGTTACAGGATGAATTGCTCCGTGCCATCCGTGGCAGCGGCGCCTTTCGTCGCTTCAAGGATGCGATACACCGCAAGGAGATTCAGGATGATTGGTGTCGCTTTCGCAGTGAAGCATTTAAAAGTATCGCAAGCGATTTCCTGGAGTCGGAAGGAATTGCCTTTGTAGATGATTTTGCCGGTCAGGCAAGTTGATCTGCGTAGTCTGCAGAACTGCGCCGATAAGGAGATCGGGGTGATCAGTCACCGGATGCCACTGAGTTGAAATGTGTGCGCACAACCTTTTTTATGTCAGCAGGTAATTGCTCAATGCCTTTGGTGAGTTGGGACTGGAACCTTTTCTGCATGGCAAGCGCTGCTTCCACTGCAATCCAGATATCGCCGGGACGATCCTCCAGGAGGATATTCAATAGTTCTGTTGCCTGTTGAAGTGTGGCAGATACACCGGTTTGCTCGTCTCCGGTCCCTGCGACGGAGTGAGAAGGTCCACATGAAACTCCTGAGCACGCAGTTTGAAACTGGTTGATGGCGCTTTCGGGTTCAGCGCGGGCACCTCAAAAAAACCCATCCCGGAATCCAGCAAGACGGACTTCACATCAGGTGCATCCTGACGCATCGCGACTTCGATCTGGCGATGACTGGCAAGATCCATGTCCTGCGTCTGCATGGCGGCAGAGCCCCAGCTGACACCCAGCATGTTGCCGTAGGTGTTGAAGGCATGCGAACCCACCAGCACGCCACCGGATAAAAAGGCGCCGGACTGGGCAAGCACCTCAAGCACCCGGCCGTCGGAAACGCCCGGGGCGAAAGCACCGCCACTGACCAACATGGCAACCAGTTTTTCCCGCTGCTTTAAATCCGGCACGGCCTTTGCAAACAGGGCCTTTTGTCGTTCGATTTGCGTACGCAATGCCTCGGAGTCACG
>BTQY01000009.1:0-58835 GCA_036986115.1 Gammaproteobacteria bacterium | reverse complement strand
GGTGGCATCATCCCTGTCGGTGGCATCATCCCTGTCGGTGGTAATACCCCTGTCGGTGGCATCATCCCTATCGGTGGTGGTAATCCCCCTGTCGGTGGTGGCATCATCCCTGTCGTTGGTAACACCCCTGTCGGTGCTGGCATCACCCCTGTCGCTGGCATCACCCCTGTCGTTGGTAACACCCCTGTCGGTGGCGAATTCCCCGGTGGTGGTCAAGTACTGAGCGGCGAATTCCCCGGCGGTGGTCAAATGGGCGGCGAATTCCCCGGTGGTGGCCAAATGGGCGGCGGTTTCCCTGGTGGTGGTAACACTGGGGGCAACTTCCCCGGCGGTGGCAATACCGCGGGCAACTTCCCCGGTGGCGGCGATATGAACAGAGGGGCTAACCGCTCTGCGGGTGGTTACACTGGAAATTCTGCTGGCAGCGGGGGTACCCGTAATACCATGCCACGGTCACGTGCCACAACGTCGGGATCTAAAAGCGCTACCCGTGCCGCACAGGGTGTAGCCCAACGGACTGCCCAGAAAACTGCGAACAAGAGCGCACAGCTGACCGCACAAAGGACCGCACAAAAAACAGCCCAGGTGACCGCGCTGAGGACCGCACAAAAGACGGCTCAGGTGACCGCGCTGAGGACCGCACAAAAGACGGCCCAGGTGACCGCGCTGAGGACGGCACAAAAGACGGCCCAGGTGACCGCGCAGAGGACGGCACAAAAGACGGCCCAGGTGACCGCGCAAAAGACCGCACAGCAGGCGGCCCAGGTGACCGCGCAGAGGGCCGCACAGACGACGGCCCAGGAGACCGCGCAGAGGACGGCACAAAGGACGGCCCAGGGGACCGCGCAAAGGACGGCACAAAAGACCGCGCAGGTGACTGCGCAAAGGACAGCACAAAAAGTGGCCCAGGTGACCGCGCAAAAGACCGCACAGCTGACCGCGCAAAAGACCGCACAGCTGACCGCACAAAGGACCGCACAGCTGACCGCGCAAAAGACCGCACAGCTGACCGCACAAAGGACCGCACAGCTGACCGCGCAAAAGACCGCACAGCTGACCGCACAGCTGACCGCGCAAAGGACCGCCCAGTTGGCGGCGCAAAGGACCGCTCAGTTGGCGGCGCAAAGGACCGCTCAGTTGGCGGCGCAAAGGACCGCTCAGTTGGCGGCGCAAAGGACCGCCCAGTTGGCTGCACAGAAGACGGCCCAGTTGGCCGCACAAAAGGCCACGATCCAGGCCATCAAGCTAACAACATTTACTACGTTCTACACTTTCGGCAAATAATCACTGCTATAACACCACAGATGATATAATTGGCTCACATCATCTGTGGTGTGCTTCATGAGTAATGGCTACCATCAGCATTAACATCAGAGCACACTATCAACTCACCACAGGCTGCCAGAAGACTGCTGGCCCAGTTCGCAGCCCAAAGGACTTACCAACAAACCAGTCGCCGCTTCAGGGCGAACCAGCAGCTACATTAAGTAATATAAAACAGGTTCATACATGGCATTTTCTATTGGATTTTCAACCTGTTATAGGTTACTCTTTAATTTAACGTATTGCCTGGGTCAGGGGTGATAGAGGTGAGGTTGGCTAATACTTTGGTAACACATAGGGGAATTGTGTTTCTTTGCATAAAACAATAATGAAAAATCTGAGCAAAATCGCCTTATTCTCAATCTGTTTTGTGTTGCCCTATTCAGTCAATGCCGCGAGCTTTGACGAATACTATGGTCAGGCACTCGAGGCACTGAACAGCCAACAAAACAAAAAGGCTGTTATACTTCTTAAAAAGGCCACTGCCATCAGGCCCTCCAGTACAGATGTACTGTATCTGCTGACCTCCACGGCCTATCAACTGGGTGATTTCACCACCACCATTGAGGCGGGCAGTGCCTATAGAAAGATCCGCTACAACAGCGATGTCAGTTTTCTGCTGGCGCAGGCATATGAACAAACCGGCGATAAAAAAAATGCACGCAAGATTTATAAAGATATCGCTGCCCGGGCCGGTGACCCCTATCAAAAGAGCGCCAGACAATCGATTGAGCTGCTAGATGCCCCGGCGATAACTTATGATGATTTATATTACCGTCCAAAATCATGGAACGGTGTCATCATTGCTGGCCTTGAGAATGACAGCAATATTGCTACATCGCCGGTACCGGGGCGCACCGTCGGCGCCGATATCTCCGACGACCGGCTTGCACTCGCCTACACCGTAAATTACGACTGGAATATAGGTAAACGCTATTATGCCGGGCTGGGATTTTTCGGGGTTAACCGGGTGCATGATGACGCTGGCAAGAATTTCGACCTTGGTGTGTACAGACTCGATGTACATGGCGGCGTGGTAGGCAAGAACTGGCGGGTACAGGGCAACCTGGAATATGAGTATGTTGCCTTCGATTATAAAAAGAACACCATCAGTCAGCGTGTCGTTCTGAAACTGGACCATAATGTCACGAAACGTTATTTGTATATGTTGAAGGGAAGTATTTCGGACGATGAATTTCCGCAATCCAGAACTGACGATGCCAAATCATATACTGTCGAATGGTATAATACCATCAAGACCAATGAATTGCTCAAAGGATCCTACTTCAATCTCGGTTATACCTATACCAACAATGATACCGACAGGCGTTCAATCGCAGCCTATGAGGAAAATTCTGTCTCCATCGGTTTTCATGTCGCGATGCCCTGGAAGACCTATATGGATCTGTCATCTACCTACAGCGACCGGGCCTATGACGTCCCTAATCCAACAAACCGCAGTGACTGGGTACACGACAAGTCCATGACTATTGGCAAGAGCTGGACAAACAGTATTAGCACAGAAATCAGTTTCCGCCGCAGTGTGACAAGTTCCACAGTTAACCGTTTCGACAAGATCCAGGAAATCATAGGCATTAGTATGATTTACGGATATTAGAACTGATGTCGCTGGATGCTCCGGTTATTCTCCAAATACCCAATAAGATCTGTCAGCCTGCTTATATTTGTCATTATTCTATCGTTCCATATCTTTAATGAGACCTGGGTCTATCGAACATTCCCCTACAGCACCAGCGCAGAAACTATCGCGGTAAATTACAAGGCCAGGCGCCTTGTTAGCCCTTTTTACAAACCAGATAGTATGTTCCAGTCTTTGATTGGGAGATTTCAAAATGATAAACCCTCCCCGGATATTGTACTGCTGGATGTCGATTATGAGCTATGGCAAAAGTACGATACCTGGCCGTTACCGAGAAGTGTCTACGCCGAGATATTAAACAAGCTTCTCGAATATAAACCCAGGATCCTGATGCTCGACTATATGTTCTCAACACCCCAGACGCCGTGGGTCCTGAAGGCCATAGGGGGAGAGCTGCAAAACAGGTCCTCTGCCTCAACTACTCGCCTGCTTAAGAAACTCGATCACGACGGGCAATTACGCAAAGCTTTAGCCAAGTTTAAGTACTCGATGGTATATAACTTTATCGGGGATCGTGACTATGTGACTACCGCGCAAAAGAAAAAGGCCCTCAGCAAGCTCAGTTACCAGGCCTCACGAGCAACAAAATACAAGGTCACCGGTGACAACGAACTGGCACTGTTTCCGTTCTTTCGCGCCCAGGGAGTCCGCCAATCCATTATTCCGTTCCAAATGCGTGCCGGAGCACAGGGCTATGCCTGGCTATTACCGGACCGCTACGGGACCTACAGTAAAGTGGCCCTGTTCCACCGTCTGCAGACAACCTCTAAACCGCCCAAAAGTCTTTACTTGTCCCATGTATCGACAGAGACGGCAAGATTACTGCTTGGCGCCAGGGACTACGGATTATATATCGATGATGGCCGGGCTAAAAGCCTGACTATTAATGATCATAAAGTGGACGTAGATAAATTTGGCGAGATCAATATCAATTTTTACAACGCCAGCAAACGTGATCGGAAGCTTGACTATGTCAAGGCTTATGATCTGCTGTACGGGGAAGTAGCAAAAGAAAAACTACATAACAAGATAGTCATTTTGGGAACCAGTACCAAGTTCAATGTTAATGATTACCACGAGACCCCAGCCGGACTTTTGTGGGGCACTGAGATCGTTGGCTATATTCTCTCAAATATCCTAAACAACGACCACTATACTCGCCCAATCTGGGCCCCCTGGCTTGAAGGGTTGCTACTTGTTGCTGTTTTTATTGCCGCGGTCATTGGTCTGAATAAACTCAAACCAACCCAGGGGCTTATATATAGTTTGGTTATATTATTTATCATCGCATTGATAGTTAGTGTTTTATATGTTCGATTACACTATATCATCAGCATTAGTCTGCCTGCTGGCTTATTGTTAACCCTGTTTCTGCAAACAACTATCATGCGATATATTATTGATGAGCGCCAGAAACGACTGTATAAAAACGCACTGGGACTTTACTTGTCACCCGAGCTCACTGACCAGGTGGCCGATAACCCGGCATTACTCAGCCTGGAAGGAAAAGAGGAAGAACTGACTGTGTTGTTTTCGGACATCCGCAGCTTTACCACCATATCCGAAAATATGGAGGCGACCGCGCTGACAGAGTTTCTGCACAGTTATCTTTCGCCCATGACAGATATCGTCTTCGAAACCAAAGGGACTCTTGACAAGTATATAGGCGATGCCGTCATGGCCTTCTGGGGGGCGCCAATCCATGATGAAAATCACCCCGGAAAAGCCGTTGAGGCGGCTCTTCTAATGCTGGAAAAACTCAGCGAATTACGGGAAATCTGGGTCAGGAAAGGCCTGCCACCGATGGAAATTGGTATAGGGATCAATACTGGCGTTATGCGGGTTGGTAATATGGGTTCAGATCGTCGACTGAGTTACACCGTGATGGGTGATAACGTCAATCTGGGTGCTCGTCTGGAAGGCCTCACCAAAATGTATGGTGTGCGTCTGATCGTTTCACAGAGCACCTGGGACCGGGTAAAGGATGACTATTATGGACGTATACTGGATCGCGTCAAGGTCAAGGGCAAACAACAGGCTATTCCCATTTATGAAATCATGGGAAGGGGGGCAGCACCTGCAAACATCGCCACAGAATTACAACAGTGGCAAGAGGCTCAACAGGCGTATTGCGAACAACGCTGGGATGATGCAGAGACCATCTTCAAACATTGGTCGACAGAACTTGATGATCTTACTGCACATAATTTTCTGCTATCCATCGCAGATCTGCGCAGCAACCCTCCGGGTAAAGACTGGGATGCCGTCAGCACCATGACCTCCAAGTAGCCTGTATGCCCGCCGTACCGCATCGTTTTACCCGAATAGTTATTTTATATATCATATCCTTACTATGTTAGATAAATTAAAAGCCTGGTCATTATACCTGCTGCCCACCCATCTAATTTCACGTGTGGTTTACCGCTTTACCCGTAGCCGAAATAAGTTTCTAAAAAATGCTCTGACGCGATGGTATATAAAGCATTTTAAGATAAACATGGATCTGGCGGCCAAAACAGATCCCTTCGCATACGAAACCTTTAACGAATTCTTTACCCGTAAGCTCAGATCGGGGGCCCGCCCACTGCCCAATGATGAGAATACTATCGCCTGTCCGGTTGATGGCTGTATCAGCCAGATAGGTCGTATCGATAGTGATCGAATATTTCAGGCGAAAGGACATGACTTTAGTCTTACGACACTTCTTGGCGGCAATGAAAACATGGCTTCATTATTTTTGGGAGGCCATTATACGACCCTTTACCTGTCACCACAGGATTATCACCGCATTCACATGCCGGTGAATGCTACCCTCAATGAAATGATTTACGTGCCCGGCAGGTTGTATGGCGTATTTGCTGCCGCAGTCAACACTATTCCGGGTATTTTCAGTCGTAATGAACGAGTTATCTGCCATTTCAGCAGTGATAAGGGCCCTATGGTAATGGTTTTAGTCGGGGCATTAAATGTCGGCTCCATAGAAACTACCTGGCATGGGGAAGTCACGCCGCCACATCGGCGCAATGGCCAGAGCTGGACTTATCATAATAATCCATTATATCTCGACCGTGGTGATGAAATGGGCCGGTTTAATATGGGGTCGACTGTGATCCTGATACATGCTGCGGATCAGATTGACTGGCAGAAAGAACTGGCTGCTGGTGATAAAGTTGTCATGGGACAAGGCATTGGCCACTATAACTAATCTGTGATCTGTCATGCACGATCGCCTTGAAAGCTAAGCACCTCACTAATACTATCTTCCCCAACCGCCAGCATGATGAGTCGATCCAGCCCCAGCGCAACTCCGACGCAGTCCGGCAGGCCGACATCCAGCGCAGCAAGCAAACGTCCGTCGATGGGTAATGGCGGCTGCCCCCTGCCCTCACGCCTGTCATTATCAGCCTCAAAACGGTAGCGCTGCTGCCTGACATCCTTGAGCTCATCAAAGCCATTGGCGATCTCCATGCCATGGATGAACAGTTCGAAACGCCTGGCAACGGCTGGCGGTCCCGGATCAATCCGTGACAGCGAGGCCTGGCTGGCCGGATAGTCTGTCACAAAGGTCCATTGCTCTATACCGAGTCTCGGCGCGATAATACTGCCCATCAGCAGATCCCGCCAGGCATCAATATCGCTATCATCAAGCCCCTCGATTTCAATTCCATGCCCCTTAACGACCTGCCGTAACTCGTCTATAGCAGATGTGTGGATATCATCAATGCCGGCGTACTGCTTAAACGCATCGGCATAGGTCAGAATGATAGTGCTGCCGGCACCGCCTGTCGGCAATATCGCTTCGACCAGGTCGTCGACTTCATCCATTAATTGCAGCAGATCAAAACCCGGGCGATACCATTCCAGCAGGGTGAACTCGGGGTTGTGCTGACGGCCAGCCTGCTCATGACGAAACACCTTTGCCATTTGATATATCGGCCCACTGCCAGCCACGAGCAGGCGTTTCATCGGGAATTCAGGCGAGGTATGCAGGTACAACGACTTGCCGTACAGCGTGGTGACAAAACTATCAATGTTGGGATCGGTGGTCGCGGCGTGCGACAAGACCGGCGTCTCGACCTCCAGAACGTTCCTGTCGGCAAAGAACTTGCGGATCTTTGCCAGGATCTCTGCGCGACGTTGCAAGGTCTCGAGAGAGGCGTCAGGTTTCCAGTTGTTTGGGTTATCCGTCATATTTTTCTGCCGACCAGCTGGATGTCTTCGTATAAACGCTTATTTAGTCTGACGTCCTGGCAAATCATCACCAGCCTTTATCATATTGGTTTTATTTGCGTTCATTTGCGGATAAATTATTATGTCTGGTCCTTCGCGCGCGAAACATATTCGCCGCTGCGGGTGTCAATCTTCAGCGCTTCACCGATCTCGATAAACAGTGGTACCTGGATGACGACACCGGTTTCCATGGTCGCTGGCTTGTTGCCACCACCAGAGGTATCACCGCGCAGGCCGGGATCGGTATCAGTGACCGTCAGGACCACAAAATTCGGTGCATCAATTAAAATCGGATCACCGTTCCATAAGGTGACCTGACACATATCCTGCTCCTTCAGCCATTGCCTGGCATCAGCCACGGCGGCTTCGCTGGCCGGGATCTGCTCATAACTGTCCGGGTCCATGAAATACCAGAATTCACCGTCGTTATACAAATATTGCAGGTCAGTTTCCAGGACATCCGCGGCCTCGACAGACTCACCGGATTTAAAGGTTCTTTCATTCACGCGACCAGTCTTGAGATTGCGAAATTTTACCCGGTTGAAGGCCTGCCCCTTGCCAGGCTTGACGATTTCATTCTCGACGATATTACAGGGCTCGCCATCCAACATGATCTTCAGTCCCCGTTTAAATTCACTGGTACTGTAACTTGCCATTCGTTTATTCCCCTATATTCATCCGGGCCCATCCTGCGGCCTGCCCTCTGGGTGAAAATATCAAAGTCCGGTATGATACACCAGATTCAAATTTAACAGCAGCAACAGGACATTAAGGATTCGTGCCCCAAACCAAGATTGAATGTCTGGAAAACCCACTCTGGCAACGGGAAATGGCCTCTGCGGTGACCGATCCTGCCGAGTTATTGTCCTTGCTGGAATTGCCCAGAGACCTGCTTGCTGGTGCTATCGCCGCCAGTGCGGCGTTCAGGCTGCGGGTACCACGGGCATTTATCGCCCGCATGGCCAGGGGAGACCCTGACGACCCGCTGTTGCGGCAGGTATTGCCATTGGCGCAGGAATGCCAGCGGGCCACGGGGTTTAGTGATGACCCTGTCGGTGACAGAAATGCTGTTGTCAGCCCCGGGTTGCTGCACAAGTATCACGGCCGTGTGTTAATCGTGGCCACGGCGGCCTGTGGCATCCATTGTCGCTACTGCTTCCGCCGACATTTCCCCTACAATGACAATAACCCGCTCGGCGATGACTGGCGAAAGGCGCTCGACTACATCGCGGCTGACAGCAGCATTCGCGAGGTCATCCTCAGTGGTGGTGACCCGTTGTCTTTGAGCGATAGTCGCCTGGCAATGATGGTAGAAGACCTGCAAATGCTGCCGCATTGTCGCCGCATTCGACTTCATACCCGCCAGCCGATTGTGATCCCGAGCAGAATCACCCACGGGTTAATACAAATACTGACTCAAGGGGCATTACAGACCGTGATGGTGGTACATATCAACCACGCCAATGAGCTCAATGACAGTGTCTACCATGCCATGGAGCAGCTTCGCCAGGCCGGTATTCCGCTATTTAACCAGGCCGTCTTGCTGAAAGGTGTCAATGACAGCGCCGATAGTCTGATAACGCTCAGTGAGGCATTGTCTACCGCCGGAATTACCCCGTATTACCTGCATCAACTCGACAAGGTCGCTGGTGCCGCGCATTTCAGTGTCAGCCAGGAAAGGGCCCTCGCTATTTATTCCGAGATGCGCCAGCGCCTGCCGGGCTATCTGCTGCCACGCCTGGTCACGGAACAGGCTGGCGCAGCGTCGAAGTTAACGCTTACATAGAACATGTATAATAACAATAACTTATAAGAATATTACAATAATGCCTCCTTTTGTCCGCCGGCCCCTACCACCTGTCAGTAGTCTGCCTGCTCGAGGTAGGATCACAAGCCATATGCGGTATACTGTTCATTACTATTAAAGATACGTTGTTGTTTTATATAGTGTACAGAGGGGATTTGGCAAAATGCTAAGGTTTATTCCAGCCCTGGCGAAGGGGCGTCAGGGTAAACGCAATACTGTTATCGGTGAGTTGTCACTGGATCTGCCCATGCTCAACTCCAGCGACCTGCCTGCGGTAACACCGGACAAAGTGGAACACTGGGTCGCCAATCTGCCCATGGCCAATCTGGGCGAGACCTCGCGCCTGTTCTTCAAGGCCCTGACCGACATGAATAAAACCATCATGCCAGTGAAGGATCGTATCCAGATCATGGAAATGTTCGGACCACCCCTGCAACACATTACCGATTCACTGAGGAATCACTTTATTGGTAAACCATTCCCACTTGAAAAAAAATACAATAAAATCGCCGGATTAGTGGAAAGACTATACATGGATATGGCCATTGGCCATAAACTGGCGATACGAGACATGTTGAGCGCCGAGTCTAAGCTGGATAAGAATGAACTTGGCACCTGTATTTATCATGCCCTGATATATATCGATGCCACATTGATCACGATCTATCAAACCTATTCTGCCTACCCCAAAATAATATGGAAAGAATGTCACCAACTCTATGAATTCGCGTATAACAACAACCTGCATGAAAAACTCATCAATGTCGATGAGCAGAAATGCAACAGTATTGAAAAAATTTATAAATCCATTGTTTTGACATGGATGGCCTCTCCCAACCAGCTGGGGCAAAACGAAATCAAACAGGTCAATGAAGTTACCAGTGTCCTGGGACACTATGCGAATATTATTGCATCAGATCTTCCAGGATCTATTTCGCAACAGTTTGTTATAAACCCGATAAAAGATCAGCCACCGATACCCACAGAACTGCTGGACAAGAGCAAGCCCAGGCATCTTCTGGGAATTGAGACAGAGGATCTTGTCACCATCCTGCAAACGATGATAAAAAATCCATCGCAACAGCAGGAGCTGGGGCTGAATATACCCGATGAAACCCTGTGTCGATTAGTACTAAACTGGGGAACGGCTGCCAAACGTGGGTTCTCCAGAACTTCTCAGGAATGCATTGTCGACTCCTCTATCGGACTGTGCGCAGCACATTATTTTATCAGTGGTGAGATACCCTTTTATGATCAGATCAATGGATACTCTGATTTGAATAATCCAGCAACTAGTGGCCTCAATGCAATCGACCTGAACATTCCCAATGTAAATACTCCTGCACAATTTACCAGTAAAGTACTTGATACATTTGAACATAATAACAGTGGTGCGGATGTCTGGAGCGGACACTATACGATCACAGGTCAGGGCCGTGAAGATTATTCAGATACAACAAGATTAATATCCAGACCAAACTCTGAAGATGATTCACATCATGTCCATAAGCTAAAAATGGAAAATATCAGCGCAGGCGGCTTTTGTGTCAGTTGTGATAACAAGAAGCAAATCAATGCCAAGGTCGGTGAGCTAGCGGTGATGAGAGAGCACGCAGACCCGGAGAGTAATCAGTGGACATTGGGCACGGTGAGGCGGTTGCAGTATAACGGCCACGGGCTGGAGCTTGGTATTCAAATGCTATCACCGTCAGCAATTGCAGTGGCTACCCGCATCATCCACAAAAATGGCGAACGAGGTGATTACCTGCGAGGACTGATGGCTCCGGAGATTAAGGCGATTAACCAGCTAGCTTCATTGATAACCCCTGCCCTGCCATACAAAGTCGATAATACACTCATCGTTAACGTCAATGGTGCAGAAAATAAAATCAAGCTGACCGAATTGCTCGAATCGACCAATAGTTATTCACAGTTCCTGTTCGAGGCCATTGATGAAGATGATATCGCACCGGCACCCACAGATGATACCGGGAAAGAGGATTTCGATTCTCTCTGGACCCTGATGTAACGGAGTGAGATCAGTACATCTGATAAAAAGGTGATGGGTAGGTCACCGTACCCTCCCCCAGGGTTCCCTGGGTAACTTCCATAATGGTGACATACTCTTCCGGAACTGGCAGATTACAGCGTATGCCCAGTTCAGAGGCCAGCGTAAATCCAAGACGTTTATAGAAATCAGGGTGTCCAGCCACGATGATGGCGCCAAAATCATGTTTATTGGCGCGCCCTACAGCAGCTTTAACCAGTTCGGAACCAATGCCACGATGCGACTGGGAAGGCACCACTGACATCGGTGCCAGTGCCAGAATCTGCTTTTCCTCCCCGGCAGCCTTCAGGATCACCGGAGTCAGCATTAAATGTCCCACGATCCTGTTATTGTATTCAGCTATCAGTGACAAATCCTGTGAAAATCCCTGCGCCTTACGCAGCTCTGCCACCAGGCTGGCCTCTCTTTCACCCTGAAATGCACTTATATTTACGACATCAATCGCCCTGATATCATCATCCGTCTCTGGCTTTACGGCGATACCTTTCATATGACCTCCATCAGTCTATAACCCGTGTTTTATTGTTATCGGGCGGATAAGCACCGCCCCTTCAGGAAGTATAATCCACTGCTGCCTGGCTGGCACCAAGTTATGCTTTTTCATGCAGCAAATAACCGCCCCGGTCTATACTTGAATCTGGCTGTATTACGGGCTATTATCATGTTATTAATATAAGCTACTGAATATTATTGATTTTTGCACCACAAACCGCGGAAATAACGTCGTAAAAGCAGGGGATCCATAATCAATGCCGGGACACACCATCAGCCTGTTATTCGTTGATGAAGATTCAGCCGATGCTGAGCTCATTATCAATGTCCTGAGAGATTCGGGGATGGCGGTGCGCGCCAAACGCGTTGAAGATGATGAAGATTTTATCGAGGCCCTCGGAGAACAACGCTGGGATATCATCGTCACCAAACACAAACTGACCTACTTCAGTGCCGCACAATTAATGGAAGAGCTGAAGAAATCCGAAAAAGATATTCCGGTCATCGTTGTCACCAAGGGAAACGAGGATGTCTCGATCACAGAAACATTGCGCTCTGGCGCAGTCGCACAACTTCCCCTCGGCGAACCCGATCATTTACAATTTGTTATTACTCGCGAATTCGAAAATGTCACTGTCAGACGAGCACTCAATTCATGCAAGAAGGCGTACCAGGAAGCTGAACGCCGTTCGCGTGGCTTAATCGACAGCTCACGTGATGCCATCGCCTATGTCCACGAAGGTATGCATATTTACGCCAATACAGTTTATCTTGAAATGTTTGGTTTTGCAGATCAGGAAGAGATCGAAGGTATCCCCATCATGGACATGGTCGCTCCTGATGATCATGCACGCTTCAAGGAATTCATTAGAAGTTTTCTTAACACCGACGAAGAACTAAGGGGTGAGATCGAGGTCAAGGGATTGTCTGCTGACTCCAGCAAATTTGATGCACAAATGGAATTCACGCCAGCAACTATGGAAGGTGAATCCTGTACACAAATTATTATTCGACAGGCCTCCAGCCAGGAACTGGAGAAACAACTAAAACAATTAAGTCAACAGGATCTGCTGACTGGATTATACAATAGAACATTTTTTATTGACGAACTGGATCAGGCCATCATACGTGCAGCGGCAGACGGAGAAATAAGCTCAGCGCTATATGTTGGTATAGATGACTTTGCTGATATCAAATCCAGGCTCGGCCTGGCAGAAAGTGATCTTATCCTGGGTGATGTTGCAGAGCTCATTAAAAATCACACTGAAGAACCCGATATTGCAGCACGACTGGAAGGGCACGTATTTACAATCTTGCTGAAGAAAACTGACATTCAGGATGCCGTGAAGCAGGCTAAAAAACTGCAGCACCTGATCGCCGATCATATTTTTGCTGTCGGTAAACAATCTGTCACCCTGACCTGCAGCATCGGGCTGTGTCATGTTACTGAAACTTCGGACAGTTACGAGGTGGTATTGTCACGCATCGATCACGCCTATCATACCGCCAGCGATGAGGGGAATAATTCCCTGCATGTCTATACCCTTCAGGAAGACAGGGAAGCTGGCATAGAGCTCAGTGAAGTCTGGATAACACGCATCAATTCGGCACTGGAAAATGATGGTTTCAGGCTTGTCTACCAGCCCATCGTTAGTATCCATGGTGACCCCAATGAGTCATATGAAGTTTTCATGCGTATGGTCGGGGATGATAATGAATTAATCATGCCTTCACAGTACCTGAATACTGCTGAAAAGGCAGGACTCATGACCAAAATTGACCGTTGGATCATCGGCCACGCCCTGGGGGTACTGGCAAACAAACGCGCTACCGGATCACCGACACAGCTGTATATAAAACTATCAGCTGATTCGATCCTTGATAAATCACTACTTCCCTGGCTCAGCGAGCAGCTGAAAGGGAAGCGCCTGGCCGGAGACAGTGTGGGATTTGAAATCAGTGAACCCACGGCCATGATGCATCTCACCCAGGCCAAGACCCTGGTAAATGGTTTAAAACAGTTGAGATGCCATGTCGTACTGGAACATTTTGGTAGTGGCCTGAATTCATTCAACGCACTGAAGCATCTGAACGTTGACTATCTGAAGATTGATGGCCAACTGATTAAAGATCTCTCCAGCAATGAACAAAACCAGGTGACCGTAAAATCTATCACTGAAATGGCACATTCCAAGGGTAAACTCACGATTGCAGAGGCCGTTCAGGATGCCAACAGCCTGGCCGTACTATGGCAATGTGGTATTAATTACATCCAGGGACATTTCCTGTCAGAACCGGCTGAATCTCTGGATTTCGATTTCACAGCCAACGACTAAATATGTGCTCCAAAAAAGTGATCGACAAGGATTTGGTAGAGCCTGTGTTGCCATGCCGGGCTTGTTCCGGCATCCAGCATTTCCTGATTTGACTGGATTCCGGCCAGGAACATGCCGGAATGACGGACAAGGAACTAACCCAGCATATGTGATACCAGCCCGTCAGCGAGTTTAGGCTCAAACCAGGTAGATTTTGGTGGCATGACCTCGTTGGCATCCGCAACATCCATGAGTTGTTCAAGCCGTGTTGGATGTAACGAAAACGCGACTGCCATTTCACCACTGTCAACACGCTTCTCCAGTTCACCCAGGCCTCGTATACCACCGACAAAGTCAATACGCTTGTCCCGTCTTGGGTCACCAATACCCAGAACCGGTTCAATCAGATTATTCTGTAACAGACTGACATCAAGCATACCAACAGGATCATTTTCCGGGATAGCAGCGGCCTTTACTGTTAACCGGTACCATTGACCTGGAAGATACATACCAAAGACACCCGGCACTTCAGGTTTAACCTGACCATCACTATCTTCGACAACAAAGGCCGTTGCCAGTTTTTCCAGAAACTGGTGCGTGGACAACTTGTTAAGATTTTTTATAACACGGTTATAATCAAGGATTTGCATCTGATCATCCGGGAAAATAACTGACAGAAAATAATTATAATCTTCTTCTCCATTATGATCCGAATTTGACTCACTGCGCATTTTTGCGACTCTTGATGCAGCAGCTGAACGATGGTGGCCATCAGCAATATACAGACTATCCATCATATTGAAGGTATCAGTTATCAGCTCAATTTGTTCGGCATCTGATACCACCCACAATGTATGTCTGACACCATCAGTAGCAGTAATATCATATTCAACGTCAGCCTGGCAGACTGCATCAGTAATGCTGTCGATCACATCTGATTTCCGGTAAGTCAGAAATACAGGACCTGTTTGTACATTTAGCGCATCAATCTGTCGAACACGATCATCTTCCTTGTCAGGCCTGGTGAATTCATGCTTGCGAATACGATTACTGTCATAGTCCTTAACAGATGCCGCTGCAACAATACCGGTTTGAACATGTCCCCCCATAATCAACCGATAAAAATAATAGCAGGGCTGACCATCCTGTTTCAGGATATTGTTATCGAGCATCTTGTTCAGATTCTGTGCAGAGGTCGTGTAAACTTCGGCGTCAAACGGATCCGTACCTTCAGGTAAATCAATCTCAGCCTTGGATATATGCAGAAAACTCCAGGGACGACCAACGACGCATTCGCGTGCCTCACCTGTATTCAGGACATCATACGGTGGGGCGGCAACGTCCGCAGCATATTTGGGATCGGGACGAAGACCTGCAAAAGGACGGATTAATGTCATCATTATTTACCTGATATTGTAATCAACAGCTGACTTTTCAAGGCGCGTATTCTACACAAACGTGGCGCCCCAGTGCCAGAATAACGTGTAAAGCTGTCCACCACCTCGGCAACCAGGGCTGAATTGGCTGAAATAGCGGGAATTTTGTGACCGCCGTCACAAATTATCTTTGAAATGACACCTAGCACTATCTAGTTTATAAATATGGTATATTATTCAAGGGTAGATATATTTTTATACTGTTTTTCATATAGTTACAGCAACTAGTCAGGAGTGCGCTGATGCAGCCCGGCAAACAGCCAGGATCCCGGCTGACAAATCTCATCCGGTGGTTATCACATTTTGGCTTGGCGTCATGGGAACGAATTCGCCCCGCCAGTGTGCCAATCGCCTACAAGATGGCCATTTCTATTTCGATACTTATTATTATCGGGATGGGGACACTTGGCTCAATTATAATAAATAATCAACGTCAGCTCCTCACCAAGCAAATTAATGAGCTGGGTCAAACGGTCGTAAACCAGTCGGCTGAGGCATCCAAGGAAATGATCCTCGCTGAGGACAAGTTGGGCCTGTCGGTACTGACCAACAATCTGACTAATGATAACAGCATCCTTGGTGCGACTATTATAAACAAGGATGGAAGAATATTATCTCAATCCGGTATTATGCCAATCATATTTAACGGCAAGAATATTATCGAAACAAACGGCCGTTACTTTTCACCTGAGAAAACCAATCTTTATGAATGGACGCTGGCTGACACATCAATAAACGACAAAATATCAGTTACATCATTCATTACTCCTATCCAGTTCAAGGAGGTACACATCGGCTATACCCTGGTGACATTCAATCGCAGTCTTCTTGACGTTGCAATTCAGGATTCTGTACGAGCTATCACAGCAGCAACAGCATTAATGATCCTGCTAGCCGTGGTGCTTTCTTTTTTGATGGGCAAGAGCATGTCGCGACCAATTATGCACCTGATGGACGCGAGTCGTGCAATTGTCGAGGGTAAATACAATTACCGCATATCAGAGCGCCGTAACGATGAGATAGGCATTCTGATAGAGTCATTTAATAATATGGCTGAAGGTTTGTTACAAAAAAACCAGGTCGAAAATGCCTTTTCACGCTATGTTTCACCATCAGTAGCAAAAGAGGTCCTGAGGGATCTGGGTCATGTTGAACTTGGCAGTAAACATGTCACTGGAAGCGTGCTATTTGCTGATATAGTCGACTACACCAGCATATCCAGCAAACTGGAGCCAACAGAAATCGTCGAATTGCTCAATGAGTACTTTTCCTATATCAATCAGGTAAGCAAGTTATTTAAGGGGCATATTGACAAATTCATGGGGGATTGCGCAATGATTGTGTTTGGTATTCCGGAAAGTGATCCAGACCACAGCTTCAATGCGATTTCATGTGCAGTGATGATTCAGCGCGTAGTGGAATTGATGAACAGGAAACGCGTTGCTAATGGCAAGCTCCCGGTGCAATTCAAGCTGGGCGTCAATACAGGAGAAATGCTGGCAGGAAACCTGGGATCCTCAGAACGCATGGAATACACTGTTGTAGGCGACTCAGTAAACCTGGCTTCCAGATTATGTAGCTTTGCCAGCCCTGGCCAGGTCGTTATTTCAGGTGAATTGTACTCCCATGAGGATATCAGGAGTCGTATTATTGCCGAACCCCATGCGAGCATTCACCTGCGACACCGTATTGAACCAATCGAGACATTTATTATTAAGGATTTGAATCCGGAATATACACAAATGTTTGATGAGAGAATTATTGAAATCTTCGAAAACAGGGAAGTCGCTTGAATATAAAATATCCCATATTAATTTTGACGATACTTTCAGGGATACTGTCCTCCGGCTGTCAGACTATTATCAGACCCGGTGAGAAAGTCAGTATCCCCGAGACTGTTGATGAACTTGTGATCCAGGACGAATATGGAAAAGCGCTGCAGAAACTCGGCAATATTTCTACCACGCACCCTGACTATGATGTCCTGCAAACCAAGAAGAAGCTTGTCCTGAAGAAGGCACGGAGTTATGAGGGAAGGAACATAGCACGTGCTGTAAATCTGTCTGAGCGCAGTAAATGGAGCGATGCATTAAATGTATTAAATGATGCCTTGTCCAGGTACCCCGACAGTAAGCCCATGCATAAAACAAGGCTGAAAATCCTCTCTGAACGTCGCAAATATATGCAGACCCTGAATTATCGTGCCACAATATCACGGGCAATTTGTCTGCTGAACGAAAAACCCTGGCGTGAGAAGCGGGCCCTGATAGATCCCGACGATCGTACCGCACAATGGGAACTGGCAAGTCTGCAAAAAGAAATCAACAATTCAACCACAAGCCTTGTTGAGTGCGGTAGACAATCCATTAGCAACAGTAATCTGGAGATCGCCAGTGATTGTCTCTCACAGGCCAGAGTTATGCGGCCACAGGATGAAGATTTAAAATATATAATCTCATTACAGAAAAAGATATCCGGTAAAATAAAGAAGGCCAGCCTGAAGAAACAAAAGAGTGTGGCTGTCCAGACCCGGGCAAATATCATCAAAGCCAGAATTCTGCGATCCATCGACAAAAAAGACTTCAAAACTGCAAAGACTGCCCTCGCCAGACTTATTGAAGTAGTGCCGGATGACAGGGAAATCCCCGCCTACAGGAAACGCTACCAGCTGGCACTGGCCAGACAGGTCAATCTGATAATTGATCGGGGTACTGTATTATATCGTCATGAGAAAATCGCCCACGCCAGAAGCGTATGGGAAACTGCACAGGCAATCGATCCTGACAATAAGGAAGTACAAAAACTGATCCAGCGTGCTGATAAGGTGCTGGGGAAACTGAAACAGCTACGCCTGGATCAGGAAACGGCTAACTGACTACTCTTCTTCGCCGATTTCTATTCGATCTACCTTCTGCAGTCCACGGGGAAGTTTTCTGCCACGAAGACCACGTTCCCCGGTATAGTGTTCATAATCAGAGGGTTTTAGTTGTAATTGTCTTTTGCCTGCGAAAATGGTGATTCTGACATCTTCCGAAAAGCTTGTCGCCAGCACCATTGATTCCACCCCTTCCCTGAATTTCTTACCCGGGATATTAATAAGTTTGAGGCCCTTGCCCCTGGGCATTTGTGGTAGTTCACAGGAATCAAACAACAACATATGCCCTTCACTACTGACCGCGCCGATATAGTCCATCTCCCAGTCGCTTACCAGGACAGGCATCAGGGCCTTGCCTCCCTGTGACACACGCAGGATTGCCTTGCCAGTCTTGGTGCGTGCCTGCAAATCCGATAGCGCCGCAATAAACCCATAACCGGCGGTACTACTGAGAAGGAACAGATCATCATCATCCCCCATGATGACACCAACAAATGTGGCCCCATCAGGTGGTGTCAGTCGACTACTCAGTGGTTCACCCATGCCACGGGCTGACGGTAAGGTATGGGCCAGTAATGAGTAGAAGCGGCCGGTTGAATCCATAAATGTAACGAGTTGATTACTCTTGCCATGAGCATGGGCAAGGTATGAATCATTACCCTTGTAATTTAATGTCACAGGGTCTATCTCGTGGCCCTTGGCTGCCCGTACCCATCCCTGACTTGAAAGCACAACAGTAACAGGTTCGGCGGTAATCAGCGTGCTTTCGTCCAGGGCCTGTGCCGCATCACGACTAACGATAGGCGAACGACGGCTATCACCATATTCTTCTGCGTCACTCTTCAGTTCTTTTTTGATCAGGGTCTTCAACCGTGTGCTTGAGCCCAGGGTCTTTTTCAGCATATCCCTCTCTGCGGACAGTGCCTTTTGCTCTGCCTTTATCTTGTGTTCTTCCAGCCTGGCCAGATTTCGCAAGCGCAAATTAAGTATTGCTTCTGCCTGAATGTCCTTCAGTCTAAAGCGCTTCATTAACACTGGTTTAGGCTTGTCTTTGGTACGGATTATCTTGATGACTTCATCGATATTCAGGTAGGCAACCAGCAAACCTTTCAATATATGCAGACGTTCTTCTACATTGTCCAGTCGATACTGCAGGCGGCGGCGTACCGTATCGGTACGGTACTTCAGCCACTCTTTCAGCAGGACCCTGATGTCCATGACCCTGGGTCGGCCGCTCAGGTCAATAATATTCATATTTACCCGGTAGGTACGTTCCAGATCCGTGGTGGCGAACAGGTGGGCCATCAATTCCTCCGTGTCTACGCGGTTGGATCGCGGTATTATGACCAGTCGGGTAGGATTCTCATGATCTGACTCGTCTCTCAGATCTTCCACCATTGGCAATTTCTTGCCAATCATCAGGCTGGCAATCTGTTCCAGCACCCTGGAACCGGATACCTGGTGAGGCAAGGCAGTGACGACGATCTCACCACCTTCTTTTTCATAGCGCGCACGCATACGTATCCCGCCACTGCCGCTGTTGTAGATCGCCCTGATATCACTGACCGGTGTGATAATCTCTGCCTCAGTGGGATAATCCGGCCCCTTGATATGCTTGCACAATTCGGCAACGGTCGCCTTCGGCTTGTCCAGTAAATGGATACAGGCACTCACCACCTCTTTCAGATTATGTGGCGGAATATCCGTTGCCATACCAACAGCAATACCGGATGTGCCATTGAGTATGACATTGGGCAACCTGGCTGGCAGTACCCTGGGCTCCTTCAGAGTACCATCAAAATTAGCTTGCCACTCGACCGTACCCTGCCCCAGTTCCGACAATAACACCTGTGCATAAGGTGTCAGCCTTGCCTCGGTATAGCGCATTGCAGCAAATGACTTCGGATCATCCTGTGCCCCCCAGTTCCCCTGCCCATCCACCAGTGGATATCGATAGGAAAAAGGCTGTGCCATCAGCACCATGGCTTCGTAACAGGCAGAATCCCCGTGCGGGTGATATTTGCCAAGCACATCACCAATCGTACGTGCTGATTTCTTGAATTTTGCATTGGCGGACAGGTTCAGTTCCGACATCGCAAAGGTGATGCGACGCTGTACCGGCTTGAGGCCATCACCAATATGAGGTAGCGCACGATCAAGTATCACGTACATGGAGTAATCCAGATACGCCTTCTCTGTGTACTCCTTTAGAGGAATTCTTTCTACGCTATCTTCAGATACCTGTGTTGTCTTTGCCATCGCCCAGCCCTGGATTCCGAATACCCATAGGATACCGTTTATATAATTGAATAATGATCAGGTTGTTGCCAGATCGCCTTTTTCCTGTAACCACGTTTTGCGGTCGCTTGCACGTTTCTTGGCAAGCAGCATATCCATGACCTTGTTGGTCCCATCTCCTGGCTTGATGGTCAGTTGCACCAGCCGTCTCGTGTCGGGTGACATAGTGGTCTCCCTGAGCTGCATCGGGTTCATTTCACCGAGACCTTTAAAACGTTGTACATTTACCTTGCCCTTGTATTTCTCGGCCTCGATACGATCAATGACACCCTGTTTCTCCGCATCATCCTGGGCATAAAACACCTGTTTGCCCGCGTCGATTCTATATAGTGGTGGCATCGACACGTAGATATGACCCGCGCTCACCAGTACAGGAAAATGCCTGACAAACAAGGCACATAACAGTGTTGCGATGTGGGCGCCATCAGAGTCCGCATCCGCAAGAATACATATCTTGCCATAACGCAGTCCGCTGATATTCTGGGATCCAGGCTCTACGCCTATTGCTACCGAGATATCGTGAACTTCCTGTGATGCAAGTACCTGTGTCGGCTCAACCTCCCAGGTATTCAGGATCTTGCCACGCAATGGCATGATGGCCTGATAACCCCTGTCTCTTGCCTGCTTCGCCGAGCCACCAGCAGAATCTCCTTCCACCAGGAATAATTCCGACACCGAGGTATCCTGTGTACTGCAATCGGCCAGTTTCCCCGGTAACGATGGGCCACTGGTGACCTTTTTCCGCACCACCTTGTTGCTGGCCTTCATACGCTGTTGCGCATTATTCACTGCCAACACTGCAATGGCTTCGCCACTTTCCGTATGCTGATTCAGCCACAGGCCAAAGGTATCTTTCACAACACCCGATACAAAGGCGGCACACTCCCTGGATGACAATCGTTCCTTGGTTTGCCCGGAGAACTGTGGCTCCTGAAGCTTGACCGACAGGATATAGTTGCACCCATCCCAGACATCTTCAGGACTTATCCTGACACCACGGGGTAACAGGTTTCTGTATTCACAAAATTCCCGTATGGCTTCGGTCAATCCGGTACGCAAACCATTCACATGGGTTCCACCCTGGGGGGTAGGGACAAGATTTACATAGCTTTCAGAAATGCTGTCTCCACCGTCTGGCAGCCAGCATAAAGACCAGTCCGCAGCCTCCTGGTTTCCCTGGATACTGCCGACAAAGGGATCCTCGGGCAGAATAGTCGCCTTGCCAATCGCGTCCAGCATATACTGCCTGAGACCATCCTGGTATTGCCATTCGACCTTTTCCTTGCTTGCCTCGTCATAAAACTTTACCAGTAACCCGGGGCACAAAACTGCCTTGGCGCGCAATACATGCTTTAATCCTGGTATTGAATATTTTACTGAGTCAAAATATTTCTTGTCTGGCCAGAAACGTAGTGTTGTGCCGGTGTTACGTTTACCAACGTCACCGACCACTTCCAGTTTGGAGGTGCGTTTGCCGCCGGCGAATGACATGTTGTATTCCTTGCCGCCACGCCTGACCCAGACCTCAAGATTCCTGGAAAGCGCATTGACGACAGAAACGCCGACCCCATGCAGGCCACCCGAGAATTCATAGTTCTTGTTGGAAAATTTACCCCCGGCATGCAATTTGGTAAGGATGACCTCAACACCAGGAAGTTTCTCTACCGGATGTTTATCCACCGGCATGCCACGCCCGTCATCAGTGACCTGAATAGAACCGTCTTTGAATACAGTGACTTCGATCTTTCTGGCATATCCGACAATAGCTTCATCGACGCTATTATCAATGACTTCCTGGGCAAGATGATTAGGGCGGGAAGTATCGGTATACATACCGGGGCGTTTACGCACCGGTTCCAGTCCACTGAGGACCTCGATCGAAGATGCATCGTACCCACTAGCCGGCATATCTCACCAGGATTGCGGGAGCTGGCGCAAAATTCGTGTTCGTAGGCGCAGCTCTGGAGCGAGAACCGTAGCCGTAGCTACGATTTGAGTGAAGAGCAAGCATACGGACTCGAAGACAAGCCAGAACCGCGATAGGCAGAAAAAAATAACACAGTGTCATTTGGTAAATATCGTAACCTTTCATTATTTCAACGCCATACGCAGGAGCAACGCCGCCTGGTGAGAAATGCCGGCTAAACCATTGACACCTGCCAGAATGCTAGTAATCATATGAGCCGAGGTTGGTCTGTTGATCATCCACTTCGATTCTGCGGATCATTTCTGAAATCTTCAGCGGAACAGGGCTATTGCCACACAGATAATTGGCATAGAGCTCGTAACGATAAGCCGTACCGCCACTCCGGGTCAGTATATTCCAGGATGGATTCGAGGCCTTCATGAATTTTTCATCCTGACTGCCATAGGCATAGGTCTTGTATTCCTGGGTTTCACAACGTATCCCCTCATAAATAACATTTTCTGCGCCGCTTTTTGATTTAATCACGACGGTGAACCGCACAATGTAATCCTGGCCTATGCTGAGAGATTCCCGATCAATAAAATATTCAAATGGCGCGCCAGCACTGTCCACGGTAAACTCCATCAAGTGACGGGACCTTGGGTACCTGGGCAATATTATCTTTCCCTCTTTCCACTTTTCCCCTTCGATAAAATAATTATCCAGATCCGACGAGCTTTCCTCAACAGCGATCGCCTGGCCGGCTGATACCAGGGTCAGGGAAAAGATAATCAGGAAAATACGCAACATGAGCATTTTGAATATGGTTATTACAGTAAGGCCTAGTTTACCCATATTCGACCAGATTGTGAATAATAAGCCGTGTTTTGCAGAAAATATCAGTTAATGCCCTGAAATTCAGTCAAGATCATATGCCAGGGAATCACGAATATTTTGCGAGACTGGTTCTATCTCAAAATGATACCCGGGATGTTCGATGCCCATGCTGATCGAGGCCCCTGACTTGACCGCTGACACCTCCTCATCAGTCAGTTCAAAGCGCATAAAATGGACTGCGGATGTTTTGTCATCATTACTACGTTGCAGATCTTCATCGGCAATTGGCGGAATCTTGTCATAACCCTCAACCCTTATCCAGACACAATCTTCTATACCAACCAGCCCCATCAGTGCGATCTGGCGTTCTTCCTCGTCCACGTATTCAATCATAAACGTGGCCTTCCAGTTACTGCCATCTGGAATTAACGGGTTATAGACATCCAGCTCTTCCTGTATCCCCTCTGCCTCAAAGGTGCGTTCTGCACGCAGCATTTCCTGCACCTGATAGTGCATGGTCAGTCTGTCTTCAAAGTACAGTGTGGCATGATCACCTATATGTACCTGCCGGCACTTTTTATGGCTCATCACCTGAGCACGGAAATCTGATCGTATCGAGGCGTATTCTTCCAGTGAGTAGAGATCGCTGCGTGAAAGTTTTTCCATGATACCTTACCTCAAATACCATATGCCTTACGCAGCAAAGTTAAAGGATGCACCGGCTCAATATCACCGCCCATCCCGTTACTGATCTGATGGCCTGCCATCGGGCAATCACTTGAATAATAATCAGCTTCTGCCTGTTTGACACGATTCACAACTGGCCTGGCGATTTTCATTGAGATATCATGGTATTCACTCTTTACCGCATAGGTGCCATCATGCCCCGAGCATCTTTCGATGGGGATTACTTCAGTATCAGGGACAAGTTTCAGGACATCACGTGTCTTCATGCCTATCTTTTGCACACGCAGGTGACAGGCCACATGATAGGCAATCTTGCCAAGAGGAGTGCTGAAATCTGTTTTTAGCAGCCCGGCCTTGTGACGAAGCATCAGGTATTCAAACGGGTCAAATATGCGCTTCATTACCTTCTGAACCTGCTTGTCATCAGGAAATATTAATGGTATTTCCTGCTTAAACATCAGTACACATGACGGGACTGGTGCGACAATATCATAACCTTCGTCAACATAGCGTGATAACACCTGTATATTGATATCTTTGGCCGCCTCAACTGCCTCCAGATCGCCCAGCTCCAGTTTCGGCATACCACAACACTGTTCTTTATCCACCAGGGTAACTGCAATACCATTATGTTCAAAGATGGCCAGCAGATCCTCGCCCAGATGGGGTTCGTTGTAGTTGCCATAACAGGTGCCAAACAGGACGACCTTACCACTGGTCCTGGCACAGGCCTTTGGCTGTAACGCAGATTGATGCTGCTTCAGCCGCTTATGAAGTGTATTACTGTGGTATCTGGGTAGCTTCGCGTCCGGATGGACCCCCAGTACCTTGTCCATGGCCTTGCGGGCAATATTGCTGTTATTCACCGCGTTGACCACATTGACAACGACTGGTATGCCGGCAAGCCTGCCAACACGATCGGTCGATGTAAGGATTTTGTCTCTTAACCTTGAACCCTGTTTCCTGTACCTGACTGCCCTGGCACGCAGCATCAGGTGCGGAAAATCCAGATTCCATTCATGCGGCGGGACATAGGGGCATTTGGTAAGGTAACACAAATCACAAAGGTAACAGTGATCCACCACCTTGATATAGTCATTCTTGTCTACACCATCCACTTCCAGGGTGGATGATTCATCGACCAGATCGAATAATGTGGGAAAGGAATGGCACAGGCTGACACAACGCCGACACCCGTGACAGATATCAAAGACACGTTCCAGTTCTTTATTGAGCTCATCCTCATCCCAGAATCCGGGGTTCTTCCAGTCGAGTGGATGACGGGTCGGTGCCTCCAGGCTACCTTCTCGTGTTCCTTCAGAGATGCTGGACATTGTCAGTGCATTATCCGGTCAAGGGAGAGAGGGAACTGGCAAAGCCGATCCCCTCTCACGATAACCCTTAAACCCGGCTGGCCGCTAATCGAGCTCGTCCAGGGCCTTCTGGAAACGGTTGGCATGAGAACGCTCAGCCTTTGCCAGGGTCTCGAACCAGTCTGCGATTTCGTCGAAACCTTCATCACGCGCAGACTTGGCCATACCAGGGTACATATCGGTGTACTCATGAGTTTCACCCGCGACGGCAGTCTTCAGGTTGTCAGATGTGCCACCGAAAGGCAGGCCGGTTGCAGGATCGCCACAGGACTCAAGGTATTCAAGATGTCCATGGGCATGTCCGGTCTCACCTTCTGCCGTGGATCGAAACACAGCCGCGACATCATTGTAACCTTCGACGTCGGCCTTGGCCGCAAAGTACAGATAACGGCGGTTGGCCTGTGATTCGCCAGCAAAGGCGGCCTTCAGATTTTCCTCTGTCTTACTACCCTTAAGATCCATTGATTGGTACTCCTACACTCGTAATTGAAAATTTAGCCTGACAGGACGGAGATCGTGCCCAGGCGATATGTTTAGACTGAGTCTAATTTAGCTATTATCCACTCCAGCTGTCTGATGTCAACGACTTTGAGTGAAAAACCAGCCTGATGAACCACTCGCGAATAACTTCACGCGGCTGGCTAGTATCCAGCTTATTTGACCCGGGAGCGGGGCTTCGATAACGTAGCCGATCAGCATTGCTGATGATGTCGCTAATCATTACACAGGAACAAGCATATTGGTCAAAAAAACCACAAAAAATCAGGATTTTGAGGCTGCCCTGCAGGAACTCGAGGGCCTGGTGGAAAGACTGGAACAGGGTGAAGGCAGCCTTGAAGACTCACTGAAGAATTTTGAGCGCGGAATCGCGCTGACCCGTACCTGTCAGCAATCCCTGAAAAACGCCGAGCAGAAGATCCAGAAGCTTGTTGAAAAGCAGGGTAAAGAGCAGCTGAAGCCCTTTGATAGCGACGACTGACAAGTTGCCGTTAAAACGGCTGATGAAGGACTACCAGGCAAGAGTGGAATCCACTCTTGACCATTGGCTCCCCAAAGAATCCATCCAGCCGAGCAAACTCCATCACGCCATGCGTTATTCCGTGCTGGGCGGAGGCAAGCGGGTACGGCCCTTCTTTGTCTATGCCAGTGGCCATGCACTGAATATCGATCTCGGCCTGCTCGACGGCCCTGCCGCCGCCGTTGAGCTGATCCATGCCTATTCGTTGATCCACGATGATCTGCCGGCCATGGACGATGATGACCTGCGCCGCGGCCAACCGACTTGCCACAATAAATTTGATGAGGCCACTGCCATCCTCGCGGGCGATGCCATTCAAAGCCTCGCATTTCAGATCCTGAGCAAGGATAAAAGCATGCTGGATGACCCCGTGTGTCGCTGTCAAATGATCGAGAACCTGGCCACCGCCATCGGTTCACGTGGTATGGCCGGCGGGCAGGCCATGGATCTGGCCGCTGAAGGGCTAACCCTGAGCCTTGCCGAGCTCGAGGAATTACATATCCACAAGACCGGTGCGCTGATCCGCGCCAGCATCCAGTTGGCCATGCTGTCCGCTCCCAACTACAACCCGGAGCAGCTGAAACAGCTGGATCGGTATGCCAAATACATCGGTCTGGCCTTCCAGGTAAAAGATGACATTCTGGACATCGAGGCAGATACCGAGACCCTCGGTAAACCGCAGGGGTCAGACCAGAAACTCGGGAAATCCACCTACCCGTCGCTGCTCGGCATGCCTGACGCCAAGCGCATGGCTCAGGAACTGCTGGAGCAGGCCCTGGGGTGCCTGGCGGATTTTGCGGATAGTGCCGACCCACTGCGCTGGATGGCACACTACGTGGTCGAGCGTAACCACTAAGTCTTTGTTTTTACAATGATTATTTTCGGTATTGCGGCGATGACCGCAGACCCTCAGCCGCATAGGCAGGATCATAACCCGCCGACGCAGCCGCCCCGTCCTTTCGATGAATAGCCCTGGTGAATACAAGTACAAGCCCGCCCCTGCCGATGTTATAATTTGCCCCCTTTTCGGCGCTAACGGCAAACCACATGGGATGGTCATTGCCAATAAGACACCGGGCGCTTATTATCTCGGGCGCTTATTATCTTTACTTAAATACCAGGGTATTCAATAGAGGGCTGATGGCTGCACGATATACTTTAAAAGTGGTCACCGATTTTGCCGCCGCCCATACCCTGCGCAATTATCCCGGCAGCTGTAGCCGCATGCATGGCCACAACTGGAAGGTAGAAGTAGAGGTACTGGCCACGGCGCTGGATGATACAGGTATGGGAATCGACTTCAGACACATCAGGAAGGCAACCCGTGAACTAACTGATGCACTGGACCATCGGTACCTGAACGACATAGCACCGTTTGACGCGATAAACCCTACGGCTGAAAATATCGCCAGTCACATATTCAAGGGCCTGGCCCTGATACTGAATAACGAAACTCTGCGGGTAATTGCCGTTACCTTGTGGGAAACTGAGCGTGCCTGTGTACGCTATACTGAGGACTGATGGACATGAGTAGCAAGTCTGCCAACATCGCAGATGTACAGAACAGCATCGATACCCGTAAACTCGATATCGACAAGGTGGGTATCAAGGATATACGCCATCCGGTAAGTGTTGCCGATCGCAGCGGAGGGGAGCAGCATACCATCGCCAACTTCAATATGTTCGTGCAATTGCCACAGCACTTTAAAGGCACGCACATGTCACGCTTTGTAGAAATTCTGAATAATCACGAGCGGGAAATCACTGTTAAGTCCTTCAAGGAAATGCTGGTTGAAATGGGCGACCGTCTTGAAGCCGGAACCGGTCATATTGAAATGAATTTCCCTTACTTTGTGAATAAAAGGGCACCGGTTTCCGCCGTTGAGAGCCTGATGGACTATGATGTGACCTTTATCGGCGAGATCTCCAATGGCACCCCGGTCATGCAACTCAAGGTAATGGTTCCGGTCACCAGCCTGTGCCCCTGTTCCAAACAGATCTCGGATTACGGCGCACACAACCAGCGCTCACATGTCACTGTGACCGTCACCACCGATGGTTTTGTCTGGATTGAAGATCTGATTGATTTGATCGAAAAAGAGGCGTCTTGTGAATTATTTGGCCTGCTGAAACGACCGGATGAGAAAGTCGTGACCGAACGTGCCTATGACAACCCAAAATTCGTTGAAGACATGGTGCGCGATGTTGCCCAGCGCCTCAATGAGGATGATCGTATTTCCGTCTACAGTGTGGAATCAGAAAACTTTGAATCCATTCATAATCATTCTGCCTATGCAATGATTATCAAGGACAAGTCATCTGATGACTAGCTTCCAGAACTAGAATTTCTTTCTGAGAATCATGACTTTATTTCTGGTTTCGACATTAACCTCACTGAGGAAACTCATGCCTAATAACACCTCACTGGGTGAACCACCCTCAAGGACAATAGTTTCCACGTTACGTACCGTGATATTCCCCAGCTTGACGGTGTTCAGTTTTAATTTGTAACCGAGGGCCACACCATTCGCTGTACCTACCCGTACAGGAATACCTTTTCTCTTATACTTGAGACCCAATCGCTTCGCCTGAAATGCATTCATGGCTATGGTGGTCGCCCCGGTATCCACCATGAATTTAACAGTGTAACCATTGATGCTGCCTATGGGTCGATAGTGTCCATCAGACTTCTGATGCATCCTGAAGCCTTCCTTTTCAGACAGTTCTACCGGCGCAGCGCTGATATGGGTGCCGAGCGAATATTTACCCGTCTTGCCATCGACTTCAAGTACCGCAACCTCACTGTTTGCTGTAATTAACAGCACCCCTTCAGGCGTCCTTTTATCCTTTTTAACTAAACGCTTCTTTCCGTCAATCACCAACATGGCCTTGTCCTTGAATAAGGCCATCACAGTGATCTCGGTTGCATGGGCCAACATGCTGAAGGACAGGAGCAGGCCGGCAATATATACAATCTTCTTCATTATGATATGTCTTCTGAGCTGTCTCTCTAACGCTTTAGTTCGATTTTATAGCGTTGCTTGCTCCAGCCATGGAGCTTGTCGTGTGCCTCGATATACACCACCTTGACATCATCCGGTATCTGAATGCCACCCAGGCTACGGGTAAACGGTTGCTCACTGACATGTGGGTGATAGAGGGTCCGCAGGCCGAGTATTTTATTGTCCGCGGTCACCACCCGCCAGGCATCGGCATAGTGATCCCAGCCGCTATCCTCATGCCGCAGGGTGACCTCGGCATGCCAGCCCGCATGGCTATAACTCAGCTTGCCCGCCACGATCCTGACCTCGTCGGAAACGGCTAATTGGCTGAATAATAAGAAAAATAACCCCAGTAAGGTGGTTCTCATGAGCAATCCTTTAACGGCCTAGGTTACAGTATAGACTGCTATTTGCAGTAACAGTGCCGCGTAAATAGCGGCCAATACATCATCCACCATGATGCCGAGGCCACCGCGGACACGGCGATCCAGCGCTGCTATCGGGAATGGTTTCAGAATATCAAAAAGACGGAACAACACAAAACCAGCCACCCACCAGGCCCAGCCTGCTGGTGCCATAAACATGGTGACCAGATAGCCAACGATCTCATCCCAGACAATACCAGAATGGTCATGAACACCAATATCCTTTGACGTGCGATCACAGATCCACACACCCGCGACAAACATTGCCACGGTAACCAGGGCATATGCCATTATTGATAATGGCGCCAGTAACAGGTAGATCGGTATCGCAACAAGGGTGCCGGCTGTCCCGGGAGCATAGGGTAGCGCACCACTGCCAAACCCAAATGCAATAAAATGCAACGGGTTCCGCCAGACGCTTCGGGGCACAATATTACGTTTAATATTAAAACTCATCCGCTAATAGTCTTGATAAAATGATCATAGCCGGAATCTTCTGGCTGATGTTTGTCACCTGATGGCTCGATGACAGATAACCCTGACCCCGATGTAATTTTACCAATGTAACTGATTTCATCTGCTCTAAACAATGACTCCAGTCGTTCGACATTGGATTCTGGCACGGTAAAACACAATTCATAGTCATCACCACCTGATAATGCCAATAGCCACTGCCCTGCACGTTCGAAAACAGACTTGTAGGCACTGGATAATGGCAGTCTGTCAAGGACAACCTCGGCAGCCACACCGCTGGCATCCAGTATATGCAACAAATCAGCGACCAGACCATCGGAAATATCAATGGCACTGCTGGCGAGTCCGCGCAGTTTCTGGCCAGACTTGATGTGTGGCACCGGACAATTCAACCGCGTCACCAGGGCATCAGCCATTTCATCATTCATAACAATATCACCCTGCAGGACCTTGAGCCCCAGTGCGGCATCCCCCAGAGTACCGGTCACATAAATATGGTCCCCTGCCCTGGCACCATCTCGTCTGAGTGCCTTGTCCTCCTGTACCGTTCCATATATCTGTACAGTCACACGCAGCCCTGCCTGGATAATATCATCACATTGCACACGAATATCATAGTCCGCCGCCATCTCATAAAATGCATCACGAAATGACATCAGCCAGTTTTCATCGTCACCGGGCAGAGACAATGACAAGCTGGCAGCCAGCGGGTCTGCCCCCATGGCGGCAAGATCGCTTAAATTCACTGCCAGGGATTTTCTGGCGATGTCTGCAGCGGATGTTTGTGTCGGGAAATGTACTCCGGCAACAAGGGTATCAACAGCGATGACCAGTTGCTGCCCGGGATCATGTTGCAGAAACGGGATTTTCCTGGCTATGGATTGATCTGCTGAGTCTTTCAGATGGCGACTGAAATATTTCCTGGATATCTGGTTGCCGTCAAAGTTCATGGGTAACGAACGACGTTGCTACTGTTTCTTCTTTGATTGTTTTTTCTTTGCGGTTTTTTTCTTCGTTGTCTTCTTTTTAGTGCTGCTCTTTGCGTTTATCTCCTGCTCGCGGATCTTGGCAGCCACTTTATCCATAACACCATTAATGTATTTATGGCCATCTTCTGCGCCAAAGGTCCTGGCAAGATTAACTGCCTCATTAATCACTACCTTGTAGGGAATATCCAGACGAAATTCCAGCTCGTAGGTACCAATACGAAGAATCGCCCGTTCTACCGGATCTATTGAGTCGACAGAACGATCCAGCAGAGGTATAAAATGATCTTCAAGTTCATGCAGGTGTAGCGGGATGGCCCTGATGAGCTCATGAAAATATTCCTCGTCAATACCTTCCATGTCGTGATCATTAATGAAGTGTGTTTCTATGTCACTCGCAGTCTGACCAGTTAGCAACCATTGGTAAATGGCCTGCACAGCAGCTTTCCTGGCATTGCTACGTTGCTTGCTCAACACAGACTCCGGTTAATCTTGATGGCACTTAACATTATCCCAGTTTCCGTAACAGATTCACCATTTCAATGGCAGAAATTGCAGCATCGACCCCTTTGTTTCCAGCCTTGGTCCCGGCCCGTTCAATGGCCTGCTCAATGGTGTCGGTGGTCAAGACACCGAAGATGACCGGTAAATCATATTTCATACCAACATTCGACACCCCCTTGGCGCACTCCCCGGCCACATAGTCAAAATGTGGTGTGGAACCGCGAATGACGGCGCCCAGCGCAATGATCGCATCATAGCGTTTTGAGGCCGCCATGCGTTGCGCGACCAGCGGAATCTCATAGGCACCGGGGACATTGACGAGCTCCACTTCACTCTCGGCAGCGCCGTGTCGCAGCAAAGTATCGATGGCCCCACTGACCAGGGGTTCAACGATAAAACTGTTAAACCGCCCGGCAACGATACCGAACCTGATGCCCTTTACCGTCAGGTCGCCTTCGATGGTCTTGATCTTACTCATATTGACTACTCATTTTGTTGTAGATAATTATTGATAGATCACTAGTATGCCACGTTCAAATCCATAAATTCATTCTTCCTGGACATATTCCACGACTTCCAGGCCAAATCCCGACAGACCGTGTAATTTACGCGGTGAACCCAGTACCCGCATACGACTGATGCCCAGATCAGCGACAATCTGCGCACCCACACCATAGGTCCGAAGATCATCGGCGTGCTCCGGTTTCTCCCCCTGGCCACCCTTATCATGGATCTGGTAATCGCGCAGACGACGAATCATCCGCGGACTGTCTTCACGTCGACTGAGTATGACCACCACGCCTTTGCCTTCTTTCTGGATCTGTGCCATGGCGCTGCGTAACGGCCAGCCACAGTCTTCACGCCTGGCATCCAGCATATCGCACAAACCATTCATGACATGGACACGAACCAGCACATCGTCATCCTCATTGATATTACCCATCACCAGGGCGTAGTGAATCATATCCTCGGTGGCATCAAGGTAGGATATCATGCGAAATTCACCCGTCGATGTCGGCATATTGCATTCCGATATCCGTTCAATACTTTTTTCATTTTCGGTTCGGTACCTGATCAGGTCCGCAATCGCCCCCATCTTGAGCCCATGCTGCTGGCAGAATATCTCCAGGTCTGAACGGCGGGCCATAGTACCGTCCTCATTCAGGATCTCGACGATCACACTGGCGGGATCAATATCTGCCAGTCTCGGCAAGTCACAACCGGCCTCGGTATGACCTGCCCGGGTCAGTACGCCACCGGGCTGGGCCATTAGCGGAAAGATATGCCCGGGCATCTCGATATCCTCAGGCCTGGCACCGCTGGCAACCGCCGCCAGTACCGTAGTGGCCCGATCGGCTGCCGAGATTCCGGTGGTCACCCCGGTAGATGCTTCTATCGACACAGTAAAATTGGTGGTCTGTTCCTCATCCGACTTGCTCACCATCAGTGGCAGCTTGAGTTGCTGACAACGTTCTCGCGTCAGCGTCAGGCAAATCAGACCACGGCCATACTTAGCCATGAAATTAATATCTTTGGCCGTGACGAACTGTGCGGCCATCAGCAAATCACCTTCGTTTTCACGATCTTCATCATCCACCAGCACCACCATACGGCCCTGGCGTATCTCATTAATAATATCCTGTATCGGACTTAATGGCATAACGTTCCCAATTACTTTATAAAACCATGTTCCTGCAACAGCTCATGACTGATACCTTTTGATTGATCGGCTGCATGATCCCCCATTAACAACCGTTCCAGATAACGGGCAATCAGATCGACCTCAAGATTTACTTCTCTGCCTGCACTGAATTCAGAGAATGTGGTTTGCTGCAATGTATGTGGCACAATATTCAGTTCAAACACACTGCCTTTGACCGCGTTCACCGTCAGGCTGACCCCATCGACACATATCGATCCCCTGGCAGCGATATATTTTGCCAATGCATCCGCTGCCTGAATACTAAAGCGGATGGAACGGCCATCGTCTTTACATTCTGTGACACTACCGACACCGTCCACATGGCCACTGACCAGGTGCCCCCCCAGTCGGGTGGTGGGGGTCAATGCCTTTTCAAGATTGACTGCGGAGCCTGTGTTTAACTTCCCCAGCGTGGTATGTGCCAGGGTTTCGCCCGATACATCGGCAACAAAATAATCGCTGCCAAACTCGACCGCGGTCAGGCATACACCGCTGACAGCAATACTGTCACCTTGTTGTACATCGGACATATCCAGCGCGCCAGTGTTGATCGTGATCCGCATATCCGAACCAGTCCTCTCCAGTGTCGCTATCGACCCGACAGCCTGTACGATGCCAGTAAACATATCAGTCAGTTACCTTTGCGGTAATACGCCAGTCATTGCCGACTGCACGTATGTCAGTTATTTCCAGCTGTACACGATCCTTCATCATGGTTAATCCGGGCATGTTGAACAGACCACGGGCCTGATCACCCATCAGGTGTGGTGCCATGTAGATCACCATCTCGTCTGCCAGCCCTGCTTCAAGCAGTGCGCCAGCGAGCGTGGCACCCGTTTCAACCATCAGCTCGTTAATTTCCCGCTGTGCCAGCAGCTGCATTACCTGCTGCAGATCCAGACCGCGATGGTTGCGCTCTACCTCAATGATCTCGACCGGCTTCAGCTCACTTCTGGCAGCCTTGTTGCCTTTCGCCGTAATGATCAGGACACTGCCGGGATCCTGTAACAGCCTTGCCGAGGCATCGATCTTGAGATCAGGATCCAGCACCACTCGTAGTGGCACCTGAAACTCAATGTTTGTTTCATCTTTCAGGCGTACCGTCAATGACGGGTCATCGGCCTTGACGGTACCGATGCCAGTCAGTATTGCCGAGCTTCTGGCACGCAGGTGATGTACGTCACGTCGCGCCGCCTCTGAAGTGATCCACTGGCTTTCCCCGGATGCCATGGCAGTGCGCCCATCCAGGCTCATCGCCATCTTTATCCTTATATATGGGCGGCCGTTGGCCATACGCATAATAAAACCACAATTTAACTCGTTTGCCTGCTGCTCCAGGACCCCGGAATCAGTCTCAATACCTGCATCACGACACTGTAACAGGCCCTTGCCAGCTACCAGCGGATTGGGATCCTGCATCGCGGCCACCACCCTGGCAACACCGGCATCTATCAGCGCCTGGCTGCACGGCGGGGTGCGGCCGTGGTGGCAACATGGCTCCAGGCTGATGTAGGCCGTTGCCCCGCTGGCATCGTCTCCAGCCTGTGCCAGCGCATTGATCTCGGCATGTGCCTCACCTGCCCGTTCATGCCAGCCCTCACCCACAATCTCATCATTCTTTACCAGCACGCAACCCACGCGCGGATTTGGATCAGCGGTAGTCAAACCACGTCTTGCCAGCCGTAATGCACGAGTCATGTAATAGTGATCCACTGACGTCGTCATGACAAAACTCCGGGAGACATCTGAAATAAATATTGAAAGCGTCCGTCAGGACGCTTCGTCTTCGTTAAGCACCAGCGGGATCTGATGTTTCTTCTGATCCGCCGTGTGCACATTTTCCAGTTTTTCGATTTCTTCCTTGAATGCGGCCACATCTCCAAAGTCACGATATACAGATGCAAACCTGACATATGCTACTTGATCCAGGACACGCAATTCACTCATCAGCAATTCACCGAGTTTAAGCGATTCAACTTCGCGCTCACCAGCACTATGCAAATGATGGATAATATGACTGATGGCTGCCTCGACAGCTTCAGTCTTCACCGGACGTTTTTCCAGTGCTCGTTCCATACCCGAGCGCAGCTTGCTCTCATTAAACGGTTCGCGATTACCATCGCGCTTCACCACTCTCGGCAGGCTCAGCTCAACGGTCTCATAGGTAGTAAAACGCTCTTCACATTGCAGGCACTCACGGCGACGGCGCACAATGTTACCTTCATTCACCAGGCGTGAATCGATAACCTTGGAATCACCTTCACCACAAAAAGGACAGAGCATGATTATTTAATCCTTCAATAAAGACGTGACTGCTTGTCTTTACTCATATACCGGGAATTTTTTGCACACAGCCAGGACCTTTTCCTTAACATCGCGGATCACGTTGTCATCCTTGATGCTGTCCAGCACATCACAAATCCACTCGGCAAGTTCACTGGATTCATCTTCGAGGAATCCTCGAGTAGTAATTGCCGGGGTACCGATGCGGATACCACTGGTCACAAACGGAGACTCCGGATCATTCGGTACCGCATTCCTGTTTACCGTAATATTGGCCGCGCCCAGTGCAGCATCGGCTTCCTTTCCGGTCATTGGTTTGTCTATCAGGTCCACCAGGAACAGGTGATTGTCGGTACCACCGGAAACAATCTTATAGCCGCGGTCCATCATGACCCTGGCCATGATTCGCGAATTGTTCAGCACCTGTTGCTGGTAAACAGTAAATTCGGGCTCAAGGGCCTCCTTAAAGGCCACCGCCTTGGCGGCAATGACGTGCATCAGCGGGCCACCCTGTGTTCCAGGGAAGATCAATGAATTGAATTTCTTTTCCAGTTCTTCATTGGCCTTCGCAAGGATCAATCCTCCGCGGGGCCCACGCAGTGTCTTGTGTGTGGTAGAGGTGGTGACATCCGCGATCTGTACCGGACTTGGATAGACACCGGTAGCGATAAGGCCGGCAACGTGGGCCATATCTACCATCAGGTAGGCACCGACCGCGTCGGCGATATCACGAAAACGCTGCCAGTCAACAACCCTTGAGTAAGCACTGAAACCGGCGATGATCATACCCGGTTTGTGTTCCCTGGCGAGGCGTTCCACTTCGTTGTAATCGATCTCACCGGTATCAGGATCCAGCCCATACTGCACTGAATTATATATTTTGCCGGAGAAGCTCACCTTGGCGCCATGGGTCAGGTGACCGCCGTGAGCAAGGCTCATGCCTAACACCGTATCCCCTGGGTTCAACAGTGCCATGTACACTGCCGCATTCGCCTGTGAACCGGAGTGCGGCTGGACATTGGCATAGTCAGCACCGAATAATTCCTTCAGCCGGTCGATCGCCAGTTGCTCGGCAATATCGACGTTCTCACAGCCGCCGTAATAGCGCCTCTTCGGATACCCTTCAGCATACTTGTTGGTCAGAACAGAGCCCTGCGCCTCCATGACCCGTGGGCTGGCATAATTTTCTGATGCGATCAGCTCGATATGTTCCTCCTGACGAACCTCTTCAGCCTGTATGGCCTGCCACAATTCATCGTCATAACCCGCTATTTTCATCTCTTTGCTAAACATGCACCCTCACCCGTGGCAATGTAGAATATATCAATTAATACAATAAATTAGGCTTGTCTCGGTGTTCCCTATGAACAATCTTTCAGGCTGATTTAGTCAGCCTGAAACAGGCCGCTAAGAATACAGGAATTGACCCCAAGATGCATGCTGTACGGCCCATAAGTTACTGATTTTTATATACGCTCAGTAGTGGTGTCCAGCCGTTCGTCATGCCGGACTTGATCCGGCATGCAGACCCTTATGGATTCCGGCCTGTACCCCAAGGGCACTTTGTCACTTTGTTCGGGCGCGCCGGAATGACGGTGTCTGCGCCCTTAGTTAACAAATAAGCGACTTCAATACCGCGTTCCAGGCACTGGCCAGATTACTGCGGTTATAGCCGCCACCGCCCATCGCCAGCAGGCGACCATCGCAAACATCCTCAGCAATCGCGCGTAAGCTGGCGGCGGCATGGCCGTGTGCCGCGGCGGAATATTGCAGGTGCGTGATCGGATCACCGGCCAGGCTGTCGGCACCGCATTGCAGCATAATAAAGTCTGGTCGGGCATCGATCAGGTAGCTTTCCACCAATGTCCAGGCCTGCATAAACGCCTCGTCACCGGCATTCGGCGGCATCGGGATATTCAGTTTCATACCTTCGGCCCCGGCCTTACCGGTTTCTGTCACTGCGCCGGTACCCGGATACAGATAGCGACCGTCCTCGTGCATATCGGCAAAATACAGGCGCGGCTCATCCTCGAAGGCATAGAACACCCCGTCCCCATGGTGCGCATCGATGTCGACATACGCAATGCGTTGAATATCGTAGTCATGCCACAACGATTCGATCACCACACCGCAGTCGTTAAAGGCACAGAAACCAGCGGCAGTATCACGCCGGGCATGATGCAGACCGGCAATCGGTACCAGCGCATATCGGCACTCACCCTTCATGATTCTGTGCATGGCATCCAGGCTGCTGCCTACCACGGTCGCCGCCGCCTCATAGATCCCTTTAAAGGCCGGCGTATCGCCGCTATCCAGAAAGCCGTCACCACATTGCGAGGCACGTTTTACCAATTCCACGTAGTCGTGATCATGAAAACGCTCGATGTCATTCTGTGTGGCACTGACCGGGGCACAAACACAGACCTGTTTGTCCAGTCCCTGCGCAATGGCTTCATCCCAGAATGCCATCATCCTGTCCGGCCCGAACGGATGGTCCTGACCAAAACCATAACGGGCCAGCGCCTCACCAATATACACACACACCTTGTGCCCAGTCTGACTCATGTTAAAAAGACTACCACGGGGGACACGGGGAAGACACGGAGAAAAGATTATACTCATTAGCATGACTTACCACGGGGACACAGGAGTTCAAAAAACTCACGCAGATCCCCTTGTTGTAAAATTGCCTATAAGGGTAATTCTGTATTGACTAGCGTATAATACCAGCCTGTTAAAATTACCTGCGAACGGTTAGCTATGGCCCAATACATCTACACCATGAACGGCGTTGGCAAGATCGTGCCGCCGAAACGTGAAATCCTCAGTGATATCTCATTGTCATTTTTTCCGGGCGCCAAGATCGGTGTGCTGGGGCTGAACGGCTCGGGTAAATCCACCCTGCTGCGGATCATGGCAGGTGAAGACACCGATATCATCGGCGAGGCACGCCCACAAAAAGGCATTCGGGTCGGTTACCTGCCGCAGGAGCCGCGCCTGGATGAGAGCAAGGATGTGCGTGGCAATGTCGAGGAGGCGGTCGCTGAAATCAAGCAGGCGCTGGCGCGTCTGGATGAGATCTATGCGGCCTATGCCGAGCCCGATGCCGACTTTGATGCGCTGGCTAAAGAACAGGGCGAACTGGAAAACATCCTGCAGGCCTCCGGCGGGCATGAACTGGAACGTCGCCTGGATATCGCCGCCGATGCGCTACGTCTGCCCCCCTGGGATGCCGATGTCAGCACGCTGTCCGGCGGTGAGCGACGCCGCGTGGCCCTGTGCCGCTTGCTGCTGTCCAGCCCGGACATGATCCTGATGGATGAGCCGACCAATCACCTGGATGCGGAATCGGTCGCTTGGCTAGAACGCTTCCTGCTTGAATTCAACGGCACTGTGGTGGCCGTGACCCATGATCGCTATTTCCTGGACAACGTCGCCGGCTGGATCCTGGAGCTGGACCGTGGCCATGGCATCCCGTGGGAAGGCAACTATTCCTCGTGGCTGGAACAAAAGGAACAGCGGCTGGAGACGGAACAAAAGACCGAGGCTGCCCGCGTCAGGTCCATGAAACATGAACTCGAATGGGTCAAGACCAGTCCGAAGGGACGGCATGCCAAGAGCAAGGCCCGCCTGAAACGTTTCGAAGAGCTGCAGTCACAGGAATACCAGACCCGTAATGAGACCAACGAGATTTATATTCCACCCGGGCCTCGCCTGGGCAACAAGGTGATCGAGGTCAGCCACCTGAATAAAAGCTTCGGTGACAAACTGCTGGTGGATGACCTGAGTTTCAACCTGCCGCGCGGCGGCATCGTCGGCATTATTGGCCCGAACGGCGCCGGCAAGACCACGCTGTTTCGCATGCTCGCCGGGCAGGAACCAGCGGATAGTGGTGAGATCAGCCTCGGTGATACCGTCGAGATCGCCTATGTCGATCAAAGCCATGATTCGCTCGATGGCAGCAAGACCGTCTGGGAAGAGATCTCCAACGCACAGGATGTTATTACAATTGGTCGATACGAAGTAGCATCACGCGCTTATGTCGGACGCTTTAATTTCAAGGGCACCGACCAGCAGAAGTTTGTCAAAGACCTGTCCGGTGGTGAGCGCAACCGCGTGCATCTGGCAAAATTACTAAAGAGTGGCGGCAATGTATTGCTGCTGGATGAGCCGACCAATGACCTGGACGTCGAGACCTTGCGCGCGCTGGAAGAGGCCATCCTCGAATTCCCCGGCTGCGTGGTGGTGATATCACATGACCGCTGGTTCCTCGACCGTATCGCGACCCATATCCTGGCATTTGAAGGCGACAGCAAGATCCTGTGGTTTGAAGGCAACTATGCCGACTATGAAGCGGATCGCAAAGAACGCATGGGTGAGGCCGCCGATCAACCGACGCGGATCAAGTACAAGAAACTCGCTTGAGGGAAAATAGAGGTCGGAAAATATTTGAATTATATACCCAGCTTATCAACAATGATGCGCCACTTGAGTAATTTCTGTTGTTTGCTCAGGGCGGCCATCGCCGGGCTGGTTGAGGGCAGCTGATGGTATTCGATATGGCCGAAACTATCCGCCAATAGTGGCAGGACCTGTTTGTGATAGACCTGCGAGGCCTTCTGGCCATTAAAGAAGACATCGCGTATCTGCGGGTGGCTGGTAAAGAAGCCGTTAAAATCATTGGGCTGAATAGATGCATTATCGATCGCCGAATCCAGGCTGCCTTTCCTGATACAGCTGTTCAGTACATCCCATAATGCCACGTACTTTGAACCCAGATTTGCAGCTCTTTTATCATAGGCTAAGGTCTCATCAAAGTTCAGCAGCTGCCCCATGATGAACCAGAAGCTGTTGCGAGCATGGGCATAATATTGCTGCTGGCGGAGGGATTCCACACCGGGCATCGACCCCAACACCAGTATCCTGGCATGCCCATCGGCAATCGGTGCAAAGCAGGAGATATTATTCATGTTGCGATCATAAAATTGGCGTCTCTGTGGTTTAACGTTTGAATCTTAGGAAAAACTATGCCAGCGAAGCGCCACTTTATTTTGTCCTTGTACACTTCCCCCGGTTTAGTGGGCACAAAAATTATCCACCTTTATTGCCTTGGCATTCCAGTCAGCAGGCGTTTGATATCCCAAGGCTGAATGTAATCTCCTACGATTGTAGTACTTCTCGATATACTCGAATACCTGTTTTCTCGCCATTGCTTTGCTTTATCAGAGTTAAGGCATTTTAAGTGAATCCAAACATCAGGATAAAAACTGTCCTGAAACATCTGGTTGCGTTTATCACTTTTATGGCAAATAGCACATTTTTTCTTCATGGTCTGGCCTAAAACCTGTTTGACTTATAACGACCAAGCTAACCTACGCCGCCCCGGAACCTTTGCGCGATAGCGCCCACCATTGTCTCCGGCGTCAGAAAGTTAGATGGCTTAACATTTTACGGTCTACCATATTCTATTTCGCGTATTTTTGGTGTTTCTCCCTCAAGAGTAACTATTGTTGTTACTGCCTCACTATATACATCTCCACCGATACTGACATAGACCCAACCTAAATCAGATGGTTTTTTGTCTGGCCAATCAGTCATAGTTTCTACAATTTCAATTGGCCCCATGGTGCCCCAGTCAGCTGGCACTATTTCCTCAAAGGAATTTTTCATTGCATTTATTGTTATTTGACTCTGATACTCTTTAGATGTTATGGCATAAGCTTTTGAGTAATCCCGGTTTGCTAATGCCTGTGTAAACTCAAGCGCTATATCCTTGTAATTATATGATGTAGTATTTGACACATTAGACCCCTCCTTAGAACAACCAGTTAATATACCTGCCATTATGAGTGCCATATACAACGTAGCTTTTTGCCCTGCGATTTAAATAACTTGTTATATGCTTACTGAGCACGATAACTCCTGCGCTTAATAACAAAATAAGTGACTGCAGTTACTATGAACAATGCATTACTAAGCCACCAAATATACGTTGGCCTGACGAAACCATTAAAACTCCAAGACAATATGAAATGCTCATAAGCCCGAAGCACATTTAGATCTTGATGTATCAAGACATATATAAATAACCAGCACACAACATACGCTGCTAAAAGAAACAATGCTGATTTGTAAATTCCCTTTTTATTCATTCTTTATTGCATATAACAGTAATCAGACGGACTAGATTCGTATAGATCTGGACTCATTGTTCGCATAATACTCCTGGCTTTATTTAAATCAATCACTTCAATGCGCTTTCAGAAATCTCCTACAGAATAATACGAACTGTCCTGCCTCTTCTGGACATCAATATTGGTACTCTATAGGGGGCTTATCTACAGCTTAAGTCATTAAAAATGACTCTTATGCTGTCACGGAGGATGTTATGCAGGCAAAGGTCAGCCTCAGAATGATTGAATCAATATGGGGGAATCGGCTAGTGCTTGAGCGCTCGGCGCTGTTTAACGGCGCGGAAGCCGAGCAGCACGATCAGTATCACGGCATAGATAATCGGCTCACGCACATCGGCCTTGACCAGCCACAGGTAATGCAGCACGCCGAGGGCACCGATGATGTAGATGGCCTTGTGTAATTTTGCCCAGTTCCTGCCAAGGCGTTTTATCATTTTATTGGTCGATGTGATCGCCATCGGAATTAACAGCAGGAAGGCTGTAAAGCCGACGGTGATGTATGGCCGTTTGATGACATCGGTGATGACGGTACTCAGATCCAGTTCCCTGTCCAGCCATACGTAAGTGCTAAAATGCAGACACACATAAAAAAACGCGAACAACCCAAGCATCCGCCGGAAACGCAATAACTTGCCGATGCCGGTCAGCATCCGCAGTGGTGTCAGCGCCAGCGTGATCATCAGGAACCGCAGGCTCCAGTCACCGGTATAGCGGGTGATATATTCCACCGGATTGGCACCGAGATCGCCTTCGATGGTTCGCCATGCCAGCAGCGCGAACGGTATCAGGCAAACCAGAAACAATGCTGGTCTGTACAGCCAGCGGATGGCCTGGATAATTTTATCCGGATCCGATGTCATGGTATTAGCTTGCACTGATGGCATTAAAACTGCTCGCGCAGATCCATGCCCCGATAAAGCGAGGCGACCTGATCGGCATAGCCATTGAACATCAGGGTCTCCTGCTTTGGCGTAAACAGCGAGGCACCCAGGATCCGCTCCCTGGCCTGGCTCCAGCGGGGATGATCCACTTGTGGATTGACGTTGCTGTAAAAACCGTATTCTCTGCCGGCACTGATGTTCCAACTGGTCGGCGGCTGTTGCTCGGTAAATTCAATCTTGACGATGGACTTGATGCTCTTGAAGCCATACTTCCACGGCACTATCAGTCGTAATGGTGCGCCATTTTGTTTTGGCATCTCCTGGCCATACAGGCCGACGGCGATCAGCGCCAGCGGGTGCATGGCCTCGTCGATGCGCAGCCCTTCAATATACGGCCAGCCCAATACCCGTCGCTTTTGTCCGGGCATCTGTGCCGGATCATTCAGGGTTGAAAACGCGACATACTTTGCCTTCGAGGTTGGCTTGAAGCGCTTTAGCAGGTCACCCAGTGGAAAGCCGACCCACGGCACCACCATCGACCACGCCTCGACACAACGAAAGCGATAGATGCGTTCTTCCAGGGTATGGTTCTTAAGAATGTCTTCAAAATCGTACTGGCCGGGCCTTTCGCATTCACCGCTCACCATGACGGACCAGGGGCGTGTCTTCAATGTATGCGCACGCCCTGCCGGGGATTCCTTTGAGGTACCGAACTCATAGAAGTTGTTATAGGTGGTGATATGCTTATAGGCCGTCGGTGTCAGCCCCTTGCCATAATCGGTGTCCCTGATATTGGTCAGCGGCCTGCCGCCATCATGCGTACTCAGGGCAGCAGCGGTAGTCGGAAACAGGCTGCCAGCCGCGGTGATCAGCCCGGCCTGAATGGCCTTTTCCAGGAATTTGCGGCGCTCCAGGTAGATCTTCTCAGCAGTGATGTCTGATGAGGCAATGGGATGAGATCCCTTTATCTTTATAAGCATACTATGGCTAGCCTTTCCCGCTGAAGATTCACAGTTGTGACCGGGGATCATGCAAAAAGTTGCATCATGGGCAGGATCAGTCAGGGCCAGGGCAGGTCCCCGGCAACATCAGCAGAGATATACTCAGAAAAGCATGCGTTGTGCCGTCATGATGGCTAGCCTGCCCAGGCACGGGCATTACGGAACATTCGCATCCACGGGGCATCTTCACCCCATTCACGCGGTGCCCAGGAATTCTGTACGGTGCGAAATACCCGTTCCGGATGTGGCATCATTATCGTAAAACGACCATCGTGGTTACTGATCCCGGTGATCCCGGCGGCAGATCCATTCGGATTGGCCGGATAGGTCTCGGTCACTTCTCCGGTATTATCAACAAAGCGCAGCCCAACCAGATCATCCGGAGTGTCTCCTGCAAACAGCATGCGCCCTTCGCCATGGGCCACGACGATCGGCAGGCGGGAACCCACCATGCCGGCAAACAGGATTGAGTTTGACGGCGTCACTTCTACCATACTGAAGCGTGCTTCAAACTGTTCAGAGGTGTTACGCCGCAGAGATGGCCAGTTATCGGCACCGGGAATTAATTGCTTCAACCCGGACATCATCTGACATCCATTGCACACCCCCAGGCCGAAACTATCGTCCCTGGAAAAAAAGGCGCTGAATTCATCGCGGGCGCGCGGATTATATAAAATGGAACGTGCCCAGCCCTGGCCGGCACTCAATACGTCCCCATAAGAAAAGCCGCCACAGGCGACCAGGCCGCGAAAGCCTTTCAGCGATACCTCTCCACCCAGAAGGTCACTCATGTGCACATCAATGCATTCGAAACCGGCGCGATCAAATGCCGCGGCCATTTCAACCTGGCCATTGACCCCCTGCTCACGAAGGATGGCCACTGGCGGGCGGGCGCCGGTCGTGATATACGGTGCAGCGATATCCGCTTCGATATCGAAACTTAACACTGGACTGATGCCGGGGTCGGCCTCATCCAGCAACTGCTTGTATTGCTGGTCAGCACACTCAGGATTGTCCCGTAGTGACTGCATTCGCCAGCTCGTCTCAGACCATGCCCGCTGGAAGGTAACGCGGCTCTCGGCAAGGACCTCTTCATGTTCGACCTTAAACACGATTCGGTCGTCATCATTCAGTGTGCCAATCACATAGCTATGATGAGACAATTCATGTTCGCGCAATATCGATAACACATCTTCGGTGTCCTGATGCAATACCTGGATCACTGCACCGAGTTCCTCGCTAAAGAGCACCGCTATCACGTCTTCAGCAGCCGCATCCTGACAAAGACCATCGAGTTCAATGCTGATGCCCGTGTGACCTGCAAAGGCCATCTCACTCAGGGTCACAAATAAACCGCCATCAGAACGGTCATGATAGGCCAGGATAAGCGCTTCTTCATTCAGCGACTGGATTGCATCGAAGAAATTTTTCAGCATCGGAATATCATCGACATCGGCCGGACTGCGACCAACCTGCTGGTATACCTGTGCCAGGCAGGATCCACCAAGCCGGTGACGGCCCTTGCCCAGATCAATCAATATTAAATCGGTATCGCCACAATCAGTCAGCAACTGTGGTGTCAGTGTCCTGCGAACATCGGTTACCCGGGTAAAGGCCGATATGATCAGCGATAGCGGGGCGGTGACTGATTTATCTTCGCCATTGTCATTCCAGACAGATTTCATCGACATGGAATCCTTGCCAACCGGAATCACAATGCCCAGTTGTGGACACATCTCCATAGCAACGGCCCTGACGGTATCGTACAGGCCCGCGTCTTCGCCGGGATGACCGGCAGGCACCATCCAGTTAGCTGACAGCACAATATCGCTTATCGATTCAATGCGTGCCGCCGCAATATTGGTAATCGCTTCACCGATGGCCATGCGTCCCGAGGCGGCATGTTCAATCAGCGCGATCGGGGTACGTTCACCTATCGCCATGGCCTCGCCCTGACAGGTATCATAACTGGTTGCAGTCACGGCGACATCGGCCACCGGGACCTGCCATGGCCCCACCATTTGATCGCGCGCCACCAGGCCGGTCACACTGCGATCACCAATCGTGATCAAAAAGGTCTTGTCCGCAATGGTGGGCAGATGCATGAGCCTGAGCGCCGCATCCATCAGCTCCAGTCCACTGGTATCAAATTCCTGCTTGTGGAAAGATTGATGATGCACGTCACGTAACATCTTGGGTGGCTTGCCAAACAGCACCTCGAGTGACAGGTCGATCGGCGTATTATCAAAATGCCCGTCGCCCAGGACAAGCCGGCGCTCCTCGGTGACTTCACCAACAACGGCATACGGGCAGCGTTCACGTTCACATATCGACTGGAAGGTATCGAGATCATCTTCATCTACCAGCAACACATAACGTTCCTGCGCCTCGTTACACCAGATCTGCATCGGGCTCATGCCAGGTTCGTCGTTCGGTACCGCACGTAGTTCAAACTTGCCACCGCGATCACTGTCATTGACCAGTTCTGGCAAGGCATTCGACAGCCCGCCTGCGCCGACATCATGGATAGAGATAATCGGACTGTCATCACCCATCTGCCAGCACTGATCGATAACTTCCTGGCAGCGGCGTTCGATCTCCGGGTTGGCGCGCTGCACCGAGGCAAAGTCCAGGTCCTCGGCACTGGTACCACTGGCCATCGACGAGGCCGCGCCACCACCAAGACCGATCAACATGGCTGGCCCGCCCAGCACAATGATCTGGGCACCCTCATCGGCCTTGTTCTTCTGCACGTGTTCCGGCTTGATGTTGCCAAGCCCACCGGCCAGCATGATGGGTTTGTGATAACCGCGGACTTCATCGCCATTGGGCCCGGGGACCTTCTCTTCATAAGTCCGGAAATAGCCACAGATGTTCGGTCGGCCGAATTCATTATTAAAGGCAGCGGCACCTATCGGGCCTTCCAGCATGATATCCAGCGCCGAGACAATTCGCTCTGGTTTACCGTAATCGGTCTCCCAGCTCTGTACCGCGCCAGGTATTCGCAGGTTCGATACGGAGAAACCACACAGCCCCGCCTTCGGTTTGGAGCCACGCCCGGTCGCACCCTCATCACGGATCTCGCCACCAGAACCGGTAGCCGCGCCCGGATCCGGTGAGATTGCGGTTGGATGGTTATGCGTTTCCACCTTCATCAGGACAGGGATGTCCTGCTCGTGATAGCGATAACAGCGATTGTCCCCGGCAGGATAAAAACGCCCACTGCGATTACCGCTGATCACGGCAGAATTATCACTGTACGCGGACAAGACGTTGTCCGGGTGGCTGTTACAGGTATGACGAATCATGTCAAACAGCGAATGTTCCATGGCTTTACCGTCAATGACCCAGTCTGCATTAAAGATCTTGTGACGACAGTGTTCGGAATTGGCTTGCGCAAACATCATTAATTCAACATCGCTGGGATTGCGATTAATGATGCTGAAATTTTCCAGAAGATAGTCGATCTCGTCTTCCGCCAGCGCCAGTCCCATCTCACCGTTGGCGCGGACCAGTGCATCACGGCCACCACCAAGGATATCGATCTGGTTTATTGCCGCGGGCTGCTCATGACTGAACAGGATCTCGGCATCACCCGGCTGCAACAACACTGCCTGGGTCATGCGGTCATGAATCAAGGGCATCAGCAGGTTGAGCTCGTCGTCATTCAGCGCGGCACTGTTGCGGGAGATATAATAGGCGCAGCCACGTTCGATCCGGGCGACACTGCTCAGGCCACAGTTATGCGCAATGTCGGTCGCCTTGCTCGACCAGGGAGAGATAGTGCCGGGACGCGGCACCACCAGCAACAGCTGGGCGGACCGGGGCAGCCCTGTGTCATGGGTAGCACCATCACCATAGGTCAGGATCTGCGACAGGGTGTCTTCGCCGTCCACATCCAGGTGTTGATCCAGTGAAACAAAATGGGTGAATTCGGCAAATATGCCATCCACATCAGGGACTTGTTGCCGTACCTCTGTCAGCAGACGGTTGAGACGAAACTCGGATAAGGCGGGACAACCTCTCAGTACTAACATGTGTATAAGACAACGTTATTTTCGCTAGCAAGAAAGGCGCTATTTTACTGGATCCCGGCGCCGGCCACCAGCACCGAATCCCTATAACAGAAAATTTTTAATCAGAAGTTCACACCTTGAATTGCGCCACGATTGTGCTGAGCTCCACGGCCAGTTGCGACATTTCCTCGCTGGCCGTGGCAATCTGGTTGGCCGATTCAGTGGTCTCATCGGTGATCTGGCTGATATTGACCACATTGGTATTGATCTCCTCACTGGTCGCCGATTGCTCCTCGGCGGCGCTGGCAATCTGGGTGTTAATATCGTTAATGCTGGCCACAGCCTCGGCAATACCATCCAGGGCCTGACCGGCCAGCGTCGCCGAGTTAACCGTCGCCTCGGCACGGCTACTACTGGTCTTCATCACCTCGACCGCGTGATGGGCGCCCTTCTGCAGCTTCTCGATCTTATCATTGATCTCTTTGGTGGCCTGTTGGGTACGGCCGGCCAGAGTACGCACCTCGTCCGCGACCACCGCAAAGCCACGGCCCTGTTCACCGGCACGGGCCGCTTCAATCGCCGCGTTCAGTGCCAGCAAATTGGTTTGTTCTGCAATGCCACGAATCACTTCAAGAATACTGCCGATTTGTTCACTGTCACTTTCGACCTGCTCAATCGCACTAGAGGCGAGGCCCATCTCGTCAACCAGTTTATGGATGGACTCCTTGCCCTCACTAACGACCCTCTGTCCATCAGCTGCCTTGACATTGGCATCACCCGCAGCATCAGAAGCGCTGTGAGCATTATTGGCCACCTCCTGTACGGTAAAGGTCATTTCATTCATCGCTGTTGCCACTTGATCGGTTTCACTGTGCTGACGCATCATCGCATCACGCGAATCCTCGGTAATTCTGGCCATCTCGGTCGCAGAGGATGACAACCGTGAAGTGGCCGAAGCCATTTGTAATACGATTTCATGTATCTTGGCAGAAAACATGTTGAAGGAATCTGCTAACTGCGCAATTTCATCCTTTCCCGGCACCCTGATACGGAAGCTCAGATCACCACCACCTTCAGCAATATTGCGCATAGTACTGACTACTGTGTTCAGTGGCTTCAGTATCATCGTGCTAATCACGACAGCGCTTATGACACCCAGCAATAAAGTAATGCCAGTTAATATCAGGAAGACTTTCATCAGTTGCTCAGTCTCTGCCAGTAATTCCCCGGTAGCCTCATTAATGGCGGTACTCTGATCCTGAGTCAGTGTATCCAGATTGGTTCTGATATCTGTCATCAACGGACCCAGCTCTTTGCGTACCAGATAGGCATCGGTCCGCCATTTATCACCGCCGTGAAGTTTAATCGCCGTGTTAATATTCTCAGCCACTTGTTCACGCAATTCAGTGATCTTGTTTATGCCTTCATCCTGGTCAAGATTCAGCAAATCACCATGTGCCTTTATCCTGTCAATAATGGTGCCACTCCCTTCCATATACAGCTTAATCTCATCCTTTACAGATTCCGTCCGAAACGCAAGAAATGCCCGCATGCCATTCATTACGTTTGACCATGTATAGCGCAGATCACCAAGATCATTCATGATCTGTTTGCGTTTCTCGTTCGCATCCTCATCCAGTTCACTCTGTATCATCTCGGACATGATCTGTAACATCTGCTGGCTTAGTGGATTAATGTTCTGCGCGGCATATTTCAGCGCCGGATAATTCTCGGCGTCACTAGAGGCCAATGTCAGCAAACGAAGATGGTATTGATGATATTTTTCTATATCCTTCTCAATCCTGGCGAGTGTCTCCTGTATGGTAATATCATCATTCGATGCGGCCATCTCCTTAATCTTTCCCAACAAATTTCTGGCGTTTCTTAATTCCTGACTGGAAGAATCCTTATAACGTTCTTCTTTACTGAGCAAATAGTATCCCAGCGCCTCACTAGCCTGGGTCAAACTCCTGTTCAACTTCATAGACATCATGGCTATCGGTAGTGTTTTCTGTATGACACTTTCAATTGTACTTTTAGTATTTCTTTGTCCCTGGATAACTATCACGGCCCCGATAGCAACAATGGCCAGTATCATGCCAAAGCCGCCCCAGATTTTGTGTTTCACCGGGAAACGTGAAAAAAAGTCCAGAAAATCAGATACCTTGAATTTTGAGCTGTTCGAGTCCATACCTGTCACCACTCTCGTTAAATTGCTTGATTACCTGCTAATTAAAAGGGAAAACAGAATCTATGCCGGTCTGCGCCGCGGCTATTCCACAGGCATCAAAGTTATCGGTTTTCGATGCTGTTTCTTAAGCCTAAGGCCACAGAAAAATTCAGGCTGAGAACAACACGGCTCAGGGCCCGGGGAGGAATCTCCCCGGTTAAAAACAGGATAATAGTGTGGAAATAGTATCGGGGAACCAGTCAATTACAACATTAATATCCCCGTGTCTTCCCCGTGTCCCCCGTGGTAATGTCTATAGTTGTACACCCAGACGTTGCGCGACTTCTTCATAGGCCTCTACGACGTTACCCAGGCCCTGGCGGAAACGATCCTTATCCAGCTTGGCTCGCGTCTTCGCATCCCATAGTCGACAGCCATCAGGCGTGAATTCATCACCAAGCACGACCTCGCCATGATAGCGCCCAAACTCCAGCTTGTAGTCCACCAGCAGGATACCGACATCGGCGAACAGCCTGGTCAGGACTTCATTGGCACGAAATGTCAGTTCCTTCATCTCCGCAATTTCATCATCCGTCGCCCAGCCGAAGGTACGGATATGGTACTCATTCAGCATTGGATCATGCAGTTCATCATTTTTTAAAAAGAATTCAAATATTGGTGGTTTAAGATCCAGTCCTTCCTTAACACCCAGTCGCCTTACCAGACTGCCAGTGCTGATATTTCGTATAACACATTCCACCGGAATCATATCGAGATTCTTTACCAATGATTCATCATCGGATATCAGTTTCTCGTGATGGGTAGGGATACCAGCGGCAGCCAGTTTCTCCATAACAAATGCGTTGAACTTGTTATTTACCATGCCCTTTCTGTCGAGCTGCTCAACCTTCTCACCATCAAATGCAGATGTATCGTTACGGAAATATAAAATCAGCTTGTCGCTGTCATCTGTCGCGTAAACAGATTTGGCCTTGCCTGAATAAAGTTCCTCACGTTTTTCCATTGCTCAACCTCTGCTCATTACCTGTTTATTAACTACGTTAGTGGGAAATCTCCAGCCAGGGCAGGCCTGACCCCTGTTCAGCGATCTGGATCCAGTCTTTCGAACAACCAATTGCCTCACTCAGTGCCCGGCGGGCCAGTTCCGCTGTATTGTTTTTATCACTCAGATGTGCCGCTACCACATGCTGTAAACTGGAATGGTCAATCTGCCTGAGTAATTCAGCCGCTTGATCATTACTTAAATGCCCCTGGCTTCCTCCGACACGCTGTTTTAAAAATTCCGGGTAACTGCCCTTCATCAGCATGTCAGTATCATGGTTGCACTCCAGTAACAATGCCTCGCAACCATACAGCATACTCTCAATATGTGGTGTGCTGACACCGGTATCCGTCAATATGCCCAGCCGAACATCGCCATTGCCAAACACGAATTGCAACGGTTCCCTGGCATCGTGGGGGACCGTCAGCGGTTCGATCTCCAGCGAATTTATTTCAAAGACATCATGGCCGTGAATCAAGTGGAGCCTGGCATAGCTGTCGGAAGATTGCTCATGGGTACCGTGGCTCATCCATACAGGAATGCTGTATTTTTCTGCCAGCCTGGCCACACCCTTTATATGATCAGAGTGCTCGTGGGTCACGATGATGGCATCTAAATCCCCAGGGATCTTTCCAAGCCTGGCCAGTCGGCGGCATGTTTCAGGCTCTGAAAAGCCGCAGTCGATCAACACACAGGTGTCAGATTCTGACACCAGGGTTCCATTTCCACGACTGCCGCTGCCCAGGGACGCGAAACGCAAGATATCAGGCTCCAATCACTGGTTTAGTGTACTTATCTAAGTTGCTCGTGCAACAAACTCAGGATCCGGTATGCGGTGGTTGAATTTTCAGGGCCCCCCTTGTCATTCAGGACAGTCACCCGGGTACCGTTGGATTCGACGTCAATCAGGCTTATCTGATACTTGTTTTTCCCCAGATCTTCATCTTTGGTGTTCCAGAACGCAATGGAATCCAGCCAGCCCTTCTCCTGATTACTGTCTTTCAGGGGATCCACGTAACGTACGAAATACAGCCCCCTGGAACGGTCCCTGTCTTCAACCGTAAAACCGATTCGATCCAGTGCCAGTCCGGTACGTCGCCATGCCCGCTGAAAATCGTCATCCAGACTCAATGCACTGGCTCCTCTGCTACGAGACAAACGCGCGCGCTCGGTTCGCGATTTACCCCGACGTGCCAGCATGCTCCTGGAGCGTTTTTGGTCGACGCCAAAAAATACCGCCATACGACGTAACATTTCCACTTCGAGTTCGACATCCCGTGGACGGGGTTTCCAGACCGTGGTTTCGGTGGAGCCTTCAACCACTTCTTCGGCTCCATAGTGCGTCAAATACAACTCGGTGGTGTTTTCTTCGCTGCCAACCTCAAGACGGACACGATATTTATCCCGGGTGGCAGCAGAATACAGGCCCCCTATCAGGCTACTCAGGGTATCGGTGATAAAATCACTGGCAATATCAGCACGATTCTCGGCCCAGTCGGTTTCCAGTATGGCGATGCGGGGATTTTCCATTCTTATCAGGAAACCGGTCTCCAGCCAGAACTCGCGCATTTTTGGCCATACCTGACTGGGTGTCCCGGTGATGACCAGCCAGCGTTGTTTGCCGTCCCGTTCCATGCGAAGGCTTTGCTGGGACGGCAACACGGCCTCACCGCGCACCACACTGACCCCTGAACGCTCTCTTGAATAATCAGAATAATTCGCGCTACTGCCTGGTATCAGGTCAGGTACCACCAGGTCTGAATCAATGGTGCTTGAGGTCATATCAGGCGGAACTTCCAGCGTATCGATTTGCCTGGCCTTTTTGTAATCAATCTTCTCCTTTTCGGGAAAGACCTCATCATAGGTTTCGCTAATCGAACTGCACCCACCTAAAAATACCGTCAACGAAAGTATGCAAACCAGTCGCCATACATAGCCTGCCTTGAACATATTACTCATAATACTCATATCTATAACTCTGCGTGTTTAATTGCGTCTCTGACGGCATCATGGTGCTGCCCTGACAGCATGGTCATCGGCAGGCGGATCCCCGCTGGTATCAAACCCATTTCATATAACGCCCATTTCACCGGAATGGGGTTAGCCTCCAGAAACAAATTGTTATGCAGCGGGATCAACTTTTCGTTGATCGCCTCTGCCCGTAGCTGATCACCTGCCAGCGCCGCGGCGCACATCTCGTGCATTTGCCGTGGCGCCACGTTGGCGGTCACTGAAATATCGCCTTTTGCCCCCTGCAGGATGCATTCCATGGCAGTAGCATCATCACCACTGTAAAGATCCAGCCGTTCACCACAGCGCTCGATAATTTCCTTTGCCCTGTCCAGGTCCCCGGTGGCCTCCTTGATGCCAATGATATTGGCAATGTGGGAAAGCCGCTCCACGGTCTCCGGCAGCATGTCGCAGGCGGTCCGACCCGGCACATTATAAAGGATCTGCGGGATGGGCACCTCCTCGGCAACCTTGCGATAATGCAGGAATAATCCCTCCTGGGTGGGCTTGTTATAATAGGGTGTGACCAATAAACAGGCATCGGCACCGGCCTCCATGGCACAGCGGGTCAGGCTAATGGCCTCACTGGTGGCATTGGCCCCGGTGCCGGCAATCACCGGGACCCGGCCTGCCACCTGCTCGACGAACATGCGAATCACGCCACAATGCTCTTTTTCGTCCAGGGTGGCCGACTCACCGGTGGTCCCCACCACGACGATGGCATCAGTCTGATTTTCCACATGGAACTCGACCAGACGGCGCAAGGATTCCTGGTCAACTGCACCATCTACATCCATTGGGGTGACAATCGCCACCATAGAGCCGTGAAACATGCCAAATCTCCAAATAACACCATTTAACTCAGGGGTTCTGATCGTACTGGTGAGGGGCGCCGATGACAAGTCAAACCGGCGCTGAAACGGGCCGCCGGCCTGCTGCCGCAGGTTTCGTCACTGTCGGGGCGGGGCCGCTTTCAAGGCAATATTGCAGGGGGACTAGACTTTAGCCAGTAACGGTGTTCATAATGCAGGCAATATTGTTATCCCACATTGGAGCCATTCCTAAAGAACCACAGTATGAAGAATTACCTGGTGATTTCCGCCCTGGGCAAAGACCGGCCCGGCATCGTCCACGATTTGAGCACACTTATCTATGAACATGGCTGTAATGTCGTGGATAGCCGCATGACCGTGCTTGGTGGTGAATTTGCCATCATACTGATGATTTCCGGTAACTGGAACGAGGTTGCCAAGATAGAAGACTTTCTGCCCGAGATTGCCCGGCAACTGGATTTGACGATTATCTCGAGACGCACCGAGCCTCGGGACAACCGCAGCAACCTGATGCCGTATTCCGTGGAAGTAATTTCCATCGATCACCCCGGCATTGTAAACAACATATCGGACTTCTTTTCCAGCAGGGAGATTAATATCGAAGAACTCAATACCGGAAGTTATTCCGCTGCCCATACCGGGACAACCATGTTTACCGTAAATCTGGTGGTAAGCGTGCCTTCCAAAGTCCTGATAGGTGAACTACGAGAACAATTTATGGACTTTTGTGACTCGCTGAATCTGGATGCTGTTATTGAACCAATAAAGGGATAACTGGTAACCCGCAAGAAGTACGTCATGACGAGTACCAGCAAAGACAAATAGATGACACCTGAAGACATAGGAAAACGTATCTTCGTGCTGGACACAAATGTCCTGATGCACGATCCTTCGGCAATATTTCGTTTTCAGGAACATGACCTGTTTCTGCCAATGAAAGTTCTGGAAGAGCTCGACAATAACAAACGTGGCCCTTCCGATATTGCACGAAATGCCCGCCAGGCGAGTCGTTTTATGAACGACCTGATTTCCAATGCGGACAAGAAAGATATCGACAAGGGATTCAAACTGCCGACGCCGGAAACGTCAACTGATATAAAAAGTGGCCGACTGTTTTTCCAGACCAGTGAACTGGATGTCGAATTACCCAAGTCACTGCCCGGCGACAGCCCGGACAATAATATACTGGCCACCGTACTGGCCCTGAAAAATTCCCACAAGGGCCGGCAGATCACGCTGGTTTCCAAAGATATCAACCTGCGGATCAAGGCGACCGTGCTGGGAATCAATGCCGAAGACTATACCAGCGACCAGGTGCTCGAAGATGTTGACCTGCTGTACAACGGCCACACGGTATTGCCGGAAGACTTCTGGGATACACATGACAAGAACATGGAATCCTGGCAGGAGGATGGACGCACTTTTTACCGTTTGACCGGTCCGCTGGTCAAGGACTGGTATCCGAACCAGTGTCTGTCGACCCAGGAAGTCAACGGCTTCGAGGCCGTGGTGTGTTCGGTAGACAATGGAACCGCTGTCATCAAACATGTGCGAAATTTCCGTGATCAGGGCCATAGCGTGTGGGGAATCATGTCGAGAAATATAGAGCAAAACTTTGCTTTGAATATTCTGCTCGATCCCGAAGTGGACTTTGTGAGCCTGCTGGGAAATGCAGGTACCGGTAAAACATTGCTAAGTCTGGCTGCGGGCCTGACCCAGGTGCTGGATGAAAAACGCTACAACGAAATCATCATGACGCGCGTCACCATCTCCGTCGGCGAAGACATTGGCTTTCTGCCAGGTACCGAGGAAGAGAAAATGACACCGTGGATGGGCGCACTGATGGATAATCTTGAGGTACTCAACATGGAGGTGGAAGGTGGTGAATGGGGACGTGCTGCCACTGCTGATTTGCTGGAAAACCGCATCAAGATCCGCTCGCTGAATTTCATGCGTGGTCGCACCTTCCTGAACAAATTTATTATTATTGATGAGGCGCAGAATCTGACCTCGAAACAAATGAAGACACTGATCACCCGTGCCGGACCAGGAACAAAGGTCGTCTGTCTCGGTAACGTCGCACAGATCGACACACCCTACCTGACAGAGACCACTTCCGGTCTTACTTATGTTGTTGATCGATTCAAGGACTGGGAACACAGCGGGCATATAACCTTGTTGCGGGGCGAACGATCACGTCTTGCCGATTTTGCTTCCGATCAGCTTTAATAAAAAAACTTTCCGCAAATGCGACGTACAGGGACTGAAAAACAACAAAACAGTTAATTTATATCAAACTTCCGCAGGTAATTCTCATACTGTTTTTTAAAGATCTCTTCAAGCTCGTCAATCACTTCTTTGGGGTCGCGCCCCTGCATAATATGCTGGGTCATCAATGAACTGGTTTGATGGAACAGTATTTCTTTTTCCAGCATGGGATAACTTCCCGACAAGCGTTTAATTGCCTTGATGACGGATTCATCTTCAGGCCGATGAATTAACCCGGGCTGTTCAGGCTTTCCCAGGGGTTGTTGCCTCGATGGTTCAGTTTGATTTAAAAACTCGGCGAAACGAATCAAGGCCTGTTGATCACTTTCCGACAGTGATGAAAATAATTTAAGGAATTGTTTCTCTGTTTTTTTCAACGGATGCAGGCAACAGGGGGATCAGGTTGTTAATTATTGTCACCCGGATGTTCATTGCAGTAGTTTCGCGCGAATGCCAGTAATTCATCCATCGCACGTAAACGGAATTTCTGTTTCTGATGAACGAATGAAAATGGTCGTTCAAGTGGAGGGTCCAGTGGTATAGCAACCAGGGTACCGAGTTGAAGTTCCTTGGTAATGGTCGCACAGGACACAATGGATATGCCCATACCTGCCTCAACGGCGCCCTTGACTGCCTCAGGACTGCCTAATTCCATACTGACAACAAGATCACTGCTGTTGATGCCATTTGAATTAAGGTGTTCACCGATAACTTCCCGTGTGCCAGAACCTTCTTCACGGCAGATATAAGGGTAGTCTGTCAGTTTCTTCAGCTTCAGCAACTCAAAACCTGCAGCTTCATGTTTGGGTGGCACAATTGCCACCAGTTGATCCTTGCGACAAACTTCCACCGCTAGATTTTTATTATAGACCGGGGCTTCTACAACACCGAGATCGATAATATTGTTTTCCACCATACTAACAATGCCATCGGTGTTCGAGACCTTCAGACGAACATTGACATCGGGATACTGGTGTTTAAAGTCCCCCAGTAAAGCAGGTAACATGTATTCCGCGATGGTGGTACTTGCACCAAGGATCAACAACCCACTGATTTCACCGGTCAGCTCACGAACCGCGTTCTCCATCTCCGCGTACTGTTCAAAAATCCGATCGGAATATTCAAACACCTTGCGGCCTGCATCGGTAAGATTGATACGATTATGAGTGCGATCAAACAGGCGGGTATTGAAATACTCTTCCAGCTGACGCACCTGGAAGGTCACAGCGGGTTGCGTCATATGAAGCGCCTCCGCCGCCTTGGTAAAGCTCAGATGGCGGGCAACAGTATGGAATACCTGTAATCTACGATCAGCCATAGTTTTTCCCCGGCAATGTTTAATCCTGTCACTACAGCCATAAGGGTATTAATGTTGGCCATAAATAATAACAATAGTCCATCGATCTGAACATAACTCATTGTGGATAAGAAAACCAGTGCGATTCTGGCACATGCTTGAGGTATGCTTGCACCCCATGGACAATGAACCTAGCATTCATCGTCGCTTTCGCGGCTTTTTACCGGTGGTGGTCGATGTTGAGACCGGTGGCTTCAATCTGGAAAATGACGCCCTGCTTGAAATTGCCGCAGTAATCATCACCATGGACAATAGCGGCTTGCTGTCACCCGGCGAGACCCATTCCTGTCACGTAGAGCCATTCGAGGGCGCAAATATCGAGGAAGCATCACTGGCCTTTACCGGCATCGACCCGGGCCACCCGTTTCGGCTGGCCAAATCCGAAAAAGACGCGCTGGAACAGGTCTTTACGCCGATCCGCCAGGCACTCAAACAAACCAGCTGTAGCCGTGCCATCCTGGTCGGGCACAATGCGTTTTTTGATCTGGGTTTTATGAATGCGGCGGTTAAACGTACCGGGGTAAAGAACCCGTTCCATTCATTCAGCAGTTTTGATACCGCTACCCTCGGTGGACTTGCCTATGGCCAAACCGTGCTGGCGCGGATCGCCGCCGCCGCCGGTATTGAATGGGATGAGGGACAGGCACACTCGGCCATTTACGATGCCCAACGAACTGCCGAACTGTTCTGCACCATCGTCAATCGTTGGGATGATATTAGCCAATAGCGAGCCCGATATCGGCTCCGATATCAGCTAAAGAGAACTCCGGAAATGTTACTCAGGCCGACTTTTCACCGGCTTCGGTCATCATCTTCTGTAAGTCACCACTTTGATACAGTTCCAGGGTGATGTCACAGCCGCCAATCAACTCACCATTGATGTAGATCTGTGGAAAGGTCGGCCAGTTGGCAAAGCGTGGCAGGTTTTCAAAGATCTCCGGATCTTCCAGCACATTCACATGGGCAAAGTCCTGGCCACATGCCGCTAATGCCTCAGCGGCACGACTAGAGAAACCGCATTGCGGCAATTGTGGTGACCCCTTCATGAAAATGACTGTCGCATTATCATCAACGGCTTTCTTGATACGCTCCATGACGTCCATAACTTCTACCTCTTAATCGATATTTTATTCCTGACTATATTACTCGGTTTATTCGCCCGGCAAAGTCTACCGGTAATATTGTCGAGGATAAATAGTACATATAACAGGGTTATATGTCTGTTGTAATGAAAGAACTAGCAATATCTGCCAATATCTGAAGGTAATGAGGCCAGACCCGGCCAAATTCAATGCTGACTGATGAAATAACAGTGCCACCGGGCCGTGAATGTGCCGACTG
>BTQY01000008.1:0-61559 GCA_036986115.1 Gammaproteobacteria bacterium | reverse complement strand
CAGCAAAAAGAAAAAGGCCACATCAAAGGCGGCCCCGCGCAGTTCCTCCGCCAGCTCCCCCGCCAGCTCCCCCACAGCCAAGGACAAGCCTGTGAATGGTAATGAACAGCAGGCTGCAGAAAAATCGAGCCAACGCCCAAGTCGACGTGGCCGGCGCGGAGGCAGACGTCGTAAAGCATCGACGGAAACAGCGTCGCAGGCCCCAGCGAGTACGGCAAATACAGAAAATACGGCACAGCCTGCAACATCATCTGCCAGTAACTCTTCCCGCAGTCCTGGCAACAACCCTGGAAACAACAGGGAAACGTCCAACCTGAAGGGCACGCCTGCTCCAGCACCTGCGGCGGCCAAAGCAGATAATAAGCTCGCCCAGGCTTCAGCGGATAGCGCAACAGAGCCTACGCCGGCAGCCCCTAAACCTGAAAAAACAGCTACCGTGACAAATACCAGTGACGTTGCCAATAACGTTGATACCAAGAAACCTGCGCCAGCTCCTGCAACAGCGGATGTCAACGAAAAAGCGGTATTCACAGCCCGAGATCCTGCACCTGTTGCCAGGCCTATGGCAACCACCGCCGCAGAGGCACCGGCTCAACGAAATGAGCGCCCGGCGAGGCAAGATAGTCCAACAGAGACCAGACCAGTAGCTGCTCCGGTGCCTTCGCCAACGCCAGCTATTGACAAGGCGCCGGTTAACAAGCCAGCAGAGGCATCAAAGACTGCACCCGTGCCAGCACCTGTACCGGCGCCAGTCTCAACACCGGCCTCCCCCCCTGCCTCGACGACTTCGACGCCATCAGCAAACAAGCTGACCATGATTGAGACCCGGCCTGAACTGAAGGATGCGGCTGATAAACGCCCGGCGAGTCAGTCTGACAGTCACAACCAGTCATCTTCGGATGACTGAGGCTAAGGGGAATTTACTGCTTCAAGTGACGCGCACGGATGTCGGATAGCAGGCCCTGGCTGGCCTGTTCGACCAGATCCAGCACCCGATCGAATCCCCTGGCCCCGCCATAATAGGGATCCGGGACCTCCTGAATCTGACATTCTGCTGCATATTCAAGAAACAGACGTAGCTTGTCATCCTGTCCAGGCGGGCAAAATTGTCTCAAAGCCGAATAGTTATCCTTGTCCATGGCCAGGACATAATGAAAATCATTAAAATCAGATTCTTTCACCCGCCGGGCACGCTGCTGACTGAGATCAACCCCCCTCCTCAGGGCGCATTGCTGGGCACGCGAATCCGGTGGCTCGCCAACATGGTAGGCATGCGTGCCAGCGGAATCTGTTTTTATCTGTTGACTGAAGCCCTCACTTTCCACCAGCCGCTCAAAAACTCCCTGTGCCGTGGGAGAACGACATATATTACCCATGCATACAAATAATACCCTGACCATTTCTATCCCCTGAATGTACTTTTTCTCGTGTTTACCATATTATTGCTCAAGCAATTTAATATTTGCATCATTAAGTTGAGCATATGTGACGGAATACACTATTGTCTGAGATAACAATCACTCTGGATCAACTGCGTGGTCTTATCGGTATACTGGTCCAGTACCGTGATGTGGACTACCAGGTAATTGAAGTTCTGGAAGACCGCCCGTCAATTGTATTACAGACCACCAATAAAGTTATTCAGCCAGATTCTCATGGCAACCCGACTAGATGGGTGCCCGGAACCATTACCGTACCCGTACTCACCGAAGACAAACTGGGGCTGGCCCCCGAGTTTCTGTTGCTCGAACTGCTCGACGATCCGGATTAGGCAAGTCCTAACGGGATTGAGCGGCGAGGAACTTCTCCACACGCAGCAGATCATCCGGGGTATCTACCCCATGGCCTGGCGGCTCCAGCGCATCAACAACAAGGATCTTCCTGCCATGCCAGATGGCGCGTAATTGCTCAAGAGATTCCGTTTTTTCCAGATCACACACGGGCCATTTAATAAATTCGCGCAAAAAACCCGCTCGGTAAGCATACAGCCCTACCTGTCTGTACCAGCTATGATGAGTTGGCATGCTGTCCATCCCGGTAGAAAAATTATCTCTGTCCCAGGGAATGGCCGCCCGGCTGAAATAAATGGCGTGGTTATTTTCATCCCTGATAACTTTCACAGTATGTACATCAAACAGATCATCTACAGATTCGGTCTTGATGCATAGAGTACAAATAGAGGCGGTCGAATCATTGTCCAGTGCAGCAGCTACCTGGGCGATATTAGCTGCCGGCATTAATGGTTCATCCCCCTGCAGATTCACCACGATTTCTTCGTCGTCCAGACCCAGCTTGTCCACTACTTCTGTAATGCGATCAGTGCCCGTTGCATGATCGCCCGATGTCATCACGACTTCGGCGCCAAAACTCTCACAGGCCGTGCTTATTTTTTTATCGTCAGTGGCAACAAGGACCCTGTTCGCACCACTAGCCAGTGCCTTTTCGCAGACATGCTGCAGCATGGGCTTGCCACACAACGGCGCCAATGGCTTGCCAGGAAAGCGTGTCGATGCATACCGGGCAGGAATGATGACACTAAATTTCACTGATTTCTTCATCATCATCGAGCTGGCGAGCATCCTCCTCCAGCATGACAGGGATATCATCATGAACCGGATAGGCCAGTCTGTCGCCACTGCAAATCAGTTCCTGGCTGTTTTTCTTATATATCAGTGGCCCTTTACAAACCGGGCACACCAGAATATCGAGCATTTTTTTATCCATCTGCTTTTGCCTCTTTTAATAACGCCAGTAGCCTGATGCCAAAGGCATCATGCAACTCCACATCTATCGGCATATACCAGTGGGGATCACTGGAAAAATACCGGCACTTGACCGCATCTTTTTCTGTCATAATGACATCATGATCATCATCGAACATAATATCATCCTGTGTAAAGGGATGATGATCAGGGAACTCATGTTCCAGCACGTCCATGCCAAGCTTTTTTAAATGATAAAAGAAACGATGGGCATTACCTATGCCTGTCACGGCATGGACCGTCTTACCCCTCATGTCAGAAACCTCGCACTGCCTGGACGGATCGTTGACACTACGCAGATTATGCTCGACGATCTTCATGGAAAATTCATGGCGGTCCGATATGCCATTTGCAACCACCATATCAACCAGACCAATGCGCCCTACCGGCTCACGCAGAGGCCCTGCCGGCAGCATTTGACGATTGCCAAAGCGACGCACACCGTCAACCACGGCGATCTCTATATCACGTTCCATTTTGTAGTGCTGCAAGCCGTCATCTGAAATAATGACATCACATTTCTCATGCTCCAGCAGTGCAAATCCGCTTTTCGCGCGATCAGGTGAAACGCCAACAGGACACTGGCAATGCTCGGCCAGCAAGATGGCTTCATCGCCGACAGTCATAGGATCGCTGTCCGGGCGCACCTGTTGGGGAAACCTGGTCTTCATACCTTTATATCCACGACTAAGGATACACGGTGAGTAACCGGCCTTTTTCAGGAAATCCACAATCCAGATCACCAGCGGCGTCTTGCCGGTACCGCCGACGGTCAGATTACCCACCACAATGACCGGAACGGACAGGCGCTGGGTGTCAAGCAATCCAAGCGCATAGGCAGAACGGCGCAGATACACGATTGCCCGGTATAACAGCGAAAAAGGATACAGCAAGACCATCACGAAGCGATATCTGCCGTGATACCACATGTCATTAAAAAAGACTTCGAGTGCTGCGCGCATCTTTACAAAAAACCCCTATCATGCCGTTTCATGTCAGGCCATAAGGTCAGGCTATCAGGTTATCCACTTCAGTTTCATGTTGCATACGGTAAAAGTTTGCATAGTGGCCATTATTTTTTATCAATTCGTCATGCGTCCCTGATTCAACGATCCTGCCTTCATCCATGACGAAGATCACATCGGCATTTTCTATGGTTGATAGTCGATGAGCAACCACCATGGTGGTCCTGTTTACCAGCAGGCTCTCCAGTGCTGATTGTATGTAGCGCTCAGATTCACTATCAAGCGCCGAAGTGGCCTCATCCAGTATCAGGATAGGGGCATCCTTCAGTATTGCCCGGGTAATGGCCAGGCGTTGTCTTTGCCCACCAGAGAGCAGCACCCCATTCTCCCCAACCATGGTATCGAAGCCCTCCGGCATCTTACCGATGAATTCCATGGCATGCGCCATTTCAGCCGCCTTGAGGATGTCCTCATCAGTCGCAGCTGACAGTTCTCCATAAGCAATGTTATTACGAATAGTATCATTAAAGAGGGTGACATCCTGCCCAACCAGCGCAATCTGGCTGCGCAACGAATACAGGCTTATATCCTGACTGTCCACCCCATCAATTCTTATCGCACCTGCCGAGATATCATAAAATCTCGGCATCAGGTTTATCAGGGTGGTTTTGCCACTGCCAGATTTACCGACAAAGGCGGCAGTTTGCCCTGCACTAATATTAAAAGACAGGCCCTTCAGAACGTCATCAACCGATGATTCATAGCGGAATACGACATTATCAAATTCGATCTGGCCTTTTATCCTGTCAATAGACCGTGTGCCGGTGTCTTTTTCCTTTTCATAATCGATCATTTCAAAAATACTTTGACCAGCGGCGATACCTCGTTGTATATAGGCATTGACACTCATCAGCTTCTTGATCGGACGGAACAACAGGATCAGGGCGGTAATATAGGAAGTGAACACCCCGGCGGTAATCACCTCTTTCATACTGTCATGCATGGCAATATAAATCACGACAGCCAGGCCAACTGCCGCGATAAGCTCGATGACTGAAATCCCCAGGGCCTTGGCGGCCTCCATTTTCAGGACCTGCTGACGATTTCGCTCGTTCACCCGGTCAAAGCTGCCGTTTTCATATTGCTGGCCAGCATAGATCTTTATTACCCGATAGCCTTCAATCGCTTCTTCAGAAACGTGCGATACATCCCCGACTGATTCCTGAATGTTCTGACTTATCTGTCGGAAACGTTTGCTGATTTGCCAGATAATAACGGCGATCAGCGGGGCAACCACCAGAAACACCAGGGTCAGTAACCAGCTGTGATAAAACAGGACGCCCATTAAGTAGATAAACAGGAGTGAATCTTTTATTAAAATGGTGATGGCATTTGAGGCGGCCTGAGCTACCTGATCCGCATTAAAGGTCAGCTTCGCCAGCAAATGCCCTGATGATGATTTATCGTAGTATGAGGATGGCGCGTACAACAGGTGCTCAAACATCGCCCTGCGCATGTCCCTGACCACCGATCGGCCCACCCAGTTCACGCCATAACTGGCTATAAAGCTGGAGATCCCCTTGATAAGAAACAGTCCAATAACCGCAAAAGGTATTATACGGATAATACTCTGATCGCGTTCCACAAAACCACCATCAATAATGGGTTCCATCAACAGGGCGAAGGCCGCTTCCGTCGCCGACACCACTGCCATTGCCAGTGCGGCAAAAACAAATACCTTTGTATAAGGTTTGACATAACGCAGTAAACGCCGGTAGGTCTCGGCGCTGGAAAGGGTCTCAGGTTCAGTAGCCATTATTTGTATTATGCGGGAGTACTATTCAGTATTACTCAGGGGGTTTTTTCTGTCGCAAACGTCAGGCGATTAAATCCGAGCTGCTGTGCCGCATCCATCGCTGACATGACTGACTGATAGGGGGCCTTGGCATCGGCACTGATAATCAATCTGGGTTCTTTAGCACTGCCCGCTACTTTCTGCAGCGCTGAGACCAATGTGCTCAACCTGGTGTTTAGTACGGCCATATCATTGACGTAGTATCGCCCTTCGGCATCGATGACAATCTCGATTTCCTTATTCCTGTTTTCCACTTCCTTGCCGCTAACTACCTGCGGAAGTTCTATAGCGATCTCTGATTCTCGCTTGAATGTTGTCGATACCATAAAAAAAATCAACAGCAGGAACACCACGTCAATCAGTGGTGTGATATCCACGTCCGGGGCTTCCTGGCGACTATGCCTGAGCTTCATTGAAGATGAACCTCTTCGCTGTAATTGTCGCCTGCCGCATCACGTTCCCGATCTCCCGAGAGCACCTCCATCAACTTGACGGATTCCTGCTCCATGGCCAGGATCAGCTCATCGGTACGGCCACGTAAATAGCGGTAAAACATCAGGCTGGGGATGGCCACCGACAGCCCGGTCGCGGTCGTGATCAACGCTTCCGAAATGCCGCCGGCGAGTACCGTCGAATTACCGACGCCATACACCGTAATGGCAGTAAACACCTTGATCATGCCGATCACGGTACCGAGCAATCCAAGCAATGGAGAGATTGAGGCAATCGTACCGAGGGTATTCAGGTAACGTTCGAGTTCGGCAACAATCTGTCGTCCGGTATCCTCAATGGCTTCCTTCATGATGTCGCGGGGGTGATGACGATTGATCAGACCGGCATGCAATAACCTGCCCAGCGGAGAGCTGTCCTTCATATCCTTGATGCGGGAATCGTCGAGATTATTGGTTTTATGCCAATGCCAGACCTGGGCAGCCAGGTGTTTTGGCATAATACGCTTTGCCTGCAGGTACCAGAGACGCTCTATAATAATACCCATTGCTATGACAGAACACAGCAGAATCGGGATCATCAGCCAACCACCGGCTTTAATCAGTTCAAACACTTATCTATCCCCTTGGCTATCAGACCTATAGTTCTTAAGTTCTTAATTTAACAGAAAAAGCCTCTTGTGGACAAGATTGACATGCGGCTGAGCCCGGCAACATAAAATGGTTAGGCCACTAATAGCGGCTCCAGATACGTCGGTGGGATTGGCGGTAGCGGCCAGGCGGCGGTATGCTGCCGCTGGCTGGCAAGCGTAATGTAATTGCGCCGTGACGATCGCTGGCCAGACTCTGTATACCAAGGCGCTGATAGCGCTGCACGACCTTGTCGGCGGGGTGTCTGAAACGGTTCCGATAGCCTGCCGGGAACAGCACATAGTCGGGCGATACCGCCTGAATAAAGCCTTTGCCTGATGAGGTGTTGCTGCCATGGTGAGGGGCGACCAGCACATTGGCCGGCAATGAGCCCGAATGCTCCGTAACAAGATGCTCTTCCACCCGCCTTTCAATATCACCTGGCAACAGGGTGCTGGCAACCGGGGTATTAATCCGAAGCACACAGGAACTATTGTTGCCTGTCCCGGGGGTCGCCTTGTGGGGATGCAGTATCTCAAAGCTCACACCATCCCATTGCCATTGCTGCCCCTGCACACAAGGCCTGGCCTTTACGATACCAGGCGTATCGGGGAACAACGAGACATCACTGGTGAAGATGGAATCCACCGATATCTGCCTGATGACAGAGGCTGCACCGCCGATATGATCCTTGTCCCCATGGCTGACGATAAACCGGTCAATACGTTTTACGCCTTGATGCCTTAGATAGGGCACGACCACCGCGGCACCTGTATCAAATTGCTGACTGAAGCGTGGGCCCGCATCAAACACCAGGGTCTTGTTTTTTGTCCTGACAACAACCGACAAACCCTGGCCAACGTCCAGCAAGGTCAACCAGTATTCACCATAGTCTGGCGTGGCGGGCGTCACCAGACCCATGGGTAACATGAACAAAACACCACACCACCGCCCCGGGATGCCCCTTGGCATCAGTATCCAGACGACCCCGAGCACGGCAAATAACAGGCTCCAAAGCGGAGGCACCGCAGACACCCATAAAACTTCCGGTTGATCCGCTAACCATCGAAGTAGTATCCATGCTACGTCAATGCTGCTGGCGGCAAGATGCCAGCTGATGCTTGCCAATGCCGGAAATGATGCCACCGTGACCACGCCTGCCAGCACCAATGGCACCACCACAAACCCCATCCACGGAACGGCAAAAAGATTCGCCATGGGCGACACCAATGAGGCTTGCTGGAATATAAGCAGTAATAACGGAAATAATCCGATAAAGACGATCCATTGCACCCTGCCCCATTGCCGCGGGCCCGACTGACGTTTTACCCGTCCGGCAATGCCATACAGGATCACCGCCACCGCGGCGAATGACAACCAGAATCCCGCGGACAACACCGCGAACGGATCCAGTATCAGGACCCCGGCCAGGGCAATAGCAAGGACACGACTGGGGCTGACACGACGCCCTGATACCACTGCCAGCATCATCACCACGACCATGACCAGCGCCCGTTGCGTTGGCACGGAAAATCCAGCCAGTGCCGCATAAATGACAGCGGCGATCAGTGCGGCAATGGCGGCGACTTTCTGCGCAGGGACATACAAAGGCACACGCGGAATATTTCGCCACACAAATTTCGTTAAAAAATAAATAAACATGGCGACAAGGCCGATATGCAACCCGGAGATCGCCATTAAATGACTGGTGCCCGTCGCCCGAAGCACATCCCATTGCTGCGGACTTACCCTGTCACGCTGACCAATCGCCAGTGCGGACACCAGCCCCACATACTGGCCATGGTAATCATCGTCCTGAAGACTGCTAACAATCTTTTCCTGAAGGTCCTGCCGTAAACGAGTAACAAGTCGATTAAGGTGATACGGGTCTGGGGTTTTTATCAGCCGGTTTTGTGGGTGCTTGCGAACGTAGCCAGTAGCCCGGATATGTTGCTGGAACAACCAGCCTTCATAATCAAAACCGCCCGGGTTCATAAATCCGCTCGGCCGTTTCAGGCGCATGACAAGTTGCCATTGCTGCCCCGGCACCAGCTCGGGGAGCCTGTCCTGATTAAAGCGGCCAAAACGGTACCAGCTCAGGCGGACTCGGCCGCTGACCGGCTGATCATCGTGCAACTCAAACACAAAGCGTACGCCCCGGTCATGATATTCGGGGATTGATACGATCTCGCCGCTCAGTAACACATCCTGACCTTGCAGTGACTCAGGGACACCCTCCGCCAGCAAGGCACTTGCCCGCAATACGGCCCAGGTGACGCCGGCAAGGAACAACAGAGGGAGCCGCAGTTTGCGCGATCGCAGACTGCCCAGCAGCAGACCCAACAGGAGCGCGGCCCCCACCGGCCATGACAATAGCAGCGGCAGACGGGGCAACAGGCACACCAGCCAGATCCCGGATAATAATGCTATCGTCCCTGAACGCATATTCCCTGGAAGGCTAAAAATGTGGATAATGTCAATCCTTAGGAGCCTGTCGGGCCCCTAATGCCAGACCATCATAACAGGAGTTTCATGCCAAAAAAATTCATTAAGCGATATATGCCGGATCCACACAAGATCCGGCATCATAAACACCTGCAAATCTTCGGCTCGCTGTTGCATGACCCCAGCCTGTGGCACATGAATCGCCGTTCTGTGTCGGGGGCCTTCGGTGTTGGGCTGTTTTTTGCCTGGGTACCGGTGCCTTTCCAGATGATTCTGGCGGCTGGCGCCGCTATCCCGCTGCGGGTAAATTTGCCCATTTCGGTCGGCCTGGTGTGGGTCACTAATCCGCTGACCATGCCGCCGATGTTTTATTTCGCCTATATACTCGGCAGTTGGGTGCTGGGCACGCCGCCTGGGGATTTTGCCTTTGAACTGAGCATCGAATGGCTTAAACAAGGCCTGATACATATCTGGCGGCCGTTTTTGCTCGGCTGCGCCATCCTCGGGGTGATTAGCTCAGCAACCGGCTACGGCAGCATCCGTCTGTTGTGGCGGCTGCACCTGATACGAGTATACAAGAGAAGAAAAACTAGAAATATCAATAAGTAATAATACATACTTAAAGTATATACACATAGCGAATACCACCCCATCACAGGAGACGGCTGACATGGCCTTCTGTGCGCTTACCGGGTTTTCTTTATTATCGATTCGATGTTGTTATTTACCGCAATGCCGTTAACTCAGCACGCCCTCGTCCAGGGTCAGCACCCTGTCCATACGCGCCGCCAGCTCACGATCATGCGTCACCACGATGAAACTGGTGCCCATTTTCTCATTTAGTGCCAGCATCTGCTCATAGACCTGATCGGCCGTTTGATGATCCAGGTTGCCGGTTGGCTCATCCGCCAGTACGCAGGCAGGCCGGGTCACCAACGCCCTGGCGACAGCGGCACGCTGGCGTTCGCCCCCCGACATCTCACCGGGCTTGTGATGTGCTCGAGATTCAAGGCCCACCTGGCCAAGGATCTTCATCGCCTCGGCCTCCGCCCGTAAGGGTACCTCACCGCGTATCAACAACGGCATGGCAACGTTCTCAAGCGCACTGAATTCAGGCAATAAATGGTGAAACTGATAAATAAATCCGAGTGATTTGTTACGCAACTTGCCCCGGGCGGCCTCGCCAAGTTTGAGCATATCCTGCCCATCGACGAACACCTGGCCGTGATCCGGGGTATCCAGGCCACCCAGCAAATGCAGCAAGGTACTCTTGCCGGCACCGGATCGTCCCACGATGGCAATACGTTCCCCGGCCTTTACTTCCATAGAGATACTTTTCAGGACATTGACCTCAAGTTTTCCCTCAGAATAGGTCATCGCCAGATCTTTACAGCTCAGAATGTTGTTAGCTTCAGTATCGTGCATAACGGCGTCATTCATAGCGCAGGGCCTCCGCAGGCTGTACACGAGATGCGCGCCATGACGGATAAAGTGTCGCCAGTAACGTCAGCACAAAACTGATAATGGTCACAAAAGTGACATCCTGCATTTGCATGTCTGAGGGCACTTCGGCGATCAGATACACGTCAGCCGAGAGGAACTTGGTGCCGATAAATTCCTCGATGGCAGGGACGATAGTTGTAATGTTGGTCGCCAGGCTGATGCCGCCAACCAGTCCCAGTATTGTCCCGGCCACGCCAATCACTGTCCCCTGCACCATAAATATTCCCATAATACTCAATGGCGATGCCCCAAGAGTCCGCATGATCGCAATATCACTCTCCTTATCCGTGACTACCATGACCATGGTGACCACGATATTAAACGCGCCGATCGCTACGATTAAAGTCAGAATGACAAACATGATGCGCTTCTCCATCTGCACCGCCTTGAAGAAATTTGCATAATATTGCGTCCAGTTATTCAGCAAATAACCGTGAATATCGCGAGTGATCTCCTGCTGGACACGGGACACTTCAAACATGTCTTTGATCTTGACCCTTACACCGGTCACGCCATCTCGCATTCGAAATAATTTCGCCGCATCATCAAGGTGTATCAAAGCGAGTGAGGAGTCATATTCATTTTGCCCAACCTCAAAGATGCCCACGACAGTAAAGCGTTTTAACCGGGGCAGGACACCTGCCGGTGTCACTTGCGCCTGCGGGATTAACAAGGTGACCTTGTCGCCGACATCGGCCACAAGGTTCCTGGCAAGGTAGCGACCCAGAATGATCCCAAAACCACCCGCTTTGAGGTCGCTTAGTTTGCCCAGCTTCATGTGCTCGCCAACGAACGAAACCTCTCCTTCCCTGTCCGGCAATACGCCGCGAACGCCAACGCCGTTCGTAAACCGCCCATGTGTTAACAGACCTTCGCCCGAGATATACGGCGCTGCGCCGACTACCTCAGGATGTTTCTTGATGTTTTTCACCAGGGCTGGCCAGTCGCTGAGCGTCCTCTCCAGACTGGTCACGGTTATATGGGACGCCATACCAAGTACTCGCTCCCTGAGTTCTTTCTGGAAACCGTTCATAACAGATAACACGGTGATCAACACGATGACCCCTAGCGCGATCCCCAGAATAGAGAACAGGGAAATAAACGAGATAAAGTGATTACGACGCTTGGAGCGTGTGTAACGAAGACCGACAAATAATTCTAATGGTTTATACATTGCAGCGAATTAAACCACAGTTACGTGACCGCAGGCAATCTGCCACAGGCAACCACGGCCCCAGTTCACGGCCGGCCTCAGCGACATTCCGGGCCCCCCATTATTCTCAGGCTGGGCATATTGGGGCCGGCGCTATGATCACGCCTGCCTGCGTATGGTACAGGCTGCCATTCTACGCTATGGTTATAGCCATAGCAGCTTCTGTGCGCCAGGTCTCAGACCACAGTAATGAATGCTATTACCCTTGAATAAACAGAAATCAGCAGAGATGGAGGCCTAAAATGGATAGCAAAACAGGCAAAAGTGTCATGAAATATTCGTATATTGCATTGGCAGTATTTGGCATGAGCAGCATCACGGTGCCGGCACAATCCGAGGTCCTGTCGATCCTGGATCTGGAGAATGAACCAGCAAACAATGCCGAAGGGATCAAGCGTCCCCTCAAGGGGATGAGCATGGATCAGGTCCTCAGCGCATTCGGCGCTCCTGTCGAAGAGATTGACGCTGTCGGTGAACCACCCATTAGCCGTTGGGTATACGATCAATATACGGTCTACTTTGAAGATCATATCGTCATACACTCTACTGTGAAACATTAGTTAATCGCCCTTTTAATACTTTACCGGCGTGCCTTGCCCCGATATCATATCGGGGCCATCTGGCAAGGTATTATCCACCGGGCAGGCATCTTGATTAGCAATCCATCCGGCTGCTTCTATAACAGGTTCATTGGTAATAATATTAACTGGCAGGACCACTACCATGATATTGATACTGCTTCCCGACACTGACAAAAACGGTACTGACTACAAAGCCCTTCAGGAACATCTTGACGCTATCCCCGGCATCAAGTACCGCGTACATGATGTTCAGGGTGATGAACAGTTACTGACCGAGATCTATCTCATTGGCCACACGATCGGGTTGATGACTGAAGACATGGAGAATCTTCCCTGTGTCGAGCGTGCCGTAAAAATCTCGGAAGAATTTCGTGTACTTGGTCGCCATAACAACGACAGGCGTAATCTTGCCTTTGAATACAACGGCATCAAGTTTGGGCAGGATACTTTAAACGTGTTTGCCGGACTATGTGCCGTGGATGTTCCTGAACATGTTGAGATGATGATGAAGGCATTACAGGAGAATGCTCAGCAGTGTACCCGCATGGGGGCCTACAAACCCAGAACAAGTCCGTATTCATTCCAGGGGCATGGCAAGAACTGCCTGCCTTACGTCTTCGATCTGGCAGGAAAGTATGGAATCAAGGTCATAGCCATGGAGGTGACACACGAAGATCATATCAATGAGATTTATGAGTCACTGGAATCCGCAGGCAACCCCACTGGCGTTCTGTTACAGATAGGAACGCGCAATACACAGAACTTTGAGTTATTAAAGGCTGTCGGCAGACAACAGGAATTCCCTGCCCTGTTAAAACGAGGCTTCGGTATTACCCTGAGTGAATCCCTGCATGCAGCGGAGTATCTGGCCAGCGAGGGCAACCGACGTGTTATTTTTGGGCTGCGCGGCATGAAAACCAATATGGGCGATCCCCATCGTAACTTTGTGGATTTTGCTCACGTCCCGGTCGTCAGGCGCATCACCCACATGCCCGTGTGTATTGATCCATCACATTCCGTCGGCAGTCGTGAGCAGGGTCCTGACGGCATAATGGATGTGTGTCAGGTCACCGCGCAGGGCGTGATTGCCGGCGCCAATATGATCCTGGTGGATTTTCATCCAGTCCCTGGCAAGGCCCTGGTGGATGGTCCCCAGGCATTACGTCTTGATGAATTGCGCTATTTTCTGCAGGATATTCAGATTGCCCGCGATGCCTATTTGAAACGCGTGGAAATAGCACAAAAGACGGCCGCGACAACATAACTTTAACAATCGGAGTGGCACTTTTCTGCATCCGCTCGTGAGCAAATCCGCCAGCAGTTTTTCAAGGTGAAATTCCTGCCCTCTGACAGTATAATGGCCGCCCGGCATTAACAGATCCCAGAACCACAGCAATATGAACAGTCCTGCTGGCCCATACCAGTCTCCTCTTGAACCACGCACCCCGGACAGCCTTGTAAAGGCCCGGCACTGGGGACGTTTGTATGGCAGCAGTTACGGCCTGGCCATCAGCCGCCTGGCCAAACAGCACAACGGGCTCATCATTGCCGTCACCGAAGACACTCCGGCCGCCTTCCGCATGGAACAGGAACTGAAATTTTACCTCGGCAAAGACTCTGGAACTGAGATAAGAAATTTTCCGGATTGGGAAACCCTGCCGTACGATATATTTTCGCCCCACCAGGATATTATTTCACAGCGCCTGGAAACACTTTATCACCTGCCTGACCTTGATAGCGGAATACTGATAGCACCTGTTGCAACCATTATGCATCGGCTCGTGCCAGTGGATTACATACAGAGTCATTGCCTGATCATGACGGCTGGCGATACCGTAGACATGAGCAGGTTACGTCAGCGATTTGAGTCTACAGGCTACACATATGTGCACCAGGTCATGGAGCATGGCGAATATGCGATACGAGGAAGCCTGATGGATATTTTTCCTATGGGCAGCGCCAAACCGTATCGAATTGATCTATTCGACAACGAGATCGAGAGTATCCGTATATTTGACCCGGAGACACAGCGCACCATAAAGATGGTTGAGAAGATCCATCTACTACCTGCGCGCGAGGTACCTCTGACTGATGAGGGCATACAGCGATTCAGGCAAAACTACCGGCAGAAGTTTGAGGGCAACCCGCAGAATTCCACAATCTATCGTGATGTAAGTAACCGTCTGGCACCAAATGGCATCGAATATTATCTGCCTGTTTTCTACGAACAGCTGGCCACCCTGTTTGATTACCTGCCCGAAAACTGCCTGATGGTAAACATAGGCGATATTGAATCAGCGGCAGATGAATTCTGGCATGAAGTCAATGAACGTCATGATGAATTGGGCCACGATATTGAGCGGCCCATACTGACACCAGACGAGATTGTTATCTCATCAAAGAGCACCCTCGACAAGATTGCCGGGTATCCCGCAATCAACGTTCAGCGATTTGAAATCAGTGGGGACGACAGCGCGGTCAACTTCGCCACCTCAGCAACCCCTCGATTGAATCTGAACCTGAACGCACGCACCACAAAGCCCGGCGACACACTGAAACAATTTATCGATGGCTTCAATGGGCGCATCCTGCTGGTCGCTGAAACCACCGGCAGACGTGAAATGCTTCTTGAGATGTTGCGGGAAGTCAGGCTTGAGGTAACAATCATCGGGGACTGGCCGGGTTTCCTTACCGGTGAATCGAGGCTTGGTATTGTTGTGGCCCCTCTTGATGAAGGTTTATTGCTGGAATCGCCCAGTCTGGTGATACTGGCCGAATCACAACTGTTTGGCGAACAGGTCATGCAACGTCGCCGGCGTCGGGCCAGGCGAGATTCAGAAACCATTATTCGGAACCTGACCGAACTCGAATTACACTCACCGGTGGTGCATGAAGAACATGGTGTCGGACGCTATCTGGGCCTGCAACGACTTGATGTTGGCAAGATCGCTACCGAGTTTCTGGCCCTTGAATACGCTGGTGGCGACAAATTATACGTCCCGGTCTCATCATTACACCTTATCTCAAGGTATACCGGGGTATCCCCGGAATCAGCACCGTTACATAAACTGGGTACAGACCGCTGGAAAAAGGCAAAACGCAAGGCAAATGAAAAGGCCTATGATGTTGCCGTCGAGTTACTGGATATCTATGCGCGCCGCGAAGCAAGAAAGGGTCTGGCGATCGCCACCCCTGACGACCAGTATGCCGCCTTCGCTGCCGCCTTTCCGTTCGAAGAGACGCCGGATCAGGAACAGGCCATCATTGACACCATTGACGACATGCAGTCAGACAAACCCATGGATCGCCTGATATGTGGTGATGTCGGTTTTGGCAAGACCGAGGTGGCCATGCGTGCCGCCTTTCTGGCGGCCCACAATGACCGTCAGGTCGCTGTACTGGTGCCCACCACCCTGCTCGCCCAGCAACACTACCAGAACTTCAAGGATCGTTTTGCAGACTGGCCTGTACGTGTAGAAATGTTGTCACGTTTTGTTGGTAAAAAGAAACAGCAAGGCATCATAGAAGAAATTGAAGCAGGTAAGGTCGATATTACCATCGGCACACACAAGTTGTTGCAGAACAGTATCCGCTTCAGGGATCTTGGGCTGGTCATCCTTGATGAGGAACATCGCTTTGGCGTACGTCAGAAGGAGCGTCTAAAATCCCTGCGCTCCGAAGTTGATATACTAACGCTCACTGCCACACCTATCCCTCGCACCCTGAATATGTCCCTGTCACAAATACGCGACATGTCTATTATCGCTACTGCGCCTGCCAACCGGATTGCCATCAAGACATTTGTGCGCGAATGGAATGATTCGCTTATTCACGAGGCCTGCCATCGTGAGGTAAAACGTGGTGGTCAGGTGTATTTCCTGCACAACGAGGTCAAGACCATTGACGCCATGGCTGACAAGATCGACACACTGGTGCCTGAGGCAACGGTGCGCTTTGCTCATGGTCAGATGAGTGAGCGTGAGCTGGAACAGGTCATGCTTGATTTTTATCATCAGCGATTCAATATACTGGTATGCACCACCATTATTGAAACCGGGATTGATGTGCCAAGCGCCAATACCATCATCATGAATCGTGCCGACAAGTTTGGCCTTGCACAATTATATCAACTGCGCGGCCGTGTCGGCCGTTCACACCACCGCGCCTATGCCTACCTGGTGGTCCCGCCCAGGAAAGTCATGACTGCCGATGCGATAAAACGCCTCGAAGCCATTGAGTCACTGGAAGCACTGGGGTCCGGATTTATGCTGGCAACGCATGACCTTGAGATCAGAGGTGCCGGTGAATTACTCGGTGACGAGCAAAGCGGACAAATGCAGGAGATCGGCTTCACCCTGTACACGGAATTACTGGAACGCGCAGTCACGGCACTTAAAGAAGGCAAGCAGCCCAATCTGGACCGACCACTTGATCATGGCGCTGAAGTGGACATGCATGTCGTCAGCCTGATACCGGATGATTATATGCCCGATGTACATAACCGACTGATTATGTACAAGCGTATTGCCAGCGCAACCGACGAAAATGATTTGCATGAATTACAGGTAGAGATGATCGACCGGTTCGGCTTGTTGCCTGATGCTGTAAAAATGCTCTTCAGGGTGACCGGGCTGAAACTTCGCGCATTACCTATGGGTATTCACAAGATTGATGTCGGCGAAAATGGTGGTCGACTTGTTTTTACAAAGGAGCCTCACCTGGACACCGGCAAGATCATTCGGCTGATTCAATCCCAGCCAGCGCTTTACAGGCTGGACGGCAATGATAAATTACGCTTTACGAAGGATATGCCAGATATTGAGGACAGATTCAGGCACATAGACTTTTTGTTACAGGAACTGGCGATCAGGCCGGCGGCGTAATAAACTGCGTAATACACCCGTTATGAATAAGATAACCTTCATCAATTTGCTTGTTGTTTTCGCACTTTCCCTGGCGACAACAACAATCCGTGCGCAGCAAGACCAGGGGGACACGGCACCACCATGGTACCAGATTGAAGTCATCGTGTTTTCCTATGAGGATCCCGCTGCCTTTGATGAGGAGTTTTGGAGAGAGGTTATTGATTTCCCGTCAATAGAATCATCTTATGAGCTCGCGCAGGGATTAAGCCCTGGCATTACCGCCGATGACACAACTCGTGGCAGCATGCCTGCCGTCACGACGGCCACTTCCCCGTCGGCTGAATTACCGTTCAGCCTGCTGCCCGCAGAACAAATGCAACTAGACCGTGAATTCAGGGTGCTTGCCAATTCATCCCGATATACGCCGAGAATTCATGTTGCCTGGCGCCAGCCTGTCCTGGCCAAGGCATCTGCTGCACCGGTCTATCTGCATAGCCGTTATCCTCTCCCCGCTGACTACATAGAAACAGCAGACATACCCTCACGAACAGACAATATCAGTGGAACTGTACGGATAAGTGTTTCGCGTTACCTGCACGTTGATGCAAATTTGATCTATACACGCCCGCCCGTACAGGCCGGCTTGACGACGATTATCCCGGGTAATTTTCAGCTTAAGGAATCACGCCGCCTGCGCAGCAAGGAGCTAAACTATCTGGATCACCCACTAATGGGAATGCTGGTGCTGATAACCCCGTACGAACTGCCTGAGATTGTTCCGCAGGTCAGCAACCAGGCCGGCAGCAGTAGCAACACAGGAACATCTGCAGACGAGCTCACAGCAACACCGATACCACTGCCTCAATATAAAGAGTAGGTCGATCTATAAAAGTGGAATCACCTTCTCCAGCAGCGTGCGCACTTTACCCATGCCGAGTTCGAGATACTGCTCAAAATCCCTGATATCGATAGTATTGCCTTCGCACCCTGCCGCCCAGTTCACCACCACGGCACAGGTTGCGTAACAAAGTTCCATTTCCCTCGCCAGGGCAGCTTCAGGCATACCCGTCATACCGACGATACTGCAACCGTCTTTCCCCAGACGGGCGATTTCTGCTGCAGTCTCGAGTCGCGGTCCCTGAGTCGCACCATAGGTACTGTCAGTCACGATATCCAGACTGGCATTTTTCGCAGCTTCAATGAGCTTACCTCTGAGTTCATTGCAATAAGGCAGAGTGAAATCTATATGCGTCACCGGATTCTGCAGGTCATCAAAAAACGTATGGCTGCGCGACCAGGTATAATCGATTATCTGGTTTGGCACCGCCAGGACCCCTGGCGCCATGTCCTCACGTATTCCACCGACTGATGCGACAGCAATAACATGTTTAACATTGATGTTCTTCAACGCCCATATGTTTGCACGATAGTTGACCTTGTGTGGCGGAATGGTATGCCCGGGCCCGTGTCGCGGCATGAATACCACTTCATGATCACAGTATTCACCATAGGTAAACGGTGCGGAAGGTTCGCCATAGGGGGTAGAGACCACCTCGCGCCGTATGATCCTGAGCCCCTGCAGTGAAGTAAGCCCGGTGCCACCGATAATTGCAATCTCTGTCATCCTGATACCCTGTTCAACTATGAATCCTTGACGGCAAAGATGCCAGGCGCATTGCGCAAATAATTCTTGTAGTCCATCCCGTAACCAAAGACATAACGGTCATCCACCTGCAGTCCGACAAAATCTGCCTTGATGTCTGCTTTTCTGCTATGCCGTTTCTCTACCAGCACAGCCGTGATCACCTGTCTGGCGCCCGCTGCCTTGCAGTCATCAACTATCGCTTTCAGCGTGTGGCCTTCATCCAGAATATCGTCAAGCACCAGGATTGAACGATCCTTGAGTTCGGTTGAGGGTCTGGCGATCCATTTAAGTTCCCGGCCGGAAGTCTCGCCATCATAACGTGTCGCGTGGATATAATTAATTTCCAGAGGGAATGCCAGGCGGTTGGTCAGTTTTCCAGTAAAAATCACTCCGCCGACCATAACGCACAGCACCAATGGATTGCTGTCCTTCAGTACTCTGGTGATTTCTGTTGCAAGAGATTCGATCGATGCCTCAACCTGCCTGGTCGAATACAATCTATCGGCGTTCTCAAGAACAGATTTTATTTCATCAAGGTCTGCCATCGACAGGGTTTACTTTTCTTTTTTTCCGCCATCTATCTGAACAACAACGGAGCTACGTGGTTCATCAGTAAATTTCGGGCGATTCCTGTGTTGCCTGCCCTGCTCTTCATGGATTTCTGCTTCCCTGCTGCTGATCAGGGCAAGACATTCACGAATGCCTTCTATGGTATTGTCATTGAGCGGATGTTTCATGCCCACCGTCACATGAGTGTCCTTGGCAATATCGGTTAATACCCGTTTAACCATACGCAGTATTCTTTGCTCTTTATCCCGGGTTTCAGTGGGCATCATATTCACCTGATCCACATTGTACAATGTATGTACGGATTATCGCATAGATATCCAGGTGATGTCAGTCAGCAATCATTTCAGTTAACAGTCATGCCGATTTCTCAGCCGGGGGCTGCATTTCAAGTATATCCGGTACATGTAGTGTAGATGTCGGGAAGGCAACCTCGGCTCCATGAGCTTCAATTATCCTGTTTATCTTCAATAATACATCCTGTTTCACCTCGTGATACTCTTCCCACACCGTGGTCCGGGTAAAGGTGTACACAAAGAAATCCAGGGATGAAGGCGCAAAGCTGTTAAAGTTTACCATCAGGGTCTGCAACGGATCGATCTCCGGATGTTTCTTTAACATCGCCTTCACATCATTGACAATATCCTCCATCTTCGATGCATCGTCATAACGGATGCCGATGGTCTCATATATCCGCCGGTGAGACATACGCGATGGATTTTGCACACTGATGGTATTGAAAATGGCATTAGGTATGTATAACGGGCGCTTATCAAAGGTCCGGATGACTGTCAGGCGCCAGCCAATCCTTTCTACGGTGCCTTCAATATCCCTGTCCGGCGAACGGATCCAGTCGCCTGTAGCAAAAGGCCGATCCAGAAATATCATCAGCCCGCCAAAAAAATTGGACAGCAGATCCTTGGAAGCGAAACCAACTGCAATACCGCCAATACCACCAAAGGCCAGCACCCCGGAAATACTGAACCCCAGCGTCTGCAGGGTGACCAAAACGGCAGTAATAATAATGGCAATACGGATCAGACGACTGATAGCATCGCTGGTTGCCCTGTCTACTGAAGGATGGCTGGTCACGATGCTCTTCTCGATACCATTAATAAAACGCACCAGAAACCAGGTGATTGCGGTGATCACCCCGATTTCCCGTATCGGATCGATCATTTCAAATACTGTGGCATCGGACTTGTCAGCCGCAATCTCGGCCGCAAAAGTCAGCCCCACGATCCATACCAGCAGGCGCGCCGGTTTTGCCAGCGCATTGATAAAGGCATCATCCCAAAGATTTTTGGTGGCCTCCAGCTTGATCTTGATCCGTTTTAGAAAAATTCCCAGGAAAAAATTAAACAATAAAACGACAATAACAACAAGAAAGACATGAAAGATCCATGCCTCATCGCCAGTAATCGGGTTGTAAAGTTCCAGTAGTTCTTTCATCTTGTTCCCTGTTCCGGGTGAATTCTTTATACGTCCACGTCAAGACTGGACTGTCGATCGTATTCCAGCACCTTCCTGACAGTCTGAGACCATTGCTGATCCCGTCTTAATGACTTTAACGTCATACCCCTGGTGCCATGCAAGCGTACCAGCCGCATATGCGATGCGGCATCATGAGAATCCCCCAGTTCGTCCAGCACTAACGCCGCTCCGCCGGGGTCATTACATACCAGCACCATATCACATCCGGCATCAAGGGCCATGGCAGCACGGTCAGACATGCTGCCAGCATTTTTAGCCGCATGCATACTCAGGTCATCACTGAAAATAACGCCCTGGAATTCCAGTCGCTTGCGCAGGACCTCCCTCAACCAGAATCGGGAAAATGTGGCCGCCAGGGGATCTACCTCAGAATATTGCACATGCGCCGTCATAATGGCAGGCAAACCATAGCGTACCATACGTTCAAAGGGGACCAGGTCTTCACTGGAAATATCCGCATAACCACGTCGGTCAATAGCGATGTCGGTATGTGTATCTGCTTCCACGTTACCATGTCCGGGGAAATGTTTGCCCACTGCCGCCATGCCGGATTTCTGCATACCATGCATATAGGCATGGGCCAGTTCGGCAATGACCTGCGGGTTTTTATGGAACGCGCGATCACCGATAACTGTACTGACACCACGATCAACATCCAGCACCGGCGCAAAACTGAAATCAACACCCACCGCACGTAGCTCAATGGCCATTAACCAGCCCGTCTGTTCAGCCAGTTGTTTCGCCTTTTTGACATCGTTGTCGTAAATTTCTCCAAGACGAGTCACCGCAGGCAGCAGCGTAAACCCTTCACGAAAACGCTGCACCCGGCCACCTTCATGGTCAACCGCTATCAACAGGCGTGGTGTACGTAACTTGTGGATTTCTTCGCTGAACGATGCGAGTTGTTCCGCTGACTCAAAGTTTCGGCTGAACAGGATGACACCACCGGTCAACGGATGCAGTAGCATCTCCTTTTCCTCCGGCTGCAACTGTGGACCCCTGAGGTCAAACATTAACGGACCCAGCGTCATGTTCCCTCCATGATGTGCACACAAGTACCAACATTGACCAGATCAAACAAACGCATAACATCTTTGTTGCGCATACGGATACATCCACGGGAGCCTGTCTGCCCGATGGCTTCCTCATCCGGTGATCCGTGGATATAGATATAACGTCGCATGCTGTCCACATCACCAAGTCGGTTCCTGCCTTTCTCTATACCACTTAGCCATAGAATGCGTGTCAGTATCCAGTCGCGTCCGGGAAAATGCTCGCTGAGGGCCTTCGAGTAGATCTCCCCCGTCGGCCTGCGTCCGACAAACACGGTGTTCTCATCGCACCCAGCTCCGATCTTCGCGCGGATAATGTGCCGGCCACGTGGTGTGCATTCACTCCCCCCGCGTTCTCCCGGACCATTACGGGCAGAGGAGATAGCAACCTCCATCAGCAGGCTGTTGTCATCTCGCAGGCACAGCCGCTGTGAAGCCAGCTTGATCTCAATGTATGGTGTGTTCATTTAAAGAGATATTGTCCTTGTTCCTGTATTCGTTTGTTTCCCGGGTCGCTTCTTTAGCGGTTTTCTGGCCACGACTTAAACGGCTGCGCGGACAGGTAGATATTATAATAGCGCGGCTGCTCAGAGACCTCTTCGCCCAGCCAGTCGGGGCACTCAAACGCCTCATCCTCACTGCTGAGCTCGATCTCGGCCACCTGCAGACCCTGATTATCCCCCGCAAAGACATCGATCTCCCAACGGTGCCCCCCTGCCGGGACGATATAACGGGTCTTTTCAATGATGGGTTGCTCACAGAGTGTCTGCAACAACTCCTCGGCCTCGGCCAATGGAATGACATACTCATATTCTTGCCGTCGCACCCCGGGATGGCCCGATTTAATATTCAGGTTGGCCGTGTCCCCTTGAATACGCACTCGAACTGAGGAAATACCCGGCCCGACCAGATAGCCCTGACGGCAGGCACAGCCATCATCGGCATGATTCCGCCAATTATTGTTCTTAATCAAAAATTTACGTTCTATTTCTAATCCCATACCTTAGCCTCTCCCCAGCACTTAACGGTGAAAATAGCATGTAAATCGCATCAAATGACAATTTATTGGCGTCAATAAATCGACTAGACGTCAGTTTTATGACGAATTTGTGCCCTGCAGCCCGGCTTAAACCCTTGTTTCATTGTTAATACATTCTAATATAGTGTTGGCACGCCACATGCATTATATTATGTTACCTACCAAACCTATTGGTGGTTACTCCCCCCCTTAACCCGTATCTCCCCTAGGATACGGGTTTTTTTTTGCCTGTACACAAGCCCTGCGGCTATACTCGCCGGCATGCAAACAATTGATACCCTGATTCATGCCCGCTGGATAATCCCTGTCATCCCCGAAAATACGGTCCTGGAGGAGCATAGCCTGGCCATCCGCGCAGGCCGTATTGAAGCTATTCTGCCAAAAAATGAGGCCGAGGCGAAGTATCAGGCAAATGCTACCCACGTGCTGGCGGCCCATGCACTGATACCGGGCCTGATCAACACCCACACCCATGCGGCCATGACGCTGATGCGTGGCCTGGCCGACGATATGCCCCTGATGCAGTGGTTAAACGAGCATATCTGGCCGACTGAACAGGCCCTGATGGGCCCGGATTTCGTCAATGATGGCACTCGCCTGGCCATGGCCGAGATGCTGCGAGGCGGCACCACCTGTTTCTCGGATATGTATTTTTTTCCGGATGAGGTGGCACATAGCGCCAGTAATGTCGGTATGCGCGCCTGCGTGGGGCTGATTGTGATTGATTTCCCGACAGTCTGGGCCAGTGATGCACAGGAATATCTGTCCAGGGGCATTGAGGTGCACGATCACTACCGGAACGACCCGTTGATCCGGACGGCCTTTGCCCCACATGCCCCTTACACCGTCTCGGATGAGCCGCTGCGCAAGATCCGGGTCATGTCTGAGGAACTCGACATCCCGATCCATATTCATGTCCATGAAACCAGCGACGAGATCCAGCAAGGCATCGAAAAATATGGCCATCGCCCCATTGCCCGGCTGGCCGGGCTGGAACTGCTCAATCCACGCCTGATTGCCGCGCATATGTGCCATGTCACCGATGAAGAAATACAATTATTTGCCGACAGTGGCGCCCATGTGGTGCATTGTCCGGAATCCAACCTGAAACTGGCCAGTGGCCTGTGTCAGCTCAAAAGCCTGACAGACGCGGGGGTCAATGTGGCATTGGGAACGGACGGCACGGCCAGCAACAACGATTTGAATATGTTTGGAGAAATGCGTACCGCGGCATTGCTGGCAAAAGGCCTGTCAGGCGACCCCAGGGCCATACCCGCGGCCACGGCCCTGGGTATGGCCACCATCAATGCGGCCAGGGCACTTGGCATTGAAGATGAAACAGGTTCATTAACACCAGGCAAGGCGGCAGATATTACCGCTATCGACCTTTCCGCTATTGAAACCCAGCCGGTATATGATCCGATTTCACACCTGGTCTACGTGGCTGACAGGCAGAATGTTACCGATGTATGGATTGCAGGCAGACACCTGTTGAATGATCGCAGCTTGACTAGCCTGGATGAAAACGAATTACTGGAAAAGGCGCATTACTGGCAGCACAGGATCAAAGCGCTGAATACCGGCAAATAGATAGCGTATATCCAGCGCGGTGCAAAAAGAATTACCACGGGGAACACCGGAAGTCACGGGGATATTAAAACCACTTGCACCATAGTATGTTTTTCTCCGTGACTTCCGTGACCTCCGTGTCCTCTGTGGTGAAAGATCTTAGTCCGCAAATGAACGCGAATAAAACCAACTGAATAACCCATGACCTCGCTCTCACTCAGGTCGCCCGGCCTACAAGCCACGGCCAGTCTGGCGAGGATAACTTTTTCGGACGACTTGCGAGCGCAGCGAAGCCGGAGGACGAAAAAGGTATCGGAGCCAGACAACACTGTTCGTGGTGAGAATTGCTGAATATAACCTGCGGATTTCATTCAGCACTACCTCGCTCTCGCTCAGGTCGTGCCAGCCTACATAGAGATTCCTGCCTTGCAAACCAAAACCCTTCACCACAGAGGAATCAGAGTTACAATCTTAATATTTTATTCGCCTAAACCCCGTTACAGATAAATTTTATAACCTTCGCGCTGCAGGCGTTTCACTTCATCCGGGCCGTAGGGGACCAGATCGATAAAATCCGGCACCTCATCTTCACCAATCTCAAGATACCTCATCATCGTGCGGCACATCTTGATATCGATAATATTATTCTGATCCAGCTTCATGGCAAGATCCACAATATCACGGAACTGCTCACGGTTCTTTTTGGCGAAGTACTTGATTTCATTCCCATGAAGCACCAATGCAATGCCCGGCACATCATCACCCGTGGGTATCGTGTGGGATAATTCCTCAGACCTTTTTAACAAGGCACGGATTTCATCGGCAGTATGCAAGGTCACATCAAAGACTATCTTGCCGCCTTGCTGCTGATACACACTGGATTGATTCTTCTGCGCACTATCAGGGGTTATCGCCAGATCGCCCCCTGCCTGCGCCGGTGTGGCGCGTTGCCCGGGCATTTCTTCCGGCTTTTTATCTGCCGCTATCGGTGATATTGCAATGGCAACAGCGGCGGTGCCAGCGGCGATGAGCAGCAGTAACAGCTTGTACGACAAGATTTTCTTCATTGGAAACATAAACTAACCATTTTTAATTTTGCCTGCAAGTTTCTGCATATAATAGTAGCAATTACTAATACATAGTGACCAGTCAGGCCTCAGGGACTTCACATAGCGTAATGTTTGGTGTAAAAATAAGGGCTTCGTGTGGACAGAATGAGTTTTATGAAGAAAAAACACCCCATTATCGCCGTCACTGGCTCTTCAGGCGCAGGAACCACGACCGTTACTGAGGCCTTCAAGGATATATTTCGTCACAATAAGCTGAATGCCGCCATTGTCACTGGCGATGCCTTTCGTCGTTATGATGCCGACGAAATGAAACAGGCGACCGCAAAAGCAGAAGAACGAGGCGAAACTATCAGTCATTTTGGCCCGGAGGCCAACCTGTTCAATGAACTGGCGGACCTGTTTCGGGATTATTCTGAAACGGGTAACGGCAAGATGCGTCACTACGTGAACGAAGAAAACGATGACGCCCACAATCAGAGCGCAGGATCATTTACCCCTTGGGAAGACACCCCCGATTCCGATCTGCTGTTTTACGAAGGCCTGCATGGTGGCGTGGTCTCAGCCCACTGGACCCGCCGCAATATGAGCCCGTCTCACAATGTCCGCGTAAAGACCGAGCGACGAGAAGCGCTTGACAACGAGGTAGACGTCGCCCAGTACGTCGATTTACTGGTGGGTATTGTCCCTGTGGTAAATCTCGAATGGATCCAGAAGATAGACAAGGTGAAAAAAGTAAAGGGCTTCTCGGCAGATTCGGTGACGGAATCAATCCTGAACAACCTGAATGATTACATCCATTTTGTCGTGCCGCAATTTTCCTACACAGACATCAATTTCCAGCGTGTCCCCGTGGTGGACACATCCAACCCGTTCATTGCACGTGATGTCCCCTCCCCGGAAGAAAGTAAAATTGTTATTCGGTTCCGCGAACCCCACAAATATGATCTGCCACACATCATGGGGCAAATTGATACCGCCTTTATGTCCCGGCCAAATACCATGGTGATACCTGGCGGCTATTTGCGTCACGCATTGGGGGTTATCTGCACACCACTGATACGTGAACTGCTCGACTGATTGCCTGTAATATTTTATCCGCAAATAGTAATATTGATCGGGGGGTTACTGTACGTTGTATATCATTACTCACCCAGGGCCGCCATCTTGCTGCGATATTTGCTGACCAGTTCACTGGTATCATCCAGCATTGAGAATATGACCAGCAACCCCTGACGACCGATGCCATCCATATAATCCGGATCGCACTTCATGATTTCGATCAACTGCCTCATGGCCTGTTCATATTCATCATTGATCAGCATCAGTGAGGCCAGTCGCAGTCTTGCCAGGCAATCGCCTGTGTTTTCTTCAATCAGTGCCCGAAGTTCTGTCACCGAAGCTGCCTCACTGCTGGCAATGGCAAACCGTGCATGTACCAGTAATGTCATTAGTGTGGGATGAGCTGGAAAATCATGCACTGATGTGATCACCTTTTCGGCATCACGGTACTGCTTCAGACTGAACAGTACCCTGGCATAATCGCCGGCAATGCGAGGGTTGTCCGGCTGTTCTTTAATCGCCCTGGCAAAATCTGACAATGCGTTTTCAATTCCCCCGTTCTGATAGGCGCGCACGGCGGATGCATGCAGCGGGTGCATATCGGCACCCGTATATTTATCCAGCACACGCCTGAACTCTGCCTCTGCCTGACCTCCATGAAACTCCTCGACCATATTGCCATTACGATACAGACGCAGCATCGGCAGGCTACGGATCTCCTGATCAGTTGAAAACTGTTTCTGCTGATCAGTATCGATCTCGACCAGTATAAATTTCCCGCTATACTCTTCGACCAGTCGATACAACAGCGGTTTCAGCATCATGCATGGCCCAGCCCAGGGGGCCCAGTAATGCACCAGCACCGGCCCCTTATGGGAATTCTCCAGAACCAGCTTGCTGAAGTTCTCACCATCGCCTTCAAATATAAATGGCTTTTTATTCATGGTTTAATCAATATCTTAATGACAGCGAAGTGGTTACGACATAAAATGTTCGCAGAGAATAACAGATCTGTCGGATAGCGTGCGCTTATCGGTACAGGTATATTTCCATAACATCCGGACGAGTATCAAGGTTATATGAAATTTTGCAGTGACTGCGGTTCCCCCGTTACCGTCAAGGTGCCTGAAGGAGATAATCTCCCCCGCCACATCTGTGACAGTTGCAATACTATTCACTATCAAAATCCAAAAATAGTCACCGGATGTATCCCCGAATGGGAAGACAGGATCCTGTTGTGCAAACGTGCCATTGAACCACGATACGGACTCTGGACACTGCCTGCCGGTTTCATGGAGAATGATGAAACCATTCAGCAGGCCGCCATGCGGGAAACTACTGAAGAAGCCAATGCCAGTGTTGAAATTACCGAACTGTATGGCCTGTTTAATATCCCCCATATCAACCAGGTGTACATGCTGTTTCGTGCCAGTTTGCTTGATCTGGACTTTGGGCCGGGTGATGAGAGCCTGGAAGTGTGTTTATATACAGAAGACGATATTCCATGGGACGACCTGGCATTCCCGGTAATTACCGAGACACTGATGAGATATTTTGAAGATCGGGGCAACCACAACTTCCGCTTACAGACAGGGGACATTGCTCCGATGAGGAAGTAGTCCGCCCGTAGCCTGCACCCGCCTTTGCTGCAACATCATTAACAAGCAGAGATTCACCGGATTATCTGCTATTGGGGATTTTTATTTAACATGGCAACCATACTCTACTTCGGCTCATTGCCCGACATCATCAGGAAAACCAGAGAGAACATCATTCTTGCCGGCTCCATTAATAATGTTGGTGATTTACTGGCACACATCCGTAAACGCGGCGACAAGTGGCAGGAAGTCATGGACCTGAAATACGTTCAGGTAACAGTAAACAGACAGTTCGCGAATGAAGGCACCGCGGTCAGTAATGATGATGAAATTGCGATCATATCGATTGGCCTGTTGAAATAACGTCTGGCCATGAGGGACACCCGAATGATGTCAAGGCAATTAAACAGCGGTTAACTGAATAACTCAGCGTCCTTTGCGACCTCTGCGGTAAATAACAACATCGAATCGATAATAAAGAAAACCCGATAACCGCAGAGAACGCGGAGGTCGCTGTGTAAAAGGCAATTAAACAGGGATGATCTAATTTATTCGTCATGCCGGACTTGATCCGGCATCCAGTTTTTATATGCGACGTCTTACCATGAAGAGTGTTGACTGGCTCCGGTACCTTTTCCCTCCTCCGCCCAGCCACAAAAAACGTGGCTGGTAAAGTCGTCGGTAAAAGTCACCCTCCCCAGTCTTGACCTCTCAAGGTCTGCCTTCGAACGTACCTCGTCATTGTGCGCCCGAACGAAGTGACAAAGTGCCCTTGGGGTGCGCCCGAACGAAGTGACAAAGTGCCCTTGGGGTGCGCCCGAACGAAGTGACAAAGTGCCCTTGGGGTGCGCCCGAACGAAGTGACAAAGTGCCCTTGGGGTGCAGGCCGGAATCCAGTCATCCCATATAAAACCTGGATACCGGGTCAAGCCCGGCATGACAAACTAGTGCATTTATTACCGCTCGATTTCTTCCACACGTCATTCAGCCACGTCCCGGCAGAAAATCTTTTAATGCCTTAGCCGTATCACGCAGCAGGGATTCAGTGGTCTCCCAGTCAATACACGCATCCGTAACCGAAATACCGTATTCGAGATCGGCAAGATTGTCAGGGATACGTTGATTACCAGCGTTCAAATGGCTCTCTAGCATCATACCGATAATAGAGTGGTTACCATTTACGATATGCTGTACGAGCTCATTACAAACAGCTGGCTGACGCGCGTAATCCTTGTCTGAATTACCATGACTGCAATCAACCACGATATTTTCTTTTTGCTGATCTGACCTTAACTCATCTTCACAGCGACGGATGCTGTCCTTGTCATAATTGGACTGCCCGCCGCCGCCGCGCAGCACCACGTGACCATAAGTATTGCCCGCGGTGTGATACACGGCACATTGTCCTTGCTGGTTAATACCAAGAAAATGATGTGGCTGTGACACTGAATTCAGGGCATTAATCGCCACACCGAGGCTGCCATCCGTCCCATTCTTGAAACCCACCGGCGTGGACAGGCCACTGGCCATTTCACGGTGAGTTTGTGATTCAGTGGTGCGCGCACCAATGGCTGTCCAGCTAATCAGATCGGACAGATACTGCGGCGTTACCGGATCCAGGGCCTCGGTCGCCGTCGGCAGGCCCATCTCTGCCAGCCGCAGTAATAAATCGCGCGCCATGGACAGGCCCTTCTCAATATGAAAGGAATCATCCATATCGGGATCATTAATCAGGCCTTTCCAGCCAACGGTGGTACGGGGCTTTTCGAAGTACACCCGCATCACGATCAGCAGAGACTGCTTCAGTTCATCATGTAATTTCTTCAGGCGTGCGGCATATTCCATCGCCGCATCGATATCGTGGATGGAACAGGGCCCGACGACCACAAATAACCGGGGATCCTTCCTATCCATGATGTCTCTCAGGGCCTGGCGACCCTGCACCACGGTCGGCTCAGCACGGCCTGTTAGCGGCAAGGCCTGCTTTACCGCTGCCGGGGTCGGCAACAGATCCTGGGAGATCACATTCAGATTGTTCACTGACTGCTCGTTCATGCTGCTATGTAGTCCGTGCCCATAAGACACCTGCCTGAAAGGCGCGCATTTTAACCGGAAAACGTCTCCCTGTCTGCCCGCAACCGGGCTAATTCATTAAATTACAACCTGTTTATACCTGACAAGACGCGAATATGGCTTAACGGCGGCACCGATGTCCGTTATCCTATGGGCATGACGCAGGGCAAACCAACTATCAGTGGGAATATTGATGAGCACGAGGTCGCCAAATTCGAGGAACTGGCGCATCGCTGGTGGGACCCCAACAGCGAATTCAAACCGCTGCATGAAATCAACCCCTTACGCCTGGACTATATCAACCAGCGCGCTGATCTGGCCGGTAAATCCGTGCTGGATGTTGGTTGTGGCGGCGGCATCCTCGCCGAAAGCATGGCCGGCCTGGGGGCCATCGTCACCGGGATTGACGCCGGGGAGGCCCCACTGGCCGTGGCAAAATTACACCAGCATGAATCCGGTGTCAGCGTCGATTACCAGCAGATCACCGCCGAGGCCATGGCGGAGGCCGTTCCCGGCAGTTTTGACATGGTGACCTGCATGGAGATGCTGGAGCATGTCCCGGACCCCGGATCAGTCATCAATGCCTGTGCCCAACTGGTCAAGCCCGCAGGATATGTGTTTTTTTCAACCATTAATCGCAATCCCAGGGCCTATGCCCTTGCCATCATCGGCGCTGAGTATCTGCTCAAACTGCTGCCAAAGGGCACCCATGAATATGCCAGGTTCATCAAGCCGTCAGAACTGGCCAACTGGTCCAGGCAGGCAGGCCTGAGCATCCAGGACATCACCGGGATGAGTTACAACCCGTTCAGCCGTCGTTATAGCCTGGGCACGAATGTGGACGTCAATTACATCGTCTGTTGTGACAAACCGTGAAGGACCATCAGATCCGCACCATACTCTTTGATCTCGATGGCACACTGCTCGATACCGCACCGGATCTGGCTTATGCCCTGAATACGGTATTGGCAGAGCAGGCAAGAGACACCCTGCCATTTGAGACGATCAGGCCATGCGTATCGTTTGGCGGCATTGCATTGGTAAAGCTGGGTTTCCCGGAGGTCCCGCCGGGTTCGGATCAGTTTGAAGACCTGCGGCAACGCCTGCTGGCGGTTTACCTGGAAAACATTGCACGACAAACCAGGCCCTTCCCGGGGATGGATACCCTGCTCGAGCATATCGAAGCTCTTGATATGAACTGGGGCGTGGTGACCAACAAACCAGGCTGGTTAACAGGGCCCTTGATGGACACCCTGCAACTGAGTTCGCGTGCGGCATGTATCATTAGCGGTGACACCACCATGCAGCGCAAGCCTCATCCTGAACCCATGCTGCATGCCTGCAGGCTGGCCGGCAGCAATGCCGATCAGTGTCTTTATGTCGGCGATGCCCGCCGCGATATAGAAGCCGGCCACAATGCCGGCATGCTGACCATGGTGGCACTGTTTGGATATATTCCGGCTGATGAAGAACCCGGACAATGGGGTGCCGATGCGATGGTAGAACACCCGAATGGCATCATCAACTGGCTGGAACAACATAACGCAACAACGTAACCATGGTATTTAATTCTGACATTATGGGCCTCATTTTTACTGCTGCAATCGCAGCGGTGTTTGGTGCGCTTGTCATGTACATCAAATATCAGAGAAAAGTGTCAGACATCACCCGCATAAATATCAAACTGGAAAACACACTTGAAAACGAACGGCGTTTGTCAGAAGAGAAACTGGGTGCGCAGGAAAAGGCGCGCGAAGAACTGAACAACGTCTTTGCCAGCATCTCACGGGATGCGCTAAAGCAAAATAGTGAAGAATTCCTGAAACTTGCCGAACAAAACCTGAAACGTTATCAGGCATCAGCAACAAGCGACCTCGATAAAAAAGAGAAGGCCATTGAACACCTGGTAAAGCCTATACATGATGCGCTCGAGAAGAATGAACAACACATCATGCAAATCGAGAAGGAACGCAAACAGGCCTATGGCGCACTGACACAACACCTCGAATCAATGAGCAAGACGCAGAAAGATCTCGAACAGGAAACCCGCAACCTGGTACAGGCCTTTCGCCGTCCCGAAGTGCGCGGTCAGTGGGGCGAACTCACCCTGCGGCGTCTGGCTGAACTGGCCGGCATGATGGAGCATTGTGATTTTTACGAACAGGAAAACCTGTCGACCGAGGAAGGCCGCCTGCGACCGGATATGATTGTCCGTTTACCGGGTGAAGGCGTGCTTGTAGTCGATGCAAAAACACCTATGAGTGCCTATCTGGATGCGATCGATACCACAGATGAAGAACAGCGCAAACAACATATAAAGCGACATGCCCGCCACGTGCATGAACGAATCAAGGAACTGGCCGCCAAGGCCTACTGGGATCAGTTCAGCAACTCGCCGGAATTCGTTATCCTGTTTATTCCTGGTGAACAGTTTCTGAATGCCGCCCTGGACAGTGATCGTTCGCTTTACGAAGAGGCGCTGAGACAAAAGGTCATCATTGCATCGCCAAATAATTTTATCGCCCTGTTACGCACAACCGCAGCTATCTGGCGACAGGAAAAGCTGGCCGAGAATGCACAGGAGATCCGCCAGGTAGGCGAAGAATTGTATGGTCGCCTGGCGGTATTCGGCGAGCACTTGTCCAAACTCGGCAAGAACCTGAACACCAGTGTGGACCACTATAACAAGGCAGTAGGCTCATACGAGAAACGTATACTGCCTTCAGCCCGGAAATTCACCGAGATGGGGATCTCGGGCAAAAAGACCGTTGAAAATATTGATGTGGTAGATAAGCTTGCCAGCCTGCCGTCATCTGATGACAATGACTAGAAGTATGCGCCAACATGTGGCCCGCTTATTCATCGATCGCACGTTTGGCGTCATCCAGCAATTCCTGGGCGGACCACTTTGCCCGATCAGAAAGCGTTGGCTTGACAAAGGGATTGCTCGTCAGCGGCACTTCCCTTGCATAATTAATCCCCAGCCAGCCACCCGCGGCTGCGCCAAGCACCAGTCCGATAAGAATACCATTGAGTGTTTTCATGATGATATCTCTATGTTGAAGTATTATAGCTACTATTATTAATCATCCTGCCTATGTCAAATACCAAACTGGATGATGCCTATCATTATTGCCTGGAGATGGTAAGAAACCATTATGAGAATTTCCCGGTGGCGTCCCGAATTCTGCCCAGGGCACTGAGACGTCCCATCAGCGTCGTCTATGCCTTTGCCCGCAGTGCTGATGACTTTGCTGATGAAGGAAATCTGACAGATGATGAACGCCTGACCAGGCTGGTGTCTTACGAGACAGAACTGGAGAACATTAAACACCACATCCCCTCTGACAAGCCGATCTTTATTGCTCTGGCTGATGTGATTGCACAACACAATCTGCCGATACAACTATTTTATGATCTGCTCACTGCCTTCAAACAGGATGTAACCAAAAAACGCTACCAGAACTTCGATGAAGTCCTCTACTATTGCCGCCACTCTGCCAATCCCGTTGGCAGATTACTATTACATCTTACCGGCAATGACAGTGAGCAAAACCTCAAGGACTCAGACGCCATCTGTTCTGCCCTTCAATTGATCAATTTCCTGCAGGATATTCAGCAGGATTATCACGAATCAGGACGGATCTATATCCCGTTGGACGATATGGCCTCAGCAGGTGTGTCAGAGGACAACATACGGGACAGGTCTAATAATGAAAGTGTCCACAAGCTGCTAAGACAACAAATCAAACGGGCTTATATAATGCTATGCAGTGGGGCAACACTGGGGAACCGGCTCAGTGGACGATTTGGCTATGAGATCAGGATGGTCACCCTCGGAGGTGCGCGCATTTCAAGGGCACTGCTAAAACAGAAACATGATGTATATCAGCGTCCCCGACTTGGCAAGAGCGACTGGCTAGGCATGTTATTTGTTGCCTTATTTCCCAATAAGCGTATAGACTGCCCATAGAAATATGTATTAATGTAATCCTTTTCAGTAACTCAAAGCGTCAATATGTAAAACACCATGAACCCGGAAGAATACTGTAAAGACAGAACCACTAGAAGCGGATCCAGTTTTTATTACAGTTTTTTGTTTCTTGAGCCTCAGCAGCGCAAGGCGATAACTGCACTATATGCCTTTTGCCGGGAAGTTGATGACATTGTTGATGAATGCCGTGATCCAAATCTGGCGCGCATCAAGCTCCAGTGGTGGAGAGAAGATCTTGCGAAAACATTCGACGGCGCTCCTCAGCATCCGGTCAATCAGGAACTTGTCTCAGTCGTGCAACAGTTTAACCTGCCGATAGAGCACTTTCTCGAGATCATTGACGGCATGGAAATGGACCTGGATAATCATGACTACCCGTCATTTCGTGATCTTGCCTTATATTGTCACCGCGTCGCCGGTATCGTGGGGCTGATGTCCGCAGAGATTTTTGGTTACAATGATCGCAATACCCTCAAATACGCCAACGAACTCGGCATCGCCTTCCAATTAACCAATATATTACGTGATGTCAGGGAGGATGCCAGCCGGGGACGCGTCTATATTCCTCTTGATGAACTGGCCCGGTTTAATGTCAGCCGTGAAGATATTTTGTCCCCGGAAAATTCTGTTGAGATGCTCGAATTACTCAAGCACCAGGCAAAGCGTGCAAACGAATACTATGACAGGGCCTTTTCGTTACTGGGTGAACAGGATCGCTATCCACAGCGCAGCGGCATTATCATGGCCGCCATATATAAAACAGTATTAAAAGAAATTGAAAACGATTATTTCCGTGTGATGACGCATCGCGTCAAACTGAACCCACTTAGAAAACTCTGGATCGCATGGAATACGGCCCGCAAGGAAAAGCGTTTGCACAAAATGCTCGCTACTGCAAAGCATGCCTGATATTGAAAATACCGGGAAACCTCCATCGATAATCGTCATCGGTGGTGGCTGGGCCGGCCTGAGCGCCGCCGCTGAGCTTGCCCGACACAATATCCCTGTTACCCTGCTTGAATCTGCGCGCCAGGTTGGTGGTCGTGCCCGTCGCGTTTCTTTTGGTGATATCTGTGTCGATAATGGCCAGCATATTATGCTCGGAGCCTACCGGCACATGCTGGATCTGATGAGTACGCTTGGCGTCAGGGAAGATGCGGCATTTATCAGACAGCCCCTTCATCTTAACATCATGAACAGATCGGGAAATGCATTATCCTTAAAAACGTTTAATAAATTACCCGCACCATTACCTCTGCTAATCGGGCTCTCAACCGCCAAAGGATTATCGACACTTGAAAAGATTCGTGGACTCTGGTTATCACTGCATCTGGCCATAAACAGGTTCTCGCTAACAAAAGACATCTCTGTTTTGCAATTTTTGCAGCAGCACAGGCAGAGTCCGCGGATTATCAGATTATTATGGGAACCTCTGTGTATTGCGGCATTGAATACACCTATAGAGTATGCCTCAAGTAAAATATTTCTTGCCGTATTGAAAAATACCTTTGCCAAACGCAGCAGCGATGCAGATGCCATGATCCCTGTCATGGATCTGAGTTCCATGCTGCCAGAACCTGCCATGGACTATGTTGAAAAACATGGTGGTACTGTTCAACTGGCAAAGCGGGTCCTTTCCCTGGACATCAAGGACAGCGCGATTCAGGGCGTCACCCTGTTAGATGAAACCATACAATGTGAGCATGCCATACTCGCCGTTCCCCACCCGATATGCCGGCGACTACTGTCACCACACCATAATTTTGACTCTATTGTGCAAAACCTGGACAGAATCGAGACCTCCCAGATCACGACTATCTACCTGCAGTATGACAAAGGGGTCATGCTGGAAGAAGCATTTATCGGCTCCGTCAATTCCATCAGCCAGTGGATATTTGATCGTCGCCTGTGCGGGCAACCCGGCCTGATGGCCGTGGTCATCAGCGCTGCCGGTGCCCATACCGAACTCGATAATGAACAACTGGTGAAGCGTGTCAGTGGTGAGCTCGCCGACTATTTCCCGGCATGGCCGGCAGCGGAAAGATCCAGGGTGATCCGGGAAAAACGTGCCACCTTCCTCAGTGAGGTCGATATTGATGACTACCGCCCCGGCCACCGGACCCCGGTGCAGGGTGTGTGGCTGGCGGGTGACTTTACCAATACTGGCTACCCCTCGACCCTGGAAGGCGCCGTCATGAGTGGTGTTGGATGTGCCGCCAGGCTAATGGAAGAACTTCAGGAAGAACGCTAAATAGCCGCCAGCCAGGCCATTACCGACAATTTCAGCCCGGCAAAGGCCGTTCATAGTGTGACCGGGTGGCAATTTTGACCGTGTTAGTCATCACAAAAACGCCGGAATTCCGTCACATTATCGACTACAATATCTAATATATTGTTTTTTATGATATTTAATATCATCTCAAGCTTGGCACAGTTCTCGCATCTGTGCTAAATAAGAAATTAGATATCATAAAAAACAATATATAAGGGTATTTAGGCATAATGACAATCATACACATGCAGGAACGGCAACCCAAACAGGGCACCCCGGTGGGGGATGCGGCGATGACAAACCAGGCACAGGTGGTGGCGTCAAGCTTTAAGGATGACACCCAGCAGGCCTTCTATAAACTCACCTACGATTTACAGACAACTCTGGATCTGCAGCAATTACTGGAGATCTTTTACAAGCACACCTGCCAGTTCGTGCCATGTGACAGCCTGACCTACTTCAATGAAGCGCGTGAAATCAAGACGGCCTTTGGTACACAGGAAAAGCACAAGTGCAGCTATCGTCTGGTTATCAAGGAGGAATCCATTGGTCAACTGATATTCAGTCGGGCGCGCAAGTTCAAGGCAGAAGAGACCACCATACTGGAAAGTCTTCTGGTCAGTATTGTCTATCCATTACGCAATGCCCTGCTGTATGAAAGTGCATTGACCTCGGCAATGAATGATCCATTGACCGGGATCCTTAATCGCGCCGCAATGGACACAACGCTAAAACAGGAAATCAAACATTCCGAACGTCATGGCTCACCTTTATCCATGATCGTATTTGATATTGACCACTTCAAGAAGATCAATGACAACTATGGCCATTCTATTGGTGACTGCGTACTAAAAATGCTCGCCAACGAAATCTCTGACACGATCCGCGAATCTGATATGTGTTTCCGTTATGGCGGTGAAGAATTTACCATCCTGCTAAAAAACGCCAACCTGGATGGCGCCACCCTGCTTGCTGAAAGAATTCGCATGAAAATCGCTAAACTGGTCTGCTATTGTGAAGACATAGAATTAAACATCCAGGTCAGCCTCGGAGTCGCCAGCCTGAACAAGGGTGAAGATCATCGCGCCTTCTTTGATCGTTGCGACAAGGCCATGTATAACGCCAAGCAATCCGGCCGCAACCAGGTAAAGATTGCTAAATAAGTATTCCGATTTCCTGACGACAGGAAAAACGAGTATAGTTAGATTTATCTACCATGCGATGGCTGAGCTGCCTTTAGCCCCCAGCAAGACACGTCATAAATACGTCCCTGTAGACTCGAGTGCCGCGTCCATGCGGCCCACGGTCTTGCTGGGGGCTAAAGACATCTCTATCTATGAGATTGTACCAACCGTAGGTAGTAGTCAGGAAATCGGAATACTCATTCAGATAGCCGACGGGCACTGCCGTTTCAGGCAACACTCATCACATACCGGCTTCACCTTGCAGTAATATTTTGCATGGTGAACAATAAGTGCGTGGTATTCATTGAACAACTGCACATCATTCTTTCCAAGCCTTGCCTCAAAGGTATTTCTCAATACCTCATAGCCGGAATCCTTATCGACCATTCCAAGCCGGGAAAACAACCGCCGGGTATACGCATCAATCACAAACACCGGGCGAACGAAGGCATAGAGCAGGATATCGTCAGCCGTCTCAGGACCGACACCATTTACTCCCAGCAGTGCGTCTCGTAACACACCTGTATCCCGTGTATGCAGAGATGCATATTCACCGTTATCAATATACCAGTGACAAAAATTTTTCAGCCGTCGCGCCTTGACATTAAAATAACCTGAGGGCTTTAAGCATGATGCAAGCGTCCTGTGATGCGCCGCGATTATCTTTTGCGGATCCAGACTGTCTTTTACCTTGAGATTATCAATGGCCTTTTCCACGTTGCTCCAGGCAGTATTCTGTGTCAGAACAGCTCCCACCATGATTTCGAAGGGTGACTCACCGGGCCACCAGTGTTGATTGCCATAAGCGTTAAAGAGACGATTATAGGTTGCCTTGAAGGACATGGTATTAATAAAAATTATTTCCTGCTGCGTTTTTTTCTGCTGACCCTGTTTTTGTGCCGGCCCGTCTTTTTCGTTGCCTCAGGCAGGTCCGCTGCCATGCCAACCAGTTTCATCAGGCGATTGACCTGCTGATCATCCAGCTCCCTGTATTTCCCCGGCCTTGTTTCTCTACCAAGTTTTACCGGGCCATAGCGTATACGGATCAGACGACTGACCGAATGCCCCATTGCCTCCCACAGCCGCCGCACCTCACGTTTGCGGCCTTCTTTCAGAACCACGTGATACCAGTGATTAGTGCCCGCCCCGCCGGCCTCCTTGATATGATTAAAATGTGCGGGCCCGTCCTCGAGGGTAATACCTTTCAACAAGACCTGCAGGGTCTTTTCATTCGCCAGCCCCCGTACCCTGACCGCATACTCACGATCAATTTCAGAGGAAGGGTGCAGCAGACGGTTTGCCAGCTCACCATCGGTGGTAAACAACAGCAATCCACTGGTATTGATGTCCAGCCTGCCGACACTGATCCAGCGCCCCTGCTGCAGCGGCGGAAGGTTCTCAAACACCGTGGCGCGGCCATCCTCATCCGTGCGGGTAGACACCTCGCCGGCTGGTTTGTGATATGCAATCACCCGCCGTTTTACCTGCACAAGTTTTTTAGCGTCGACCGGTTTACCGTCTATGCTGAGATGGTCCCCGGGACCGACGCGATCGCCCAATGTGGCGATTTTACGGTTAACCGTGACCCGGCCATCTGCGATCCAGCCCTCGATCTGACGTCGTGAACCATAGCCCGCCCTGGCCAGCACCTTTTGTAACTTTTCCGTCATAGATAAATATAGAGTAATCGAACAGACGCAAAAAAGGGTGGGCAATGCCCACCCTGATGAACGTGACGAGACAAACCGCTACATATTAGCGGCTTCAGTCTCATCATCTGATTCTATCTCATCATCATCCAGGGCATTCTGATCGGTGACTAATGTCTCAACACTTGCCATGTCATCCTCAGAGTGACTGTCGACCCCCATCGCCCTCCTGACTTCCGTGATATCCAGGTCCAGTTGTTTGGCAGCGGTATCAAGATCCATGATCTCCGATAACTCTGGCATATTGCCAAGCGACTTCAGACCGAAGTAATCCAGGAATTGCCTGGTGGTACCATACATGCCGGGTTTTCCGACCACTTCACGGTGACCGACGACCTTTATCCATTCACGTTCCATCAGGGTCTTCATGATCGAACTACTGACTGAGACACCTCGCACATCTTCAATCTCTGCGCGTGTAATGGGTTGACGGTACGCTATCAGTGCCAGTGTTTCGAGTAATGCACGGGAATAGCGAGTGGGCTTGTCTTCCCATAAGCGGGATACCCAGTGTGAGGTGTCCTGAGTGGCCTGATAACGGAAACCCGAGGAGACTTCCTTTAGCTCGATCCCACGGCCTTCGCAATCTTCCTGAAGTTCCTTAAGCACATCCCGAATCAGCGAACGTTCCGGTTGCTCGTCATCATCGGCAAACAGCGACATAAGATTATTGACACTCAATGGCCTTCCCGCTGCCAGTAAAGTGGCCTCAACAATCTGCTTCAGTTTGGTGTGTTCCATAGTCGTATTATCCCCGTTCAGTTAATCCTGATCAATGTGTAACTTAATAACAGCGTCTTCTATTCCCTCGTTGCCATCATCCGCAGAACTACGGAAAGAGGCCGCTGCCTTGACATGTATCTGACCGAAGGCTTCATTTTGTATCAATTCAATCAGTGACGCCTTTAGCAACTCCAGGATGGCCAGTAACGTTACTACCACTCCGCCCTTGCCCTCCTGCGGGGTAAACAGTGCCGTAAATTCGATAAAACTGTCTGCCTTTACCGTGCTCAACACAGCAGACATGCGCTCACGCACCGACAGTGCCTCCATCCTGATATGATGATGTGCATACCTCTCGGCACGCTGCATGACATCCTTCAGCGCAAACAACATATCCTGCAAGTTTATTGTTGGCGCCATCTTGATCACATTATTTTCCGGTGACTCGGCCTGGACACTGAAAAAGTCCCGACCAAGCCGGGGTAGCTGGCCAATCTCCACCGCGGCCTTCTTGTAACGCTCGTATTCCTGCAGGCGGCGCACCAGTTCCGCACGCGGATCATCTTCGTCGCCCGCTTCGATCGGTCTTGGCAGCAACATGCGAGACTTGATCTCCGCCAGGCTCGCCGCCATCACCAGGTATTCTGCCGCCAGCTCCAGCCGTAATTCCTTCATAACCTCAACATACTGCATGTATTGCTCGGTGATCCTGGCGATCGGGATATCCAGGATATCCAGGTTCTGTCGCTTGATCAGGTATAACAGCAGATCCAGCGGACCTTCAAAGGCATCCAGGAAAACTTCCAGCGCGTCGGGGGGGATATACAGGTCTTGCGGCAGCTGGGTGACCGGCTCACCCTGAACGACGGCGAAAGGCATCTCCTGCTGGGAGGGCTTCTGCACCGCCTCCTGTTGCTTGTCTTGTTGTCCAGCTTCGTTCGTCATCACCAGCCCCTACTGTATGATTTTCATTACTTGTAGACAAGCCCTATGGCCGCCCGAACCTCTTCCATGGTCTCCTCGGCAACATCGCGGGCCTCTTCACAACCCTCGGCAATGATGCTGCGCACCCGCTTCGGATCTTCAACAAATTCCCTGGCACGTTCGCGTATCTCCCTGATTTCAGACAAAATGGCATCGATCACCGGCTGTTTACAGTCCAGGCAGCCAATGGCCGCACTCTTGCAGCCGTCCTGTACCCACTTACGGGTATCGTCACTGGAATACACCTCGTGAAACTGCCACACAGGACACTTCGCCGGATCGCCGGGATCGTCACGGCGTACGCGCGCCGGATCGGTCGGCATAGTACGGATCTTTTTCTCCACCACCGCAGGATCTTCGCGCAACGCGATGGTGTTGCCATAGGACTTGGACATCTTCTGCCCATCCAGCCCCGGCATCCTGGAGGTAGGGGTCAACAGCGACTCCGGCTCGGGCAAAATGATACGCCCACCGCCTTCCAGGTAACCAAACAGGCGTTCGCGGTCACCGACCGAGATGTTCTGTTGTGATTCCAGCAGCGCACGGGCCTTTTCCAGTGCGTCATGATCGCCCTGCTCCTGATAGGCCCGGCGCAGTTCGAGATACATCCTGGCGTTCTTCTTGCCCATTTTTTTGGCGGCATTCTCGGCCTTTTGCTCAAAGCCGGCCTCGGTGCCATACAAATGGTTGAAACGCCGCGCAATCTCGCGGGTCAGTTCCACGTGCGCCACCTGATCTTCACCGACCGGCACCAGGGTCGCACGATATACCAGGATATCGGCGGCCTGCAGCAACGGGTAACCCAAAAAGCCATAGGTGGCCAGGTCTTTTTCCTTGAGCTTTTCCTGCTGATCTTTGTAACTTGGTACTCTCTCCAGCCAGCCAAGCGGTGTATGCATCGATAACAGGGTATGCAGCTCGGCGTGTTCCGGCACCTGGGACTGAATAAACAACCTGGCGTCACCGGGATTGATCCCTGCGGCCAGCCAGTCGATGATCATGTCCCAGACACTTTCCGCAATCCCCTGGGAATCCTCATAGTGCGTGGTCAGGGCATGCCAGTCGGCGACAAAGAAAAAGCAATCGTATTCATGTTGCAGTTTCAACCAGTTCTTCAATACGCCGTGATAGTGGCCAAGGTGCAGCCTGCCGGTGGGGCGCATCCCGGATAACACGCGTTTTTGTTGTATGGGTACAGAGCTCAACGATTTCCCCTCGGCATTCCTAAAATACCAGATTCAATAACAATAATTTCAGCCAATCCAGAAACTGGATCAGATAGATAATATGTCCGGTGTAATTCAGCAACAACATCAGGCCAAAAAATATAAACAGGCCATAGCCTTCAAGCTGATTGTATTTCCATTCCAGTGGTCCGGGAAGCAATGCCGACACCACCCGGCTGCCATCCAGCGGCGGGATCGGGATCAAATTAATCACTAATAACAACAGGTTAATGGTGATACCTGCAAAACAGACATACGATATAAAGATAACGGTCGCACTGGCCTGGTCGCCGAACAGCAACGCCAGCTTCAGGATGATCACCCATATAAAGGCCATCAGCAAATTGGATAATGGCCCGGCAACGGCAACAAAGGCCATATCACGCTTCGGATGGCGCAGGTTCTGCATCGTGATTGGCACCGGTTTGGCCCAGCCGAAGATCACCCCGACCGAGGACAGTGCCAGCACCAGCGGGATCACCACGGTGCCCATGGGATCGATGTGTTTTAGCGGATTCAGGCTCAGCCGTCCCAGCATTTGAGCGGTACGGTCGCCGAGGAGTCGGGCCACCCAGCCGTGGGCTACTTCATGGAGGGTTACGGCGAACAGGATGGGTATTGCCCATACTGCGATCTGCTGCAGTACATTAAGATTATGCATGCGCAAAGTATACCTGATAAGGCGGCCGAACTGACAGATAAAACATCATTAAATTCAAACTTTTACAGAATATTAATCAAGCATTTAACTACTAGAGTTAATGTATTTTATTACTATAAAATGAGCCTGTTTCAGGCTCCTGTAACGGGCTGATATCGCCCTTGCCGACGCGGGTAATGTTCGGGTAGCCATCTTCCATCGCTACCACTGTGGTCGGCTCATAACCACAGTGACCGCCATCAATGATCAGATCCACCCGGTGCCCGAAACGCTCGAGCATCTCCTGTGGATCCGTCATTGGCAGGTCGTCACCCGGCATAATCAGGGACGAACTCATAATGGGCTCGCCGAGGGTCTCCAGTAACCCCTGGGTGATGCGATTGTCCGGGATCCGTAGCCCGATGGTGTTACGTTTTGGATGCTGCAAGCGCCTTGGTACCTCGCGGCTGGCCTTCAGGATGAAAGTATAGGGGCCCGGTGTCAGTGCCTTGATCAATCGGTATGAGCTGTTGTCGACTTTCGCATAGGTCGAAATTTCGCTCAGATCCCGACACACCAGCGTGAAATTATGCTGTGGGTTGACCTGGCGGATCTGACGGATCCGATCCAGCGCCGCTTTATCGCCGATATGGCAGCCAAACGCGTAACTCGAGTCAGTCGGATAGATGATGACCCCGCCGCGACGCAGGATCTCGACCGCCTGTTGAAGTTGGCGCGCCTGTGGATTATCCGGGTGGATCTCGATCAACTGGCTCATTTATAATAATTACTCTTTATAAATCTTATATTTATAATAATATATTAATGTATTACATTACATCCCAATCATGCCATACTGGGGTGCAGCCAACAGGTAATGGCGCCACCCGACCAAGAGCAAGCCAGCCATGTTGCGGTCCGTGATAATCCGAGCCACAGGAGGCCAGCAAATCAAATTGCCGGGCATACTGTGCCATGCTCGCGCATTCACGGCGGTTCTGGCTGCCCGAGATGACCTCCAGTCCTTCCCCACCTAACTCTTTGAATTCATTAAATAATGATCGCAGCCTGGTGGCGGACAGGCGGTATCGAGCGGGATGGGCAATCACGGCCCGCCCACCCGCCGCATGGATCCAGCCGATGGCCTCCGCCAGACTGGCCCACTTACCCGCAACATGACCCGGCTTACCACTCACCAAATAGCGCTTGAACACCTGTTTTATGTCCCTGGCGTGACCATTTTCGAGCAAAAACCGCGCAAAATGGGTGCGGCTAATGATCTGCTCAGCGGCCATACCGCAAACCGCATCATAACTCCCGGGGATCCCCGCCTTGTCCAGCTTTCGGGCGATCTCCCCGGCCCGCCAGTGACGAAATTCCCGTAACCTGGCAAGCCCCTGGTTCAGCGCGGCATTGTCCGGATCGATGTTCAGACCAAGGATATGAATGGTTCGCCCGCCCCAGGACACCGAGATCTCGATCCCGGGCACCAGTCTGACCCCGACCCTGGCCGCCGCCCGGGCCGCACTGGCCAGGCCGAGCGTGGTATCATGATCGGTCAGTGCCAGTATATCCACACCCTGCTCGCGGGCATGATCGAGTAACTCATGCGGGCTCAGACTGCCATCAGAGGCGCTGGAATGGCAATGTAGATCGACGTTAGGCATCCGCGCATTATAGCCGAGATTGAGACATGAAATGAGAATGCGGCTAAATGGACACCTAAAAAACTTGCATGTTATCGCGCAAACCCCGAAAATTAGCGCAACTTAACGAAACTTGCCGGGCATTCCAGACTCTAACCAGGCAGCTTATTATAATTAACTGATAAAACCCAACTGACTAACCTGATTTTGTAGCCTATGAAATTTCTGTTCGATTTTTTTCCGGTATTATTGTTTTTCGCCACCTTTAAATCCCATGAAGACCAGGTAGAGGGCATGCTTACGGCTACCGCCGTGCTGATCGCCGCCACTCTGGTACAGGTCGCATGGACCTGGGCCAAACATAAAAAAGTCGAAAAAATGCATGTGATCACCCTGGTGCTGGTAGTGATCCTCGGTGGCGCGACAATCTATTTTGAAGAGCCGCGCTATCTCATCTGGAAAGTCTCCGTGGTAAACTGGCTATTTGCGCTGGTCTTTGCTGGCAGTCACTTCATCGGTCACAAACCCATCATCAAACGCATGATGGGGCATGCCATCACCTTGCCCGAACCGGTATGGTTCCGCCTCAGTATGGCGTGGATATGTTTCTTTAGCTTTGTCGGCGCGATTAATCTGGTGCTGTGGTATTATTATTTCAGCCCCAACCTGGATCTCTGGGTCGATTTCAAATTTTACGGAATCATTGGCCTGACGCTTGCCTTCACAATACTGCAGGCGATCTATATTTCACGTTACGTCAAGGATGATCCCGTCACAAACAATGCTGGTAACAATAACGGAGACTGACCAGCTGATGCTCTATGCCATTATCAGCCAGGATGCAAAAGACAGTCTGGGCAAACGTCTCCAGGCAAGGCCCGCGCATGTCGCCAGGCTTGCCAGGTTGAAAAATGAAGGCCGTTTAATTCTCGCCGGGCCACACCCGGCCATTGATTGTGAAGAGCCCGGCGATGCCGGGTTTACCGGCAGCCTGATCGTTGCCGAGTTCGCGTCTCTGGATGACGCCCGGCAATGGGCCGATGATGACCCTTATATTCCTGCCGGTGTCTACGATAGTGTCGATGTCAAACCCTTCAACAAAGTATTGCCATGAACACGGCGGGCGCCAATACCACTAATGTTAATAGCACCCGCATTGAGGCCATAAAGCAACTGCTGACAGAGGCCCTGTCACCTGAATATCTGGAGATCATCGACGAAAGCTACCAGCATGCCGGGCATGCCGGTGCAAAATCCGGCAAGGGGCACTTTGATGCGATTATCGTCTCCACCGCCTTTGCCGGCAAGAACCCGTTACAAAGGCATCGTATGGTGTACGATGCCCTGGGTAATTTAATGCATACCGATATCCATGCACTGAGCATCAAGGCCCGCACGCCGGATGAGAACCAGTAATAATTTAACCTGAATTTATCAACTGACCATTAACCATTAACCATTAACCATTAAGGACATTACCATGCCATTGAAACGAATCTTTTTATTTATCCTGGCATTCACTCTGGTCGCCGCATTCAACGTCAATGCCGGACCGCTTGATGACTACATCAAGAAAAACAAATCCAAAGATGCTGCCTATGCCACTGTTAACGGTGTACCGATCAGCAAAAAATATGTCCATGGGCAAATTCGCAATCTGACTGGTAAAGACCCCAAACTGCTTCCCAAGGAGCGGCTGAAGAAGCTGGTTGATGATCTGGTCAGTATGGAGGTACTTATCCAGGAAGCCGTCAGGCAGGAAATCCACAAGGACAAGAAATTCATGGCGCAAATGGCACAGCTAAGGCGCAACGCCATGGCCAGGATTGTTATAACCCGCTATTCCAAAGACCATCCGGTCTCTGATGCCGATCTCAAAGACCTTTACGACTCAAACAAAGAGAGTATGGAAATTAACGAGTATAAGGCCAGCCATATCCTGCTGGAGACCCGGGAAAAGGCAGAAAAAATCATTAAACAACTCAATGATGGTGGGGATTTCAAGAAACTCGCTGCGGATAATTCCAAAGATCCCTCATCAGCTCAAGGCGGTGATCTGGGCTGGTTTAATCTAAGGGCCATGGTAAAGCCCTTTTCTGCCGCTGTGTCTAAACTAAAAAAAGGCAAGTACACCAGCAAGCCGGTGCAATCCCAGTTCGGCTGGCATGTCATCCTGCTTCAGGACACACGCAAGGTCGATGCCCCGAGCTTCGATAACATCAAGAAGAAACTGCGCACGCAGGTACAACGCCAGCGTGCCGGACTGTATGTGCAGACGCTGCGCAAGAAGGCCAAGGTCGATATGAAATTGTAGTGGGGGCCTGAATATCCACAGGCACGGGGATATTCGCGCACCCCAGGGGCACTTTGTCACTGTCATACCGATGTAGATACGCCGTCATACCGGTGTAGATACGCCGTCATACCGGCGAAGGCCGGTATCCAGTTTTTATATGGGATGACTGGATTCCGGGTCTGCGTTACGCCTCGCCCGGAATGACGGAGCTATTCCCTGTTTGTCATCATGACAGTTCAAGCTCCACCCAAAAGGTGCTGCCTTCGCCGGGTGTGCTCTCCACACCAATGGTTCCATCCATCAGCTCAATCAAGTGCTTGGTGATAATGAGACCAATGCCGGTGCCCTCGACATTGTGTACCGTATTCAGGCGCTCGAAAGAGGTAAACAATTTGGCGATTTCCTCTTCCGTCAGACCTGCTCCGGTATCAGTGATACTGATACGCAGATGCTGCTTGCCGATGATCTCACCATCCAGTGTGATACGACCGTGTTCGTGGTTGTATTTTACCGCGTTGGTGAGCAAGTTCACCAGCACCTGATTAAGGCGGGTGAAGTCTGCCTGTACGCAGTATCCCTTGCCGCTGATTTGATCGAGCAGTTCCATCTGCCGCGACTCGGCCTGGAGGGCAATCAGGGCAAGACATTTTTGCAGTACTTCATCGACAGAGACTTCCTCCATGCTGATATCCAGCTTGCCAGATTCGATTCTGGCCAGGTCCAGCAGCTCGTTGATAAGAAGCATAAGATGCTGACCGGCATCAAGGATCTGACTGATATTATCTCGCTGAGCTTCGTTAAAGCCGCGCTCATCCAGCTGGAGCAACTGCCCAAAACCGAGGATGGCATTCATGGGGGTGCGCAGTTCGTGACTCATATGCGATAGGAAATCTGACTTGGCAGCACTGGCGCGCTCGGCCTCATCACGAGCGAGCTTCATGTCGATGGTCCGTTCCTGGACCAGCTCTTCGAGATGCTCGTGGTATTTTTTGAGTTCGACCTCTGCAGTTTTTCGATCGGTGATATCGGTGATAGTACCGACAAAACCGACCACCCTTCCCGCCGCATCATATTCCTCTTCGGACTGTGCCAACAACCAGCTCACGTTACCATCGGGTCGTTGAAAACGGCATTCGCTCTTGAATGGAATATTTTCTGCCACCGCCTGGGACCACTGTGTAGATATCCTCTCCCGATCTTCAGGGTGCAGCGCCTGGCTCCAGCCTTCACCCATGGCCTGCGCCTCGCTCAAACCGGCCAGTTCAGTCCAGCATTTATTGACATAGAGATAATGGCCTTGCGCATCAGTACGGAATATACCCACTGGAGCAACCCTGGCAAGGACACTAAAGCGCTCCTCGCTTTGCCTAAGCGCTGAAAACGACTCTTTGATATTGGCCTGCATGTGATTAAAGGCATCTACCACCTGATCGAGTTCATCTGTTTTTTGTTTGCCCCTGTTCTTACGCTGCAGCCTCAACTGCCTGTCCAGGCGACTGGTATCCAGGCTGCGTGCGAAGTCTGCAATGCGGATCAAATGCCGGGTGCTTAGGAGGTAAAAAATAATCAGCATAAAACCTCCAACCAGAAAGGTCTTGATGCCATTACCGACAAGTATCAGCCAAACCTTATCGATCAAACGTTGATATACATTCGTTAAACTGGCGACGACAGTCAGGGTGCCGATTTCAATGTCCCGCCCACGATGGGAAATAATCATGGGATATTGACGAGACATCACATCATGGGATTGCCTGGTTCCCAGAGACACCCACACTTTTTCTTTATCCCGGATCTCCAGAAACTGCATATCACGAAGATGCGAAATGCCGTTCAGATGGGTTTCTAGAACACTGGTATCCGAGGTCCACAAACTGCTGGTAAGGCTGCGCAGATTTACCTCCTGGATTTGCTGGAACTGGTCTTCAATCAGGTAAACATCATCCTGGTAATCCAGGAACAGTTGAATGGCGGTGATCAGCAAGGTAATGAATGAGCTGAATAGCACCATATAGGTAATAAGGCGACGACCGATACCAGACTTGAACAAGTCCAGTCTGGAATCCAGCATTGCGTTATCGTCTCTCAATTGGCACCAATATTTTTTAAAGGCCCGATGATAACCCGCATCCGCATTCATGGCTCGCAAGGTCACTGCGAGTTTCGCTAGCAGGAGTTGATATTTCTGATGTCAGCCAGCTTGCCCTGATAGTAAACAGAGGCGCTCATTTTACCAGCAAATATCAGCGAACGATAATATATCACGTAAACAGGCCAAAGAAATATCTCTGCGTCTGAGCAAGAATAGCCCATATTAATACCTGTTGAAATAGTGTGCTTATTGCCATCAATGATTCGACCCATGATATTGGCAAGATGCGATTAAAGCACGGAGAAATCACCCCGCAGAATTTTTATCAATGCGGCCTCATCCAGCACTGTCACGCCGAGCCCCTCTGCCCTGGTCAGTTTCGAACCGGCATTTTCACCCGCGAATACAATACTGGTTTTTTTAGAGACACTACCGGCGACCCTGGCACCGAGTGCCTGCAGCTTTGCCCTGGCATCGCCTCGCGACATTTTCGATAGTGTACCGGTCAGTACCACGGTCTTGCCGGCCAATGGTGATGCAGTCAGCTGCGTGGTATCGATATCGTCCCATGTCAGCCCGGCCCTGATTAGTTTCCTGATGACATCACGGTTATGCCTTTCTTTAAAAAATCCGAGAATACTCGCCGAGACGGCTGGACCAACATCCTCGACACTTTGCAGTTGTGCCTCGCTGGCAGACATGACGGCATCAAGGCTGCCAAAGTGCCTGGCCAGTGTCAGTGCCGTGGTCTCACCGACCTCGCGGATCCCCAGTGAGAACAAAAACCGGGGTAATGTCGTCTGCTTGCTCTTTTCCAGCGCGGCGACCAGGTTCTTCGCGGATTTATCTCCCATACGTTCCAGAGAGGCGAAGTCGTCCTGTTTGACGCGATAGATATCGGCAAGATCATGGATCATGTCATTTTCAACAAGTTGATCGACCAGCTTGTCACCGAGGCCTTCAATATCCATGGCACGCCTTCCCGCAAAGTGTTTGATCGCCTGCTTGCGTTGTGCCGGGCAAAACAGGCCACCGGTGCAACGCGTCACGGATTCACCCTGCGGTCGCTGCACGTGTGATTCACACACCGGGCATGTCTTCGGCATATGGAACTTACGTGCGCCCTTTTTTCGTTTTGAGGCAACCACGCTGACCACTTCCGGGATCACATCACCGGCACGACGCACCACCACAGTATCACCAGCGCGCACATCTTTGCGATTGATCTCATCAATATTATGCAGCGTGGCATTGGTCACCGTGACGCCGCCGACAAAGACCGGCTTCAGGCGGGCCACTGGTGTCAGTGCACCGGTGCGGCCGACCTGGATCTCTATCGCCTCGACCCTGGTAATTTCTTCCTGGGCCGGGAATTTATGTGCGATCGCCCAGCGTGGCGCACGAGAAACAAAGCCAAGAGTTTGTTGCTCGCTGATGTCATTGACCTTGTAAACAATACCATCAATCTCGTAGGCAAGGCGGCTACGCCTGCTGGCAAGCTCAGTATAATATTTCAGGCAACCGCTGACACCTTTGACGGTCTTTATCAAGTCGCAGATGCGAAAGCCCCACTGACGTAACTGTTCCAGGACCTTGATATGTTCACCCGGTAACGTCGCCCCTTCAACAACACCAACCCCGTAACAATACATGCTCAGGGGTCTTGTCGCCGTGATCCTCGGATCCAGTTGACGCAGACTGCCGGCCGCCGCATTGCGCGGATTGGCAAATTCTTTCTCACCCCTTTTTACCTGTCTGGCATTAAGTTTGGCGAAGCCATCTTTAGCTATATAGATCTCGCCGCGCACCTCGATCACTGCGGGAAAACCCCTGTCCTGCGTTCGCCCACGCATCCGCAGGGGCACCGAATGGATCGTGCGCACATTGTGTGTAACATCTTCGCCGGTTGCACCATCACCACGGGTCGCAGCACGTACCAGCACACCGTCTTCATAACGCAGACTGATCGCCAGCCCGTCAAGTTTCGGCTCTGCCGCATAGATGACCTCGTCTTCATTCAATCCGTCTCGTACCCGACGATCAAAATCCTGCAACTCATCTTCGGAAAAACAATTACCCAGAGACAACATCGGTACCTCATGTACCACTTCGCCAAAGGCCCTGACCGGTTCGCCGCCAACTCGCTGTGTTGGTGAGTCTGTGGTGATAAATTCCGGATGCTCGTCTTCCAGTGCCTGCAACTCCCGAAACAGACGATCGTACTGCGCATCCGGAATCTCCGGGCGATCCAGCACATGATAGAGATGGTTATGATGATCGAGTTGCCTGCGTAATCTTTCGATACGCTTCAGGACTTTATCGGGAACAGGCATGGCAGAAAATCAGCAAGCCAGGGGCACGCCTAGGCGTGCCGGCGAGCGCCATCATGTAAATCAAACTGACGGATGCGGTCACGGATCGCATCCTCACCCTGTTTGGTCAGGGTGCTGCGGGATTCGTCCAGGATACGACCGCCCATTTCTTCTGCCAGTACATGCGCGGCCGCGAGCATTGCCTCAAAACATTCCAGGTTGTCCATTGGAGACGGCAGGCCCATGAACATCACAACCCCGGGCGTGACCAGTTCATTAATGTTCTCCAGTTTAAAGACGCCTGGCTCGACCATGTTGGCAATACTGAACATGGCACGCTCGCGATTTGAATCTGGCATCAAACCATGAAAGATATCCATCTCGCCATGTTTCATACCGGCATTTTTCATGGCCATGAGCAGCTCGGGACCGGCGATGGCCTGCCCTTTCATGGCAGCCACATTGATCACAATGTATTCACGAGGCACCACCTCATCCGGCTCATTCGCAAACATATCCTGAGAAAGTCCGACCTGTACCGACTCATCACGTTCCCTGACCATGATGGACAACTGCCGCAGGGTCTCCCTGACATCTTTGCTGGAGGTCTTTTCCGGCGCAATGCCCAGCACCGGCTCTGGTATGGGTTTTGGCGGCGGTGCCGGAACGATCTCTTCCGCTGGCTCAATATCTGCCTTGTTTGACAGTGTGTCAGGACTATCGTCAACAGGAGGCTCATCCACGGCTGCCGGAACTGGCTGGGTCACCGGCAAATCATCAAGACCCTCCGGATTAATCTCATCCAGGCGTTTATAGCGGGAACCCTTATGTTTATGCCGCACGCCCCACAGGTAGATGCCCAGCAGTGCCACGGCACCGATGCTAACAAGTATTAGACGCAGGTCATCCATATTTGCCTCGCCTGACGGCTGAATTTCGGCTAATGATTATCTTACATAGCTGCCATCGCAGCAGCTTCTTCCATATCAACAGCAACAATGCGGGAAACACCGGGCTCATGCATGGTCACCCCCATGATATGTGACGCCAACTCCATGGTGATCTTGTTATGGGTAATAAAGATAAACTGGACCTTGTCAGACATCTCCCGGACCATCTCACAAAAACGCGCCACATTGGCATCATCCAGTGGCGCATCCACTTCGTCGAGGATACAGAATGGTGCGGGGTTCAGTGCGAATATCGAGAAGATCATCGCCACCGCCGTCAATGCCTTCTCACCGCCGGACATCAGGTGAATATTACTCAGGCGCTTGCCCGGCGGTCTGGCCATCAGCGTGACGCCTGACTCCAGCAGATCCGCCGTTTCCATTTCAAGGTAGGCCTCACCACCGCCAAACAGTTTCGGAAAGGTCTCTTTCAACTTGGTATTCACCTTGTCGAAGGTCTCCTTAAAACGGGCCCGGGTCTCTTTGTCGATCTTGTGCATCGCCGTCTCAAGTGTCTTCAATGCATCCAGCAGGTCATTGAGCTGGGCATCGAGGTATTCCTTACGCTCGGACATTTCACTGAACTCATCAATCGCCGCCAGGTTAATTGGTCCAAGGCGAGTGATACGCCGATCCATCTTCTCGACCTGCAGCTGCCATTGCTCCCCGGTATCCTCTTCCGAAAGCCCCTCCAGCAAGGCTTCGCGCTGAAAATCAGTTTCATCTATCTGTTCCTGGATGGTTTGCTGACGCACACTGATGCCCTTGAAGTCCATACGCAGCTGTTCCAGTGCAGTACGTATATCCTCGGCCTTCTGTTCCGCTTCATTTCGTTTTTGCGTGGCAATATCCATTTGCTGGCCAATATCTTCCATCTGCTTCCTGGCATTACCGAGCAGGTTCTCGATCTCGAGACGTCTGCCTAACAGCTCTTCACGTTCCGCAGTCAGGTCATCTGCCGGGCGGTCAGTATCCTTGATCAGTTGTTGCAGTTCGTGATGTCTTGCCTCCAGCTGGGTCAACTGTTTTTCGATACGCTCCATTGCCTGCCGGGTCGAAGTAAATGCCGTACGGGTCGATTCCACTTTCAGGGCCAGCTGGTGCGCGGCATCATGATCGATTCGTGCCTGCTCTTTTGCCCCGTCGAGTGATTCACGCAGATTATCGCGGCGCTGCGTGAGATCATCACGACGCTTTTGATGCCGCTTCACTGCTTTAGCCGCACTCTCCAGCCGCTGTCTGGATTCGCTCAGTTCAGCATTGCCATTTTCCAGCTGGGTGCGCATTTCGCCGACATCCGACTGAATGCGTTCACGATGATTCATGATTTGTTCCAGCGATGCCTCGGTAGCACTGAGTCGCGCCTTGATATCGGCCTGTTGCTTGCCGGCTTCGTTTAGTGCGGTCTGTTTAGCATCGCGTTCCTGTTCGAGGATCTGCAGTTGCTGCTTGCCTTCATCCTGTTTGCCTTGCTGGCTTTCGACCTGATGCTCCAGCCTGGCCAGGGCCTCACTAATGCCCTTCATCTCATTTTCGCGATGCAGGATGCCGGCCTTTTCATCCGTATCACGGGCCACCCGCATCCAGTGATTACCGAGCCAGATGCCATCCGGGGTGATCAGTGATTCATGTCCCGCCAGCTTGCCACGCAATGCCATCGCCTTTTTGAGATCAGGCACGGCATAGACACCGCTCAGCAGAGAACCCATTTGCCAGCTGCTGTCGACATAATCACTCAGCGGGGTGCCGAGGGTACCGGTTTTTGCCGACCCGGCCGCCTTTTCCAGGATACCAATGGCCCCCTGCCTGAGACTGCCAATAGAGCCGGCCAGCTTATCCAGGCTGTCGACGCAGACGGATTCAAGGTGGAAACCAAGTACCGTTTCCACCGCGCGTTCCCAGCCACTGTCGACTTTCAGATTTTCCGCCAGGCGGTGCGCACTTTTCAGGCCATGTTTATCCAGCCATTCAATCACGGCCTCCTCACGTTTCCCCAACGCGGCCTCCTGCAGGGCCTCAAGCGACGCCTGTCTGCCACGCAGGGTTTGCAATGCACCGCGCGCTTCATCGAGGTTTTCACCAAGCTGGTGATTCAGATCGCGTTGTTCATTAATACGTCGGCCACACTCCTGCAACTCATCCTGCAGTGCCCCGGCATCCCTGGCGGCAGCATCAGATTGCACCAGCAACTTGCTGATCTCGTCTTCATGGCCGGTCGCACGACCGCCGTCTTCTTTTTCCAGCCGGGCGATACGATCTTTTAACAGCGTCAGCTGGTGTTCCAGCTGCTGGATACGGGCACGTTCGACCTCCACTTCGCGTGCCGGCCCGGCAGCTTCATCATTAAATTCATCCCAGTCGATCTGCCAGTCCTGCATGCTGTCCTCGGCCATGGCCAATGCATCGGAGGAGCCGGCCTCGACCTGCTGCAACTGTTCCAGGGCGGGTTCATCTTTTTTCAGCGCACTGCTCAGCTCAGCGGTGCGCTCGCGATCACGCTGCAGGTTTTCCCGGTAATCACTGACATTGGCCTCCACCTGTTGCAGATCTTCCCTGAGTTGCTGACACTTCTCGCGACCATGTTCAATACTTTGTTCCACGCGTGAAATTTCGGAAGCGACCGCATAGTAGTCGGCCTGGACCTTGTTGAAGGTCTCGGTGGCCTCGTTATGTTGTTCACGCTTCTTCTCGATGTCCGCTTCGATGTTGCGTTGCCCGGCGACCTGCCCCTCATAGGCCGTCTCGGTATCAGCGATCCTGTCCTGTTGAGCGGCGGCGTGTTGCTCAATGCCTCGCCACTTTAATGCCAGCAGTTGCGCCTTCAACTGGCGTTCATCTTTCTTCAGGTGCCGGTACTTTTCTGCCACCTTGGCCTGACGATCCAGGCGCTGCAGCTGTTTCTCCAGCTCATCGCGGATGTCATTCAGGCGATCAATATTATCGCGGGTATGACGAATACGATTAGTGGTCTCGCGGCGACGTTCCTTATACCTGGAGATCCCGGCGGCCTCTTCGAGGAAGTTGCGCATCTCTTCCGGCCTGGCCTCAATGAAGCGCGAGATCATGCCCTGCTCGATCACCGCGTAACTGCGGGGCCCAAGACCGGTCCCCAAAAAGATGTCGGTAATGTCCCGGCGACGGCAACGGCTGCCATTGAGATAGTAACTGGACTGGCCGTCACGACCGACCACGCGCTTGATGGCAAGCTCGCTGTAGCCGGCATACTGTCCACCGGCCTTGCCGTCACTGTTATCGAATACCAGCTCGATAGTGCCATGACCGACCGGTTTGCGGGACTGTGAGCCATTAAAGATAACGTCCGCCATGGTGTCACCGCGCAGGTGCCTGGCAGAGCTTTCCCCCATCACCCAACGGACCGCATCAATCACATTGGACTTGCCGCAGCCATTGGGGCCAACAATACCGTTCAGGGAACTGGGGAAAGGGATGGTGGTTGGATCTACGAAGGACTTAAAACCAGCTAATTTAATTTTCGTCAATTGCATGGATAGTCAGATTACAAGATTCAAGACAGCGTTTCCAGACCAATTTCACATTTCTAAAAAAACCTTTTTTCCACCTATAACTTGCTCGAAGTGTGGTTACCATCTGTCTGACTCTGGTATAATTTTTATTTCCAGTTGACAACAGCATAAACCAATGGCAAGCAAACCCAGCAAGGCCCTTGAGACCTTTGAGAATCCGCAGCCGGGCCGCGATTACAGCATTCGAATCGAAGTGCCCGAATTTACCTGCCTGTGCCCGAAGACCGGCCAGCCAGATTTCGCCAGCCTCGAGATAGAGTATGTGCCGGCGGCGGTCTGCATCGAACTTAAGTCATTGAAACTTTATGTCTGGTCGTATCGAGACGAAGGCGCCTTCCACGAGGCCGTCACCAACCAGATCCTGGACGACCTGGTGAAGGCCTGCCAGCCGCGCTTCCTGCGACTGACGGCCGATTTCAATGTCCGTGGTGGCATCTACACCAGCGTCGTGGTCGAACACCGTGACCCGGACTGGGCCGCCCCCGAGCCGATCGAGCTGCCCTGATTGTCTGGTCAGGGCGTAATAAAGGCCTAAATACCGCATGGCAGACGATTCTATACATATAGGTATCGACGTCGGGACCTCCGCGGTGCGGGCGATCGCCATCAATGCCAGTGGCCAGCGCCTGGCGATGCGGCAAACGCCCCTGCCCTCGACGGGTATTCAGGACCAGGCTGGAGCTTCTCCGCACAGCTGGTGGCAGACCCTGACGACCACCCTGCAGGCCCTGACCGCGGATATAGATAGCCTCCGGGTACGGGCGATCGCCGTCGACGCCACCTCCAGCACACTGCTATTGGCAAATAGTGCCGGTGAGCCGCTTGGCCCGGCACTGATGTATAACGATGCCCGGGCCATCGAGGAATCCCATATGATTGCCAGGGTTGCCCCGGCAGACTGTGCCGCGCATGGTCCGGGCGCCTCGCTGGCCAAGGCCCTGTGGTTACTCCGTCATATCGGGCAGACACCTGCGACCGAGCCACACTACCTGCTACATCAGGCCGACTGGCTCAGCGGTCGACTGACCAATGACTATGGCCACAGTGATGAAAACAACGCCCTGAAACTTGGCTATGACGTCGTGAATCGCCAGTGGCCAGACTGGCTGGCGGAATTGTCCGCAGAGATCATGCCGCTGTTACCCACCGTGCAGCGGCCCGGCACGCCGACAGGCAGCCTCAGCCCCGATGTCGCTAAAATACTCGGGTTACCTGCCGAGACCCTCATCATGGCAGGCACCACCGACAGCGTGGCCAGTTTTATGGCGGCCACCGCCAATGCCCCCACCGCACCCGGGGATGCCGTCAGCAGCCTTGGTTCGACACTGGTACTGAAGCTCATCTCTGAGAAACCCGTGTTTGCCCCCGAATACGGCATCTACAGTCACCGCCTCGGCGATCAATGGCTGGCCGGTGGTGCCTCCAACAGCGGCGGCAATGTGCTGGCGCATTGTTTCAGCAATGAACAACTCGCCGCGATGACCCCACATCTGCATCCAGCCACACCGACACCACTGCAATATTATCCGCTCGTGCAAGCCGGCGAACGCTTCCCGATCAACGACCCGACATTGGCGCCGCGTTTGAGCCCAAGGCCCGACAGTGATGTTGAGTTTTTTCAGGGCATACTTGAAGGCATTGCCGCTATCGAGGCCCGTGGTTATGAATTATTACAGGACCTCGGCGCACCGGCATTGCGCAGCGTACGTAGCACCGGCGGTGGCGCAGGCAATCGCGCCTGGCAGGCCATTCGCCAACAACGATTAGGTGTACCAGTGATCGCAGCGACTGATGAGGATGCCGCCTATGGGTCGGCATTGTTGGCGCGACAAGGTGATTTGTAGCTTGTAGGCCGGATTAAGCGCGAAGCGCATATCCGGCGCCGGTGGCAGATAAAACTTTTAGCCGGATACGCGCTTCGCGCTTAATCCGGCCTACTGAGTTTTTTATTCCTTAAACTTCTCCAGCCACATAATGGTGCCGCCGCACACCGCCACCGGCATCACCAGGAAATTCACCAGCGGTATCAGGTTGCCGAGCATGACCATGCCGCCAAAACCCAGCGACATCATTTTTCGTTGTCGCACCTGCAGCCGGAGCTGTTTAAACGTCACCCTGTTGTTGCTGGCAGAGTAATCCGTGTATTCGATCGTCATCATCCAGGCGCTGAACAATGCCCACAGCAGGGGCCCGATCAGCGGGACAAACAGTAACAACAAAAACGGTATCGCCCAGCCGATGAAATACAGCAATTTTTTCAGCTCCTCGAGGATCATCGGCACGGCCTGTTTTAGCATTTCCTTCATGTCCAGCGCGGCCGCAGACTTTTCCCCGGTCAGCTGTTGCTGCACCGCCTCGGACAATATGCCGTTAAATGGTGCCGCGATCACATTTGCGATCAGGCTGAACAGATAAAACACCAGCACAAAGACCGTCACCGCATAGATCGGCCACAGCAACCAGCTGAGCCAGCCAAGCCAGTCAGGTAGATACGTCAGCATCCCGTCGATGAGTTCACCGAATAACGAAAAGCTGTACCAGATCCCGACCGAGAACAGCAACACGTTTATCATTAATGGAATGAATACAAAACGGCGGATCTTCGGCTGCAAGGCCATCTTTAGGCCACGAAACAGGTAGCTTGCGCCGTTAACAGGTTGTGCAATCAAGATCATCTCCTATCATAAATAACTGGATACCGGCCTTCGCCGGTATGACTGGTCTTCGTTATTCTGGCTTCATCCTGTCGTCATTCCGGCGCGCCCGAACGAAGTGACAAAGTGCCCTTGGGGTGAAGGCCGGAATCCAGCATCTCGCCACTGCACCAGATAGAACCAATTTTATTGTCTATGGCATTCCATTAAACATTTATAAAACCGGCGATACGATCCACGCCTTGTTTTAATTTATCAATACTACTGGTGTAGGCAAAACGCACAAAGCGTTCGGGTCTGTTTTTGCCGAAATCAATCCCCGGAGTAATGGCGACACCGGCCTGTTCCAGCAAGGCCTGACTGAATTCGTAACTGTTATCGGTAAATCTGCTGCAATCAGCGTACAGATAAAATGCCCCCTGTGGGGTGACCGGGATATCAAAGCCAAGTTCACGCAATGCGGGCAATAAAAAATCCCGTCGCTGCTTAAATTCATCACGACGTGATTCCAGAATCGCCTGGCACCCGGGACTAAATGACGCCAGTGCCGCATACTGTGCCGGGGTCGATGCCGCCAGAAAAATATTCTGTGCCAGCTTGTCACATTCCCTGACATAGGCCTGCGGCGCAACCAGCCAGCCGACACGCCAGCCAGTCATGCCAAAAAACTTTGAGAAACTGTTGATAACAAAAATATCGTCGGCAACTTTTAACGCCGTATTGGTCTCATCATCATAAACCAGGCCATGGTAGATCTCGTCAACGATCATGGACGCCTGCCGATCATGGACGAACCGGTAGATATCATGAATGATATCACCGGCCATCAGGGTGCCGGTGGGATTCGAGGGTGAGGCAACCATGACGCCGGTGGCCATATCACTCCAGTGTTGCTCAACCAGCGGCACCGTCAACTGATAATCAGAGCTATCATCCACCGGGATGCCTGTCGGCGTTGCGCCAAAAAAATACGCAAAGTGGCGGTTACACGGGTAGCTCGGATCTGCCATCAGGATATGATCACCGGGATTGAACAACACGCCAAAGGCCAGTTGCAATGCGCCAGAGGCCCCCGGCGTAACAATGATACGCGCCGGATCGATATCGACATCGTAACGGTGCCGGTAATGCTCACTGATGGACTGACGAAGTGCCGGCAGTCCGGTAGCCGGCGTATAATGCGTATGGCCAGCCTTTAATGCGGCGATTCCCGCCTCCACCACCGGCGCAGGGGAGACAAAATCCGGCTCGCCGATCTCCATATGGATAATGCTCTTGCCCTGTGCCTCCAGCTGCCGCGCACGCCCAAGCAAATCCATCACATGAAAGGCATGGATGTGAGACATGCGGTCGGCAATGGCGGGTTTGAATGTCATTGTTTCCTGCCCATGTGGCAATTATATACTGGATGCAGCGTGATTATTTTTTCCTTACCTGCGGGGTAGCGTCCCCGGGCAAGTAAATCAGTAACACGACCGATGGATCTGCCGCAGTTGATCCACGTTCACGAATCTTGCCCCCATCGCATCCCCCTGCAGTACCGTGAACGGCTGATCTGGCTCGCCATAGTGATCCAGCACCAGCGCTGCGCCACTGAAATCGTGTCCCTCGGTATAGGCATTAATGGTCACCACCGTGCACAGATCCGCCCCCATCGCCGATTTGATACCGTTGTGTGAATCTTCAAACGCCAGGCACTGCCGGGGCGTCAGGCCCAGCTTCTGCAGCGCCAGCATGAACACATCCGGCGCCGGTTTTTTCGCCTTGACCATGTCACCGGCGGCGATCACATCAAACCAGGAGGCCGCGTCCGCAGCCAGCGAGTGCTGCAACAGGGCCGTGACATTGGCCAGTGTGGTAGTCGTGGCAATGGCCAGCCGCAGGCCACTGTCACGGGCCTCCTGCAGGAGCCGCTTTACCCCCGGACGCATCGGAATGGCGCCATCGGCCAGCATTCGGGTGTAATGGCGGGTCTTGGCCTGATGCAGCCTGGCGATATACCGGGTCAGCTCCTCCGGCCCCCCCCCTGGAAGCTCATAATCGCTATTAAATTCATCAAGATAGTAGCGGATCCGCTCTTTTCCACCGGTCACCGCCAGTAATTGGCCATATAACGCCACCGACCACTGCCAATCCAGGCCCGCCTCGGCAAAGGCCAGGTTAAAGGCCACCCGGTGACCATCGCGCTCGGTATCCGCCAGGGTACCGTCCACATCGAAGATCAGGGCTTTCAACTCATTCATTTCTATACGTACTCCATCAGTGTTGCGCAACGCCTTGTATTCTGGTATATAATTCCGCCTTATTTTGCGGTACTCCGAGGAGATTTAGAGCATGCCAGCCAAGAAGACGGCTAAAAAGTCGGCCAGAAAAACGGCTAAAAAGACAGCCAAAAAGACCACCAGGAAGACGACTAAGTCTACCGTAAAAAAGGCGTCTGCTAAAAAAGCGCCGGTCAAAAAGGTTGCCAAAAAAACCGCCAAAAAGACAGCTAAAAAGACCGCTAAAAAAACCGCCCGGAAGACCGTGGCGAAAAAGGCAGTCTCCCGTCCAGTCGTCAGGCGTACTGCACGTAAAAAGAACGAGGCCGAGCCGGATGTGGCCGTTTCGCCACTGTATGGCGATCCTTACAAGTTCAGAAAGAACGAATCCTATATGAACGAAAAACAGGTGGCACACTTCCGCAATATCCTGCGCATGTGGAAAGATGACCTGATGTCTGAAGTGGACCGCACCGTGGTGCACATGAAAGACGAGGCCGCCAACTTTCCGGATCCAAATGATCGCGCCAGCCAGGAGACTGAATTCAGCCTGGAATTGCGCACCCGTGACCGTGAACGCAAACTGATCAAAAAGATCGACGAGTCCATCATAAACCTGGAAGCCGGCGACTATGGC
>BTQY01000007.1:0-61642 GCA_036986115.1 Gammaproteobacteria bacterium | reverse complement strand
GACTGACTCCGGTACCTATTCTTCTGCCATCGCTGGTGCCATACGGAAGGCCCCAGGATCTTCCTGACAAAAAATTTACCACAGAGGGCACGGAGGTCACAGAGAAAAAGAATTAACCATACAACCCTGCGCACCTTGGCGAGCTACTTAACCGCCAATTCATATATCAGCACTAGGCACCATCCACGTTTTGCTGCAGCCAGTATTCCAGCAGGGCCAGATGCCACAGCTTGCTGCCGAGGATACGCGTGAAATGCCGGTCCGGGGCCGCCAGTAAATGCTCGACGTAGCCGCGTTGATAGAGGCCCCGATGACGGCAGGCCGCTGAATTCAGGATATCTTTCATAAAATCCAGGAACTCACCACGAACGTATTTCAATGCCGGCACCGGAAAGTAACCCTTCGGCCGGTCGATGACCCCATCGGGGACACGGCCTCGCGCAATGCGTTTGAGTATATGTTTGCCACCACTGGCCAATTTCAGCTCAGCTGGCATGCGCGCCGCCAGCTCGACCAGCGAGTGATCCAGAAACGGTACCCTGGCCTCCAGCCCCCAGGCCATGGTCATGTTATCCACCCGTTTCACCGGGTCATCCACGATCAGCGTGGTCACATCAAGGTGCAGCACCTTATCAATATAATCATCCGCATCAGCATTTTTTAGCAAAGCGGATATTTTCGCCTCAGTGTAATCCGGCCCGTGCAGTGCCGGCTGCACCATGGCGAGATATTCATTATGATCACGATCAAAGTAATTCTGGCGAAAACGCTCCACCTCCGGACCTGATGCCTGCTGCATTTTGGGATACCAGAAATACCCGCCAAAGACTTCATCGGCACCCTGCCCGCTCTGCACCACCTTGACCTCACGAGAGACCTGTTCTGACAACAGGTAAAAAGCAATCGCATCCTGACCAACCATGGGCTCCGCCATGTGAGTGATGGCTTCGGGGAGCCGCCGGATAACGTCTTCGTTGTGAATGTGAAATTTATAATGTTCCGTTTGATAGCGATCCACTACCTGGTCGGAATATTCAAATTCGTTGCCCTTTTCTTCCGGCATGTCTTCAAAGCCCACTGAAAAAGTTTTCAGGTTTGTCACCCCGGCCTCGCAAAGCAGTGCCACTAACAGGCTTGAATCCAGTCCGCCGGACAGTAACACCCCAACAGGCACATCCGATGCCAGTCGGCGACGTTCAACGGCCGCGGTCAGCGCATCATGCACGGCATCCAGCCACTCGTCTTCCGTCATGGCCACGTCCGGCCGGCGCGCCGGATAATCCCAATACCGGTTTAACCGTGTTTTACCGCTGGCATCGATGCTCATTGTCGTGGCAGGTGACAGCTTTCGAACTCCGCGCAAAACAGTTCGTGGTGCAGGCACCACAGCATGTAAATGAAAATGGTGATGCAGGGCGACCGGGTCGATGCGCGTATCCACATTACCGGCGGCAAGCAGCGCCTGAGGGTTTGATGCAAATCGCAGGGCATTGGCCGTACGTGAGTAATACAGCGGTTTTATACCGAGGCGATCACGTGCCAGAAATAATTTGCGTGCATTGCTGTCCCACAGGGCAAATGCGAACATGCCAGAGAATTGCGTGACACAATCTTCTCCCCACTCCAGCCAGGAACGAAGTATTACCTCGGTATCGCCATCGGAGAAAAATGCATGTCCCTTGCGGATCAGTTGTTGTCGAAGTTCACGGTAATTGTAGATGGTGCCATTAAACACCAGCGAGACGCCGGCATTTTTATCCACCATTGGCTGATGAGAGCGCTCGGACAAATCGATGATCGACAGGCGACGGTGACCGAGGCCAAGACCGCCGTCAAAGTATTTACCTTCATCATCCGGGCCCCGTGGTACCAGCACGGCCAGCATTCTATCGATGGCCTGCTGATCTGCCGGGGCACGATCAAGGCGAAATTCGCCGCAAATGCCGCACACTGTTAGCTTCTTTTGTAATTCCGGTCAGGGGTTGGTGCCAGGCCGTGCCAAATCGTATCGCAGTTCAACTGGTGCTGTTGTTTTCCGGCCCATCGGTTTTAAACAGGGGAACAACATTCTTGACACCACTCACAGACTGCGCCAGGGAAACGGCACGAACCGCAACATGTTTGCTTACTTTACCATACAGGTACACGGTGTTGTGGTAGGTATCGACATTAATATCGGCAGCAATGGGTTTGACGAGTTCATCGTTATAGTATTTGATATTGACCTTTGCGGTAATGGCTGCATCCGAGGTGATCTCTCCAAGGGTGCGATCATCAGAGCCGACATAGTAACCACCGGCAGCGGTCCCTACGACCGCTGCGGTGCAGCCACTCAATGACAATGCAGCGGCAATAATGATCATGGCTATCCGTGTCACAGCCTACCTCCATTCAGGGGCACTCACTGCGGATATCGTCACACCAGGTAAATACTTGAGAATTAGTAAATAAGAACAGTGGTTTCAGTGGGTTGTGCCAGCGACTGTTATTGTGGTTTTCCCCAGCCACCCCCTCCGGGGGTCAGGATGGTCAGGTGGTCCCCGGCACTGACATGAAGTTGTGTCTTGCCTGCCAGCGGCCTGTTATTGTGGAGATTCTGGCCGGGTTTCCCCGGCCCACCACCATTTAGCCCCCACGGTGCGTGTCGCCGGCGCTCGGTCAACAGGGTGATCGAGGCATCTTCAAGAAACACAAATTCCCGTATCAAACCATCGCCACCCGCATGAAGGCCACGCCCGCCAGATGAATCCCGCAGCGCATAGCGACTGACTCGTAGTGGGAAATGCATCTCGAGACTCTCGATAGGGGTATTGAGCGTATTGGTCATGTGGGTTTGCACACCACTCAGACCCGCGCCGCTGGCACTGGCCCCCATGCCGCCACCGACTGTTTCATAATAATCCCATGAATGCGGATCATTGGGCGCGCCCCGTGCCCCCCGTGCTCCCATAGCGATGTTATTCATACTGCCATGACTGGCGGCGGCCATTTTCTCCGGTAACGCCCTGGCCAACGCACCCATGACCACGTCCACAACCCGGCTGCTGGTCTCAACATTACCCGCCGCGACCGCCGCTGGCCGCCGGGCATTCAGCAGACTCCCCTGCGGTGCCGATAACGTAATGGGTCTGAAACTTCCTGAACAGGCCGGTGTTTGTGCGGGCATCAGGCAACGGAACACATAATAGACACCGGCCGCTGCCACTGACAGTGGGCAATTGATATTGCCAGGCACCTGTCCCGAGGTGCCGCTGAAATCGACGTGCACACTCCCGGCGTTTATGCTCAATGACACGTTAATCGGAATATCGGTTTGCCCCAGTCCGTCATCATCCATCAGATCCGTAAATTGATATTCACCATCGGGGATCTCTTTGAGTGCACTGCGGGCCAGTTTCTCCGCATATTCATTCAAGGCAGCCAGCAATTGGGAATAGCGATCCGCGCCAAACATATTGATCAGGGTTTGCATGCGCACCACGCCGGTTTGGTTGGCACTCATCTGTGCAGCGAAATCGCCACGGGAGGCGGCAGGATGCTGGGTTGAACCGATCATCGTGTTCATCAATGTTTCATTCAACTGGCCACGACTGATCAGGTAACTGGGCGGTATCAGCATCCCTTCCTCTTCAAGGCAGGATGAAATTGGCATCGATCCCGGGGTGCTGGCACCGATATCGGCATGATGGGCACGATTGGCCACATAGCCCATTAGCGCACCATCACAAAAGATCGGTGCAATCAACGTGACATCCGGGAGATGGGTACCACCAAGATAAGGATCGTTCAGGACCACCATATCACCATCGTTCCAGCGTAGCTGGCCGACGATGGAACGCATGGCAAAGGCCATGCTGCCCAGATGGACCGGTATATGTGCCGCCTGGGCACAAAGTTCACCTTGCAGATCGAACACGGCACAGGAAAAATCCAGGCGGTCCTTGATATTGGGTGAGAAGGCAGCACGCTGTAATACCGCCCCCATTTCATCACATACAGCGGCAATTCGACTGGCAAACAGACTCAGGGCAATGGCATCCATAAGACCTCAGTCTATCGAAAATGACTTCGACTGCAAATGCGACGTACTTACGTTAAGATCTTTCACCACAGAGGACACGGAGGTCACAGAGAAAAATACTCTATGGTGCAAATGCTTTTATTATCCCCGTGGTAATTCTTTTTTCTCAAATTACAGATATTTAACCTCATCACCGCGCCGGATACGCCCTGTGGGCTTAGCGCTGTAGAATCCCTTCGGGCTTCATTCTGCACTACCTCGCTCTCGCTCAGGTCGTCCGGCCTACACAAAATGACTGGAGAGGGCCACTTTTTTCCAGACCGGGGCCAGTTAACTCTGGTGGTGGTAAATAGGACGAATTCCCGGTGTCTGCCACGTCTTCCGCATGTACACTAGGGTAAATATTATTTTTATCCCTATTGTATGTAGGGACTTTAGCCCGATAATGATTGCAATATCCGTTTGAGCCCCTATAATAACCAACCAATTTACTCAGATATTCAAGATCAACTAGAGGAAAGCAATATGAACCCATTAAAATCCATCCCGGGCACCATTACCTCGGGCGTCATTCTGACTGCTATTATGGCCTTCGCTCTAAAGGGAGACTCAGGTGGCAACCCTGTCGAGTGGACAATATGGTTCCATGTCGTCGTCGGTGTTATCTGGATTGGCCTGCTTTATTATTTCAATTTCGTGCAGGTCCCTGCCATGGGTGCTGCGCTGGCCGATAAAGAAGGCCCGGGACCGGCCGCCATCGGCAAGTATATTGCGCCTACGGCACTCGCCTGGTTCCGCTATGCCGCGCTGCTGACCTGGCTATCTGGTGCCGCTGCCCTGTATAAGCTGGGGATTCTTGGTGATGCCTTCATGCTCAAGCAAAATGCCATGGTGATTGGTATAGGCGCCTGGCTGGGGACTATTATGCTGTTCAACGTGTGGGTGCTAATCTGGCCGAATCAGAAGAAGATCCTCGGCATGGTCGAGGCCTCTGCCGAGCAAATTGGCAGTGCCAAAGTCGTTGCCCTGATGGCCTCGCGGACCAACACCTTGTTGTCCCTCCCGATGCTGCTGGCCATGACCGCAAGCACCTTCCATAATGGTGGTATGCCCCTGTAGTTCTGATAATTTGCCTGGACCCCTCAAAACCCGGTCTGGTGGCCGGGTTTTTTATGCCACACATACATCGAATCAACCCCAAATACATTGCCAGAAGGGATAATTGCTTATAAAATGGGTCTTTAATGGTATTGGCGGTCTCGTAGTGGGGCTGCCTTTTTGTTTTTGGAAATGCTGGATACTGGAGTTGTGTCATGTCGGATGCACTCATGACAATTTATGCGAGTTTGCCCGTGGCCTTTGAGCGTGGCGAAGGTGCCTTGCTCTGGGACACTGAAGGAAACCAGTACCTGGACGCCATCAGCGGTATAGCTGTTTGCGGGCTGGGCCACGCCCATCCGGCGGTGACAAAAGCACTGTGCGAACAGGCGGCCAAGCTTATCCACACCTCCAACCTGTACCAGATCCCCGTCCAGCAACAACTTGCCGAGACCCTGGTCATGCTGTCCGGGATGGACAGGGTATTTTTCGGCAACTCCGGTGCCGAGGCCAATGAAGCGGCCATCAAGCTGGCACGATTATATGGTCACGGTCAGGACATTGATCAGCCCGCCATCGTGGTGATGGAAAACAGTTTTCATGGGCGTACCCTGGCCACACTGACCGCCACCGGCAACCGCAAGGTCCAGGCGGGCTTCGAACCGCTGGTCCCCGGCTTTGTGCGGGTACCCTATAACGACATGGAAGCATTGCAGAATGTTGCCAGGCATAACCCGAATATCGTTGCGGTGCTGGTAGAACCTGTACAGGGTGAAGGTGGCGTGAATATACCCGAGGATGATTATCTGGATAACATTCGTGCCCTTTGTGATGAACACCATTGGCTGATGATGCTGGATGAAATTCAGACAGGCATGTGTCGCACTGGGCGCTGGTTTTGCTTTCAGCACGGCAAGGGCCGCCCCGACGTGATGACCATTGCCAAGGCACTGGGTAACGGTGTTCCTATCGGTGCATGCCTGGCCAGGGGAAAGGCCGCCGAGGTACTGCAACCGGGTAGCCACGGCTCAACCTTTGGCGGCAATCCACTCGCATGCCATGTCGCGACGACTGTCATCAAGACCATGCAGGATCAGGACCTGGCCAGCCGGGCTGAAGTGCTGGGTAAAAAATTCCTGCGTGATCTCAGCAGCAAGCTGGCAGACAACTCTCACGTGACTTCGGTACGGGGCAAGGGATTGATGATTGGTATCGAGCTGGATATGCCTTGTGGAGATCTGGTCGGAATTGCCATGACCCGGGGCATGCTGATCAATGTTACCGCAGAAACAACCATTCGTCTGTTACCTCCACTCGTTATTACCGATGAAGAAGCGGATACCATCATTGATACCGTCTGTTCACTGATCAATGAATTTACGGCTGACGAACAATGAGCAACACGACACATCATTTCCTTACCTTGATGGACTTCAGTGCGTCTGAGCTACGCGCCATGGTCAGCCAGGCTATCGAAATCAAGGCCCGTTACAAAAAGGGTAAACAAAGCGAACCACTAAGGAACAAGATCCTCGGGATGGTCTTTGAGAAATCATCTACCCGGACGCGTGTATCTTTTGAAGCCGGTATGATTCAGCTGGGCGGCCAGGCGGTGTTTCTGTCGCCGAGGGATACCCAGCTAGGCCGCGGTGAACCCGTTGAGGATACTGCCAGGGTGCTGTCGCGGATGGTTGACTGCATCATGATCCGTACCTATGAACACGAGAAGATTGAACTGTTTGCGCAATACTCTCAGGTGCCCGTTATTAATGCCCTGACAGACATGTATCACCCCTGCCAGCTACTCGCCGATGTTCAGACATTCCAGGAACACCGTGGCGATATCCAGGGTAAAAAAATCGCCTGGATTGGTGATGGCAATAACATGTGTCATTCCTGGATGAATGCCGCGCGGCAATTTGATTTTCAGCTCAGTATTTCCTGTCCGGAGGGTTTTGATCCGGATAGCGGGCTTCTGAACGCCTGTGCTGAACATGTTTGTATCGAAAGAGATCCCCTGGCAGCTGCAACGGATGCAGACCTGGTGGTAACCGACGTGTGGGCAAGTATGGGTCAGGAAGAAGAGCAACAACAACGCCAGGCGGCCTTCAACGACTACCAGGTGACCAATGACATCATGGCAAAAGCAGGTCAAAAAGCTCTGTTTATGCATTGCCTGCCGGCCCATCGTGGTGAAGAAGTCGCGGCTGATGTTATTGATGGTCCTCAAAGTGTTGTCTGGGACGAGGCAGAAAACCGCTTGCATGCCCAAAAGGCGTTACTGGTCACCCTGCTTGCTACCTGACAGCAGCGCCTCTCACCATGTAATCATCTATACTTGCCTGAGGGTAGCCAATAATAGCAAGTGTAACCTTCTGCGATGAGCACAATTCTGGACATTAATAGTATCGAATGCCGCTACAAGGATCGTTCCGCAGTAAAGGATCTGTCCCTGCAGGTTGAGGAAGGTGATCTGGTGTGTCTGTTAGGGCCGAGTGGTTGTGGCAAGACCACAGTACTCCGGGCCATCGCCGGATTTGAACCCCTGCTTGTCGGTAGTATTGCGCTTCATGGTGAAGTCATATCAAAACCCGGTTTCACAGTACAACCTGAGAAACGCAATCTCGGCATGGTATTTCAGGATTATGCGCTGTTCCCGCATATGGACGTGTGCAGCAATGTCAGTTTCGGCATTCGCAATATCAGCAAGATCGCAAGACGTCACATATCGACCAGTCTGCTTCGTGCTGTGGGGCTGGGTGATATGGCGGACCGTTTCCCGCACGAGTTGTCCGGCGGGCAACAACAACGTGTCGCTCTGGCCCGTGCACTGGCATCACAACCCGATATCATTCTGCTGGATGAACCATTTTCCAACCTGGATGTGGATCTTCGCGAAAGACTTGGCGCGGATGTGCGCCGCATCCTCAAAGGCCAGAACATCACCGGTGTGCTGGTGACGCATGATCAGAATGAGGCCCTGGCACTGGCAGACTATATCGGTGTCATGCACGAGGGTCATATCCTGCAGTGGGACACCCCGTACAATCTTTATCATAAACCCGACAATCGCTTCGTCGCAGATTTTATCGGTCAGGGTGTATTTCTGTCGGGCACATTAAGATCAGATTATTCTGTTGAAACAGAGTTTGGTATTATCGAAAACGATCACAAATTTGAGCTTGGCCCTGGTACTGAAGTCGATCTGCTGATGCGTCCGGATGATGTGGTGCCTGATAGCGAAAGTGACTTGCATGCCACCGTGATTAAAAAGGCCTTTAAGGGGGCCGAGACATTATATACCTTAAGGTTACCTACCGGCAGCGTAGTATTGTCCATGTTCCCGAGTCACCAGGATTTTGCCATTGGCACCAGGGTGGGAGTCCGCATCGCTGCCGATCACGTGGTGGCCTTCCCGAAGGTTAATTAAGTGATTTACATTGTTAAAGATTATTTACGTTCATTTGCAGAAAAAATTATTATTTTTCAGGTTTTATACCCTTAGAAAAGATTGTTTCCACGTCCATCCACAGGCCCTTGTCTGTCACCAGGGCAGATACATCTGCAAGGTGTTGCTTCCTGAACTGTGACAGATCATCCGCAGATAACCGACCCACCATATCTCGCATGCCGCTGTTCCATACAACTTCCCACCAGTCATCGGCATTGTTCATGTGATAACCCATCTGCCTGCTCGTCACCTCGACCTCCTTCAGGCCGGCCTGTGTCTGCAACTCCTCACAATAGTCAGGATCCGACATCAGGTACCAGGCAACTTTTTCCTGGTCCGGTAATTCAACACCAAATTCCTGTATTCGCTCACGAAACAGCGCAGCCATCGGCTGAAAGGCCTGCATGCCAAACGAGGTAAAGGCGACACGTCCACCTTCCCTTGTAACCCGGACCCATTCCTTCAGACCTGCCAGCATATCAGGCAGAAAGAAAATTCCGAAAGAACACAACACGGCGTGAAAATAATTACTGCGAAAATCCAGAGAATCGGCATCCATCTCAAACAGGTCGACGTTTCCTGATGTGAGTTTTTTGATATTGATGTCGGCCTTGTCGAGCATTTGTTGTGACATATCGATGGCCATCACCCGTCCCTGTGGTGCCACCATTTGTGCGGCGGCAATGGCCACCATACCGGTACCAGTCGCCACATCCAGGACCTTTTCCCCTGGCGCCAGTCGTGCAATCGACACCAGTTTATCGGCGACAAATGGAAACAGGCGCATCGACGGATTATCGTAACCGCCTGCGATGGTATCAAACAACTGTTGCACCTGTTGTTTCTGCTTGTTGTGTTTGCCCTGCGTCATTCCGAATACCGGTATCCAGCAGAATCTGCCAGGTAATTGTGCCAGTCACGGCAACATAGCACATCACGGTCAAGTCTGTCTGCAGGCATGGAGACAATGAAATTGGTATACTCAGCGACACACAGCTTTCATCCACATACGGGGAAACATGAACAAGCAGTTATCACAAAATGATCATATCGCGCTGGCAAAAGCTGTGATAACTATCCTGGACGCATGGAAAATCGGCCCCGCCGATCAAGTTTCCCTGCTGGGTCTGCCCGAAGGGACCCGCCCCCGCGCACTGGCAAAATATCGCGTTGCGACACCGTTACCAGACGAACCAGACATCAGACTAAGGATAAAATACCTGCTGAATATTCAGACATCTCTGGACACACTGTTTCCGCACAATACCATGATGGCCAATTACTGGGTCACCACCGAGATCCCGTATTTCAATAACCAGTCACCACTACAGCTGATGCTGAATCTCGGTCTTGATGGCATCAAAACTGTATCGGCCCACCTGGACGGCTCTGATTACTAGTGGTCTAACCCGCCACCACGGCGCGTAATACGCCAGGCGAAAACTGGATCAGGATCTCGTTTCCCTGATAATCACATTCTGCTGCCAGTGTCAGGGAATGATCAAACGACTGCGCCTGAGCCAGTGGCGGTAAATCCAGACCAGGAGACATGACAAAATAGGGCCTGCCCCAATGAGCAGTACCTCGCATAAAGTTAAAGGCATGTTCGGCAGGCCACTGAGGATCCAGATAAAAATCATTCTCTGTTGGCCAGGGATAATGGCTCTTGCGCTTGTCTGACTGTGGCATCAGTGATAATCGGCCGGACCGGATCTGCTCAATCAGGCCCTGCATCAATTCACCACCGACTGTCGCAAGCCTGACATCCGCCTGCATACCGCTGAGACCGGGTTGCAGGACGACTTCACGTGCCTCAACGATCTCGCCACTATCGAATTCCCCGATCATCTTGTGCAGACTGACTCCGGTCATCCTCTCATCCATATAAAACTGCCAGAACATCGGTGCCGGTCCACGATAAGCGGGCAATAATGATGGATGCAGATTGTAACAACCATATCGCGGTGTGTTCAGAAAACGCTCAGGTAACCTGTCAGGGAAACAGGCCACCAGTACCAGATCCGGATGCAGTTGTTGCAGGGCAAGCAGTACCTCATCACTGTTGACATCAGCAAGTTCCCATAGCGGGATATTGGCTGAACTTGCCAGCTCAGCCAGGTTTATATGCCCGGCGGGTTGTGTCACCGCAAGACGATGATCCGGCTGCCACGCGGTCTGTGACTTTGTCATCGCCACGGCCGTAATTTCTATATTATTGGCCAGTAATGATTGTAATGGCAGTGAAGAAAATGCACCTGGCATGCCAAGATAAACAATCCGCAAGGACATCGATGCGCTGCTCATCCGTCAATGGATCCTGGAATTTGCAGGCTAACCGTTATCGTCTCGCGGCGCTTCACGCGGATCTTCGCCATGATTATCACAGGGCAACGGTTTCTCGATGGCCTCGCGGGCTTCCAGTTCCTCGATAAAACCAAACTGGCCCATATCGGTCATGCGCTGAACATAAAGCACACCTTGCAGATGGTCACATTCATGCTGGACCACGCGGGCATGAAAACCACTGGCCTGTCTGTCGACAGGATCACCGTACTGGTCAAGGCCCGTGTAATGGATATTGGTGTAGCGAGACACCACTCCGCGCATGCCGGGGACACTTAAACATCCTTCCCAGGCCAGGTCCGTCTCCTCGTCCATTGCGGTGATTTGCGGGTTAATTAACACGCTCAAAGGGACTTCCTCCGCGTCCGGGTATCGCGGGTTAGCCTCCACACCAAAGATAACGACCTGCTGCATTACCCCGATCTGGGTGGCGGCCAGCCCGGCACCGTCTTCTGCACGCATGGTATCCAGAAGGTCTTCCACCAGCGCATGTAACTCGGGGGTATCAAATCCCGTTACCGGCTCAGCCACCTGTGTCAGGCGAACATCGCCCATTCTTAATACTTCCCTGATTGCCATGGTCTTTCCCGGTATTTAGAGTTGTAACAGGGTAATAAAGAATGAGCCCCATACGCCGATCATAGCGACCAGTAATACTATGTTGGATGACAGGATCAGCCTGAAGCGTTTCTTCCCGGTTGCCTCTTCCTGGGACATGAATACCAGACTCATGATGATATCCAGCATAATAACGAACATAAGTATTGGCACCATTGATGGGGCGACCAGCGTGGGGAGCACCAGCAGGCCCTCATAAGTCGCACCATTGCTGGCAATCGGGGCAGATATGAGCGTCAGAAGTGAAAACACGGTCATGGCCACCCGTTGGGCGCCTAGCGACTTTAAATATTGTGATAAATAGGTCATGGCCCCGATAATATCACAGCCTTGTACATTCCGGTTGAATCCACTCTAGATACAGTGTTTCGCCATACAGTGTTTCGCTGGCCTTCATGAGCCAGCCTGATCTGCTTCACTACTGATCGTATACCAGTTCTACTGATTCACGCCGGGCCCGTGGATCCAGTTGATGTTCGCAGGCCTCACCCGGGTCAGTCAAATGCAATACATGCATCCCCTGTAACATCAGGTAATCCGCCATCAGCTCACGCTGGGTATTTTTTGCTAATCTGGGTTCACTCAATACGCCAGCCAGTCCCTTGTCTGCCAGATTGACCAGGTTGGTCATGCCGCGTTTGAAGCCTTCCGTTTGCATAAAATCAGCAAAACCGCGCAGCTGCGGATCGTCCAGGGAGGTATTGATACTCTTCTCATCCTGCTGGCGCTGTTCACCCAACTGGCGGCCCGCCCAGTGATAGACCCCGCCCACTTGCCCGAAACGTTCCCGAATATTATCCATCGAAAAATCCGGATACATCCGGGAAACCGGCTGACTGCGGATATCCACCAGGATACGAATGCCAGAATTGTCCAGCAGTGAGATAAACTCGTCCAGGGTGCGGCCTTCAAACCCCAGCATATAAATGAGTTTTACCGATGTGTTCATGGATTTAATCACACTTTTTTCATGTCTGCAGGAGAGTCATGATATCATTCCGCCTTCTATTTCGCAGGCGATTTCACATGAGAGACTGTCATGAATAGCATTACTATCGAATACAATGTCGTACCTGCCAAACTTGATGTGCTGGGCGTGTATGACTGGCCGATCTGGAGCAAACAGGCCTCAACATTTAACTGGACCTATGAACAGACCGAGACATGCTACTTCCTCCGTGGCCGCGTGAGGGTCACCCCCGAGGGAGGCGAAGCGGTGGAAATGGGCGAAGGTGACCTGGTGACCTTTCCCGCCGGAATGAAATGTACCTGGGAAATCATCGAGGACGTCGAGAAACACTATGATATGAGCTGACATACGCAAGCATAACCCGACCACATACATTTATAACTAATGAGCAACTAATAGCAATGGGAAAACAAAACAGAAAATACAGGCAAAAAAAACACACCATGGCAGACAAGGCCGATCGTCATAAGCTTTATGAAGATACCGTTCAGTGTGTTGATTCAGAAATTGATTTTGTAGACGCCACCTATACCCAGCTGACAGGCCGGCAGGCAAACAGTGTGCGTGAAGACTTTTGCGGAACATTTGCGGCCTCTTGTGAATGGGTCAGCCGGCGCGAGGACAATACCGCCGTCGGTGTTGATATCGACAAATCAGTACAGGATTGGGGAACTGAACACAATCTGACAAAACTGGATAAACAACAACAAAGGCGCGTCTCTCTGCTCACTGATGATGTCATGACGGCAAAGACTGATCCTGCCGACATCGTTTTAGCGATGAATTTCAGCTATTGGTACTTCAAGAAACGCGAGCAATTGCGTGAGTACTTCAAGTGTGCGCATGCGGCACTGGCAGAGGGTGGCATATTCTTTATGGATTGCTTTGGTGGCTACGAGTCCTTCGAGGAAATGGAAGAAGAGCGTGAGGAAGATGGCTATACCTACATCTGGGACCAGCACAAATACAACCCGATCACCGGCGACATCCTCTGCCATATACATTTCAAGTTTCCCGATGGCTCCAAGATGAAAAAGGCCTTCAGCTATGACTGGCGCCTGTGGACGCTGCCAGAGATCCGCGAAATCCTTGAGGAGGCCGGTTTTTCCCGGGTCACCGTCTACTGGGACATGTCCGATGATGACGATGATAACGATTACAAGGCGAGCCTGATGGGTGAGGCGGATGCCGGCTGGCTGGCCTATATCGCGGCAGAAAAATAGTCGCCGGAAATGGCCTTTGCCAGGATCAATGCCGGAGCAGATATTTGATCAATACCACCGGCCACAGGTACATCCGCATGAGTACCTCACCGCCTTCCCGTGTCGGCGGGATCGGGGCTGGCTGACCCCGATATCGCGCCATACGGTTCACCGCCGCCAGGATGATCTGTCCCAGGACCGGCCATAGCGCCAGCAGGCCCAGTATCAGTAATTCCACAGGATCCCACCTCAAATTCAGTATCTTAGAAAGATATTATTTATCAGCCGCATCGCCTCGATAGATAAATTCTAGCATAAGCATTTGTTTAATAAAAAGATAACCCATATTCACTTATATATTACATGGGTTTATATATCCCCATTGGGTGATTGACCCGGGGCAGTCGGATGAATAATATGCGTCTACTTTTACAGAATTGCTGATGAACTCAGGAGCTTGCGATGGATAAGGTTTATTACGATGCGGTAAGCAAGATGGAAGAAATCGGTGTCAACGAGCAGTACAAGCTCGGCTGGATGTCTGGCTACCATCATATGCCCAAGGTTGAAGAGCAACGTGTCACCGATGACTATGAAGCGGGTTACGAGGCCGGTGCCAACAAGTCTATTGACGACTTCGCCAAATACGCCGCCTAGGCATCCCTCCCCCCATGATATTAAAGTGGCGATATTAAAGTAGGGATATTAAAAAAAGGGCCTCAAGGCCCTTTTTTATCGTCCGCGTTCTGCGCGCGCCTGCGCGCCCGGACTCGCATTCGCACAAATGTCCCCAGACCCATGATGGCGATACTGCCAAGGCTATAGAACAGTAGTTCGTAGATATCGATATTATAACGTGGCGGTTCTGCCAGCAGGTTCATCACCACACCCGCAATAAAGACCAGTGGAAAGGCCAGTGCCGCCAGCGCGACATAACGCCAGTGTCCCTGCCAGAAACGACAGCCAAGATATGGCCAGTAGATCGACAGGATAACAATAACAAACAACAGCAGGTTCATTACAACAATCATCTGATTCCCCTAGCGCTCCTTCACGATATCATTGCCTCTCAGACTCACGGGTACAGTAATAATAGTCCCAGCCCGCACCGCTCAGCCCTGCCAGTTTATCCAAAAATGGGTCCGTCGGCACCGCCTCGCCTTGATGAATATTCCAGATATATATCGCCATACGTGAGACCACCGCCGTTTGTCGCCAGTCCAGCTGCGGCAAGCTGAATTGCCGGCCGCATCCCTGACAGGCCTGAGTGCTGGAATCACCCTGCTGCCAGCGGACAACCCGTTTCTCCCAGTCAGCGACTGGCTGCCGGCATGCCGGGCAGCGCGGTTGACGGACATTCGATTCGCCAAGAAATACCGGGCCGTCTTCGTGACAGGCAAGCGACAGGTAACAAAAATCATCGTTACCATCCGCCGCTGGCTGTAACTGCATACGGGGACTGCAGCCGAGAAAGCTGACACAGCTGAAAAACTGCTCACCGACAAGATAACGTACCTCGCCCTCTGTGCGCAATGCTGCCCCGGCCAGGCCGATTTTTTGCAGGCCGCGCAACAGCTCCTGACGGCTCAGACAGACGTCCGGCTCATGCGGATGCAACACCAGTGCATACTGGTTCACCTGCTTCACCAGCGCCACCTGCCCCACCTGCCCCACATGGGATCTCCTGATATTTCAGTCACATAGAAAACACCTATGGTAACCTTATTCGGCGCCGGCGTCAGCATGATACCAGGCCTAACGGCAGATCCGGTGCCTATGCCAGCGCATATGATAGACTTGGCCGCCGTTAACCCCGGTAATGTATTAGCGATAACGTATTACCCATATCAGAGGTCAGGCCATGGCGGCGTCCAGTAAAGTTGAAAAAAAATTAATGCACTATATCGGCAAGGCCATTGCCGACTACAGCATGATCCAGCATGGCGATCGGCTCATGCTGTGCCTGTCTGGTGGCAAGGATTCATTTACCCTGCTGCATCTGCTGCACAAGATGAAGATTCGTGCCCACCTGAAGTTCGAGCTGCTGTCGTTCACGCTGGACCAGTCTCAACCGGGCTGGGATGACACCGGCCTGCGCGACTGGCTGGAACAACGCGGTTACCAGTACGACATTCTGAAGAAAGACACCTATTCGATCGTTATCGACAAGATCCCCGAGGGCAAGACCTATTGTTCGCTGTGCTCACGCCTGCGTCGCGGCAACATCTACGCTTACGCAGAACGAAACGGCTACAACAAGATTGCCCTCGGACATCACCGCGACGATCTCATCGAAAGCCTGCTGATGTCCATCCTCTACAGTGGCCGGATCAGTTCCATGCCCCCCAAGCTGCTAACGGACAACAAGAAGCATGTGGTCATCCGGCCGATGGCCTATTGCCAGGAAGATGATATTCGCGAATATGCCGAGCAGCAGCAGTTCCCGATCATCCCCTGTAACCTGTGTGGCAGTCAGCAGAACATGACCCGCGCCAAAGTGAAGGATCTGATCCGCAATCTCGCTGAGGAGAATCCAAAAATCCCGGGCAACATCCTTGCCTCATTGGGCAATGTGTCGCTGACGCAACTAATGGATCACAGGCACCAGGATTTCCGTGGTCTCGATGAAGAACTGGAAATGGTCTTTGATGAAGTCAGGGAAGCGGCACAAAGCTGCATCTGATTCGCCACGAACAGGGTTTGACTGGCTCCGGTATCTTTTCCCTTCTCCGAGCTCGCTAGAGGCTCGCAAGTCGTCGGGAAAAGCAACCCTCGCCAGTCTTGATTTTTCAATGACACAATAAAGAAAAGGGCTCTGAACCTGAGGTATCCCGACGAAATAATGATCAAAAACAAATGCTTAGTGACGATCATCATTCACGACGTCATTCCGGCGCGCCCGAACGAAGTGACAAAGTGCCTGGTAAATCTTAGCTGTCATTCCGGCGCAGGCCGGAATCCAGTCATTCCATATAAAAACTGGATACCGGCCTGCGCCGGTATGACGATAGATAACGCCGGTATGACTAATATATGATTGGCAGTATCATTGGAAATTTTGTGGGGATCCCCCAGAGCCTTACCTTACTAGATGTCTACTCACTTTTCTTGTTAGTAAAAATCTTGCTGGTCGTAACGAAGAAAGCAGTCATGATATATGCGGCAATAAAATACATGAGTGTTCCAGCAATTAAATACAGCGCAAGTACAAATGATTTGTCATTATAAAACAAGCCTGGAAAGTACTCTACCCCTATATAAGTGAGTGGGAAATCAATATACAGCATTGCTAAATTGTCGCTCTCTGGTGGGACAACTACTAAATAAAATATTGTTAATGCGACATGAAGCGCGCCAATAATTGAAGCAACGACTAATGGTTTCGATTTTTCCCTTTTCTTCATTTCGTCTTCCTTAAAAGTGTGCAGCGTGTAACTGGCTGAGTTCAGCATTTGCTATTATTTCCCCTTGTGGGCCAGGTAGACCGTGCAGGATGACTCACCGCCCGAGTACGGGTTCGGAAAGCTCACAATATGCGATTCGGAAGACTGGAATACTGACTCGAGCAGGGCAGAGAATTCCGCATCCGATGGATCGTTGGACCACAGCCCGAAGACACCGCCAGGATGGAGCTTGTCAGCCAGGTTCCGCAGCGCCGGCGCGGTATAAAAGGCGCTGTTTCCCGGATTGAGCCAATGACTGGGGGAATGATCAATATCCAGCAACACCGCATGCACCAGCCGATCCGGGGTGGCAGCATCGAAGCCACCGCCGGATGAGGATGCCATGGCAAAAAAGTCGGCGTGGACAAGGCTGCAACGCGGATCTGACAGCAATTCCTTGCCAAGCGGTACCAGGCAACGACGGTGCCAGTCGATAACCGGTTGCATGACTTCAATGACCCTCAGCGACCTGACCGACGGGTCTTCCAGGACCGCAACCGCCGTATAGCCCAGTCCCAGCCCGCCGACCACAATGTCCAGCTCCGGATTAGAGCCGCGGCTTTCAAGCGCGGCGAGCCCGAGTCTTGCAAGCTGGACCTCGGATTCGGTAAACAGGCTGGACATCAGGAACTCGTCGCCAAGCTTTACCTCGTAGAGAATCTTCCCATCGAGCCTGGGTTCTGCCCGGCGCCTGAGACTGATTTCACCCAGCGGGGTCTTCTGGTAATCCAGTTCTTCAAAGTCGAATGTCATTTATACAGCTACCAGGCAGCATTTAATGCTTATATTAGAGAAAAATGGTGCCAGGCACGAATGGCGCTTAGTTAAGACCTATAATGCAGTAAATGCCGTCATTCCGGCGAAGGCCGGAATCCAGAAAGCGCATGATGTAAACACCCTGGATTCCGGGTCTCCACTTCATTGCGCCCGGAATGACAGTTTTTTACTTAACTAAGTGCCATTCGTGCCTGGCACCTATTACCGCCACTTTTCGGCTGATGCCCTTTCCCAGTCATATTTCCATGATTCAGGTAAGTCTTCGTTACATAATAAACAAAGCGACTTTACAGCAGGGTAGAGTTCTTCGTAACTCGCCGTCGTTGTTCCATTGATACGCCGATTAATATGACAAAGATCCAATTCTTCCAGGTCTTTTAAACCACAAGCGCCGAGTAATTCGGTCAGTTGTGATACTGTTGAATTGTGGAAATTAGCAACTCTTTCACCTTTAATATCAATGTCCAAATATTTGTAGCGAGCAGGGTCCTGGGTTGCTATACCTGTTGGGCATTTATCAGTATTGCAACTTCGTGATTGTATACAGCCCAGTGCAAACATCATGCCTCGTGCAGAATTCACTGTATCTGCACCCAAAGCAATAATGCGAGCCATGTGAAAAGCAGAAAGAATTTTTGCGGAAGCAATGATACGAATATTTTCACGCAGCCCTGTCCCAAGCAGGGCATTATTAACAAAGATAACAGCATCACGTAACGGCATACCAACTGAATTTGTGAATTCGATTGGAGCAGCGCCCGTGCCACCTTCGGCACCATCAACAGTAATAAAGTCTGGGGTTATACCTGTTTCAAGCATGGCTTTACAAATTGCCAGAAACTCACTTTTATAACCTACGCACAATTTAAATCCAACAGGCTTGCCTGCAGAAAGATTTCTGAGTTTTTCTACAAATTCCAGTAGTCCCCTGGGTGAGTTGAAAGATGAATGTGAAGGTGGCGATACGACATCTTGCCCCATAGGGACATGCCGAATATCGGCAATCTCCTGGGTTAATTTTGCGGCGGGTAAGATACCACCATGCCCTGGTTTTGCGCCTTGTGATAGTTTGATCTCGATCATTTTGACAGCTTCTAGCTGAGCATTTTCTGCAAAAAGCTTTTCGTCGAAAAAGCCATCACTGTTCCTGCAACCAAAATATCCTGTACCAATTTGCCATATGATGTCGCCACCATACTTGAGATGATAAGGGCTTAAACCACCTTCTCCGGTATTGTGTGCGAAGTTACCTGTTTTTGCGCCTTTATTTAAAGCCATAATGGCATGTTTGCTTAGTGCTCCGTAACTCATGGCAGAAATATTCATAGGTGAAGCAAGATATGGTTTCTTACACTCACAACCACCAAACAGAACTCGCGGGTGCTTGTTCTCAAAGTGAACAGGAGCAAGGGAATGGTTTATCCATTCATAACCGGAGCGATAGACGTCAAACTGTGTGCCAAAAGGACGGGTATCTCGTTCTTGTTTAGCTCTTTGGTAAACAAGCGCCCTGAATTCACGATTTATCGGGCGACCACTTATATCTGACTCAACAAAATATTGCTGAATTTCCGGGCGGATGGATTCAAATAAATAACGAAGATGTCCAACAACAGGATACAGACTGAGGAGTGTATGTTTTTTTTGAACTAGATCGTATATGCCGAGCAGTAGGATGGGGGCTACAATAAGTAAGCCCCAATATAACTGACCCCAGACTAACGCCATGATAACGATGACGGAGATTGCAATAATAGTTTTTCGAATATTCAATTTATACGGCCTAACAGTGAATTAAACGGCCCGAAAGAACGGAGGTCCTGAGGGTCCGAGCAGCGCAGTGCGCATCGAGTCTGACCCCATTGATCTTGCCTCGCGATACAGCCGCTTGTATTGTTGAGTCTTGGATCATTTAATAAGTTTCCGAAAGTTCTAACATCACTTGGAGTACGTTATTAGAGCGTGTCACTTAAAACCTCGCCAACAACATTTCTACGCTGTTCTTGGCGCGCCCCTTTAGTTCTGCTTCGTTCAGGAGTTTCTTTGCTCTAGACCTGTGCCGGATATCACCTGAGATAAGGTACGCCCTTCGTAGATAGTCAATGGAAAGCAGCGGATTATTCTCAAGATCATCGGCCAATGTCTTGAAGTACGATTCCATTTCGAGCGAAGAGTCTAGGAAGGATCTAAACTTTCTGCCAAAACTACCATCATCATTGATGTACTCAGTTCGAACAAAGTCGGAAGGTATTGCAGCGCCCAGAGACTTCACAACGACAGTACGCTTCCCCAAAGCATCCATCATTCCAAGCTCATAGAATACATTTGCTACTGTTTTAGGTGGCATGTCCTCGTGAATAATTGCCACACCTACCGGAACGGTGACTATTATTCGCCAGATTTTATCGAGGAAATCCTTGCCCGTAACTATGCTATCGGCGTCGATCGCCTTAATGTTCTTTTTCCGTAGCTGATCCGTCACCCGTTTTCTCATTGTTTTAAGCTTCGGCGGCACAGGCTTGCCAAGCTGTGTCATAAGAAAGCACGTCCTTGGCCGTAGTTTCAGTCCAGTAGACAGAACATCCCCATCCGTGGGTCTGTATAGAATCATTTTTTACTCTTCCTTGACACAGGCACCCCTTTGTACGGGCCCCCCGTCTTCTTGTGTGCAATGATCCGGCCCGCTGATCGGTCAATCTTTACATACCGACCAGTGACAGGGTTTTTCGTTTGTACAACATCTCGTCTTTTACTGCTCATACCGTGCCTCATAATTTTCTCTATCCTTGATAATTTACCATCAATTCTTTCCGCGCTAATGCCCAGTTCACTCGACGCGCACCGCGTGGAGGTGTGCGGTCGAGTGGAGCGTAGTGTTAGGCCCCCTAATTAATCTATTTTGTGAGATGGTAACCATTATCTGTAAGTGCTTTTTTTACAGCGTTTACTTGTCCTATTGTTGCCCCATGCTCTTGTGCAAATCTAACGGCTTTATCACGAACTATACGAATAGCAACTTTGTCTGATGTAGAAGGCAGAGTCCATGATTGTGGCTCACCGTCCTGGAACGCGACGTGTAATTGATTACGTGCAACATTGCAACTCAAACGTTTTGTAGCGAATGACCTTCGACGTGCACTAAATGTGGATTTATGGACTGGTGCTGAAATTGATTTACTCTTTGGTTCATTTCCAGTTTCGGCGATAGCGGAGAGCTTGAATACTCTTCGAAGGACATTGTCCTCTGTTTCACCGAATTTACCCCTCGCAGCAATTTCATTCCATACAGCATCGGAAATCTCTATTGTACGCATAATATGCCTCCTATAAAGTAGATATACTACTTATAGTAGTTCTACTACTTTAGAAAGTCAAGGCTATTTTAGGGGCCTAATGGCTGCTATCACCTGCTGCCGAGGATATTTGGGGTCAGAGGGATATTTGGGGTCAGAGTAAAAACTTCGGGATAGTTTCTACTCTGGCCCCAAAGAACCACGCAATCGAGAACGATTCAAAGACTGGCGAGGGGAGTCTTTTTCCGACGACTTGCGAGCACAGCGAGGTCGGAGGAGGAAAAAGATACCGGAGCCAGTCAACATTGTTCGTGGCAAGAATTGCCGGATACACCCTGCGGGCTTAATCCGGCCTACAAAAAATGGTTGGGCGGAGGACGACGTACAGGATTTACTAGTATCGCGAGAGCACAGGGATGTGCGGGAGCGATTGAAAAAGATACCGGAGCCAGTCAACATGCATCAGTACCTATACACTATTGCCGGATACACCCTGCGGGTTTAATCCGGCCTACGGCCCTCGCTCAGGTCGCGCTGTCTACAAAAAATGAAGCCGACTGGCGAAGGCCTGCGCTCATTCACCCGGCAGGTTATCCTGTAAAAATTGCTTGTAGTTTTCCGCACTGATGATCTGCGTACCATCACAATTAAACTGCATGCGCACCATGTTCTGCACGATACATATGGTCAGGTTCCGCAGATAAAAATCGGGTAACTCCCGCAGTACACTGATGGTCGACAGGATGTCACGGATCTCCTGCCCGGTCATCGGTTCCCAGACCTTGGCACGTTTCTCCATGATACTTTTCCAGTGTGCCGGCATATAGCTGAATATATTACTGTCCCGCAGGGATTTATAGATGTCCCGGATCGCCTTGATCTTGTCGTCGTATGAGATTGCCGGAAAGTGGCGCGCTATATAACCAGGCTCAATCAGTTTTTCAGCTACGTGGATTTCTTCACGCATTGGATCAAATATGGAACTGGTTCGGATCTCACCACTATTGAAACCGATATACAGCCGGTAGGTGCTGTGGTTCAACATCAGGTCTTCCAGGTTAGGCTCCAGCCTGGAAAAGACATTATCAAGCGGGCTCTTGTACCGGGGCCGGAACAGGCTGGTCTCACGCAGTGACGGATCACCCTTGATACCGATCTGCAGACTGTCGGCACTAAGGCCCGCGGCACTGACAATGGTCTCTTTCAATACCAGCTCTTCCAGGGCGAGATCCTGGTCGCTAAGTAATTTCTCGTTATCCATAATGCGCGATACTACATCATCTATATGTCAATTATATTACCCTGGATATAATCTAGGTGGCCGCAACATACATCGGCTTGCCTTCATTCAGGCGCAACCACCCCTTGACGATACGATAAATTATCCACAAGGCATTACCGATGAGCACAAACCAGCCAATAATGACGATCATCAATAACATACCGACAACACTCCATAACAAACCAAACCAGAAGGTGCGGAGCTGCCAGCGGAAATGGGACTCGGCCAGTGTGCCTATGGCATCCTCTTTTTTCATATAATTGACAATGGCCCCGGCGATAAAGGTGAAGCCATTAAAGAAGCCCAGCGCCTGAAGAATGTACACCAGGGTGGCCATCTTGATTGCCGCCGCCTCATCGTTGCTCTGATTAATCTCTGTCATGTCTGTCTCCTTGATGTGTTATTTCAATTAACGCGGTGCCAAAACCAGAACCAATGCGACACATAATATCACTCTAATATATAAACACATAATCTGGATCTTCATAAGAAATGATCCTTAACAGCCAGTTCGAGATTAGCTGTCCGGTATCATTGGCCGGATCATAGTAGACATCCGGCCATTTTCGCACCACTTCATAGACAATATCACTCATCTGGTAATGCACCTCGTTAAGCGCATGCTCAGCATCTGTCAGCACCTCGTTGTTAGTATCAATATCGTTTACCAGCATCCCCACATGCATGGAGTGAAGACCGGAACTTCTAAGATCCTGTTGCACCTCTTCCAGTCTCATGTTAATCAGGTCGATCACTTGCCCAACGTCACCGGCATCACCAAAATCACTGCATTGCCTGCAAATGCTTGCCCAGGAGTCCAGGTAATAGAAAGTTTCAAACAGCTTTTCATAGAAGGCCTTTCTGCTTGACTGCTCTTTGAGCGTTTCATCCAAGACCAGTCCCCTGGTCAGTTCCAGGATCTCCCTGGCAATATTGCTGTCATATTTTTTCGGGTAGGCCTTTATCGCGCAGGCAATACGCCCACCAAGGCCACGCTCGATCATGCTGATTGCCATACTTGATAAACTGAGTAAGCTGCCTGAATAACTGATGCTGTCACCACTGACCCCCTTTGGATAACCAGCGCCATCAAGTCTCTCATGATGTTCCAGCACCGGGATACTGACATTCGGATGGTATTGTGGAAATTGTGACAGCAATGCATAGGCAATCACCGGGTGTACCTCGATTTGACTTCGTTGTTCTGGCAACAAACGCTTCGTTGAAGTAAATATTTCGTGCTCTATATGCAACTCACCGATATCATGAAACAGTGCGGCCAGCGCCAGGTTATATAAATCCTCATCTTCCAGCTTCAGCCGGATGCCGAGAACCAGCGTAAACACAGTCATCATTATCGCATGCTGAAAATGGGCCGGCATGCTCTGTTGCTGGATGGTCAATTTGGTCTGTAACTGCGGGAGAATATTGACCTGCGATATAATGCTAAAAAGTGTGCTACTGCCTGGCACTCGCATCAACAGGTCACGAAGGAACCCGTCCTGCTTGGCCAGGTCCTGGGCCAGTTTGGCTATGTCCCGACTGCACAGTGCATCCTTTATCGAAATGGAATTATCTATTGGTTTAATGAGTTTGTGTGAGGCGATCTTGCTAAAGACACTGCTATTGATATTCGCGCCTTTCTTCAGTACCTTGACGCCAGCTTCGTTAAGGATGTCCTCGCTGGCGGTGATGCCACGTGTTTCACCAACCTCGGTGACATGTTTTAAATAGATAGTGTCGTTCGACTCCGCTGGATCGATGCTGCTTGAAGTCACGAGTTCTCCCGCCTGTCTTCGGACTGCAGTAAATGAAATGCTGCAATGAGTATTCTTTCCGATAAATCAAGTCAGGGTGCAATCGGGCCAGTATGCTAGTAGACCCCTACATCCAGATAGGAACGGGCAATCTTGCGTATCGCGACGACATAGGTCGCGGTGCGCAGATCCTTGATATTATCTTCGGTGCGAAGCACATCATGCATCTCCTGGTAGGCCAGGCGCATGGTGTCATCCAGCCCGGAGCGCACCAGATCCACTTCATCGGCACCATGCAGTAACTTTTTCTTCAAATGATCGGCGACAGTCGTCCCGGTGTGTTCTTCCAGCATCGAGGCCATCTGCTGCCCACGTAATTCATCCTGGCGTTTTTGCATACGACCAAAGCGAATGTGGGAGATATTGCGGATCCACTCGAAATACGACACTGTCACCCCACCGGCATTGGCATAGGCATCGGGAATGATAAATACGCCTTTCTTGTTCAGGATCTCGTCGGCACCAAATGTCACCGGGCCATTGGCCGCCTCACAGATAAGATTTGCCTTTATGCGTTCGGCATTGTGCAGGGTGATCTGGCTCTCGAGTGCGGCAGGGATCAATATATCACAATCCATTTCCAGCACGCTGAGTCCATCATCGATGAATTTCGTATCCGGATAACCCTTGATGGTCTTCGCATCACACATATAGCGAAAAATCTTTTCAACATCCAGACCTGCCTCATTGACCAATGCACCATCGCGTTCAATGATCCCGACTATCTTGCAGCCATCTTCCTCTGACAGGAACTTTGCCGCATGATAGCCAACATTGCCGAGTCCCTGCACCACCACTCTCTTGCCATCCAGGCTGCCGTCCAGACCTGCATCCTTTACATCGTCCTCGTGACGGAAAAATTCCTGCAAGGCGTATTCTACACCGCGCCCGGTCGCCTCGACACGGCCGCGTATACCACCATGATGTACCGGCTTGCCGGTCACACAGGCAGAGTAATTGATATCTTCCGGATACAGGTGTTTATAGGTGTCTGCCATCCAGGCCATTTCCCGTTGCCCGGTACCCACATCAGGTGCCGGCACATTGGTTGCCGGACTGAGAAAACCCTTGCGCACCAGTTCCAGTGTGAAGCGTCGGGTGATCAACTCCATCTCATCACGACTGTAGTTGTCTGGGTTGATCTTTAATGCGCCTTTGGAGCCGCCAAACGGAACATCGACAATGGCACATTTATAAGTCATCAGTGCCGCCAGGGCCTCGACTTCATTTTGCTCCGCGTAGTCGGCAAAACGAATACCCCCTTTGGCGGGCAGGCGATGCGTGCTATGTACCGCACGCCAACCGGTAAACACCTCCACCTTACCTTTGATCTTCACCGGAAAACGTACCTGGATGACGGAATTACAGGCCTTGATGGCACTGGCCGTACCTGTATCCAGTTCAATGGCGATCATGGCCCGATCCACCATCAAGTCGACACTCTCGCGGAAACCGGGTTCTTTTGAATTATTCTTGCTCATATCATCCTCTGATTTCGCATGGTCCATCACTATGGACACTTGATGAATAATGGGAGCAGTTGAGCTGCCTTAAACAACCTTGCTGCAGCCCGATTGCGGGCCTCATTGTCAGTATCGGCAATAACAGGACATTGCTTAATAAATATGAATCAAATTCATATCATTAAGCAAAAAAACCCCGCTCTGGCGGGGTTATATCAACGACACATTCTTGAGAGCCTGATTGGCTTAATCAGGCCGGAACTACATTCGTGGCCTGCAGGCCCTTTGGTCCCTGTTCAGTTTCAAATTCCACGCCCTGGCCTTCGGCGAGAGACTTATATCCCTCAGACTTGATGGCAGAAAAATGAACAAATACGTCATCACTTCCATCGGCGGGGGCAATAAAACCATATCCCTTAGAGTTGTTGAACCACTTCACTGTACCTGATGCCATAACTGCTACCTCTCATACAATCCTGACTAAATCTACACAGGGTCACTGCGTCCAGCAATGTGGCTCCTGAAAAATACGGACAACAGACCCCCACACGGCTGACACCCGTATACACTTGAGTATAACGCGACAGTTATAAACCACAATAGAAAGTTGGTTATTTTAGAAAACGCTAATTTACCCCGGGCCCGGATCAGGCCCCCAAACCACATTACTCGCCCACTACTCGTCGGTGACACAACCATCAGAGGCATTTTTGACGTTCTTGATATATTTGTATAACGTCCCCCGGCTGGCCTTGTACGCTGGCATGCTCCAGGCAGCACGGCGCGCCGCCATTTCCTCTCCATCCACGGCAACGTTCAGCTGTTTCTTCTCGGCATCAAGGGTAATAACATCACCATCCCGAATGAGCCCAATCGGGCCGCCCTCCTGGGCCTCCGGTACCACGTGGCCGACAATAAATCCATGTGAACCACCGGAAAAGCGCCCGTCCGTGATCAGGGCGACATCCTTACCCAGGCCCGCCCCCATGATCGCGGAGGTTGGTGTCAACATCTCAGGCATGCCTGGACCGCCCTTCGGTCCTTCATAGCGGATCACCACCACATCACCCTTGTGGATCTTACTGTCTTCCAGCGCCGCAAGCATATCCTCCTCGGAATCAAATACCCGTGCGGGCCCTTCAAAGAACAGGCCTTCCTTACCGGTAATCTTTGCGACCGAACCTTCCGGGGCCAGATTGCCTCTCAGGATCTGAATATGCCCGGTCGCTTTTATCGGTTTATCGATCGGTAAAATGACCTTCTGACCTGGTTTTAAGCCGGGGACATCGGCCAGATTTTCCGCGATGCTCTTGCCAGTGACCGTCAGGCAGTCGCCATTTAACAGGCCTTCCTCAAGCAGATACTTCATGACAGCCGGAACTCCACCGATGTCATGAACATCTTCCATGACATAACGACCGCTCGGCTTAAGATCCGCAATAAACGGGATCCGATCACTGACGGTCTGAAAGTCATCAATGCTCAGGGACACATCAACTGCGCGTGCCATCGCAATCAGATGTAATACCGCGTTCGTCGAGCCCCCCAGCGCAATCACCACCACCATGGCATTCTCAAAGGCCTCCCGGGTCATGATGTCGCGCGGGCATATATTTTTTTCCATCAGGTTTCGAATCGCAGCGCCCGCCTGCAGGCATTCATCAATTTTCCCCTGCTCAATCGCCGGAGTGGACGAACTGTAAGGCAACGACATGCCCAGTGCTTCGATGGCGGATGCCATGGTGTTCGCCGTGTACATGCCACCACAGGCACCGGCCCCCGGACAGGAATTTTTTACTATGGTCTTGCGTTCTTCATCATCAATCTTGTTAGCGAGAAATTCACCATAACTCTGGAATGCAGATACCACGTCCAGTGTTTTATCTTTCAGGTGCCCGGGTTTAATGGTCCCGCCATAGATCATCAGTGCCGGACGATTCAACCGGCCCATCGCCATCAGGCAACCGGGCATGTTTTTGTCGCACCCGGGGATCGTGATGAGTGCGTCATACCACTGGGCACCCATCACCGTCTCGATCGAGTCAGCAATAAGATCCCGGGACTGCAGTGAGTAGCTCATACCATCGGTGCCCATGGAGATACCATCACTGACGCCAATGGTATTAAAGCGCATACCGACCATATCCGCACCAACGACGCCTTGTTTCACGAGCGCCGCAAGGTCATTCAAATGCATATTACAGGTGTTTCCCTCCCACCAGACACTGGCAATGCCAACCTCGGCCTTGTCCATATCGGCTTCGTTCAGTCCGGTACCATACAACATTGCCTGGGATGCACCCTGTGATTTTGGCTGCGTAATGCGGGCGCTAACCTTGTTGATTTTCTTCGTCATGACACCTCAACTCCGATCACGAATATTTATAGGCCCCAAATATCAATAGACCCGGGGTTTTTGGGATGAGTAGCATAGCAGAATTGGCCCGATGCGAGCAGTATTCCCGATGCGAGCGGTATTAAGGATATCTGGGATGCCGGGGAACAGCGACTTTATTGATTTTCAAACAGGCTGACATCACAGGCCATTCTGACCAGTTCAGCAATGGACACGGCCTTCATTTTGTCCATCACCCTGGAACGGTGAACCTCGACCGTCTTGGCACTGATATTCAGTTCCTCGCCAATATCTCGGTTGGATTTTCCGATCACCACACGTTTCATGACCTCGTGTTCGCGGGGGGTCAGGGTCTCCAGTCTGGCACAGATGTCATCCCTGTAGGCCTTTGATTTTCGGATCCTGGCTTCTTCACCCAGGGCATGCTCAATAGACTCCAGTAACATCTGATCATTAAAGGGCTTTTCGATAAACTCCATGGCGCCTGCCTTCATTGCGCGTACCGCCATCGGCACATCACCATGGCCGGTAACAACAATAATGGGCAGATCAGGAAATCTTTTACACAGGTCGTTTTGTAAATCCAGGCCATTGATACCCGGCATACGCACGTCGAGGATCAGACAACCATGCTTGCCCGCTTCATATGCTGCAAGGAATTCGTTACCTGAGGCATAGGTCTCTACCTGCAGGCCGACTGATTCGATCAGCCATCGCAGAGACTCACGGAAGGCATCATCATCATCAACGATGAAGACTGTCTCTTCCCTGTTATTCATTTGTAAGATATGTATTTATCACTGGGCAGTTAAACAATTCCCATAGCTATCACGCCATCATCACACTCGATGTGGTTATCGGACGGAACACACCATTCGTTAATAATGCCCGGCAACCATGTTCTGCCAGACCCTTTGAGGCTGTCTGGATGCCAGATAAACTGGCCCCTGACTCCATGGGTATATTCAGAATGACTTAAATAACTTTAATGAGGATAAACAAGCTAGCTAAAGGACATAATTAGGGTAATCCCCTAATTTACACTGACAGGTCGTCACTTTAAGTCAGAAAATTAATTTGAAGTGGGTTTTATTACGTTACTAAAATCAGGGCTTTTCCGCTGCCGCCAGAAATCAATTCAACGCGGCTTGTGAGCGCGGCATCGCTGACAGTGAGATTGCCAGCCGGCATTTACCCTTATGACTGTTTTTCCTGAAAATTCTCGATGGCGGCCTTGATGGCATCTTCGGCCAGTACTGAACAGTGGATCTTTACCGGCGGCAAGGCCAGTTCTTCTGCAATATCGGTGTTCTTGATGGCGCCCGCCTCATCCAGGGTCTTGCCCTTGACCCACTCCGTCAACAGCGAACTTGAGGCTATCGCGGAGCCGCAACCGTAGGTCTTGAACCTGGCATCTTCGATGATGCCGTCATCACCCACCTTGATCTGCAGCTTCATCACGTCACCACAGGCCGGTGCCCCGACCATGCCGGTACCGACACGGGGATCATCCTTGTCCATAGCACCGACATTGCGCGGATTATCATAATGATCCAGGACTTTTTCACTGTATGCCATGTCGTCTTACTCCACAGCCCGACAGATTTCTAGGCTGCCTTGTCATCCGACAGGGCATCAGCCGATTGCGACTGCTGACTCACATCAGCCAGACTAAGCTCATCCAGAAAGCTGTAAATACGGGTACTTAGATCACTCCACAGTTGCTGAATCACCCGTGATTCATGGTCAGCGGGCAAAATAGTACCGCTTCGCAGGCCTGCATAGGCCTTCTCATCGACTGCCAGCACCACGTCAGCGACGCTGATATCGGTAGCGGCACGCGCCAGGGTATAGCCACCGCCCGGGCCACGCATACCCTTTACCAGGCCCGCTTTACGCAGTTTGGCGAATAACTGCTCAAGATACGAAATGGAAATATTCTGAGATGCAGAAATATCGGCGAGGGTCACCGGCGCTTGGCCTTCGCGCAATGCCAGTTCCATCATCGCTGTTACTGCAAAACGACCTTTTGTCGAGATCTTCATGATAATACCCTCTGCATATAAGAAGATTATTATAAACTAAAATATAGTTTATATATCCTGAGTATTTTAGTCAACTATATACAATGTCTGAGTTATATAGTCAAGTAATGATATCTATTGATATTATAATGGCATATACATAACAACGAATAATATCATATAGTTAGCGTTTTATACCGCTGGGCCACCCATGCCATGACGAGGAAACCATACGCTTGTTAACGTCCATATCGCACCGATCTTGAATCGGCAGCGGGCCTGATACTCCCCGGTTTCATGCATGCAATAACCCGTCATCACAGAATCTTGCGGGTCTGATACTATTCAATGCATCCCTCGCATGGACAACGGGAATCACCTGCAATGAGTACATCCTATAGCGAAAAACGCAGCGCTATTCGTATGCTGATTAACTGTGTCGTCAACATCTCGAACGACAGCCATCTTAATTACGAGGGGATCTGCCGCGACCTCAGCGTGGATGGCATCGGTGTCGATACCTCCTATGAAGCCAGGCCGCAGGAACAACTCACTATTAATGTCAGACCGCCAGATGGCGCCAATGTTCAACCATTATCAGTCACCGTTGAGGTGCTGCGCAGCGCCTCCCTGCCCTCAGATGCCGGGCATCTTTATCATATGGCGGCAAGAATTATCGAAGCCAGCTAAATGCCTGAATTCAGAGGAATATGGAATTCAGCGACTTAATACTCTACCCAGGAAAGAGGTATTGTGTTTAACTATTTCTTTCAGGAACCCGGGGAAATTAACACCGGTTTTGACCTTCAACTCGCTTGCCCTGAGACGAAGACGCTTATACCATTTTTTTGGATAAGCTGATTTCATCCCCAGTAACACCACGTTACCATGCTTCTGCAAAGGGAATCGCATTACCGATCTAAATGCCTTGCAAATGTTTCCTGTCACTTCCTTATAGGTCTGTTTACTGGATGCCCAGGCATTCATACTCAAAACACCGTCTGGTTGTAGACGTTCGTGGCATAACGAAAAAAATTCCTCGCTAATTACAGCAGGGGCAATGCCGTTGTCATCAAAGGCATCTACGATGATGGCATCATATTGTCTGCTATTGTGTGACAGATAATCCTTCGCATCGATATGATGAATACAGATGGTATCTGCCTCCGGTAACTGAAAATATCCCAGGGCAACTTTAATTACGTCATCTCTGTTTTCCACAACATCGATGTGACAGTCCGGGTAGTGAAAATGGATAAACCTGACCAGCGATCCCCCGCCCAATCCAATAATTAATACCGAGGATACTTTCTTGCTGAAAAGCAAATAGCTCATCAATGCCTGAGTATAATCCAGGACCAGCACGACTGAATTCTCAAGCAACATACTGCTCTGCCGTGCATTCGAGCCAAGATACAGATTACGGTTTATGACATCATCATAAATCTCAATACTGCCATGTTCCGACTGGCTTCGGTGTACAAGTTTACCTTTAATCTCATTTACCATTTAACTGTATACGCTACTCACAGAACTGAGGCAAAACTATAGCATCGAACTCCTGGAAAAGTTCAATGTTCTGGAAAATCTGATCCTGCAACTCGAAAATCGGCTCACCAGTACTGGTTGAGCAAGTTATTTGTCAATGTATCGCATTAGAACGTCTGTCAAGGTCAGCGAACAATCGCCTTCCTGTGATACTATTGGTAGCCGATATACCGGCACCCTGATTAATGTACTGCCTGCAAACATGGATTCAGTAAAAAAACTTTTGGATATCATGACCAGTCTGCGTGATCCAGAGTCAGGCTGTCCCTGGGATCAACAACAGGACTTCGCCAGCATAGCTCCCTATACCCTTGAAGAAGCCTACGAGGTTGTCCACGCCATTGAGCAGGGTGACATGGATGAGCTGTGTGACGAACTGGGGGATCTGATGTTTCATGTGGTGTTTTATGCGCAAATGGCCAAAGAACAGTCCCTGTTCGAATTCAATGATGTCATTGAGGCGATCAATGACAAATTGACACGACGTCACCCCCATGTATTTGCTGATCTGGAGATAAACAGCGCCGAAGAGCAGACGACCCATTGGGAAAAACTCAAAGACGAAGAAAGACAGGCAAAACGATCCCCGACCGGCAATGATGCCGCGGGCACACTGGCTGGCATCAACACCTCGTTACCTGCCCTGACACGTGCTGAAAAATTGCAAAAACGCGCCGCCACTGTTGGCTTTGACTGGCCTGATGTCCAGGGTGTAATAGACAAGGTAAATGAAGAACTCAACGAAGTAAGCGAGGCCGTCGCAAGTCATCACGACAAAAAGGCCATCGAAGCAGAGATTGGTGACCTGCTGTTCTCTTGCATCAACCTCGCGCGTAAGCTCGGTATTAGTCCGGAGATGGCCCTGCGGGGATGTAATAATCGCTTCGAGACACGATTCAGACACATGGAAGAACATTGTGCCCGGCATGAACAATCCCTGTCAGAGCTGGATCCAGCACAACAAAACGACCTGTGGGAACAGGCAAAAAACACCCGTTGAGCCGCCCCCTTTACTGGCCGCCATCGTGCCGATATAATACCTATTAAAAACAACAATTTAGATCACCTCCCCGGCAAATAAAAATTTGCGTTCTGCAGCGTAAATCACCTGTATTTTCTGATATAAAATATCTATACTTTTTATTAACTTAGTGAATAAACCTATATATAGATCTGAGAAAGATTCTATAATTGTATATTTAACATGGAGATCATGGCGAGTGGCTGCCAAAGACCTCAACCAACAATTTGTCGACGATTTTCGTAACTCGGCCCCGTATATCAATGCCTTCCGCAATTGCACCTTCGTGGTGGCCTTCGGCGGCGAAGCGGTCGCCGATCCGGCCTTCTCCGGATTAATACACGACATCGCGCTACTCAACAGCATCGGTATCAAACTGGTGCTGGTACATGGTGCGCGCCCGCAGATCGAACAGCGACTGAAGCAGCGCAATGCAAAGATCGAATATGTCAGTGGCCTGCGCATTACCGATGACGAGGCGCTGGTCTGTGTCAAAGAGGCTGCCTGCACTGTGCGCGTTGAAATCGAGGCCCTGTTATCCATGGGGGTGGCGAATTCGCCCATGGCGGGCGCCCGTATCCGGGTCGCCTCGGGAAATTTTGTGACGGCCAAACCGCTGGGGGTTCACGAAGGTGTGGATTATCAACACACCGGCGAGGTACGCCGGGTTGATGTCGCGGCCATTGAAGAACGTCTGGCACATAACGATATCGTACTACTGACACCACTGGGCTATTCGCCAACCGGTGAGGTCTTCAACCTGAGCGCCGACGATGTCGCCACATCAGCAGCCATTCAGTTACAGGCAGACAAATTGATCTACCTGGTGGAAGACAAGGGTGTGCTGGATTCACGACGCCGCCTGCTAAGAGAGATGGGGGTCACCCAGGCCGAACAATATTTTGCTAACAAGAAGCAAGTCAAGGCATCGGACAGATTCTTGCAACTTGCCATCCATGCCTGCCGTCATGGGGTCCGCCGCTCTCATATTATCAGCCGCGCCGTTGACGGCGCCCTGCTACTGGAGCTGTTTACCCGTGATGGTATTGGCACACTGATCACTGACGATATCTACGATGAGACCCATACCGCGAGCATTGATGACGTTGGCGGCATCCTTGAAATGATTCAACCACTGGAGGAACAGGGCGTACTGGTACGTCGTTCGCGTGAGCTGATAGAAATGGAGATCGATCATTTCACGGTGATGGAACGCGACGGTATGATTATCGGTTGCGCGGCATTATATCCAGATCATGAAAAACATGTCGGGGAACTGGCCTGTCTTGTTATTCATCCTGATTACCAGGGGCAAGGTCGCGGTGACTCGCTGTTGCAGCTTATCGAAAAACAGGCCCTGCAAAATGAACTGGACACACTGTTCGCTCTAACTACCCAGACTACGCACTGGTTCCGGGAACGGGGATTCAGCCCGGCAGATATTAAATCACTCCCGCTGAAACGTAAGGCCATGTACAACTTTCAGCGAAATTCCAGGGCATTCATTAAAAAAATATAAACAACGAAGGAAACTGGAATGAAGCCATTTCTTAAATGGGCAGGAAATAAATATCGTATCATTAAACGAATACAGAAGACCCTGCCTGAAGGTAAACGCCTGATAGAGCCATTTCTGGGTTCAGGTGCGGTTTTTCTTAATACAGACTACCGCAGATACCTGCTATGCGATAACAACCAGGATCTCATCAGCCTCTACAAGATCCTGCAGCAAGAAGGCATGGCGTTTGTGAATGACTGTAAAAAACTGTTCACACCACGATATAACAATAACGAGGTTTACTATCGACTGCGTGATGAATTTAATAAAAGCACCAATGAGCGCCGGAAGGCCACCCTTTTTCTGTATTTTAATCGTCATGGTTACAATGGCCTGTGTCGCTATAATGCAGGTGGCGGCTTTAATGTGCCATTTGGCCGGTATAACAAACCGTACTTTCCGGAAAAAGAAATGCTGTTCTTTCACGAGAAGGCACGCCGTGCTGAATTTCGTCATGAAAGTTTTGAAGATGTCTTTGCCAGGGTCCGCAAGGGCGACGTCATTTACTGCGACCCACCCTATGTACCGTTATCCGTCTCAGCCAACTTTACCAATTACAGTGCTGGTGGTTTTACACTGAAACAACAACAGTGCCTTGCCGATATTGCACAAACAACCTCCGGCAAAGGCATCCCGGTACTGATATCCAATCACTATACGTTATTTACGAAAAAGGCCTACAGGGAAGCAAGTCAGCTTGAGCATTTCGATGTACGCCGCTTTATCAGCTGTAATGGCAGCAAGCGTGAGAATGCCAATGAAGTGCTGGCATTGTTCGGCTGACCTGGTTATACAGGATCTATCATAGTTGAAAATTCGTTAAGCGCGCTTTGATATACTTCGCGCTTGAATTCTATAATGTCTTCGAGGGGTTGCCGGGAGTCCACCCAGCGCCAGTTATCAAACTCGGGACACTTGCTGTTATTAAGACAAAAATCCGATTCTTTCCCCTTGAATCGCAACAGGAACCAGCGCTGTTTTTGTCCGATACACAGAGGTTTTTGATCATAGCGAATGAACTGCTCGGGTAACTGGTAATGCAACCAGTCCCGGGTAGATGAAATGATACTGACATGCTCCGGGAGCAGGCCGATTTCTTCAGATAATTCACGAAATAGCGCCTGTTCGGGTGACTCGCCTTCCTTTATGCCGCCCTGGGGAAATTGCCAGGCATTTTGGTGTACCCGACGCGCCCAGAATAGCTTGCCCTCGCTATTAATGAGGATTATCCCTACATTCGCCCTGTAACCCTGTGAATCAATCACTTGAAAAACACATACCCGAAACTGATGGCAACATTGTTGCACAGGATCCCGGCAGCAGCAAACAAGATTATTGTAATATCCGCTCAACTGCGATTACACCTGCATAAATCATAACAAGGATGTTATAAAGGCAATTACTTAATATATGGGAGTACATGGTTTGACGCTAGCCATTTTCGATCTCGACAATACCCTGCTCGCTGGTGATAGTGATTACCTGTGGGGACAATTCCTGATCGCCCGGGGAATTGTTGATGGCGAGGAATATGAACGCGAGAACCAGCGATTTTATGATGCATACAGGGCCGGGACCCTGGACATTTTCGAGTTCCTGCAGTTTTCACTGGAACCCCTGTCCCGATTTGACATGACGCGCCTGAATGAACTGCATAATGAATTCATGCAACAGGTGATTACTCCCATCATGCTTCCTAAAGGCAAAGAACTGATTGAAAGGCATCGTAGTCAGGGTGACCAGCTGCTGGTCATCACGGCTACCAACAGTTTTATCACTTCGCCTATTGTAAAGGCACTGGGTATCCATGAACTGCTGGCTACCGAACCCGAGGTAGTCAATAATCGTTATACCGGAAATGTCACCGGTCAGCCATGCTATCGGCAAGGCAAGGTCACGCGACTGAATTCCTGGCTTGAAGATAGCGGCCATAATCTGCAGGACAGCTGGTTTTACAGTGACTCACATAATGACCTGCCACTACTGGAGATCGTAGATAATCCCGTGGCCGTCGATCCCGATGTTGCCTTGCGCGATCATGCCAGGCAACATCATTGGCAGATCATTTCCCTGCGTGATGACAAAGCGGGCAAATGAAGTCCGTCTCCGCCACAGCAGTCCTCTCCGTACTACTCGTTGTCAGTGCTATCGTCCTGTTACACGCCCTCACTATAGGCAGTGTCACAACAGACTTTGCCAGCGTCTGGAATGCACTATGGGGAGACGCTGAAAATACCCAGCAACGCGTCATACTGGAGCTCCGCTGGCCCCGTGCAGCAAGTGCCTTTGCCGTGGGCGGTATGCTTGCACTGGCCGGCACCATGATGCAGGTATTGCTGCGCAATCCGCTCGCAGACCCGTATATCCTCGGGATCTCCGGTGGCGCCTCTGTCGGTGCCCTGGTCAGCATGCTGCTTGGTCTCGGCACCTTGTGGTTAAACGCTGGTGCATTTACAGGTGCCCTGCTGTCGATGTTGCTGGTATTTGGTATCGCCCATGGCCATGGTAGCTGGACTTCTTCTCGCCTGTTACTGACCGGTGTGGTGGTTGCCTTTGCCTGGGGTGCAGTGATCAGCTTTATCCTGTCAGTCGCACCAGAACAGCAATTACGCAATATGTTGTTCTGGTTAATGGGTGACCTGTCATTTGCCTCTTCTTCCAGGTCCTTATGGTTATTGCTGATCGGGCTGCTATTGGCTATGCCGCTGGCACGCACCCTGAATGTCATGCTAAAGGGTGACCTGCAGGCCGCCGCACTTGGTGTATCCATCAGGCCGACAAGGTTTAAGATCTATCTGTTGGCATCGGTACTCACCTCGCTAGCCGTCACCACCGCAGGCAGTATCGGTTTTATCGGCCTGGTGGTACCGCATATGCTGCGACTCCTGACAGGCAGTGACCATCGCACCCTGTTACCTGCATCGGCCTTGCTGGGAGGACTGATACTTGTATTTGCCGATTCCCTGGCAAGATCGGTGATTGCACCACAACAATTACCCGTCGGTGTGCTGACGGCATTCCTCGGTGTGCCACTATTTTTGTATCTGCTGCAACGCGGTAACCGGATTACGCGGCATGAGTAGCCTGAGCACAACAAAACTCAGTGTCAGTATCGCCGGAAAATCTGTGTGCGATGAACTCGATCTGGATCTCGACAGCGGTCAGACCCTCGGTATACTCGGCACCAATGGCGTCGGTAAAACCACCCTGCTGCTGACCCTTGCTGGCTTGCGGTCCGCCGAGACAGGCACCATCAAACTCTTTGGGGACAATATTCACTCGCTGGATCGTCGTGCTATTGCGCAAAAGCTCGGCTTATTACTGCAGCACGATCATGATCCGTTTCCGGGTAGTGTGATGGAGGCTACATTGGTGGGTCGGCACCCATACCTGAAGGCATGGCAAATGGAGGGCCCCGAGGATCGACAACGCGCCCGGGCCAGCCTTGCTGCGGTCGGCCTGGCGGATTTTCAACAGCGCCAGCTGGCAACCCTGTCCGGTGGTGAACGCCGCCGCCTGGCCATAGCCACCTTGTTGACCCAGGATCCCGAGGTCATGCTGCTGGATGAGCCGACCTCCCACCTGGATATACATTATCAAATAGCCCTGCTAAACCTGTTCCGTGCACAGTCACAACAGCACAACAAGAGCATTGTCCTGGTATTGCATGACGTCAATCTTGCCAGTCACTTTTGTGACAAAGTGCTGTTGCTTTACGGCAATGGTGAAGCAGAATACGGAAATACCCGGGATATCCTCAGCGCCGAGCGGCTACATCGACTCTATGATCACCCGATCATCGCAATTCATGGCCCAGGGCCCCTGAATAACAACATTTTCCTGCCCGATTTCGACCCGCAGCAGTGAGCATTTGCCTGATAAGCATGATGATCTGACCGTGTCAGATTCCTGCTGGAAAGATAACACTCACTCTGCGATATGGTCTGTTAAGAGCAATGGATGGCACCAACGGAGCTACCGTTTCTAAATATGAGTTCCGAATTTCTGAGCACGTGAAAAACGGGCAAAGTTGAATTCATATGTCGTACCATGGCAGAGAGGCCTTCCGCCTTCGGCAAGACGCGCCGTAAATACATCCCTGTAGGCTCGAGGGCCGCATCCCTGCGGCCCACGGTCTTGCCGAAGGCGGAAGGCCTCTCTGCCTGAGGGGTTGTGCCAGCCGTAGTGGTCAGGAATTCGGAACTTGTATCCAGCTGCAGGCTCTGACCACATTTCCTTAAACCTGGTTTTCAAGGTACGCCCTGGTAGCCTGTAACCATTGCTCCAGTTGGAGGCCCAGTTCCTGTTCGAGGGTGACATTGTGGTACTGCTTGTCATGCACCGTATGTCCGCTGAGGCCGTCGGCAAGGACATTGGCCAGCTTGCCAAGCACGCTCCTGGCCTCGGGCCGGGACGGTTTCTGGTACTTCACGCCAAGCCACTCCTCCTGGGTCAGACGTGTACCGCCGGCAATGGCCTCGACCATCACGCGCATGCCAAAGGGCTGTTCGGTCAGGGATACCGTTTCCATTTTCCGCCCTGGTTCAAAGGCTGTACAGCGGCACCGATATTCCACGGGTTGCCCCTGACTGCTGAGGCGCAAGTGAAATTCAGTACCGACACCCACGGGGCCTTCAGTTTCCTTCCGCACAGAGATGACATCAACGTTTGGGCTCAGGCGAATGCGTTTTTCCAGGTCCATGACAAGCTGGAAAACGGTTTCCGGCGGGGCCTTGATATCCACAGATCGGCTAAAGCGTATCATCATGGATATCGTATCGGGATTTGGACAATTTATATAGCCACCGTGGGTAAAAGGGGGTCAGGGAGTAATTTCCGCTAATATTCGAGACCACTTAATTTAATATTAGCGATAATTGCTCTCTGACCTCTATTATCCTATTCTCGCTCTACGATACCCTGAAAACCAATAATACACCGGGCTGATAGTGCCATTATGAAAAAAAGTATCCCGACATATTCAATACATGGTGTTTTAGTTGCTCTATGTGTGCTTGCCTTCGCAACGTTCTCAACGCAACTTGAGGCGGAAAACAAACTTGTCATCAACACAGGCAACCACGAACCTTATATTTCGGGTAATGGCGGTGGCTTTTATGGACGTATTACCAAAGAAGTGTTCAGACGTCTGGGTATTGAAGCTGATCTCATTAGCGTGCCCTCACAACGATCCCTGGTCAACGCAAATGCAGGCATAGATGATGGCAATATGGCCCGCATCAAGGGAATAGAAAAAAGATTTCCCAATCTTGTTCGCGTACCTGAAAAAATTATTGATTTTGAATTTGTAGTATACAGTGCAGGCCCGGTATTTGACGTTACCGGCTGGGAAAGTCTTAGGCCCTATGAGATCGGGTTTATCAACGGTTGGCTAATTCTTGAACGAAACGTTACTTCCACAAAAAAAATCATAAAGCTAAAGTCCCCGCGTCAACTCTTTGATATGGTAAAAAAGAAGCGCATTGACCTCATCATCTACGAGCGCTGGGGAGGTCTGTGGTGGATCAAAGAATTGAATTCAGGCGCGAAACTACTGCAACCTAACATAGCAAAGCGTGAACTCTTTCTTTATCTACACAAGAAACACGCATATCTGGTTCCCGATGCAGCGCAGGCACTTGTCGACATGAAAAAAGACGGGGCCTATCAGCGCATATTCAACGAAACACTGTCTGTACTGAATAAATACAAGTAATCAGGAGGTCAGAGACTGAGGGATACCCACGAAATTTTCATAAATGATGCTATCAACCAAATACTTCGTCATACCGGCGTTAACATCGTCATACCGGCGTTAACATCGTCATACCGGCGCAGGCCGGTATCCAGAAAACCCTTTATTTTTCGTCAATGATCAAGATTCTTCGTCACGGTTTTTGTTACATATAAAGGCTAACTGGATTCCGGCCTTTACCCCAAGGACATAGACTCGTCATGCCGGGCCTGACCCGGCATCCAGTTTTTCTATGGGCTAACTGGATTCCGGCCTGCGCCGGAATGATACCGTGAGTGATAATCGTCACTAAGAATTTGTTTTTGATCACTATTTCGTGGGGATTCCTCAGTCTCTGACCCCTATTCCCTGCCCTGTGCGCCCCCAGCTGGGCCGCAAAAACGCGGCTGCAGGGACCGTTATTTATTGTGGGAAAAACGACAATTCCCCTGTTAAGCCTGATAAACTGACGCTGTGAGATTCCTGGGGAAAAGTAACACTCACTCTGCGATATGTTGAAAAAAACCAATAGCACACCAAGCCTGCGCCGGCGTATTATTCTGGCCATTGGCAGCGTTCAGGTTCTGGCTGTCCTTATATTCGGGATCTATCTTCTGGTCCACGGTACCTTTGCAGAGCTGGATTCGCAACGCAATCTGGCAAGGAACCTGATGCAGCTTGCCAGGCCCGCCGTCATTCAGATGATACAGAACCAGGATACTGCCGGTTTAAAGACCTACCTCACTGCGCTGTCTACCAGCCCGTCTGTCGCTTCGATCAATATCAATGATGCCGAGGGACTGCTAACTATCCGCATTGACAGCCGCGATGAGGCACCCAGCTTCCTCACGGATCTGTTTCTTCCCAGTGGCCAGCATAACCTGCATCTTGAATCATCGCTTCTACAGGGTAATAACAAACTCGGCACCCTCGATATTGCGCTCTCGAACGAGCCAGTCAACAGAAGGCTGTCATCATTGTTTATCAATAACCTGATACTGTTGATTGCCATTCTCAGCCTGTCCCTGTTAATCACACTCAGACTGATTCGAGCACTTACCCAACCGCTCAAGTCACTCAACGAGGCCGCCAGGCATTTTGCCAATGGTAACTGGGAGAAACCTATCACCCTGGAAAAAGCAAGCTTCGAAGAATTTAGCGAGCTGAATGAGGCCATGGAACAGGGATCAAAAGTAATTTCCAACCACATTATTGAACTGGAACAAACCCAGAAGATACTACAGAGAAATGAGGATCAGCTACGCACGTTGGTCAACAACATGCGTGAAGTACTGTTTGAACTTGATACCGTGGGTCGCATATGCTTCCTTAATCCCGGATGGCAACATATAACCGGATACAATCTTGGCAATTGCCACAGTAAACTCTTTTCTGAATTCCTGGTAAAGAAAAAGGACCGTGTCCATTTTGCAGAGGAAAACCTCGCATCACTGGATCTTCATAACAGGCAAATGGAATTGAAATCAAGAAATGGTTCTATCTGGGTTGAAATGGACGCACACGCCACCTTCAGCAAGGATGGCAGTTTTAATCGTATCATCGGCAGTTTCCAGGACATCACTCAGCGCATTAAATATGAAAATGCGGTTGAACAACATCAGCATGAGCTCTATAACATGTCGATCACCGATTCGCTCACCGGTCGTTTCAATCGGCGTCATTTCGACACTATACTGGCCGAGACGTTGCCCGAAGCGATGAGAAAGAAACAACCACTGTGCCTGGTGTTGATAGACATTGATGGCTTCAAATTCATTAATGATACCTACGGTCACCCCATCGGCGACAAGGTGCTTGTGACGCTCGCAGGCCTGCTGCAGCAACTGAAACGCCCGAATGATATTGTCGCCAGGCTCGCCGGTGATGAGTTTGCATTGATCCTCACCGATACCGACATAGAACTCGCAACCAGTATCTGTAGTAGCCTGTCGAAGATAATCAATACTACCAAAATTGCCTTGCCGATAGGTCATATACAGATACAGGTCAGTATCGGCATAGCGGTAGCGCCTATCCACGGCACCACCCCGCAGGAGTTGATCGGTGCTGCTGATGTCGCCCTCTACCAGGGTAAACGCCGCGGACGTGGGCGAGTAGAAGTCCTGTCCATGGATATCAGTCAGGCCATTCGTGAAGTTTTTAGTCGTGGTTTTGAATTACGTAACGCGCTGGCTGACGGTGAAATTCAACCCACATTCCAGCCTATAATGAATCTTGAGACGGGTAAACCGATAGCCTACGAGGTGCTCGCCAATATGCGCCGTGGTGATATCCTGCTACCGGCAATTGAATTTATCAAAGTCGCAGAAGATCTGGGTCTGGTCAGAGAAATAGACCTGCATATTGTTGGCCAGGCGCTGACGATCACTCCCCCCGGTACGGAACTGTTTTTTAATATCAGCCTGTCATCCTTTAATGAGAGTAATTTTGGGCAATCACTGCGGGATATATTAAAGCCAGCGCGGGATTCAGGAAGGCCCATTACCATAGAGATTACCGAGCGTGAGACTTCTGTGCTCGATACGCCGCTAATGGATGAGATACAGTCACTCAAGGACATGGGATGCAAGATTGCCCTGGATGACTTTGGTATGGGCTATTCCACCTATGACTACCTGCGCCGGTTCATGCCCGATTATATAAAGATCGATGGAAGCTATGTGGCCGCCATGCTGAACAGTAACACCGACAACATGATCGTCGAACACATCCATGAACTGGCAACATCATTCAATGCTATTAGTATCGCGGAAGGTATTGAGACTACAGAAATTCTGAATAGTGTGAGAAAACTTGATATCCATTATGGTCAGGGCTTTTATCTTGGCCATCCCCTTGCTGCAGAAGAACTGTTCCCCCAATCTGGTTCTGCCGCCTGATCATTCATTAATTCCGGGCACCTCCTGCAAGTGCTTAATTCGTCTGCCCGTGAGATCCGTGCTTGATCACCAGCGAATGATCGCGTACAGTTGCGGCTCTTGCAACAGGTGCCTCAATGATGGTCATCCTTGAGGTGAAACGGGAAGTCGGTGCGTAATGGAGTTTATTTTCCATACAATCCCGACACTGCCCCCGCAACGGTAAACGAGTTACGGTAGATCACAAGCCACTGCGCTGGTCGTGGGAAGGCGATTTACCAGAAGAAGTCCTCGTGAGTCCGGAGACCGGCCTGCTGCTTTTATAAATCCTTGTGCTGCGGGGAGCGGCTCTGCTGGTATTAACCGGTTTTTATTGTTCCTCATGCACATAGCGCGCGGGTGTGCGCACAGAGTGAGGAAACATTAATGCGATTTTCAGTAATTGCCGGCATTGTATTTATCGCCAGCCTGACCCCGTCTCTCTCAAATGCGGTTGAATATGACGATGCTATTATCGTCACCGCAAGCCGGTTGGACAAAGACATTCAGAGCCAGCCAGCTACGATTACCGTGATTAACGCGGAAGATATTCAAAACAGCACGGCAAGTAATTTGCCCGATTTACTTAGTCTGGAAGCCGGCATTAATACCAGGCACTTCTTTGGTGGTAATTCAGCCCGACCTGCTGTTGATATACGAGGTTTTGGTCTGACAGGAACTCAAAATACACTTATCCTGCTGGATGGCCGACGCTTGAATGATATCGATCTGTCCCCCGTTGATTTTAATGCCATTCCGTTACATAACATTGCACGCATTGAGATCACCCGTGGCAGCGGTGGCGTCCTTTATGGTGATGGCGCAGTCGGCGGGACAATTAATATTATTACGAAAACACCGGGTAAAACAGGAACGACCGGGAATGTGGCAGTCTTTACGGGTTCTTACGAGAATTATGGCATTAATGCCAATGTGTCGCATGTACAGGGTGCTTTTTCGTTTAATATCGCCGCGAGTAGTGAAGTCTCTGATGCCTACAGAGATAATAATGAATACCGTGAAGATGTACTGCAAGGTGATTTCCGCTATACCCGGGATGATGGAGAGATATATCTGAAATTTGGCGCTGATCAGCAACACCTTAATTTTCCCGGAGTCCGGTCTATCCTCACGGCAACAGGAATAAATCAATATAAAACTGACAGAAGAGGTGCAACAACTCCTCGCGATTATGCCGAGCGCGATGGATATTATACGACGGCAGGTGTAAGTCGTTATCTGGGCGATTCAACAGAGCTCATTGTCGACGTTGGTTATCGCAACAAAATGACCGAAAGTTTTTTTGATGATTATGTGACCGATGCATTTGATGTCAGAAATTACAGGGACGTTTATCTGAACACATGGTCTATCACGCCACGCATCAACAGCGAACTTAACCTGTTAGGTGTTCCTGGCACACTAAACATTGGTATAGATTACTATGATTCTGACTACGAACAGGAGCGTTCATTAATCAAGAGTACCAGTAATACTCCGGTTCATCGTGTCAATATCGATCAGGAAAGAATTTCAGTCTATGCCAGGCACCTTTTTCGCCCATCACCCAGGACACGCATTAATGTCGGTGCTCGCTGGCAGCGCATTGCCACCGATGCCCGTGATAGTTATGACGCAACAGCTCCAGGTGCGGCCTTTGGCGCCGAAAAACCAGACAATAACGAGCAGCAGCACCTGCAGGCTTATGAACTGGGCATCGCTCATGACGTAACGAATGAAACTACTGTATATGCCAACGTCAATCAGGCCTTTCGTGTCGCCAGTATTGATGAAATATATAGTGAGTTTGCCGCTGCATTTGTCTACCTGAACCCGCAAACCTCCAGGGGTATAGATATTGGCGTCAAATTCAGGAACCAGCACACAAAGATACAGGCTGCTGCATACTATATGAGCCTGAAAAATGAACTTCATTTTGATATAACTCAAAATTCTGGTTTTGGTGCCAACGTTAACCTGGACCCCACGAAGCGATATGGATTCGAGTTGACCGCTGATCATCAGCTGAACAAACAGCTTGGTTTGAGATTTAATTACGCCCTGACCCGTTCCAGATTCCGTGAAGGAATCCTGGCCGGAAACGACGTTCCCGCTGTACCAGGACACACTGCCAGTCTGACAGCGCTATGGCAAATCATGCCCAGGCTCGATCTGTCGGCTACAGCGAATTATGTAGGCAGCAGGTTCCTGGATAATGACCAGACAAATGATTTTTATAAGAAGGTCCCGGCCATGACTACGGTTGATGTTAAACTAACCGGTAAATGGGCATCATGGAAAGTCAGTGGTCTGGTTAATAATCTTTTTGATAAAAAATATTACGATTACGGGATACGAAGCACATCTGTCCAGAGATACAACGTTTATCCACTGCCTGAAAGAAATGCCCTGGTGACCATTAGCAAGGGCTTTTAGCAAACAGGGGCTACAGATAGATATGGTGTAATGCGTTACTTTATAGGCATATCTGTTTTGATACATGTGATCGTCATTATGGCGTTCACAGAATCCCCCTTTGTCATCTATAATGACGACCCCCCATTACAAATCACCTTGATCGCGGCCAAAGGTGATGCACGGCAGGATGAGCTTGCCACCAGCAAAGCGGTCGACGCTGCACTCGAAAGGATCTCTGCAACAGATATTCCCGCGCCAGTCAGACCCGCAGTGAAACCGGCAGTAAAATCCAGGCCCAGGCAGGATAACAATAATTTACCACTAGCGCCTGAACATAAAACACCTGAGACAGCCGTAGCAAGGAAATCACCCAAAGAGGCGGCGCTAACCGATAGCGAAAACCCTGCCGTGACAGGACCTGCAGGGGCCCGGGAACAAGACCGCCAGAAAGGTGTGATCGCCAGCAATTCAACAGGGGAAAATCGTGCCCAGACCCTGCGGAAGCTGCTGTACACCGCATTAGAACCACATTTCTATTATCCACGGCTTGCGCGTCGAAATGGCTGGCAAGGTCTGGTGCAGCTAGGCATGACCATCAAGGACTCTGGACAGCTCAGCGATATACATCTGCTAAAGACGTCAGGATATCCCTTACTGGATAATGCAGCCCTGAACAGCATCGGTAAAATACGATATCTGCCAGATGCGGTACGATGGATTAAGGAGCACCACTTTGATATGGTGGTACATGTTAAATACCAACTGTCGGATTTCTAATATGGGAAAGCGACTCTCCAAAATATACACGCGCACAGGTGATAAAGGCACCACCGGACTCGGTGATGGCAGCCGGGTAGACAAAGACAGCCCCCGCATAGTGGCCATCGGTACCGTAGACGAGCTCAACAGCTGCATTGGTACCATCATGGCTGGTGACATCCCGGATGATATCTCCAGATTACTCACCGATATACAACATGACCTGTTTGATATTGGTGGTGAACTCAGTATCCCGAGAAACCACAGCCTGAAGGATGCCGATATTTATCGACTGGAAGATGTACTGGATATCCTGAATGCGAAATTGCCGGCACTGGAAGAATTCATCCTGCCAACAGGTGGTCATGCCACATCACATTGTCATCTGGCAAGAAGCATTTGTCGCCGTGCCGAACGGTGTATCTTCAGCCTGTCACGTGAAGAAGGCATTAACACTGCCAGCCTGCGCTACCTGAACAGGCTCTCTGACCTGTTATTTGTCATCGCACGCACCCTGGCCCATGCTGAGAATGGTGAAGAAGTGTTCTGGCAGCCAGGCCGTAATCGCTGATCGCCTGGACACATCCCTGGAATTTAGCGGTTATCACTGAGCATACCCCCTCTCCCTACTTCTTGCCGTTGCTTTTCTCCAGTTCCATGACCTTTTGTTCTTCCCGGTCAGCCAGATCTGGAAGTCCTACCTCACGGTATGCATTGCCACGTAGCCGGTACAACTCAGGATCATCCGGTTTCAGGCTAATCGCCTGACTAATGTCATCGATGGCCTTGTAGTATTCACCCAGACTCATATAACTGACGGCCCGGATCTTCATTACTTCATACACATCATGTTGTAACTGCAGCGCGCGGCTGAAATCTGCCACCGCCTCACGATAACGGCCGACTATCCCAAGGGCATTGCCGCGATTGTAGTAAAAGCGACTGTCATCCGGCTTCAGACTGATGGCCACATTCAGGTCATTGATGGCTTGCTTGTGCTTGCCCAGCCTGGCGTACAGGCTACCGCGAAAAAATAATGCTTCGGCATTGTCCGGTCTGAGCTCTATCACCTTATTGTAGTCAGCAAGGGCATACTGCAGGTGACCTGATTTTACATAGACATGCCCGCGGTAAAGATAGGCACGCCATTCTTTGCTCGACAGGCCGATTGCCCTGCCAAGATCCCGCATGGCCCTGGAACCATTGTCCATCAGAAAATAGACATAACCACGCTGCACGTATGCATCCACATAAGAAGGATCACGGAAGACGGCCATATCAAGATCCCTTAACGCATTGGCGTAGTCGTGACGGCTAATATAGATCTGTGCTCGCAGGAAATAGTTGCCCTTGTCGCGTGGATTCCTGTCAATGTCACGTTTCAGGATATCCAGCGCCTTGCTGTACTTGCTGCTCGGTACCGCCTGCCCTGCCCCATCCGCCGCCGCTGCCACCAGACTGCCGGACAGGACAATAGACAATCCCAGCAAACAGCAAATGATCCTGCTAACACCCTGCATACGCGATCCCTGATTGGCGGCATAAAATGCCGGAAATATCGCCAAATAACACAAACAATCAATAAGTTATAACATATTCATCGCCACATATATGACTGATCTAACTAAAGTTTTGCTGGTTTCAATCGATAACACAGCATATCAATATAACAATGTGTACTAAATAAATGCCAGTAGTTCGTCCACAGTTTGAGCTAAATATTCCATCGCCACCGAATTCTGCCCTGCAGATCATCAACGCCTGCACGGATCCGAAGGTGAATTCGCGCTTTTTGGCGGATCTGGTCAGCACCGACCCGGCCCTGACGGCGGAGTTGCTGCGTATCGTGAACTCGGCGTTTTATGCCCTCAGCAATGAAGTCCAGTCAATAGCTCATGCCGTTTCGGTCATTGGACAACGGGCGCTGCGAAACCTGGTGCTGTGTATTTCTGTTCGTGACACCCTGCGCAGTGCCAAGACGGCCAGCCTGGATGCCTCGACCTATATGGATGATGCACTGCGTTCCGCCGTGAATGCAAAGTGCCTGGGTGAGATCGTCGGTATTGACGCACATGAATGTTTTACTGCCGGCATAATGCAGAATTTTAGTGTATTGGTGATGTTTCACAGTCAGGCGGCACATGCTCCACAATGGGAAGAATTCCGTGCTGCGGATCCGGACAAACGATATTTACTCGAGCAACGGGCATTCGGTATTACCCACGACAAGATTGGTATGATCGTTGCCAACGACTGGCATCTCCCTGAAGATTTGACGGCGGTCATGGGTTTTCATCATCCGCTTGATGCCGGCGGGATACGCAACGATGTACAACCACTTTGCCGTATCAGTCATTGTGCAGAATGGATGACCACTACCTTTACCAGCGATAACAAACGCAAAGCTCTGGATAATTGTATACGTGCACTCGGTGATGTATTTGATATCTCTGCTGAAACCAGCAGGGAACTACTGGAAATAGCCGCCGAGACTCTGAATGAAACCGCCATCTCACTGGGCATGAGAATTAATGAACCAATCAATTACGAAGATGTAATGCTGGAAGCCAACAAACACCTGGCCGAAGAAAATCTCAGCTATCAGGACCTGGTATGGAAACTGGAACACACACTGGCAGAAAGAGATCGGCTGGCGGAAGATATTCAGAAAGATCTGGAAATGGCCCGTGAGATCCAGCAGGGATTATTGCCGGTAAAACCTGACGGGGCATTTCCTGTCACTGGTACAAATATCCCTGCCAGGGACGTCTCCGGGGATTTTTATGATTTTTACACACTGGATGATGGGCGTATTTATTTCAATATTGCCGATGTCTCCGGCAAGGGCATGAATGCTGCCCTGCTAATGGCCAAGACCAGTAGCCTGTTCCGTTGTCTCGGTAAAACCGAACATAATCTGGGAAAATTACTTTCCATCATAAACAAGGAAATTTGTGAAACCTCGACACGCGGGAAATTTGTCTCGATGATTGCCGGTATTTTTGATCCCGTATCACGCAAACTGCAAATCATCAATGCTGGACACCCTCCTGCCCTGCAACTTATCAGCGGTGGCAGCTTTAAGGAAATCAGTGCCAACGCAGCACCACTGGGGATCAGCAGTGAGACACAATTTGAAAGTATTAATCTAGACCTTGGAGATGACAGCCTGTACCTGTATACGGATGGTCTTAGTGAATCCAGGGGCAAAGACAGTCCCTGTCTGAAAAGTGAGGCACTGCACGCACTGTTTCGGCGCCTGATAAATATCTCTGCCGATGCCCGCCTGCCTGCCCTGTTTAGTGCCCTTGGCCTGCAATATGATAACCTGCACGACGATATAACACTTCTGGTTATCGATTAAATTATACTTTCCTTTCTGCCTTTCATATAACAACAGGGAAATATAAAACATTTTAACCGCAGAGAACGCAGAGAACAGGGCAATTATGTTTTTAACTCTGTGTCCTCCGTGTCCTCTGTGGTGAAAAAAGATTTTATCAGGCCCCGTTTCAAAATACGGAGGTAGCGCTTAATACTGTAGAACCCCTGCGGGTTTCATTCAGCACTACCCTGCTCTCGCTCAGGTCGTCCAGATTATATTCAGACTTTATTTGCGTTCATTTGCGTTCATTTGCGGATAAAATTGTTTTCTCGTGTTTAGCGGCTCTGCAGCGGCACGCTTTCCCCGTACCGTTGCCAACGCCTCACACAGGCGCTTTGCCCCCAGCAGGATCCGCGGGGTATGACGGTGAAATATATCTGCCGGGATATAAAACAGATTGCCTTCTTTTACCGCGCGCAATGATTGCCACTGTTTCCATTTATCCAGACTTTCTGGCCGGTTATCATTAAAACCACTCGCGGTAATCACATCCGGGTCTGCCACCAGTACGGCTTCTATGTCGATAAAGGGGGCGAGTGTTTCAATATTATCAAATACATTCCTGGCACCGCATATTCTCATCACATCGTTGATCACATGATTGGCGCCAATAGTAATCAATGGTTGATGTGAAACTTCGTGAAATACACCAAGCCTGGTCTGGTCTTTATACAGGTTTGATAGCCGTGTCACTTCCTGTCGGAACTGGCTCGCCTGTCTTCTGGCAATATCATTATTACCCGTTAACTCACCCAGGTTTTGCAAACTGGTAGCAATGGCCTCCAGCGAACCGGGTTCAGACACGTAGACCTTGATACCAAATTGCTGCAGGCGTTGTAACAGATGTACAGGATTCCCGCTCTTCCAGGCAAACACAAGATCGGGTCTTAGCTTAATAATGGCCTCGACATCAAAACGCAGGCCACTGCCGACGCGGGGGATCAGCTTCGCCGCGTACGGATAATCGCTGTATTCAACGGTGCCAACAATTTTCTCACCGGCATTCACTGCATATAACAACTCGGTAAGATGAGGGGCCAGACTGACGAGCCGCTGTGCCGGTGTGTCCAGTTGCAGCACATTACCGGCGTCATCAGTAACTTCAATGGCCGGACTGTTTGTGCTCGCAAGATAGAGCGTGATAACAACAAAGAAGCGCAGTATGAGCATGATCAGAGATGACGGGGAAGAAGGCCCTGCAATCCTCTTACTGGTTATGAAGTCCAGCCAGACAGTGTCACCAGAGCGATGACCGCTATCCACATCAACACGGTACGGCTGACCAGGGCGATGCAGGCCCTGACCTGCTCAATCGCCAGGTCATTATCAAATATCCCGTCATTATCCTCGTCTTCATTCAGCCCCAGCTGCAGCGCACCGGATCCGGCAGCCAGCAGTAATGCGTTCACCGATGCCTGCCAGTCCGCAGCCCAGTCACCGGATTTTTCCCGCCAGTTATGTACCGCATCGACGAAACTACCCATGATCGCATAACCAAGCGCGCTCAATCGTGATGGCACCCACACCAGAATATCATGCAGCCGCTGCACCATACTGACAAATTCGCTGCCCTCTTCATTTTTAACCTGACTATTCAGCTCACAGGCCAGCCGGTATAACACGGCCCCTACCGGACCCAGCAGCACAAACCATAACAATACACTGATAATCCGCTCGTTACCCTGTATCAGGATGGCGCCGATCAAGCGTTGTACCAGACTGGCATCGTCTTCCGGCAGATCATCATTGATCAGCTCGGCCGCAGCATTGCGTGCAGCATCCTTGTCTTGCGCATCCAGTGCATCAACAAAGGTCGTCACCTGAGCATCCAGATCCTTCGGACCAAGACACAGAAAAACAACCACGATATTAAAAATTAGCAGGAAAAAGTTAAAAAACACATCATCAAGTATCAACTCAATGATGGCAACCAGAACAACGACCGGCGCAACCACACACAGCACCGCCACCGGGCCACTCCACTTATAGATCCCCACCCTGGCCCGTATCCAGTCACTCATGGCATGGAACCAGCTAAATTGCCGATATTCATGCAGGAACAGGAATATTCGGTCAATAATCAGGCTGATCAATATGGTGAAAAACGTCATGGTGTTTGTCCTTCAAAATTCCTTAATTTATTGCCTGTGTCTGGCCACCAGCGGTGACATATCGGGATGCCATAAAATGACTAACGGCAGACTATTCTATCAAATTATTCAGGCGCTCCCAATCAAATGCAGGGCCAGGGTCAGTCTTGCGCATGGGCGAAATCTCGCTGTGCCCGACAATGTTGCTGCCAAGCGCCGGGTAGACTTCAGTCAAGGCTGCAATCAGCTCATTTAATGCCTGATACTGGCTATCTTCATAGGGAATATCATCACTGCCTTCGAGTTCGATGCCTATCGAGAAATCGTTACATCCCTCATGGTCCTGGTAGCTGGATTGGCCAGCATGCCATGCCCGTTGCTGCACCGGCACATATTGTACCAGTTCACCATCACGGCGGATAAGAAAATGGCAAGAAACCTGCATGTCACATATAACGCGGAAATACTCATGCCCATCAGGATCCAGCCGGTTACAAAACAGATCATCTATCCACGGGCCACCAAATTCGCCAGGCGGCAGACTGATATTGTGGATCACCAGTAAATCAATCGACATACCATCAGGTCGATCATCACGGTTGGGCGAGGACACCTGTCGCGCCACATCCAGCAGTCCTGTTTCACTATCCAGTTTCATTGACAAACTGGATCCTAATATTGAACTTCATGGTCACCCATTAGCCCTCGTACCACCATATCAGTATAACTGACGATGCCAGTGAGCTTGCCATTATCAATTACTGACGCACGTGACAGCCCAAACTTGTCAAACAACTGTGCGCAATAGCGAATGTCCATGCTCGGATGTACGCTGATCACCGGTTTGGACATGACCTCGTAGATGTTTACCCGCTCTGGTGAACGATTTACCGCCAGTACCTTTCTGGCAATATCCGACAACAGCACGATGCCATATTCATCATCATTATGCCGTTTATCGACAATAAGACATTTGGTGCCTACGTGTTTCATGTTCTGCAGGGCCTCTGCCACCGAGGTCATACCATCGACGATGTCGAAGTCTTTTTTCATCACCTCAGAGACCCGTATCAGGATTTTCTTATCGCTCATAATTTTTCCTCCACCACGTCTGTCAGTTCTTCAATCTGGTGCGTGACACCGACCGCATCCTCCACATCTATCTGGAAGGCGATACCCGCACCAGCCGTTGAATCGAATTCTGCTTCCTGGGCTATGGTCTCGAGGATGGATCGACTCAAATGTTCCTCCACCAGAAACAGAATCATGTCCCGGTTTGTCTCCAGAGACAAGCCAAAAAAGGTCTTCGGCTGTTCCAGTCCCTCACCACGGGCGTGATTAATGACCGTGGCCCCTGTCGCCCCTGCCTTACGCGCGGCGTCCATGACAATGTTGGTCTTGTCATCCTCCACCAGGGCTATGATTAACTTGAAATGCATGCTGCTACCCTCCTGCCAATATTTAACACCTGTTTACTTGTCTGAACCATGTTTTGACTCCTGTCGTTGTTTCCCTAACTTCTTCATTTGTTTCCTGTATCGCCATTGCCCCAGCTGGGCATAGCCCATCACCGAAATAATCGGGAACAGTGCGGCAAACGCAATCAGGCCAAAACCATCGATAACCGGATTCCTGCCGGGGATAGTGCTTGCTAATCCAAGGCCAAGTGCCGCCAGCAGCGGTACCGTCACTGTCGACGTGGTCACACCACCGGAATCATAGGCGACTGCAATAATTGATTTTGGGGCAAAAAACGTCTGTACGATGACCACGAGATAACCGATGATGATGTAGTAATGTAAGGGCGCACCAACCACAATCCGATGCGTACCAAGGGCTACCCCCACGGACACACCAATCGCCACGGTAACGCGCAAGCCCCTGACACTGACGGTACCACCGGACACGTCACTGGCCTTCAGCGCCACGGCCTTCAGGGCCGGTTCGGCGATGGTGGTCGCAAAGCCGGTGGCCGCCGCAAAGATGTAGACCCACATGTATTCATGCCAGTTGATCGCCTGTGCCGGGTCAACGACCGTTCCGTGGATAAACGCTGGATCCGTCAATTGCTCCGCCATCAATTTACCTAATGGAAATAATGCTTCTTGCAGGCCGACCAGAAAGAATGCCAGTCCGAGAATGACCAGAATAAAACCTTTTATGATAACCCCAAGGTTCGGTAACGGCTTTTTGATCACCAGCACCTGGAAGCCGATGATAACACTCATGATCGGGATCACGTCACGAATGGTATCCAGTAGCACATTGATAATGTGATCGAATAGCCCCATCAGATCACCATGCCGAAGATCATCACGAACATTATCGGCGTTAATGAAGCAAACGCAATCAGGCCAAAACCATCGGTCATCGGATTACGGCCCTTGATACTTGAGGCCAGGCCAACACCCAGTGCCGTAACGAGTGGCACTGTGATGGTCGAGGTCGTCACACCACCGGAGTCAAAGGCAATACCGATGATCTCTTCCGGTGCAAATGCAGTCATGATAACTACGCCAAGATAACCGCCAATGATCAGATAGTGCAGTGGCCATCCCTTGATAATACGCATAACGCCAACAGCAATCGCCAGGCCGACCGAAAATGCCACCGTCAGCCGTAACCAGAAGGCGTAGTCATCCATGCTGGCCTCGGTATATTCAATCATGCCGCCCACCGCCGCGACCTTGGCCGCTTCACCGGCCACGGCAATTAACGCGGGCTCGGCCACCGTGGTGCCAAAACCCAGGAAAAAGGCAAATAGCAATAACCATAAAACACTGCCCTTGCGGGTGAACGCATGCGCCATCGCATCACCAAGCGGAAATAAACTGATTTGCAGTCCACGAATAAACAGTGCAAGACCGATAACGACCAACAATGCCCCGACTAATAACTGGCCCAGGTTCGGAATAGGTTTTTGCAGGATAACGACCTGGAAAAAAGCGATGACAAGAATGATGGGCAACAGATCCTGAATGCTACCTCGCAGGAAACCCAGGTAACCGCCGAGATAATCGAGGATCAGCTTTATCATACCTCGTTAATATAACATGGCAGGACACTGATTAAACCAGTCTGTTCGGCTTGCCATTGGTCACCAGCGATCTGTTACACTAATCTGCTATAAAGACTGGCCGCATACCAACCGGCCATATAATTAAGGGATAAAAGCGAAAAATAACGATGGCATCCGATACTGATATCCTGAGTACCATCAGTGGCATCGTCTGGGGCCCGGTTATGCTGGTGCTGCTGGTCGGCACCGGGATATATCTCACCGTGGGGCTAAAATTCATGCCTCTGCGGCGTCTCGGCTATGGCTTCAGGATGCTGTGGTCAGGCCGCAAGACCACTGACGAACAAGGCGATATCAGCCCGTTCAATGCCCTGATGACCGCGTTGTCGGCCACCATAGGTACCGGCAATATTGCCGGCGTTGCCACCGCCATTGCGATAGGTGGTCCTGGTGCGGTGTTCTGGATGTGGATGACAGCCCTTGTCGGCATGGGCACAAAATACGGTGAGGCCGTATTAGCCGTAAAGTACCGTGAGGTTGATGAGAGGGGCCACTATCAAGGTGGTCCCATGTACTACATAAAAAATGGCCTGGGAAAAAACTGGCAATGGTTAGGCTCTCTGTTTGCCTTGTTTGCCGCCCTCGCGGCCTTTGGTATCGGCAATGCCATTCAGGCAAATTCCGTCGCCGATGCCATTGAAGGCAATCTGGCCATCTCTCGCGAAGCAATTGCTGCCGGGTTAACCATACTCACTGCCCTGGTGATAATTGGCGGTGTCAAATGGATAGCTCAGGTTGCTGGTAAGCTCGTACCGTTCATGGCGATAGCATATGTTGTCTCTGCACTGATTATATTATTAAGCAATATATCTGCTGTTCCAGATGCACTTGTCACCATTATTACCGAGGCCTTTACCGGCTCGGCTGCTGCAGGTGGATTTATCGGTTCCAGTGTTTTATTTGCTATTCAAAAAGGCGTTGAAAGAGGCGTCTTCTCTAACGAGGCCGGTTTAGGTTCTGCACCTATCGCGCATGCCGCAGCAAAGACCAATGACCCTGTCCGCCAGGGGACTATCGCAATGCTCGGCACCTTTATCGATACCATCATCATCTGCACAATGACGGCACTGGTGATTGTTATAAGCCAGGGCTGGATACAAGTTGATCCTGAAAGCAGTAAACAGCTATCTGGAACACTACTAACCTCATATGCATTTGCTCAGGGACTTCCTGATATTGGTCAATATGTGGTGACTTTCGGAGTCATGTTGTTTGCGTATACTACTCTCATTGGATGGAGCTATTATGGCGAACGTAGTGCAGAATATTTATTTGGTGTGAAGGTCATTCCATTCTACCGGATATTATGGATTGCAGTGATCCCTTTGGGCGCGTTATACAAGGAAGATCTTGAGTCATTATGGGAACTGGCAGGAATACTCAACGGCTTTATGGCCGTCCCGAACCTGATCGCATTATTGTTGCTCAGCCCGGTGATATTCAGGATCACCGACAAGTACTTTAACAAGGACAATAACCAATATGGCCGAGATTGAACTGGACAATGGTTTGAAATATGACGACCTGGCCATAGGCGACGGCGCCGAGGCTACAGGTGCCGGCCAAACCGTGGTGGTGCATTATACTGGCTGGCTCGAAGACGGCACCCGCTTCGACTCCAGCATCGGTGGCAAACCTTTCAGCTTCCCGCTGCACTGCGACTATGTGATCAAGGGCTGGGACCACGGGGTCGTCGGCATGAAGGTCGGTGGCAAGCGCAAACTGATCATCCCGCCCGAACTCGGTTATGGCGAGGCTGGCTTTGCCGATATGATTCCAGCCAATGCTACGCTGGTCTTTGAAATCGAACTGCTGGAAATCTCCGAGTAAGTGTACCGATAAATGTCCAGGCCTCCGATCAACGAAATTTGTCAGGACGTGGCCCGCGCCCTCCATGAGGATGTCGGTGCCGGCGACATCACCGCGGCGCTGATCCCCGAAGACAGGGGCATAACGGCCAGCATCATCAGCCGGGAAGATGCGATTTTGTGCGGCACCAGCTGGGCCGAGGAAGTCTTTAAGCAGCTCGATGAGCGCGTCCAGCTAAACTGGCTGGTCAAAGACGGCGATGCCATCAGCGCCAGGCAAACCCTGTGTGAACTCAACGGCCCGGCCCGTGGCCTGCTGAGCGGTGAACGCGCTGCACTGAACTTTCTGCAGACCTTATCTGCAACAGCGACCCGGACCAAACGCTATGTGGACGCCGTCGAGGGTACGGGCGTACAGATCCTTGACACCCGCAAGACCCTGCCCGGCATGCGGCTGGCGCAAAAGTATGCCGTGACCTGTGGTGGTGGCCTCAATCACCGCATGGGGCTGTACGATGCCTTTTTGATCAAGGAAAACCACATCGTCGTCTGCGGCTCGATAGCCGCCGCCATGGAACAGGCCCTTGCCATGGAGATGCACAAAAAGCTCGAGGTAGAGGTCGAAGACCTGCAACAACTGCAACAGGCCATCGACGCAGGTGCCGACTTTGTCCTGCTGGATAACTTTGATGTGCAGACGTTAACGCAGGCCGTCGCGCTGGCCCAGGGCCGCGCCAGACTGGAGGCCTCGGGGGGCATCAATCTTGAGACAATCAGGGCGATTGCCAACACTGGTGTGGATTATATTTCAGTCGGTAATATCACCAAAAATATTCACGCCATCGACTTGTCCATGCGGGTTGATACCTAGGGAACCTCTGATCTATTCATGAACTTGCATCTCACCTCTAAAATATCCAGCTTCTGCGTTGCGAACCTTCGCAATAGCTGGCTATTACGTGCGATTCGCGCCTTGAATCTGAACATTTTAGATGCAATCTGCTTCGCCCAGAATAAATCAGAGGTTCCCTAGATCATTACATGGGTTCCGGCCAATAACGGGCAAGAATGAGTGGGCGATAAAACAGCAGCAAAAAAATGCCCGGGCATAGCCCGGGCAAAGAGTTTTAGCATGTCGATTGAGATCAATTAACCCAGGTAGATACAAGTGGGGTGGCCATCAGGGCTGCAACGCTGGCAATAACGAAGTCGGAGAAGGCTTCCAGCCCCAGGCTGGCGCCCGTTCCGAGCACCATCAATACAAGGATTGCGGCAGTCTTGGTCATGGTCATGGCAATGTCCCCATGGTTGTCCTGTGTTATTACTAAGACTAGAGGAGGATCGGCATCCAGTCTGGGAACGGGTTCACACTATGCTAGTGTACTATTCACCCTGCAAAATATCACTTAACTTATTGATATATATAATTATTATTCATAATTAGGAGCTAATCCGGCCGCCTGGCTGGCGGCTTGAGGTCATTTGGCGGGTTTGAGCGGCCTGGCAGCATTTTTTTGCCCTTGTTTGTATCGCTCACAGGCTTCCTTGTCGCCATAGCGGTAATTATCCGCTGCCCAAATCTCCGGATCCATATAATTACCACAAACGGCACAGGTGAACTCCTGCATGTTGAGGCATGGATTACCGGCATCGGCTTGTTCTTTCAACGCCTTGACCTCAAACAGGGCCTCAGCCCCCCTGGCCAGCAGGCCAGGTGAGTACGCCGAGATGCCGACCGTGGCGGTCAGGAACATGGTCTTGATGTTTATACGCATACCCCTGTACGACCTGGCAGTGAATGATTTGTTCAATCAGGCAGAATAATTCCATGTCAGGCTACGCTGGATATCATTAGGTAGCCTGGACGGGTTTGTAGTAACCTGTGTCACCTGTAATACAAGCATTGGAAATTTCTGGTATTAAATATTAAGCGGGAGAAAGTGAGATGGCAGAAACGGTTGACGAACTGACTGTAGACTATATGGATGACGGTAAACTGGTGTCCAAACAACTGGATAAGGTGGTGTTATCCAAGGGTGCCTGGTCAACGATCCTGTATAAATACCAGGACTGGGATCGTAAAAATGAAGTGTTTGGCAAGGTAAAATTCTCTATCCGTCGTTATCAGAAGCGCAATGGTCAGTACATGCAAAAATCCAAGTTCAATATCTCCAGCATAGATCAGGCAAAAAATCTCATCGGCACGCTACAGGAATGGATTGACCAGGAAGACGCGGCGGCAACCGGGCAGGATTGACCGTCCAGCCAACCGCATCGCTGAGCGGGATCCAGTCTTGGCCCAGCACATACACACTTAACATTAGATTATTACCACTTTATGATATTCCTTGCAGGGTGTATAGTTTCATAGTGTTGCTGACTCCCGGAGAATTTATTCCGCTACCGGCCAGCACTGGCACAAGTCTCTAACATCCTATTTCTGAAGGATTCCAATCGTGAGAAAGAGCGGTTATATGGCCATGTTGTACCGTCTGGCGCCATTTTTACAGTGGTTGCCGGAGCTAAAGAAGGCCTCCATCCTGCGCGCCGATATCATCGCCGGCATCACGGTAGCGCTGGTATTGATTCCTCAATCCATGGCTTATGCGCAACTGGCTGGCCTGCCCCCTTATTACGGCTTGTATGCGGCATTCTTGCCGCCCGCCGTTGCCGCACTGTTTGGATCCTCACGACAACTGGCGACCGGCCCGGTGGCCATTGTGTCATTGCTGACCGCCGCCGCGCTTGAACCCATTGCCACCGCCGGTGGTGCATCCTACATTGCCTATGCCATTATGCTGGCACTGGCTGTCGGACTGTTCCAGTTGGCACTGGGTCTGCTACGCCTGGGCGTGCTGGTGAATTTCCTGTCGCACCCGGTCGTGCTTGGCTTCACCAACGCAGCCGCGATCATTATTGCCACTTCCCAGCTTGGCAAGATCTTCGGTGTCACCGTTGACAAGACAGCACACCATTACGAAACCGTGTACCGTACGGTGCTCGCCGCAATAGACAATACACACTTACCGACCCTCGGCATGGCAATACTGGCATTTGTTATCATGATCGCCCTGAAACGCATCAACCCGAAGATCCCGAATGTGCTGATAGCCGTGGCCATCACTACCATCCTGTCGCTCTATATCGGTTTTGAAAAGCGTGAAATTATCGAGCTGAACCAGTTAAGCAACAAGACCTTCCAGGCAATGGTCAGCAGTGAACTGAACATAACCAACGAGGTTTCAGTACTGGAGCAAAACGTCACCAATGCGAAGCTTCGCTATGAGAATCTTGGCACTGAATTCGGACAAAATGATGTCCGGGTCATTGCTGCGCAGCAATTTCTGGATAACCACCAGTTAAAACTGGAGCAACGTCTGAAGGCCTCCACCGCAGTACGCAAGGAATTCAAAAACCTGAGATTCCAGCGCAGTGAGCAAAGCAACACCTTCTACCTGGAAGGTCAGGTACCAGAAGATGTCGTCGTCAGCCCTGACATCTGGAAGATGACTACCTTCGATAATGAAGGCAAACTCTCCATGGAAGCCGGAGGCCGTGTGGTCGGCAAGATACCGACAGGCCTGCCCGCCATGAAGGTGCCAACATTTGACTGGGCAATAATAAGCCAGTTATTTGTCAGCGCGATTGCGATTGCACTGATTGGTTTCATGGAGGCGGTTTCCATTGCCAAAGCCATGGCCACCCGTACTCGTCAGAGACTGGATGTCAACCGGGAGCTGGTGGGGCAAGGGATAAGTAACATTGTTGGCAGCATGTTCCAGAGTTACACCGTATCCGGCTCATTCTCACGCTCTGCGGTGAATATCGGTGCTGGTGCCATCACCGGGTTCTCCTCCGTAGTCACCACCATCGTGGTGGTCATTACCCTGTTGTGGTTAACACCATTATTGTATCACCTTCCACAGGCCACCCTGGCTGCCGTCATTATGATGGCCGTCATTGGTCTGGTTAATTTCAAACACATCAAACATTTCTGGACAGTCAATCGTGCCGATGGGGCCGTATCGATTCTGACATTTTTCCTGACACTGGCATTTGCACCACATCTTGAGAATGCCATCATGATCGGTGTCATCGTGTCTCTGGCGATCTTCCTGTATCACACCATGAAGCCACGCGTGGTAACACTGTCACGTCACCCGGATGGTTCACTGCGTGATGCCGAACTGTTTAACCTGGCTATTTGTGAAAATATCTCCATGATCCGTTTTGACGGTTCATTGTACTTTGCCAACACCAGCTACTTTGAAGACAGCATCATGGAAAAAGTGGTCAATAAACCTGACCTCAAGTTCGTTATCGTGGATGGCTCCGGGATTAATGACCTGGATGCCACCGGTGAGGAAATGCTGGCACAAATGACTGAACAGCTGCAGCAATCCGGTATTGAAGTGCTATTTACCCAGTTCAAGAAACAAGTCATGGATATCCTGTGGCAAAGCGGCTTCACCAGGCGGGTTGGTACCGAAAAACGTTTCTTCCGGCGTGTTGAATCTGCGCTCGACTATGCCTGGGAGGCCCTCGATGACGAACACGAAGTGGATTGCCCGCTGAATATCGTGTGTCAGCTGGAAAAATCGGATGAAAGAACCAAAACGCCGATTACCGGTATCCGGCGCTGGTTACATTTCTAAGTGCCAGGCAGCATTTATGGATAATATGCGCTGATTTTTCAGGAAAATACTTTTCACCACAGAGATCACAAAGAAAAAATAATAAGATTGTGACTCTGTGTCCTCCGTGTCCTTTGAAATAAATAAGTCCGCAAATGGACGCAAAAAAAGCAAATAAACACGAATAATATTCAGTAAAACTGTAGGTTGTGCGAGCTATGGGATATTCCCGTCATTCCGGGCGAAGCGTAGCGCAGACCCGGAATCCAGTGCATTACATTCAATCTATTACTGGATTCCGGCCTTCGCCGGAATGACGAATAAATCAGATCTTCCCTGGTTTGCTCATCGGTTTCATTCAGCACTACCTCGCTCTCGCTCAGGTCGCACTGTAGAACCCCTCCGGGTTTACATTCAGCACTACCTCGCTCTCGCTCAGGTCGCACTGTAGAACCCCTCCGGGTTTACATTCAGCACTACCTCGCTCTCGCTCAGGTCGCACTGTAGAACCCCTCCGGGTTTACATTCAGCA